>NZ_LZJI01000228.1 GCF_001667775.1 Mycobacterium sp. E1747
CCCGAGCGCGGCCGAGCCGGCTGGCCCGCCGCCGCCCCCACCGCCGGTGACCGACGTGATCAACGCCCTTCGGGCGTCGGCCGACAGCGCCAGCCGCCTGGTGGCCGGCGAATCGGGTTACCGGGCCGGGCTGCTGGCGTCCATCATCGCGTCCTGCACGGCGTCGTACACGGTCGCCCTGGTACCCGGGGGCCCGTCGATATGAGCTCCAGCTCGATATGACATCAGGAAAAGACGCCGACAACGCGGCGCTGTGCGACGCGCTGGCCATCGAACACTCGACGATCTACGGCTACGGCATGGTCTCGGCGCTGTCGCCGCCCAGCGTGAACGGCATGGTGGTGGAGGCCCTGTTGCAGCACCGCCAGCGCCGCGACGACGTGATCGCGATGCTGACCGCCCGCAAGGTCAATGCCCCGGTCGCCGCCCCCGGCTACCAGCTGCCGATGCTGATCGGCAGCGCCGCGGACGCGGCACGCCTGGCCGCCCGGATGGAGAACGACTGCGCGTCGGCATGGCGGGTGGTGATCGAGCACGCCGAGACCGCCGACGACCGCGCCTTCTCCTCGACGGCCCTGACGCAGAGCGCCGTGATGGCCGCCCGCTGGAACCGCGTGCTGGGCGCGTGGCCCATCACGACGAGCTTCCCGGGCGGAAACGACTAGCCGCAAGGGATTTCGAGCGCTACCCGCTCAGCGCGGCCGCGACGTCGGTGGCCAGCGACGGCCCGGTGGCCAGCTCACGCGTCTGCCCGCTGAAGCGGTCACGCAGCTCGACGACGCCGTTGCCCCAGCCGCGGCCCACCACCAGAATCCGCGGCACGCCCAGCAACTCGGCATCCTTGAACTTCACCCCCGGGGAGGCCTGACGGTCATCGAGCAGCACCTGGACGCCCAACCGGTCCAGGTCGGCGGCCAGCTCGGTGGCTCCGGTGCGCGCGTCCGCGTCCTTGTTGGCGATCACGAGGTGCACGTCGAACGGCGAGACCGCCGCGGGCCAGCGCAGCCCCAGCTCGTCATGGTGTTGCTCGGCGATCACCGCCACCATCCGCGAAACCCCGAGGCCGTAAGAGCCCATGGTCAACCGCACCGGCTTGCCGTCCTCACCGAGCACGTCGGCGGTGAAGGCGTCGGTGTATTTGCGGCCGAGCTGGAAGATGTGCGCGACCTCGATCCCCCGCGCCGACACCAGCGGGCCGGCGCCGTCGGGGGACGGATCGCCGTCGCGCACCTCGGCGGCCTCGATGGTGCCGTCGGCGGTGAAATCCCGCCCCGCCACCAGGCCGACGACGTGCCGGCCGGGCTCGTCGGCCCCGGTGATCCAGCTGGTGCCGTCCACCACCCTGGGGTCGACGAGGTAGCGAACCCCGTTGTCCTGCAGTGCTTTCGGACCGATGTAACCCTTCACCAGGAACGGATACTTGGCGAAGTCGGTGTCGTCGAGCAACGCGTATTCGGCCGGCTCGAGCGCCGCGCCCAGCCGCTTGTCGTCGACCTCACGATCGCCGGGCAGTCCGATGGCCAGCAGTTCCGGATCCCCGCCGGGTTGGCGCACCTTGAGCAAGACGTTCTTCAGGGTGTCGGCCGCAGTGACGGTGCGGCCAAGGCCGGCGGAGTTGGCCCAGTCCACCAGTGTGGCGATGGTCGGGGTGTCACCGGTGTCGTGCACCACCGGCTCCGGCAACCCATCGATGGGCTTGGCCTCCGGGCGGGCGGTGACGACGGCCTCGACGTTGGCCGCGTAGCCCGATTCCAGGCAGCGCACGAAGGTGTCTTCGCCGACCGGGCTCTCGGCCAGGAACTCCTCCGAGGCGCTGCCGCCCATCGCCCCCGAGACCGCGGAGACGATCACGTAGCGCACCTGGAGCCGGTTGAGGATGCGCTGGTAGGCCTCCCGGTGCGCGTGGTAGGCGGCCTTGAGTCCGGCGTCGTCGATGTCGAAGGAGTAGGAGTCCTTCATGACGAACTCGCGCACCCGCAGGATCCCCGCCCGCGGCCGCGCCTCGTCACGGTACTTGTTCTGGATTTGATACAGCAGCACCGGAAAGTCTTTGTAGGAGCTGTATTCGCCCTTGACGGTCAGGGTGAACACCTCCTCGTGCGTCGGCCCGAGCAGGTAGTCGTTGCCGCGGCGGTCCTTGAGCCGGAACACGCCGTCGCCGTACTCGGTCCATCGGTTCGTCGTCTCGTACGGCGCGCGCGGCAGCAGTGCGGGAAACAGGATCTCCTGCCCGCCGATCGCGTCCATCTCCTCGCGGACGACGCGCTCGATCCGGCGCAGCACCTTGAGGCCGAGCGGCAGCCAGCTGTACAGCCCGGGCGCGACGGGCCGGACGTAGCCGGCCCGGATCAGGAGTTTGTGGCTGGGCACTTCGGCGTCAGCGGGATCGTCGCGCAACGTGCGCACAAAGAGCTCGGACATCCGGGTAATCACAGCGGGCCAGCCTAACTTGTCGGGGGCGGGCGCAGAGCGTCAGCACAGCCCGGTGCTTAGGGACATGCGAGCCTTCGGGAATTTGATATCGCGGGCGCTATCAAATACGGCGAGCACCGAATGGTTCTCGACCCGCCTCGGCGTTAGCGGTGAAACCCGTTGAGCTACAGCTCGCCGGCGTCGATCGCTTCCTTGACCTCTTGTGCGTGGGCCACCTGCGCGGGCGTGTAGCCGATCAGCAGCGCCGCACCACCGACGATGACGGCCACCCCGGCCACCCACAGCAGGCCGTAGGTATAGCCCTGGTCGAGCGCGTGCAGCTGGAGGTCGTTCATCACCTTCACCGGGCCGGTGGTGCCGCCCAGGTAGAGCGTGCGCGAGGTGATGACGGCCTGGATGACGGCCAGCACCAGGGGGCCGCCGAGGCTCTGCAGCATCAACGCGATCGCCGACACGGGGCCGATCTGGTCGAAACCGACCCCGGCGATGGCCGACAGCGTCAGCGGGACGACGCAGATGCCGATGCCGATGCCGCCGACGATGATGGGCAGCACCAGGTTGGGGAAGTAGGGCACGCCGCGGTGCATGAACCCCCAGCCGTAGAGCATCGCCCAGAACAGCAGGATGCCGCCGCCGATGGTCAGCACCCGGGGCGAGAACCGCGACACCAGCTGTGACGAAACGCCCAGGCCGATCCCCATCGCGATGACGAACGGGATGAAGCCGACGCCGGCGCGCAGCGCGCTGTAGCCGAGGATGTCCTGGACGTACAGGCCGATGCACACGGTGAGGCTGAACATCAACCCGCCGGCGAGGAAGATCGCGGCGAACGTGAACAGCCGGTTGTGGTCGCGGAACAGGTCGAATGGGACGACCGGGTTTTCGGCGGTGCGCTCCACGATGACGAACGCCAGCGCCGCGCCCATCGCCACCACACCTGAGCCGATGGTGGTGATCGACACCCAGCCCTTCTCCGGCCCCATCGAGAAGGCGTAGACGGCGGCGGTGCAGGCCAGCGTGGCCAGCATGGCCCCGGTCGCGTCGAGTTTCATCCGCTCACGGTTGGTCTCGCGCAGCGCGGTGCGGGCCAGGTAGATCATCACCAGCCCGATCGGCACGTTCACCAGGAAGGCCAGCCGCCAGGAAACCTCGGTCAGCGCCCCGCCGACCACCAGGCCCATCACCGAACCGATGGCGGTCATGGCGGCGAACACCGCCGTCGCGAAGTTACGGGCCGGGCCCTTGGGGAAGGTGGTCGCGACCAGTGCCAGTCCGGTCGGCGAGGCGATGGCGGAGCCGACGCCCTGCGAGAGCCGCGCGATGACCATCGTCGCCTCATCCCAGGCGACCGCGCACAGGACCGAAGAGATGGTGAATAGTGCGACGCCGACGATGAAGGTGCGCTTGCGCCCGATGGTGTCGCCCAGCCGGCCACCCAGCAGCATCAGCCCGCCGAACGTGAGCACGTAAGCGGTGATCACCCAGCTGCGGCCCGCGTCGGACAGGCTCAGTTCGTTCTGGATTCTGGGCAGCGCGACGATGGCGACGGTGCTGTCCATGGTCGCCAGCAACTGCATACCGCCGATGGCGATCACGGCCGCGATGAAGCGACGGGAAGGCAGCCAGGCCGGGTAGTACTTGCTGATGCGAGTGGAGGCGGTCTCCGCCGGGCGCGAGGAGCGCGCCGGGGCCGGACGATCGGGGCGCGCGGACGTGAAGTTCCGCATCGCGCGCTCGGTTTCGTTGAGGGCCGTCATAAAGGATTACCTTACAGTAATCTTAAGAATTGTTTAAAGCCCGAAAGCGGCCACCGGCCCGATCACGATGATCGCGGGAGGTCGGATGCCTTCGGCGCGGATCTTTTCGGGCGTGTCGGCGAGAGTCGCCCGCAAAGTCTGCTGCGCGGCCGTGGTCCCATGTTGGACCACCAGAACGGGAGTATCCGCAGGTCGGCCGCCCTTTATCAGCACATCGGCGAAAAGTTCGATGCGCTCCACGGCCATCAGCAACACGATGGTCCCGGACATCGCGGCCAATGCATTCCAATTCACTAACGATTCGGGATGGTTGGGCGCCAGATGGCCGCTGACCACCACGAATTCGTGATTTGTGGCCCGGTGCGTGACCGGAACGCCGGCCAGGGCGGGCACCCCTATGGCGCTGGTCACACCCGGCACCACGGTGACCGGGATTCCGGCGTCGACGCACGCCAGCACTTCCTCGTAGCCACGGGCGAAGACGAACGGGTCCCCGCCCTTGAGGCGGACGACGAACTTCCCGGAGCGGGCGCGCTCGATCATGACGTCGTTGATGGCGTCCTGCGCCATCGCCCGCCCGTAGGGGATCTTGGCGGCGTCGATGACCTCCACATGGGGCGGCAGCTCGGCCAGCAGCTCCGGCGGTGCGAGCCGATCGGCGACGACGACGTCGGCGTGGGCCAGCAGCCGGCGCCCGCGCACTGTGATCAGTTCGGGGTCACCGGGTCCCCCGCCGACCAGTGCCACCCCGCCGCGCGCCGCGTCGGAGCTCACGGCGCTGTCCGGCGCGATGAGTCCGGTTTGCAGCGCTTCCCGGATGGCCGAGCGGATCGCCGCGGAGCGGCGGTGCTCGCCGCCGGCCAGCACGCCGACCGATAATCCTTCGTAGCGGAAGGACGCCGGTGTCACCGCGGTTCCCTCCACGGCGATGTCGGCGCGGACGCAGAATAGGTGGCGCCGTTCGGCCTCGGCGACGACGGCCGCATTCACTTGGGGGTCGTTGGTGGCCGCGATCGCGTACCAGGCTCCGTCGAGGTCACCGTCGCGGTATTCGCGCAGGGACAACGTGATTCCGGCCATCGCCTCGACCGACCTGGTGGCGCTGCGGGAGATGACGTGGACGTCCGCGCCGCTGGCGATGAGCAGGGGCAGCCGGCGCTGGGCGACCGACCCGCCGCCGACCACCACTACCTTCTTGCCGTCCAGGCGCAGCCCGGCGAGGTAGGCGTTCTCGGTCACCCGGCAAGCCTAGTGGCGACCGCGAGCGCGGCGACAACGCCGGGCGCTGCGGGTCGCCACCATCGGAACTAGTGGCGACCGCGAGCGCGACAACGCCGGGCGCTGCGGGTCGCCACCATCGGTACTAGACGGAAGGCATGCGGCGGGCGGCCGCGTGTGCGACGAACCGCGCGACGGCGTGCGGCGCCGCGGCCGGATGGGTGTGCAGGTACGACGCGTGCACGCCGGCGTGCACGACGCCGTCTCGCACCGCGTCCACGTCGTTGCCGCGGTACACCCACGCGGGTTGGTAACCATCACTGAAAGTGACTGCGGTCCGGTGGAATTCGTGTCCCACCGCCCGCTGCCCGGCGGCGTACAGCGGCGAGTCGGCCACGGCGACGGCGTCGCGATAGGCCAGCGTCAGGTGCGGGGTGAACCGCGCCGCCCCGGCCAGCACCCCGCACATCGGCTGGCCGTCGAGCTCGGTGGCCAGGTAGATGAGGCCGGCGCATTCGGCGTGGATCGGCGCGCCCGCGGCGGCCAGCTCGTTGATCTGCCGGCGCACCACCTCGTTGGCCGACAGCTCGGCGGTGAACTGTTCCGGGAAGCCGCCGGGCAGCACCACCGCGTCGGTGTCGTCGGGCAATGGGTCAGCGAGCGGGTCGAATTCGACCACGTCGGCGCCGGCGGCCCGAAGGAGCTCGGCGTGTTCGGCATAGGCGAAGGTGAACGCCTTGCCCGCCGCCACCGCCACGGTGGCGCGCCGGCCGGGGGCCTCCCCCACCACCGTCGCCGGGTCCCACGCCTGGCCCTCGCGGCTCGCGGCGACCGCCGCCACGGCCGCCAGGTCGACGTGGCGCGCGACCAGGTCGGTCATCGCCTCGACCGCAAGCCGCGCGCGCCGCCCGTACTCCACCGCGGTAACGAGGCCCAAATACCTTGTCGGCAATTCCAATTCGGCGGCCCGCGGGATGGCGCCCAGCACCGCGACGCCAGCTTGCTCGCAGGCCTGCCGCAGCACGTGTTCGTGCCGGGCCGAACCGACCCGGTTGAGGATCACGCCGCGGACCCGCGTCGCGGGGTCGAAGGTCGAAAACCCGTGCAGCAGTGCGGCGACGCTGTGGCTCTGCCCGCGGGCGTCGACCACGAGGATCACGGCTGCGCCCAACAGAGCGGCCACGTGCGCGGTGGAGCCCTCGGCGGGGCCGGTCGCGGCGGGGCCGATCCGCCCGTCGAAGAGTCCCATCACCCCTTCGATCACCGCGATGTCCGCGCCGCCGGCCCCGTGGGCGTACAGCGGGCCGACGAGGTCCTCGCCGACCAGCACCGGGTCGAGGTTGCGGCCGCGACGCCCGGCGGCCAGGCCGTGATAGCCGGGGTCGATGAAGTCCGGACCGACTTTGAACGGCGCGACGACATGACCCGCGCGCCGCAGGGCGCCGATCAAACCCGTTGCAACGGTAGTCTTTCCGCTGCCCGACGCCGGCGCGGCGACCACGACGGCGGGGACACTCACCACTCGATGCCCTTCTGCCCCTTGCGGCCCGCGTCCATCGGGTGCTTGACCTTGGTCATCTCGGTGACGAGGTCGGCGGCCTCGATCAGCCGCTGCGGGGCGTCGCGCCCGGTGATGACGACGTGCTGGTGGCCGGGCCGAGCCAGCAGCGTGTCCACCACCCCGTCGACATCCACCCATCCCCATTTCAGCGGGTAGGTGAACTCGTCCAACACGTAGAAGTCGTGGCGCTGCTCGGCGAGCCGACGCGTGATCTCCGCCCATCCGTCGGCGGCGGCGGTCGCGTGATCGAGCTCGCTGCCCGCCTTGCGCGACCACGACCAACCCGAGCCCATCTTGTGCCATTCGACGGGCCCACCGACGTTGTGCTGCTGGTGCAGTTGACCGAGGCGGGCGAAGGCGGCTTCCTCCCCCACCTTCCATTTCGCGCTCTTGACGAACTGGAACACGGCGACGGAGAGCCCGACGTTCCAGGCGCGCAACGCCATTCCGAATGCCGCGGTCGACTTTCCCTTGCCCGTGCCGGTGTGCACCGCCAAGACCGGGGTGTTGCGCCGCGCCCTGGTGCTCAGCCCGTCGTCGGGCACCTGGACTGGTCGGCCTTGGGGCATCAGCGTTTACCTTCTCAGGCCGCGTTTCGCACGGCGCGTGTCAGGGAGTCCGCGTGTAACTGCTCGAGGCGCACCGCCGGGGCGCCGAGGTGGCGCGCCAGCTGCGCGGCCAAACCCAGCCGCACGTACGACGTTTCGCAGTCCACGACCACCGCGGCGACGCCCTCGGCCACCAGGCGGGCGGCCGCCGCCCGGCTGCGGCCCAACGGGTCGGGTCCGGCCGTGGCCCGGCCATCGGTGAGCACCACCACCAGGGACCGCCGGGCACGGTCGCGCGCCTTTTCCCGCACGATCAGTTCCCGCGCGGCGAGCAGGCCCTCGGCCAAAGGGGTCTTGCCGCCGGTGTCGAACCGGGCCAGTCGCCGGCCGGCGATGTGCGCCGACGACGTCGGGGGCAACAGCAGCCTGGCCTCGTGCTGGCGGAAGGTGATCACGGCGACCTTGTCGCGGCGCTGGTAGGCGTCGCGCAGCAGCGACAACGTCGCCCCACTGACCGCGGCCATGCGATCGCGCGCCGCCATCGATCCCGAGGCGTCCACGACGAAGATGACCAGGTTGCCTTCGCGCCCCTCGCGGATCGCCCGTCGCACGTCGTCCGGGCCCGGCCGCAATGGCCCGGTGCCGGCGCGCTCGGCGGCCGAGAGCAGGGTGGCGAACAGGTGCAGCCCGTGCGGGCCGGAGTTCGTGTCGTCGCCCCCGGCCGCCGCGACCACGCTGCCGGTCGCGTTGCGCGCCCGCGAGCGCCGCCCGGGCGCGCCGACGCCGACCCCGGGCACCGTCAGCGCGCGGGCGCGGAAGGTCTTCGACGGTGGCGCGCTGGGGCGCGGCGGTTGCGGCTTCTGCGTGGACGACGAATTCGGTTGCTCCGCAGTTCCTTCCGCGGACTGACCGCCGACCGGCGGGTCGGGGTCGGGTTCGGAATCGTCGTCACCGGCTTGCGCCAGCGCCTCGTCGAGCTGGTCGCGGTCGATGCCCGGGTCGTCGAACGGGTCGCGGCGGCGCCGATGGGGCAACGCCAGCTCGGCGGCCACCCGGACGTCCTGTTCTTCGACGGCCTTGACTCCGCGCCAGGCGGCGTGCGCGGCCGCGGTGCGGGCCACCACCAGGTCCGCGCGCATCCCGTCGACGTCGAACGCCGCGCACACCGCCGCGATGCGCCGTAATTCGTTGTCCGGCACCGCCACCTCGCCGACGAGCGCCCGGGCGTCGGCGATGCGCCGGGCCAGTTCCGCCTCGGCGTCGGCGTACCGCTCGACGAACGCGTCGGGGTCCGCCTCGTAGGCCATGCGCTGCCGGACCACCTCCACCCGCACGTCGACGTCGCGCGAGGCGTGTACGTCGACGGTGAGACCAAACCGGTCCAGCAGCTGCGGACGCAGTTCGCCTTCCTCCGGGTTCATGGTGCCGATGAGGACAAACCGCGCCTCGTGGGAATGGGAGATACCGTCACGCTCGATGTGCACCCGACCCATGGCCGCGGCGTCGAGCAGCACGTCCACCAGATGGTCATGCAGCAGGTTGACCTCGTCGACGTAAAGCACGCCGCCGTGCGCGCGGGCCAACAGCCCCGGCGAGAACGCGTGCTCGCCGTCGCGCAGCACCCGCTGCAGGTCCAGCGAGCCGATCACCCGGTCTTCGGTTGCGCCGAGCGGCATTTCGACGAGACCTGCCCCTTCGCCGTCGGTCGCGGCGGACAACAGCGCCGCCAGGCCGCGCACGGCCGTCGACTTGGCGGTGCCCTTCTCGCCCCGGATCAGCGCACCGCCGATCTCCGGGCGCACGGCGCACAGCAACAGCGCAAGGCGCAGCTGCTCGTGCCCGACGATCGCGCTGAACGGATACGGCTTCACGGCAACTCCGTGAGGCGGGGAGCGGGGCGCGAGGGCTTGAGCATCGGCACGTGCGGAATGCCATCATCGACGAAATCCTCGCCGGCGCGGACGAATCCGTGCCGGGCGTACATGTCGGCCAGGTACGTCTGCGCGTCGATCCGGCACGGGTAGTCGCCCACCTCGGCGAGGGCGGCCCGCAGCAGCCGGGTGGTGTGACCCTGCCCGCGCGCGCTGCGTTTGGTGCACAACCGGCCGATCCGGAACGTCTTCTGGCCGCCGGCGTGTTCCTCCATCAACCGCAGCGTGCAAATCACCTCGCCGTCGTCGGTCTCCAACCAGAAGTGCCGGGTCTCGGCGAGCAGATCGCGTCCGTCCAGCTCCGGGTACGGGCAGGCCTGCTCCACCACGAACACCTCCACCCGCAGCTTCAGCAGCTCGTAAAGAGTTTGTGCGCCAAGATCTTTGGCCCAGGACCGACGCAACGCTTCACTCATGACCGAACCCCCGAATCGGACTTCAACCCCAGCACCTCATTGCTGAAGGACCACACCTCGTCGTACAACGCCGGCTCGCGGGACAGCTCGACGCCCAGCGAGGGCACCATCTCTTTGAGTCTCGGCAGCCAGGAGCGATAGCGGTCGGCGAAGCAGCGCTCGAGAACGTCGAGCATGGCGGCCACCGCCGTCGACGCCCCCGGCGAGCCGCCCAGCAGCCCGGCGATGCTGCCGTCGGCAGCCGAGATCACGGTGGTGCTGAAGTCCAACACGCCTCCCTTGCGTCGGTCCCGACGGATGACCTGCACACGTTGACCGGCCACCGTCAGCTCCCAGTCGGAATCGACTGCGCTGGGGGCGAATTCGCGCAGCACGTCGATGCGGTCGGGTTCGGAAAGCCGCAGTTGGCCGAGCAGGTAGTTGACCAGCGTCAGCTGGGTGAGCCCGACACCGAGCATGGACAAGGCGTTGTCCGGCTTCACCGAGCGCGGCAGGTCCGACAGGCGGCCGTGCTTCAAGAACTTCGGCGACCACCCGGCGTACGGGCCGAACACCAACCACGACTTGCCGTTGACGAACCGCAGATCCAGGTGCAGCGCGCCCAGTGGCGGGGCCCCCGGCGCCGGAACCCCGTACACCTTGGCCCGGTGGGCCGCGGTGAGCGCCGGGTTGTCGGTGCGCAGGAACCGGCCGCCGATCGGGAACCCGGCGAAGCCCCTGACCTCCTCGATGCCGGACTTCTGTAGCAACGGCAGCGCGTCGCCACCGGCGCCGACGAAGACGAATCTGGCGTTCAGCCGGTGCTTTTCGCCGGTGCGGCGATTGCGAATCAGCAGCGTCCAGCCGCCGTCCGATTGCCGGGTCAGGTCGCGGACCTCGTGGCCGAAGAACGCGGTCGCCCCGCCCTGCACGCAATAGCCGATGAGCTGGCGCGCCAGCGCACCGAAGTCGACATCGGTGCCGTGGGGAGCCCAGTTGAGCGCGGTCGGCTCGGAGAAGTCACGCTTGGCGGCCATCAACGGCAGCCGGCGGGCGAACTCGTCGGCGTCATCGATGAATTCGGTGCCGGCGAACAGCGGGTTGGCCGCCAACGCCCGTTGCCGGCGACGCAAGAACTCGACGCGCTGCGCCCCGCGAACGAAGCTCACGTGCGGGATCGGGTTGCAGAAGCCGGTGTCGGTCAGGATCCCGTTCTGGACGGCATACGCCCAGAATTGCCGGGTCACCTGGAACTGCTCATTGATCCGTACCGCTTTGGTGATGTCGATCGAGCCGTCGGGAGTCTGCGGGGTGTAGTTGAGCTCGCACAGCGCCGAATGCCCGGTACCGGCGTTATTCCAGGGACTGCTGCTCTCCGCCGCGACGGCGTCCAGCCGTTCGACGATGGTCATCGACCAGTCGGGCTGCAGCCGGCGCAGCAACGCGCCCAGCGTCGCGCTCATGATGCCCGCGCCCACCAGCACGACGTCCGCGCGTGCGGCTCGGGCTAGCGACGACACCTGTTCCTGGTCCTTTCCTCGACTGGGCCGGTCCCCAGGCTATCCCGAGCGGTACCGGTCGCGAACGGTGTGCGCCTCCCCGCGACCAGCAAAACCTCTAAGCTGGCCTCGTGACTGGCTGGGTGCCCGATGTCCTGCCCGGTTATTGGCAGCGCACCATCCCCCTCGGGCCCGACCCGGTCGGCGAGGGCGAGATCGTCGCCACGCTGATCCGGCGCGGCGAGCCCACCGGCCCCCCGGCGACCGGCCACGCGGTGCTCGCCGTGCACGGCTACACCGACTACTTCTTCAACACCGCCCTGGCCGATCACTTCGCCGACCGCGGCTTCGCCTTCTACGCGCTGGACCTCCAGAAATGCGGGCGCTCGCGTCGCGACGGTCAGACGCCGCACTTCATCACCAATCTCGAGCACTATGACGCCGAGCTCGAACACGCGCTGGGGGCAATCCGCGACCAGGACCGGCCCGCCAAGGTCTTGGTGTACGGCCATTCCTCCGGCGGGCTCATCGTGTCGTTGTGGTTGGACCGGCTTCGCCGGCGCGATGCCGCGGCGCACGCCGGGATCGGGGGTTTGGTGCTCAACAGCCCGTTCCTGGACCTGCACGGCCCGGCGGTCCTGCGCCATTCGGTGACCTCGGCGCTGATCGCGGGCCTGTCCCGGGTGCGGGCCAAGGGGGTGGTCCGGACACCCACCGAGGGCGGCTACGGCACCACGCTGCACCGCGACTACCACGGCGAGTTCGACTACGACCTGCAGTGGAAACCGGTGGGGGGCTTTCCCATCACGCTCGGCTGGCTGCACGCCATCCGCCGTGGCCACGCCCGGCTGCACCGCGGGTTGGATGTCGGGGTGCCCAATCTGATCCTGCGTTCGGATCACACCGTGCGGGAAACCAGTGACGCGGCGTCCATGCAGCGCGGCGACGCGGTTCTCGACGTCACCCAGATCGCCCGGCGGGCCGGCTGCATCGGGAACCACAGCACCATCGTTCCGATCGACGACGCCAAACACGACGTGTTCCTGTCGCTGCCGCAGCCGCGGCAGGCGGCCTATCGCCAGCTCGACCGCTGGCTGGACCACTACCTCAACGCCGACCGCACCTCTTCGAAGCAGGGGTGACGGGGTGGAGACTTACGACATCGCGATTATCGGAAGCGGCTCGGGCAACAGCCTTCTCGACGATCGCTTCATCGGCAAGCGGGTGGCGCTGTGCGAGCATGGCACGTTCGGCGGCACCTGCCTCAACGTCGGCTGCATCCCGACCAAGATGTTCGTCTACGCCGCCGAGGTCGCCACGACGATCCGGGACGCGGCGCGCTACGGGGTCGATGCGCACCTCGACCGGGTGCGCTGGGACGACATCGTCTCGCGCATCTTCGGGCGCATCGATCCGATCTCGATGAGCGGCGAAGATTATCGCCGGGCATCACCCAATGTCGACTTGTACAGCCAGCACGTGCGATTCGGGCCGGTTCAGCCCGACGGGCGCTACCTCTTGCACACCGGCACCGGTGAGGAGTTCACCGCCGATCAGGTGGTGATCGCGACGGGGTCGCGGCCGGTCATCCCGCCCGCGATCCTCGACTGCGGCGTCGCGTATCACACCAGCGATACGATCATGCGGATCCCGGAGTTGCCCGAGCACCTCGTGATCGTTGGAAGTGGCTTCGTAGCAGCAGAATTCGCCCACCTCTTCTCCGCTCTCGGCGTGCGGGTGACGCTGGTGATCCGGGGCGGCACGCTGCTGCGGCACTGCGACGACACCCTCTGTAAACGCTTCACCCGCATCGCCGCGGCCAAATGGGAACTGCGCACCCACCGCAACGTCGTGGGCGGCACCAGCCACGACTCCGGCGTCGCCCTGCGGCTGGACGACGGGTCGACCCTGAACGCCGACCTGCTGCTGGTCGCGACCGGCCGCGTCCCCAACGCCGACCTGCTGGACGCCGAACAGGCGGGCGTCGACGTCGTGGATGGCCGGGTGGTGGTCGACGAATACCAACGCACGTCCGCCCGCGGCGTTTTCGCCCTCGGCGACGTTTCCTCGCCCTACCAGCTCAAGCACGTCGCCAACCACGAGGCCCGCGTCGTGCGGCACAACATCCTGTGCGACTGGGACGACACCGATGCGATGGTCATCACCGATCACCGCTACGTGCCGTCGGCGGTGTTCACCGATCCCCAGCTGGCGGCCGTCGGACTGACCGAAAACCAGGCTATGGCAAGGGGATTCGACATCTCGGTCGCGATACACAACTACGGCGACGTAGCCTACGGCTGGGCCATGGAGGACACCACCGGAATAGTCAAGCTGATCGCTGAGCGGAGCACCGGGCGCCTGTTGGGCGCGCACGTCATGGGCCCCCAGGCATCGTCGATCATCCAGCCGCTGATCCAGGCGATGAGCTTCGGGCTGACCGCCCCGGAGATGGCCCGCGGGCAGTACTGGATTCATCCGGCGCTGCCGGAAGTGGTCGAAAATGCGCTACTGGATCTGGGCTAGACGGGGACGCCACCGTCAGCGCCCGGAACGTTTGAGCGGCCGCTTGTCGTCCTGGCACTGGGGGCACAGCCCGTGCAGCGTGAGGCCCGCGGCCTCCGAGAGCGCGAAGCAACTGCCCGCCATCGCGTGCTCGAGCGCCGAGCTGAGCTGCCGGGCGGGCACCTCGATGATCGAGCCGCACTCGGTACACACGGCGTGGTGGTGCGGCGCGGTGGCCATCCCGTAGGTGGTGACGCCGCCGTCGAGGGTCAGCGCGTGCAGCATCCCCTGCCCGACGAGGGTGGTCACCGTGCGATAGATGGTCGCGACGTCAGGGGCATGGGCGCCGTGCGGCAATGCCGCCCGCACCCGCTCGTGGATCTCGGCGACCGGCAGGTGCCCGTCGACGGGCTCGAGCACCGCCAGCACCTGGATCCGCGAGGACATCCGCCGCAGCCCCCGGGCGCGCAACAGATCACCGATCCGCGCCTCGACGGAGGGGTCCAGATCCGACGGCTTGGGCGTCATCCGCCCAGTGTCGCGCCGCTCCGCGGGGCGCGCCAGTTTTCGGCCGAATTCGCCTCCCGGATCGGGAACCCGGTGTCCTGCGACCGACTTGCATCTAGCCTGCAACAGCACATACAGTCGTGCCGGTTGTTCCCTCCTTCCCGGAAGGACCCCAGTGGCCAGTACCGAGCTCGGCCAGCGGCCGTCATGGCCGGCCAAGGTTCGCAGCGCGCTGACCGCGGCGGAGTGGTGGCGCCTGGCCTCGATGCTGGCGATCATCGTCGCGCTCCATCTGGTCGGCTGGCTCACCTTGGTGGCCCTGGTCGCCCCCGCACAACTGAGCCTCGGCGGCAAGGCATTTGGCGTGGGCGTCGGGCTGACCGCCTACACCCTGGGCCTGCGGCACGCTTTCGATGCCGACCACATCGCCGCCATCGACAACACCACCCGCAAGCTGATGAATGACGGGCAGCGCCCGCTCGCCGTCGGATTCTTCTTCTCACTTGGCCATTCCACGGTGGTCTTCGCGCTGGCGATCCTGCTGGCGTCCGGGGTCAAGACGATTGTCGGGCCGGTCCGGGACGACTCGTCTGGGCTGCACCATTACACGGGGCTGATCGGTACCGGCGTTTCCGGCATATTCCTCTATGCCATCGCCCTGCTCAACGTCGTCGTACTGGTGGGCATCTTGCGGGTGTTCGCGCGGCTGCGCCGCGGCGACTACGACCACGAAACCGACGGCGCCGAACTCGAACGGCAGCTGGACAACCGGGGGCTGATGAACCGGTTCCTCGGCCGCTTCACCAAATCGATAACCAAGTCGTGGCACTCCTATCCCGTCGGGGTGCTGTTTGGCCTTGGCTTCGACACGGCGACCGAGATCGCGCTGCTGGTGCTGGCCGGCACCAGCGCCGCCGCCGGACTGCCGTGGTACGCCATCCTGTGTCTGCCCGTGCTGTTCACCGCCGGCATGTGCCTGCTGGACACGATCGACGGCTCGTTCATGAACTTCGCCTACGGCTGGGCCTTTTCCAACCCGGTCCGCAAGATCTACTACAACATCACCATCACCGCTCTGTCGGTCGTGGTCGCGCTGCTGATCGGCACCGTCGAACTCCTCACCCTGTTCGCCGAGCAGTTCGGGTGGCGCGGCGCATTCTGGAACTGGATCGGCGAGTTGGACCTCAACACCGTCGGCTATTTCATCGTGGGCGCGTTCGTCATCACCTGGGCAGTGGCCGTGCTGGTCTGGCGCTACGGCCGGCTGGAACAGAAGTGGACGTCCTCGCCCTGACACTGCTGCGCACCCCGGGCGTTCGGTGTAGAACAGTGCTCATGAGCCTGCGGCGGACGCCGGTGATCGGCGGTGCATGAGCTGTCGCTGTGCGAAGCCATCGCCGATGTGGCCAAGACCCACGCCGGCGGTCGGCACGTCGACGTGGTGCGGGTGCGGATCGGGGCGCTGCGCCAGGTGGTACCCGAATCGCTTTCGTTCTGCTGGACTCTGGTGCGCGACGCCGAGAACATGCCGGAGGCCGAGCTGGAGCTCGAGTGCGTCGGCGCCGAGGTGAACTGTCGCGCCTGCGGGCGGCGATCGGAGATCACCTCCGCCTGGTCGATCTGGTGCCCGCAGTGCGAAAGCTCCGACGTCGAGGTTCTGCACGGCAACGAATTCTTGGTGACGTCGCTGGACGTCTCATGAAAAGCGGCTCTTCCGAACGGATTTGACCATGGGCAGATTTCATCGGCATGACGACGGGACGGTGCACACCCACGAGCACGACGATCCGGATCACCAGCACGCCGACCATGGCCAGTACCGGACCGGCAAGCAGCGGGTCGACGTGCTGGAGGCGATCTTCGCCGAGAACGACCTGTTGGCCGATGCGAACCGGGCGGCGTTCGAGAGCAACGGCGTGCGCACGCTCAACCTGATGAGCTCGCCCGGATCGGGCAAGACGACCATCCTGCAGGCCACACTCGACGAGCTCGCCGGCGAGCGTGCCATCGGGGTGATCGAAGGCGACATCGCCACCGATCTCGACGCGGCCAAGCTTCGGGGGCGCGGCGCCCAGATCTCACTGCTCAACACCAGCAACGGTTTTGGCGGTGAATGCCACCTCGATGCGCCGATGGTCAACCGCGCCCTGCCCGGTCTCGATCTTCCCGCGCTGGACCTGGTGATCATCGAGAACGTCGGCAACCTGGTCTGCCCGGCGGAGTTCGACGTCGGCGAGCACGCCAAGGCCATGGTGTACTCGGTGACCGAGGGCGAGGACAAGCCGCTGAAGTATCCGGTGATGTTCCGTTCCGTGGATGTGGTGCTGCTCAACAAGATTGACTTGGTTCCTCACCTCGACGCGGACGTCGCTGAATACATCGCTCACGTGCGTAAGGTCAATCGACGGCGACGATCCTGCCGCTCAGTGCGCGCACCGGAGCCGGAATGGCCGCGTGGTTCGGCTGGCTGCGGCGATTCGCCGCGGAGCCGGCGGCCTGACCGGGCGTTCTGCAAGCTATTCGCATGATCCCCGGGGCCGCCGGCCTGTCCGCCGGCGCCCGCGCCGCGGGGCGAAATACTATGCAATGGTTGTCTAACTAGTTGGTGTCGCAGAACCGTTGACACGCTCGGCGGCAAGGAGTAGACCCAAAAAATAGCGCTGCGCAAGTGGGCCGACGGTCGACTCCGGCGGCGTAGGGGTCTCTCAGCCCGGCCCCGGAAAGCTGCAGCATGCCAACAGAAGCAGCAGTCAAAGCAGAAGAAGCATTGATCCACGTTCTTTGGATTAATGCGGGGCTCAGTTGTGATGGCGATTCGGTGGCGTTGACTGCCGCCACCCAACCGACGGTCGAGGAGATCGCCCTGGGAGCTCTACCGGGGCTTCCGAAGGTCGCCGTGCACTGGCCCCTAATCGATTTCGAATGCGGCCCCAATGGCGGGGCGGACGACTTCTTGTCGTGGTTCTTCAAGGCCGACCGCGGTGAGCTCGAACCTTTCGTGCTCGTCGTCGAAGGATCCATCCCCAACGAGAAGCTCAAAGACGAGGGCTACTGGTGCGGGTTCGGCAACGACCCCGCCACCGGCCAGCCGATGACCACCAGCGAGTGGCTCGACCGGCTGGCGCCCAAGGCCACCGCGGTCGTCGCGGTCGGGACCTGCGCCACCTACGGCGGCATCCACGCCATGGCCGGCAATCCAACGGGGGCGATGGGGGTGCCCGACTACCTCGGGTGGGAGTGGAAGAGCAAGGCCGGCATCCCGATCGTGTGCGTGCCCGGTTGCCCGATCCATCCCGACAATCTGTCGGAGACGCTGACCTACCTGCTCTACATGGCGACCGGTCAGGCGCCGATGATTCCGCTCGACGACGCCCTGCGCCCCAAGTGGTTGTTCGGCAACACCGTCCACGAGGGTTGTGACCGGGCCGGATACTACGAGCAGGGCGACTTCGCCACCGACTACGGATCGCCGAAATGCATTGTCAAACTGGGCTGTTGGGGCCCGGTGGTCAAGTGCAACGTGCCCAAGCGCGGATGGATCAACGGTGTCGGCGGCTGCCCCAACGTGGGTGGCATCTGCATCGGGTGCACCATGCCGGGCTTCCCCGACAAGTTCATGCCCTTCATGGACGAACCGCCGGGCGGCAAGTTATCGAGCACCGCGTCGGGACTGTACGGCACCGTGATTCGCAATTTGAGGGGTATCACGGGTCGCACCGTCGACAAGGAGCCGCGCTGGCGCCACAACGGCGATCAACTAACCACCGGGGCGCGCCGCACCTGGTAGGCCACTTCGGCCACCGGGTCGGCGCGCTCCGTTCTCATCACAGAAGCCCTCGGGGCGGAGAGCGGTACTGCAATGGCAACCATCACCCCTGAACCCATGCACGCCAACCGGGAACCCAGCCAACTCGTCGACATGGCCTGGGATCCCATCACCAGAATCGTCGGCAGCCTGGGTATCTATACCAAGATCGACTTCAAGAACCGACAGGTCGTCGAGTGCCACAGCACCTCGTCGATCTTCCGCGGCTACTCGATCTTCATGAAGGGCAAGGATCCTCGCGACGCGCACTTCATCACCAGCCGCATCTGTGGAATCTGCGGCGACAACCACGCCACCTGCTCGTGCTACGCGCAGAACATGGCCTACGGGGTCAAGCCACCGCACCTCGGCGAGTGGATCGTCAACCTGGGCGAGGCCGCGGAATACATGTTCGACCACAACATCTTCCAGGAGAACCTGGTCGGCGTCGACTTCTGCGAGAAGATGGTCTCCGAGACCAACCCGAGCGTCCTGGCCCAGGCGGAGAAGACGCCCGCGCCGCAGGCGGGCGCGCACGGGTACCGGACGATCGCCGACATCATGCGGTCGCTCAACCCGTTCAGCGGCGAGTTCTACCGCGAGGCGCTGGCGGTCAGCCGCTGGACGCGAGAGATGTTCTGCCTCATGGAGGGTCGCCATGTGCACCCGTCCACGCTGTACCCCGGCGGGGTCGGCACCGTCGCGACCATCCAGTTGATGACCGACTACATGACCCGGCTGATGCGCTATGTGGAGTTCATGAAGAAGGTCGTGCCGATGCACGACGACCTGTTCGACTTCTTCTACACCGCACTGCCCGGTTACGAGAACGTCGGACTGCGCCGCACCCTGCTCGGCTGCTGGGGCTCGTTCCAGGACCCCGAGGTGTGCAACTTCGCGTACAAGGACATGGAGCGCTGGGGGAACGCGATGTTCGTGACCCCGGGCGTCGTGGTCGACGGCAAACTCGTCACCCACTCGCTGGTCGACATCAACCTGGGCATCCGGATCCTTTTGGGCAGTTCGTATTACGACGACTGGACCGACCAGGAGATGTTCGTCAAGACCGATCCGCTGGGCAACACGGTGGACCGGCGCCACCCGTGGAATCAGCACACCAACCCACATCCGCAGAAGCGGGACTTAGACGGCGGCAAGTACAGCTGGGTGATGTCGCCGCGCTGGTTCGACGGCAAGGACCACCTGGCGCTGGACACCGGCGGCGGTCCGTTGGCCCGGTTGTGGGCGACCGCACTGGCCGGCCTCGTCGACATCGGCTACGTCAAGGCAACCGGGAACAGCGTCAAGATCAACCTGCCGAAGACCGCGCTCAAGGGCCCGGTGGAACTGGAGTGGAAGGTCCCCAAGTACGGCAGCAACACCATCGAACGCGACCGCGCGCGCACCTATTTCCAGGCCTACGCGGCCGCGTGCGGGCTGTACTTCGCCGAGAAGGCGCTCGAGGAGATCCGCGCCGGGCGCACCAAGACGTGGGAACGCTTCGAGGTGCCAGACGAGGCCATCGGGTGCGGGTTCACCGAGGCGGTTCGCGGTGTGCTCAGCCACCACCTGGTGATCCGGGACGGCAAGATCGCCAACTATCATCCATACCCGCCCACCCCGTGGAACGCCAACCCCCGCGACAGCTACGGCACGCCGGGCCCGTACGAGGATGCGGTGCAAGGCCAGCCGATCTTCGAAGAGAACGGCCGGGAGAACTTCAAGGGCATCGACGTGATGCGCACGGTGCGCAGCTTCGATCCGTGCCTGCCCTGCGGTGTGCACATGTACCTGGGTAAGGGCAAGACCCTCGACAGACTGCACACACCGACACAGTCACCCGCCGGCGGTGATGACTGCAAGCTCGGCGAAGCCGGGCGCAGCAGGTCATCACAATCGATGGAGTGAGTCAAGGTGGATCGCCCGGACACCCTTGACGAAATCGAGGCGCGGTGGCGCACAGCGGGCGATCGAATCCAGACCCTTCTGGATTCCTGCGCGGCCAGTGGGCCGGCCGCACAGGAGCGCGCGACCGAGCTGGTCCGCGAGGTGGTCGGCCTCTACGGGGCCGGGCTGCAACGGATCATGCAGTGCCTGATGAAGGACCCGGGCATAGCCGAGCGGCTGGCCACCGACGACCTGGTGGCCAGCCTGCTCCTCGTGCACGGCCTGCACCCGCACGATGTGCACCGCCGGGTCTCCGACGCGCTGGACCGGGTGCGGCCGTATCTGGGCTCGCACGGCGGCGACGTCGACCTCATCGGAGTCGACGGCGACACCGTACGGTTGGCGTTCACCGGCAGCTGCAAGAGCTGTCCGTCGTCGGCGGTGACGCTGGAGTTGGCCGTCGAGGACGCGGTGCGCGCCGCGGCCCCCGAGATCTCCTCGATCGAGGTGGCGACGGCCGAGCCCGAAACCACGACCGTCATCCCGGCCGAATCGCTACTGGCCCGCGTGCATTCCAACGGGTCCAGCAGGTGGCTTGCGGCGCCCGAGCTGGCCGAGCTGGCGCCCGGGGAGGTGGCGGGCTATCGGGTCGGCGTGACCACCGTGCTGGCGTGCCGGGTCGGCGACCAGACGTTCGCCTACCGCGACCACTGCCCGGTGTGCGACGCCACGCTGGCCGGCGCGAAACTGCTTGGGGCGCAATTGCGCTGCCCGCGCTGCCAGACGGACTTCGACGCCGTACATGCCGGGGCGAGCGTGAGCGGCGCGCACCTGGACCCGCTTCCGTTGTTGGTCCGCGATGGCGTGCTGTCGGTGGCGTTGCCGGTCCGCGAACCGGTGCACGTGATGGGCGCCCCCGCATGACCACGCCCTACGAGGTCTTGACCCGCATCCGCAGCAACCGGCCGGTCGCCGCACCGGCCGGCGAGCGGTGCGAAATGTGCTCGGAATCAGTCGCCGACTCTCACCAGCACGTGGTCAATGTGGCCGACCGGCAGCTCATGTGCGTGTGCCGGGCCTGCTATCTGCTGTTCACCGACACCCAGGCCGAACTGCGCTACCGCGCGGTGCCCGACCGGTATCTGTCCTTCCCGCAGTTCGCGCTGGACCGCCGCGCGTGGGAGGCACTGCAGATTCCGGTGGGGGTGGCCTTCTTCTTCACCAACTCCGCGCTCGGGCGCACCGTCGCCTTCTACCCAGGACCGGCCGGCGCGTGTGAATCCGAACTCGCGCTGGACATTTGGGACACACTCAGTGGCGCCGACGCGCGGGTGAGACTGCTGGCCGACGACGTGGAGGCGCTGTTGGTCCGCGTCCCGGAGAGCGGCCCGCCGCAAACCTACCTGGTCCCAATCGACGCCTGTTACGAATTCGTCGGGCGGCTGCGCCTGCTGTGGCGCGGGTTCGACGGGGGACAGGAGGCGCGCGCGTTCATCGACGGCTTCTTCTCCCACCTCAACGCCCGCGCACTAACAACACCTGCTGAGACGCCGCCATGATGGACATCGACTTCACGGTCCTCGACGTGGCGCCCGAACCGTACACGGTCAGCCCGGTGCTGACCGCCCGCATCGCGGTGACCACCGGCGGCGACGACGATCCGGTGCACGCGATCGCCCTGCGCTGCCAGGTCCGCATCGAACCGCTGCGCCGGTCCTACTCCGACGACGAAGCCGCAGGGCTGACCGATCTGTTCGGCCCGCGCGAACGCTGGGCGAGCACGCAACGCACCTTCCTGTGGCAGCACTGCACCGCGATGGTGCCGGGATTCACCGGCACCACCACTGCGGCGCTCCCCCTGGATTGCACCTACGACTTCGAGGTCGCCGCCGCTAAATATCTGCACGCGTTGCACGAGGGCGCACTGCCGCTCCAGTTCCTGTTCAGCGGAACGATTTTCGTCAAATCCGAGCGCGGCTTCTCCGTCCAGCAGGTGCCATGGGACTGCGAATACCGCTACGACATGCCGGTCACGGTCTGGCGGCAGCTGATCGCCCAGCATTATCCGAATGCCGGCTGGCTGCGGCTGAGTCACGAAACCATCAGCGCGCTGGCCGCCTACAAGTCGGCGCACGGGCTGCTCGATCTCGACCACGCGATCACCTCACTGTTGGATGCGGACCGGGAGGCGGCGCGATGACCGAGGATCAGGACCGGGCCCGCGCCGTCGCCGACGCGGTCCTCTATGAGGGCTACCTGCTCTACCCCTACCGCGGGACGTCGACCAAGAACCAATCGCGCTGGCAATTCGGCGTTCTGGGACCACCCGGGGCGGCGGACGCGGGCCTGGGCGAGGACGACAGCATGGCGGCACAGTTCCTGGTCGACGGGGCCCGGGAGCTGAACCTGACGGTGCGGTTCCTGCAACTGCAACACCGCCGGGCCGAACGGGAAATCGCCCACGGCGAATACGAACCCGTCGATGAGCTGACGAGCCCGGGTGGTTCGTGGCTCACCTGGGACGAGGCGGTCGAGTGTGAACGGCCCTTCGGCCCCGTCGCCTTGGACGGGCGAACCTGGACACTGTCGGTGACGGCCGCCGCGGGCACTGACGTCGAGACGGTCGACGGTGGGCGCCTGGTGCGCCAACGACGGGAGGTGCGCGGCGTGTTGACGCTCGCCAGCGAGGCGGACGGCAACCTGTGCCGAGTGTCCGTGCGCATCCGCAACGTCGGCACCGGCACGGTGGACAAGAACGACGCGATCGCGCGGTCGATGATCGGCACGCACCTCATCGCCGAACTCGGGCGGGGGCGGTTCGTTTCGCTGCTCGAGCCGTCGCCGGCTGCGGCCGACGCGGTGTCCCGGTGCGCTCAGCACCGCTGCTTCCCGGTGCTGGCCGGCCCGCCGGGAGCTCGCGACTCGCTGCTGATTTCGCCGATTATCCTCTACGACCACCCGGAGGTCGCCGAACAGAGCGATACCGCGCTGTTCGACTGCACCGAGATCGACGAGATCCTCACGCTGCGCGTGATGACGATGACAGACGAGGAGAAGGCGCAGGCCCGCGCCACCGATCCGCGAGCGGCGCGGATCATCGACCAGTGCGACGCCATGTCCCCCGACGCCATGGCGCGCCTGCACGGTGTGTTGCGCGACCCCCACGCGATCGCGGGTCTGGTGCCAGAGGTCCCCGAGGGGGTCGACTGGTGGGACCCGCTGGCCGACAACGCGGTCCGTCCCGAAATCGACGCGGTGCTGGTGAACGGGATCCGGGTGGCGCGCGGCAGTCAGGTCCGGTTGCGGCCGAGACGAAACGCCGACGCGCAGGACATCTTCGTTGCCGGCAAGACCGCCCGTGTCACTTCGGTGCACGAAGACGTCGAGGGCAACAAGCATGTCGGCGTCGTCGTCGAGGACGACCCGGCCGCCGACCTGCACGACTGGTACGGCCGATACCTGTACTTCTCCCCGGACGAAATCGAGCCCCTGGAAGCTCAACGCAGCCCGGCAAACTCGTGAAAGGAGTGTTCGAGATGGAGATCCTGGGTTGGATATTCGTCGCGATCATCGCATTGGTGCTCGCGGCCGGATTGGTGCTGGGGGTGGTATCCCTGCCCGACGCCCGCCGCTACCTCAAGCTCAGGCGGATGTAGCCGGCTCGGGGAATGACAGCGCGCATCCTGGTAGCCGGCATCGGCAACATCTTCCTGGGCGACGACGGGTTCGGATCCGAAGTGATCCGCACCGCCGAGATCTCCCGCGGGGATCCGAGCGTCCGCGTCACCGACTACGGCATCAGCGGCATGCACCTGGCCTACGACCTGCTCGAGGACTGGGACACCCTGGTCCTCATCGACGCCGTGCCCAGCCGCGGGAGCCCCGGCACGTTGCACGTCTTCCAGGCCGACCATGAATCAAGTCCGGCCACAATCGGTTTCGACGGCCACGGCATGGATCCCGCCACGGTGTTCGCCAGCCTGCGGGCACTGGGCGGCAATCCCCCGTACACGGTCGTCGTCGGGTGCGAGGCGGGCAGTGTCGAGGAGGGCATCGGGCTCACCGAACCCGTGGCCAGGGCGGTTCCCCGCGCCGCGCGCGCCGTCGAAGAGATCGTCGCGGCGCTGCGGTCACACTCGATGGCGACCAGCCGAGAGGACCGCTGAGCCATGTGTTTAGGGATCCCCGGCCAAGTGATCCGGATGCTGGACGGTTACGAGGGCCAGCTCGCGCTGGTCGACGTCACCGGCGAACAGCGCAGGGTCAACGTCGGCATGCTGCCGGAAGAGACATTCGTCCCGGGTGACTGGGTCATCATCCACATGGGCTTCGCCGTCGAGAAGACCGACCGCGAGGGTGCCGAGCAGGCGATGGCCGGGCTCGAACTGATGGGCAGGGGCCGCACGGATCCGTTCGACCTTCCGGAGGGCGGCTGAGATGGCCCCGTCGCCCCTGCTGCTGCGGCACGACCCCGCTTCTACCCGGGTTCGGCAGCGCTTCACCGTGACCGGTGTCGTGCAGGGGGTCGGCTTCCGGCCGTTCGTCCACCGCATCGCGACCGAGCTCGGCTTGTCCGGTTTCGTCGGCAACGATTCCGGCGCCGTCTTTGTCGAGGTGCAGGGCCACCGGGCACGCCTGGCCGAATTCGCACGTCGCCTGCGCGCGGAGGCGCCGGCGCTGGCCCGGATCAGCGACGTGACCATTCACGAGCTCGCCCCCGATGCCGGCCGCGGTCGCGAATTCCGGATAGTGACCAGCCGCGCCGCACCCGGTGAAACGACGCCGATTCCGCCCGACATCGCGATGTGCGACGACTGCGTCGCCGAGCTGTTCGATCCGCAGGACAGGCGCTACCGCCACCCGTTCGTCACCTGCACCAACTGCGGGCCGCGCTTCACCATCATCCGCCGGTTGCCCTACGACCGCCCGGCCACCACCATGGCGGGGTTCGCCATGTGTGAGCGCTGCGCCACCGAATACCACAACCCCGCTGATCGCCGGTTTCACGCGCAGCCCATCGCCTGCCACGATTGCGGTCCATCCCTGTGGTTTTCGTCGGCGGCCGGCCGGGTCGACGGGGTGGACGCCGCGCTGGCGGCCACCCAACGCGCGCTCGCCGCGCGCGCCGTGGTGGCCATCAAGGGCGTTGGCGGCTACCACTTGGCCTGCGCTGCCGCCGACGACACGGCCGTCGCCGCCCTGCGTGCACGAAAGGCTCGCGGCGCCAAGCCGTTTGCCATGCTGGTCCGCGACCTCGACGCCGCGCGCGCCTACGCCTACGTCGATGACACCGAGGCGGCGGCGCTGCTGGCTCCCGCCCGCCCGATCGTGTTGCTCAAGCGCCGGCCGGACGCCCCGGTGGTCGACGGAGTCGCCCCCGGCAGCCCACTGCTCGGCCTGATGCTGCCGTATTCCCCCCTCCATCACCTGCTCCTGACACCCGTACCGGGCGCCGCCGCGCCGGTGCCCGATGCCCTGGTGCTCACCAGCGCCAACCGATCCGACGAACCCATCTGCTTCACCGACGACGATGCGGCACACAGACTTCCGGCGCTGTGCGACGCGGTCCTCGACCATGACCGCCCGATCCACGTCCCGTGCGACGACTCGGTGGTCCGCGTGGTCGACGGTCACGAACTGCCGATCCGCCGCTCCCGTGGGTATGCGCCGCTGCCGGTCGACCTGAACATGCCGGGGCCGCCGGTGCTCGCCGTCGGCGGGGAATTGAAGAACACGTTCTGTCTCACCGACGGCCCGCGGGCCTACCTGTCCGGGCACATCGGCGACATGGGCACCTGGGAGACGCTGCGCGCGTTCGAGCGGGCGGTGAGCCAGCTCACCGAAATGCGCGGCGAGCCGGCGCGGTTGGCCGCCGATCTGCATCCCGGATACCACACCCGCAGTTGGGCGGAGCGCCACGCCGACGCCCGACCGCTGAACCTCGTTCAGCACCACCACGCGCACGTGGTCTCGCTGCTGGCCGAGCACGGACGCCTCGGCGAACCCGTCATCGGCGTCGCCTTCGACGGCACCGGTTACGGATGCGACTGGACCATCTGGGGCGGCG
This sequence comes from Mycobacterium sp. E1747, assembly GCF_001667775.1. Taxonomy (GTDB): domain Bacteria; phylum Actinomycetota; class Actinomycetes; order Mycobacteriales; family Mycobacteriaceae; genus Mycobacterium. The sequence goes on from NZ_LZJI01000228.1 coordinate 26,114, forward strand.
AGATTCTGCGGCTCGGTACCGACAGCCACCGATTCGTCCGGGCCGGCCACCTGTTGGGGGTGCCGCTGCCCGGTGGTGACGCCGCGGTGCGCCACCCCTGGCGGATGGCGCTGTCCCAGCTGTGGTGCGCCGGCATCGACTGGGCCCCCGACTTGGCGCCCGTCGCCGCCGCGACCGGGGACGAATTACGTGTCACGCGTTCGCAATTGGAGTCCGGAACCGGATGTGTGCCCTGCTCGAGCGTGGGTCGCCTCTTCGATGCCGTCGCCTCGCTGCTCGGCGTTCGGCACCGCATCGACTACGAAGGCCAGGCCGCCATCGAGCTGGAGGCGCTGGCGGAATCGGCGGGTGCGCCGGCCGGGCCGCCGCTGTCGCTCACCGTGCGCGCAGACGGGGTGATCGACCCCGCCGCCATGGTGCGGGCGCTGGTGTCGGCGCTGCGCGCCGGCGCGCGGCCCGCGCCGCTGGCCGCGGCGTTTCACCGGGCCGTCGCGGTCGCCGTCGTCGAGGTGGTCGGTCGGGTGGCCGGCACCACCCGGCTGGTGGGCCTGACCGGCGGGGTGTTCCAGAACGTGTTGTTGCTCAAGGCATGTCGACAACGGTTACAGCTGGCCGGGTTCGAGGTGCTGACCCACCACACCGTTCCGCCGAACGACGGCGGGCTCGCCCTGGGCCAGGCCGCGATCGCCATGCTGACCGCGCGGGAGGAGGGCTGAACCATGACCACCACGGCGATCGATCGCGGGCTCGGCGCCGAACTGGCCGAAGACCTCGCCGCCACCGCATTCACACTCGCCAAGCGCTTCGCCGCCGGCGCCACTATGTGGTCCATCGCACCGTCGTGGGAACCGCATGCGCTGCACATCGCGGTCGAATTCGTCCACCCGGTGATCATGGGCAAACGCGCGCTGCCCGCGGTGGCGCTGACCGGACCCGACCTGGTGGACCTGGTGCGGGTCTCGGTGCGCCCCGGCGACATCGTGGTCGCGGTTTCCGGGGCCGAGGAGGCACAGGTCCGCTCGGTGATGCGGCGCGCGCCCGCCTGGGGGGCCACCACGATCTGGATCGGCAGCGGCGAACGCCGCCCGCAGGGGGGCTTCAAAGCGAGCGCAGCGGATCACGTGCTGTGGCTCGACGACCCCGATCCGCGCGTGCCCGCGACCGGTGGCTTCGTGCTGTTCTACCACCTGCTGTGGGAACTGACCCACGTCTGTTTCGAGCACCCCGGCCTGCTCAAACCCGAACGCGCCGAGTCGGTTTGCGTGACCTGCAGCGACGAGGGACGCCCCGGCGAGGCGGTGACGGCGTCGGCCGACGGGCATGCCGTCGTGCGCACCGCGCGGGGCGTGGAGACCGTGGTGACCACGCTGATCGAACCGGTCGCCGCCGGGGACCTGATGCTGGTGCACGCCGGCATGGCGATCGGCAGACTGGCCGAGGAGGACCGATGAGCCGCGACGCCGACGAGCCCACCAACTTCCTGTACCCCTTCATCGACGCCCAGGAAGACGATCCCGCCACGCTGCTGGCCGACCTCGCCGCGTCGGCGCAGGCCAAGGCGGCCGAGAGCCTGACGCTGCGGCGCTCGACGCTGGAAGCCAACGCCGCACTGCTCGGTGGGGCCGCCGCCGAGCTGGCGCGCCGTTTCACCGCGGGCGGGCGCATGTTCACCTTCGGCAACGGCGGCAGCTGCACCGATTCCACCACGCTGGCACGGCTGTTCGCCCGGCCGCCGGCCGGCAAGCCGTTACCCGCCTGGCCGCTGACCACCGATCAGGCGATTCTGACCGCCCTGGGCAACGACGTCGGATTCGAGTTGGTGTTCGCCCGCCAGTTGATCGCCCGCGCGACCGTCGGTGACATCGCGATCGCGATGTCGACCAGCGGCGGCTCGCCGAACCTGCTCGCCGCGCTGGCCGAGGCGCACCAGCGTGGCCTGTACACCATCGGATTCGCCGGTTACGACGGCGGCGCGTTCGCCAACAACTCGGATGTGGACGCGTGCTTCGTCGTTCGTTCGCAAAGCGTGCACCGGATCCAGGAATCGCAGGCGCTGCTCGGCTACAGGCTATGGCTGAGCGTGCATCAACATCTCCGCGGCGAGCAGGGTCTGGGGGCGGCGTGAAAAATCAGGCGGGTGAATACCTTTCGTCGGGGCCACGCTTCGCCGAGGGTGAGGTGATCGAGCGGATCGAATCGTTCCGCAGGCGGCGACCCCGCCTGCTCGACGACCACGTGACGCTGGCGCACGGCGCGGGCGGCAAGGCTTCCGCGGCGCTGGTGGACGCCGTGTTCGTGGAAGCGTTCCGCAACCCGCTGCTGGAGTCGCTCGGAGACAGCGCGATCCTGACCTTGCCTGGCGGCGAACGCCTGGCCATGTCCACCGATTCGTTCGTGGTGCAACCCAGACGCTTTCCCGGCGGCTCCCTGGGCGCGCTCGCCGTGCACGGCACCTGCAACGACCTCGCGATGGTCGGCGCCGTGCCGTCGTGGATCTCGGCGGCGTTCGTGCTCGAAGAGGGTTTGCCTATCGCCGAATTGAAGGAGATCGTCGCCGACATGGCGGCGGCGGCCGCCGCCGCGGGCGTGCGGATCGTCACCGGCGACACCAAAGTGGTGCCTAGGGGCGCCGCCGACGGCGTGTTCGTCACCACCGCCGGGGCCGGTGTCATTCCGGCGGGACGCGAGCTGTCGGCGGCGGCGGTGCGGCCGGGCGACAAGCTGCTGCTGTCGGGGTCGATGGGCGACCACGGCATGGCGGTCATGCTGGCGCGCGGCGACCTGGCCATCGAGGCCGACGTCGCGTCCGACACCGCGTCGGTCAGCCCCCTCGTGGAACTGTTGATGGCGGCCGCCCCGTCGACCCGGTGGATGCGTGACGCGACGAGGGGCGGGGTGGGCACCGTCTGCAACGAACTGGCCCAGGCCTGTGGCCTCGGCGTGCTGCTCGAAGAGGAGCGGCTTCCGTTGGCGCCCACGGTGAACGGCGCCTGCGAGCTGCTCGGCATCGACCCGCTCTACGTCGCCAACGAGGGAAAGTTCATCGCCGTCGTCGCTCCGGAGCAGGCGGCGGCCGGGCTGGCCGCGCTGCGGTCGCATCCGCTGGGCGCCGGTGCGGCCGAGGTCGGGGAAATCGTCACCGAACCGGCCGAAAGCGTGGTGCTGCGCACCGGATTCGGCGGCACGCGGATCGTCGACATGCTCGTCGGCGATCCCCTGCCGCGGATCTGTTAGGGCGCCGGGGGTCGTCACGACAAAAGGAGGGAGGTCGCACATGTGTCTTGGAATTCCGGGCCGGATCGTCGAGATCACCGATCCCGCCAACTATCTGGCTAAGGTCGACGTCAGCGGCGTGCAGCGCACCATCAGCGTCCGGCTACTGGAGGCCGACATGCCCGAACCCGACGACTGGGTCCTGGTCCACGTCGGGTTCGCGATGGCCAAGATCGACGAGACCGAGGCCCTGCTCACCCTGGCCGCCGTCCAGAAACTCGGCGACGCCTACGACACCGAGATCCAAGCGTTCGACTCGTCGTCGATCATCTAGCCCGACGACGATGCGGTCCGAAGGGTCGGGGCGGGGTCGGTCCATCATCGGAAAGGGGAAGCGCACAATGAAATTCGTTGACGAGTTCCGCGATCCGGCCGCGGCGCGAAAGTTGCTGGGCGCCATCGGACGGTTGGCGGGCACCGACGGTGAGCAGTTCAAGTTCATGGAGGTGTGCGGCGGGCACACGCACACGATCTACCGGCACGGCATCGAGCACCTGCTGCCCGAGAATGTCGAACTGGTGCACGGCCCGGGCTGTCCGGTCTGCGTGATTCCGATGGGCCGCATCGACGATGCGATGTGGCTGGCCGGCCAGCCCGACGTGATCTTCACCTGCTTCGGCGACATGATGCGCGTGCCCGGCTCGAACGGCAGCCTGCTGGACGCCAAGGCGCGCGGCGCCGACGTGCGGTTCGTCTATTCGCCGCTGGACGCGCTGAAGATCGCGCTCGACAATCCCGACAAGCACGTGGTGTTCTTCGCCATCGGGTTCGAGACCACCGCGCCGTCGACGGCCGTGACCCTGGTGCGCACGCGTGACATGGGGCTGACCAATTTCAGCGTGTTCTGCAACCACGTGATGATCGTCCCGCCGATCAAGGCGATCCTGGAATCGCCGGACCTGCGGCTGTCGGGGTTCATCGGTCCCGGGCACGTGTCGACGGTGGTAGGCAACCGCCCCTACCGGTTCGTGCCGGAGGTGTACCGAAAACCCTTGGTGGTGGCCGGCTTCGAACCGCTGGACATCCTGGCCGCGGTCGCGATGCTGCTGACCCAGATCCGCGAGGGCCGCTGCGAGGTGGAGAACCAGTACACCCGCGTGGTACCCGAACGCGGCAACCCGGCCGCTTTGGCGTTGATGGGCAAGGTCTTTGCGCTGCGTCCCCACTTCGAATGGCGTGGCCTGGGCTTCATCTCCCAGAGCGCGCTGCGGCTGCACGACGACTTCGCGGAATTCGACGCCGAGTTACGATTCTCGATGCCGGGCGTGCGAGTCGCCGACCCCAAGGCGTGCCAGTGCGGCGAGGTGCTCAAGGGTGTGCTGAAGCCTTGGGAATGCAAGGTTTTCGGCACCGCCTGCACCCCGGAGACCCCAATCGGCACATGCATGGTGTCCCCCGAGGGGGCCTGTGCGGCCTACTACAACTTCGGCCGGTTGCACCGCGACGCCGTCAAGCTGGTGGGGCGCGCTTGACCGGTGACACCAGCGGCTCGCAGCGCGGCGTGGAGATGTTCGCCCGCTACGCCCACGCGCCCAACGCGCTGGGCTATTGCGGGCCCCCGCTGGGCGCCACCCTGCGCGACGGTTCGCACAACGAGGTGCGCCGAGCGGCGACCAAGTTCTCCGGGGCCTGGCCATACCTGCGGGTACTGTCCGAGCTGACCGGGATCGCCGACCCGCTGGACTACCGGCTCGTCGAGTCGTACTGGCTGGGCGGCGGCGTCGGGGCCGACCTGGAACCCCAAAGATTCTTCGACGCGTTGCTCGCGATCATCGGCCCGCAAGCGGGCCGTTACTGGTCGCACCTGACGGCGGACCTCGCCCGCGAGGCCGCCGCCAATCACAGCTTCCACGTGTTCGGCGTGTACCCGTGGACCCGGTTTTTGGGTCGCGGCATGGACGAGCATCCGCTGACCGTGCTGGATAACTGCCGCATCACTTGGGGCACCGTGCTCACCCGCGACCACGACCGGATCGAGGTGCGGTGCCGGCGACTGGCGCTCGACGGGGAGGCGCTCGCGCTGTCCGAACCGTCGCCACGGTCAGTCGACGTCTGGACCGACGGCTACAGCGCCGTGCCCGACGTGGCCGCCGGTGACGACGTCGCGTTGCACTGGGGGCGGCTGTGCGGCCGGCTCTCGCCGGGGCAGGTCCGAGCGCTGGCCGACGCGACCGATCGGCAGCTGCGCCTGACGAGCCGGCGACTGGCGCGTGTCTAACTTCGTGCCAGACTGGCCCCCATGCCCCGTTCCCTCTGCGACGTGTTGCCCGCCGCCGGCGCGCTCCTCGGCGCGCCGGGCACCGTCGACAAGCTGGGACTGGCCGAGTGGGTCGGCGCCGACCAGGTCGATCGCGTCGCGGTCGTGCTGGTCGACGGCCTGGGATGGCACCTGCTCGGCGAGCTGGCCGGCAGCGCGCCGCTGCTCGCCGAGGTGGCGACGGGCCAGGTAGGCCGGCTCACGGAGCTCAGCTGCACCTTCCCGTCGACCACCCCGACCAGCCTGGTGTCGATGGGCACCGGGGCGCAGCCGGGCGAGCACGGGATCCTGGGCTTCACACTCAATGTTCCCGGCTCGGATCGGGTGATCAACCACATCCTCTGGCGCGACGACCCCCCGCACGCCGAGTGGCAGCCGCTACCGACCTGGTTCGGACGGCTCAACCGGGCCGGCGTCAGCGCGCGGGCGGTGTTGCCGGCCGCTTTCATCGGCAGCGGGCTGACCGACGCGGCGTACCGGGGCGCCGAATTCCGCCCGGTCCACCCGACGGACGACAACGCGCAGCGGCTCACCGACGAGCTGCGTGCGGGGCCGGGACTGGTCTACGGCTACACCGCCACCCTGGACACCGCGGCCCATGCATTCGGCGTCGGGTCGTCCCAATGGCACGAGGCGGCCGCCCAGGTCGACACGCTGCTGAGCCGGCTGGTCGAGGCGCTCCCCCCGACCGCGGCGCTGCTGGTGACCGCCGACCACGGCGGATTCAACGTTCCCCCCGGCGCGCGGTTCGACCTCGACACCGACCCGCGGCTGGGCGCGGGGCTCCGCGTGGTCGCCGGCGAGCCGCGGGTCCGTTACCTGCACACCCAGCCGGGCGCGGCGGCGGACGTCCAGGCCACCTGGAGCGAAATCCTCGACGGACGTGCGCGCATCTACAGCCGCGAGCAGGCCGTGGCGACCGGGATTTTCGGACCGGTCAACCCGGCGCACCTGCTGCGAATCGGTGACGTCGTCGCCGTCTGCACCGGTGATGCCGCCGTGCTGGCAACGGGACACGAGCCGCCGGAATCGGCGCGCCTCATAGGCTTTCACGGTGCGGCGACGCCTGCCGAGATGGCCATTCCCCTCATCGCGTTCAAATCCCCTGCCGCCGACCACTAGTCGCTGCATGCAGACCCGTCGCTGGCCGCCGGCGAGGCGGTCACAGCCGAATTTGCGCTACCTTTACGCTTTTTCAAAGGATCCCGGCCGGGCTGGCGCGCGCACATCCTGTTACGGTGGCGGCACTGTGACTTACCGCGGTGCAGGCAGATCTTCACGACGGCCACGACGCCAGTCGGCCGTGGCCGTAGTTGCCGCATTGTCCCTTTTCGCCGCTGCATTCGGGTTCTGGGCGTTGCAGGTCGCGACGCAGGCCGGCCCACCGCAGCCCGTCTCGGTGTCGGCCGCCGCCACCGGGCCGGCGCAATTCGGGGACATCTCGGCATCGCGGACCCATCCGGACTTCGGCTCCACCATCAACGACGACAAGGCCTTCAAGAGCGCGGGACTGAAGCGCGACCGGCCGACGACCTTTTCGTTGTCCGCGCCGCGGTCGGCCTGGACGTTGTCGTCGTTCGCGTCGGCCACGGGAGCGCAACGGCCCATCGAGGCGTGCTCCTCGCGCGCGCCCTCGACCGTCGTTGCAGCTCAACTTTTGACCATGCTTTGCGTGTCCCGTCGCTGAGCGGCGCCTAAATCCAGCCATCATTTTCGGCCTGGCGCCGCGCGCCGGCCAGAAGCCGATCGCGTTAGCCCGAGGGCCCAAGCCGCTCGGCATGCGCGGATTACCCCGCTCACCGATGATTAGAGTCGGTCGCTACCCCAAGCAAGGAAGTCATGTTTGCAGCCAACCCCGCCACACGCCCTAACTCGGTGACGACCCGCCCGAGGTCTAGATAGACATGGATTACGGGACGCTACCCCCGGAAATCAACACCGCGCGAATGTTTTCCGGCCCCGGCGCCGGATCACTGGTGGCGGCCGCGGCCACCTGGCAGCGGCTGGCCGATCGCCTCCGCGACACCGCGACCAAGTACCTCATCACCGCGGGGTTGCTGGACGGGTTGCGTGGCCCCGCGGCGGTGCAAATGGGCGCCACGACGGCGCCCTACATAACGTGGCTGCGCGCCACCGCGGAGTTAGCCGAGCAAACCGCCGCTCGCGCCGCCGCAGCCGCCGGCGCCTACGAGTCGGCGTTGGCCGCGACCGTGCCGCCGGAAACCATTGTTTCCAACCGGAGTTTGCGCAAAACCATGGCCGCGACCAACCACTTGCGGCAGAACATGCCGGCGATTGCGGCCGCGGAGGCCCACTACGATCAGATGTGGGCGCAGAACGCCGCCGCCATGTACGCCTACGCCAACGCCTCGGCCGCGGCCTCGACCATGACGCCCTTCACCTCCCCGCCCGGCGTCGTCGACGCGAACGACGTGGTATCGGCTGGCGGTGAACTAATTTCGAAGCTGCCCGCCGCGCTGGACGGACTGTCTTCGGCGTCGTCGTGGCGGTTCCGTACAGCGATGCTGTCGATGTCGTCGCCGTTATCCACGTTGAGTACCCTGCGCACCGGGTTCGCCAGAGCGGCCAGCGTCCCGATCGCGGTGGCCATCGCCGGCGCGGCGAAGGGCGCCACGGGTACGCGCGCGGCGGTGCTGGCCGGTTTCGGACGGGGCGTCTCGATCGGGGCGGTATCGGTGCCGCGGGCGTGGCTGCCGGCCGCACAGCCGAACCCGGCAGCCGCCGCGTCGCCCGATGCCGGCACCGCGAGTGATCGATGGGCCAGTGGCCAATTTCACCCCGGCGCCACGTAGGTCGAGCGATCGTGAAACCCACAACGGACTTTGATCGTTTTCACAGCTCGCACGCGTTGGCAGCCAAGCCTCGTGTTGTAAGTTCGGGCCACTGTGACAGTCGGAGGCGCCCCTAGAAATCGGCGATGGCGGTCAGCCATCGCGATCGTTGCGGCGCTGTGCGTGTTGTGCGCGGTGACCGCGGGGTGGGCGTCGCGCGGGACGGCGGTCTCCGGCGTCGGGCCGGCGCACCTGGCCGTGTCCCACGAAGCCGCGCATTCCGGGGTTGACCCGGCGCGGGGACATGCCCGCACCACGAGCCTTGCGGCACAATGGATTTCAACTGACTCCGCGCCTACGCATCACGGCACCACCAGGAACGCGTGGATGACGCGGGATCGACCGCCGACGTGGGCGCGCTCGTCACCACCGTCGATGGGCTCACCGTTACCGAATTCGTTTGCGGCCGACGCATTTCGGCTACCCCGCTCCCCGTCGCGTGCCCCCGGGGCGGTGCCACTGCACTGGGATCTGTTGACGCAGCTCTGCGTCGCTCGTTGCTGAAGGCTCGACAAGCCGCGGCAACCGCCGTCGTCGCACTGCCGCGGGTGCAAGTAGGCCCGTAACCCCCACGCCTACGTCCCAACAAAAGAGCCCATGTTCGGTGGGCTCAGAGCGCCGTCGTTAGGCAGAGACAGCTATGAATTTCAGCACGCTCCCACCCGAAGTCGTATCCGGCCAGCTCCATGACGGCCCCGGCTCGGGGTCGATGACCGAAGCCGCGGCCGCCTGGGCCCGGCTGGCCACTCGGCTGCACACCGCGGTCGCGGATTACCGGGCGGTGACCTCGAAGCTGGTGGCCGGCTGGGAGGGACCCGCACCCGCGCCGGAAGGCGCGGCATCCCATGTCGAATGGCTCAGCGCCACGGCGGTGCGGGCCGAGCAGGCGGCCGCCCAGGCCGCCGCGGCGGCCCGTGCCCACGAGACGGCCTTGGCGTCGACGGTGCCGCCGCCGACGATCGCCGCCAACCGCGTGCTGCGCCGGTCGCTGATCCTGGCGAACCCGCTGGGCCTGGCCGGTCCCGCGATCGCGGACACCGAGGCCGAGTACGAACGGATGTGGGCCCAGGGCAACGCGGCCGTGTACGCCTACGCCGAGGCCTCGGCGGACGCCGCGGCCATTACCCCGTTCACCTTGCCGCCCGGCCGAGAGGCCCACGGCACGTGGGCGCTGGACTCGGTGCCGGAGGTCGTGGCCGCGGGCACGCAGTTGATCTCCGCAGTCCCCGGCGCGCTGCGGGCGCTGTCCTCGTCGCCGCTGGCCACGCTCGATGTCTCCCTCGCGTCGGCGACCTGCCCGCTGTCGAAGCTGAGCTCTCTGACGGCGCCCTCGGGTGTCGCGATCGCCCACCTGAATTCGCTCAACAAGGCGGCAGCCCTGCAATGCCTGCTGCCCAATCGGCGTGTGGCACCCGCCACGACGATCACCGTGGCGGTCGGCCACGCAACGTCGGTCGGGACGCTGTCGGCGCCCCGGGCGTGGGCGGCGGCCGCGGCGCCGCCCGCGGTCCGCCCGGGCACGGTCGCCTAGCCGCGCTCAGCCCGCGCGCTGCGCATACCACCGTGCGGCGTCCACGATCGCGGCAAACAGGCGGGTGTCGTCCAGGGACTGTTCCGGATGCCATTGCACCGCAAGGACAAAGCTGTCTCCGGGCAGCTCCAGCGCCTCGACCACTCCGTCGCAGTCCCAGGCGCTGACCACGAGGCCCTCGCCGACCTTGTCGATCGCCTGATGGTGGTAGCACTGCGCGGTGGTGGACTCCCCCACCAGGGCGGCCAGCCGGCTACCCGCAACCGTGCGCACCGGCAATTTAGTGAAAACCCCGTTGCCCGCCCGATGCCCGTCATGGCCGACGATGTCGGGCAGGTGCTGGTGCAGCGTGCCGCCGAGCGCCACGTTGAGCACCTGCGCGCCGCGACAGATGCCCAGCACCGGCAAGCCGCGGCCCAGCGCGCCGCGCAACAACGCGAACTCCCAGGCGTCGCGGTCGGCGCGCGGCGGATCGGTGCTCGGATGCGGTTGCTGGCCGTACCCGGCGGGATCCAGGTCGTAGCCACCGGTGATCACCAGCGCGTGCAGGCCGTCCAGGACCGGGCCGACGATCTGCGGTTCCGCCGGTTGCGGTGGCAGCAACACCGCGGCCCCGCCGGCCATGACGATCCCCTGGAAGTAATCGGCCGGCAGGTAGCCCGCGGGCATCTCCCAGATCCCGGTCCGGACCCGCTCCAGGTATGAGGTCAGGCCCACCACCGGGCGACCAGGGGCGTTCACAACCGCGCGTCCTCTCCCGATTTCATGTCGAGCAACCGCTCAGCGCAGGCACTCCGGGCTCCGCTCGACACGGTACCGCCCCAGACCGATCGGTGCCGCACGCGCGCGAAGCTGCGGGCAGAGTGCTTGTGCGAGTGGGGTATTCGGCGCGCAGGGACTTACCAGGTACTGGTGCGCAACACGATTTCGGCGGCCCACTGTGCCGTCGACTCCTGCACCGTGCGCCTGCCCAGGTGCACCACGCGGTATTCCGCGTAGACATACTGCTGGCTGGCGCGGGCCACCGCGCGCGCCGCCGGGGAGCTGACCAGCACGGTGGTGCCGATCTCCACCGGCGGGCAGTGGCCGTCGCGAACAACGCCATCGCGGTCGGCGGCCCGCGGGTGCCCACGGTCGATCACGACCAGGCCCACGAACCGGCCCAGCTTCGTCGCCGCCAATTCCCAGGCCACGTCGCCGCCGGCGCGGTCGCCGACCACCACGGCCCAGCCGATCCCTAGGGCGTCGAGGATGCCGATCACCGACTTGGGGGTCAGGCGCGGGTCGAGGCCGATCACGACGGTCCGAATCGATGCCGTGTGCAGGCGCTCGCATACCGCGTCGTACGCGGCGGGAACTCGATTCTCGTCCCCCAGGATGACCACCACGACGCCCTGCTCGGGACCAGCCACCGCTACCGGGACGGGGAACCCGTCGAGCGTGGTCATCATTGAGGGCACTAACGCACGCTACAGTGGACCGGCCTGCGCGCGCGAGGATTTGTCGAATTCCGTGCGCACCCAACGGGTCTTGCGTCGCCGTAAATTCGATTGCCGTGCCTGCACATGTCCGTGAACACCCTACGGCCGCAACCGGGTTGCGATACGCGGTCGGCGCGGCGGCGGACCGTCGAGCAAGCCGAGAACCGCGTCGATGTCGAGATGGCCTGCCAGCAAATCGGCGACCGTGTCCAGCTGAGCGCCGCGTCGCGCGGAGACGTCGGTGTGGGCGACGACGAACCCGCCACGGCCCGCCGCGGCCGCGACGCGGGTGAGCCACGCGCGGCGGAAATCGTCGTTGTCGAGCAGGCCGTGCCAGTGGGTGCCGAAGACCGCTCCCCGCACGAGGCCGTGCGGTTCGCAGTCGCGCCCGCCCTCCGCGCCGAACCAGCTCTCCTCGGCGCTGCGCGACACCCGGCCGTGACGGATTTCGTAGCCGGCGAGCGGCCGCGGCCAGCGGCGCAGAACCTTGGCCTCGCCGAAAGCGATATCCGCGTTCAGCAGCCCCAGCCCGGTGACCTCGCCCGCCCCGGATTCCACGGTGTCGTCGATGCGCCGGCACAGCATTTGGAAGCCCCCGCAGATACCGAGCACCGGCTTGCCGGTCGCGGCGTGCGCGCCGATCGCGTCGGCCAGCCCGCGGTCACGCAGCCAAGCGAGGTCTGCGACGGTGGATTTGCTGCCAGGGATCACGATCAGGTCGGTGTCGGCCAGGGCGGCGGGGTCGGTGGTCCAGCGCACGATGACGCCCGGTTCGCAGGCCAGCGCCTCGACGTCGGTGGAGTTGGAGATCCGTGGCAACCGGATCGCGGCCACCCGCAGCCACTCGCGCCCACGCGGCGGCGCCGGTGTGCCAACGACGCGGTGCGCAACCACCGACAGGGAGTCCTCGGCGTCCAGCCAGAGCTCGTCGGCGTACGGCAGCACCCCGTAGGTCGGGCGCCCGGTCATCGCCTGCAACTGCCGCAGCCCGGGTTCCAGCAGAGCGGGGTCGCCGCGGAACTTGTTGACCACGAAGCCCGCGATCAGCTCCTGGTCGTCGGGATCGAGCACAGCGACCGTCCCGAACAGGTGGGCGAGCAGCCCGCCGCGGTCGATGTCACCGACCAGGATCACCGGCAGCTCCGCGGCCCTCGCCAGTCCCATGTTGGCCAGATCCGTGGCACGCAAATTGATTTCGGCCGGCGAGCCGGCGCCTTCGCAGATGACGACGTCGAACTCGTCACGCAGGCAGGCCAATTCGTCCGCGACGATCCCCGCGAGGCGGTCCCGATGCTGCACATAGCTTGCCGCCGTGACCGAATCGGCGACCTGGCCCCGGATCACCAGCTGCGACGTCCGATCGCTGCCCGGTTTGAGCAGGATCGGATTGAACCGCAGGCTGGGCTCCAGCCCCGCCGCACGCGCCTGCAGCGCCTGCGCCCGGCCGATCTCGCCGCCTTCGACGGTGACCACGGAGTTGTTGGACATGTTCTGCGCCTTGAACGGCGCCACCCGAACGCCGCGGCGCGCCAGCAACCGGCACAGGCCCGCCGCCACCACCGACTTTCCGGCGTCGGAGCTGGTGCCGGCGACCAGCAGCGCCCCGCTCAAGGGTTCACGGCCTGCTATACCGAAGTGAGGATTTCCACGCCGGTGTCGGTCACCAGCAGGGTGTGCTCGAACTGCGCGGTCCACTTGCGGTCCTTGGTGACCACGGTCCAGCCGTCGTCCCAAATCTCGTAGTCCAGGCTTCCCAGGTTGATCATCGGTTCGATCGTGAACGTCATGCCCGGCTGCATGATGGTCGTCACCGACGGCTGATCGTAATGCAGCACCACCAAGCCGTTGTGGAACGTGGTGCCGATGCCGTGACCGGTGAAGTCGCGAACCACGTTGTAGCCGAACCGATTCGCGTACGCCTCGATGACGCGGCCGACGACCGAAAGCGCCCGTCCCGGCTTGACGGCGTTGATCGCGCGCATCGTCGCCTCCCGGGTGCGCTCCACCAGCAGCCTGTGCTCCTCGGACACGTCGCCGGCGAGGAACGTCGCGTTGGTGTCGCCGTGCACCCCGTCGATGTAGGCCGTGACGTCGATGTTGACGATGTCGCCGTCGGCGATCACCGTCGAGTCGGGGATGCCGTGGCAGATGACCTCGTTGAGCGACGTGCAGCACGACTTCGGAAAGCCCTTGTAACCCAGCGTCGACGGGTAGGCGCCGTGGTCGATCATGTACTCGTGGGCGATCCGGTCCAGTTCGTCGGTCGTCACCCCGGGGGCCACGGCCTTGCCAGCCTCGGCCAGCGCGCCGGCCGCGATCCGGCCGGCGACCCGCATCTTCTCGATCACCTCCGGCGTCTGCACCCACGGCTCGCTGCCCTCGCGCACACTGGACTTCCAGGCGTATTCCGGGCGGGGGATGCGGCCGGGCACCGGCAGAGTCGGGGACAACTCTCCGGGGGAAAGCGCGGTGCGAGCAGGCATGCCGACCAGCTTAACCGCGCGCCCGCCCACGATGCGGGCCGTCGAGACGGCCACGGATCAGCGAGCGCCGCGGTCCCCGGATGGTGACCGAGCCGCACACCACCCGCCCGGTCAGGATCACATGCGGCCGTCCCTCACCCGGGGCGTCCTTGCGGCGGTCGCGGGCGCTGCCCACATAGACCTGGACGTCGTCGATCGACGCGCTCGCCCCGTCGGGCAGCCGGATGTCCACCGAACCACCCCGCATGTCGAGTTCGATGACCACCACCGGGCCCGCGAACCGCGCCCTGGTGAGGTCGAGTTCGATCGAACCCAGCCGGCGGACCAGCGCCAGGCGGGTGGGCACCGTCCACTCGCCGTGGCGTTTCAGGGAGCCGGCCCAGCCGCGCAGTTCCACCCGGTCGGCCGCGGAGGTGACGATGGCGCCCGGCCCGGGCAGGTCGCCGACCAGCCCGTCCAGCTCGCCCCGCGTCCGGGCGTAGGACACTTGCGACGAGCGCTGCTCGAACTCGTCGATATCGATCAGCCCGAGCGCAACGGCGTTGTGCAGTCGCCGCATCGTGCCGTTGCGGTCGGCGTCGGAGACCCGCAATGCCACCATGTCGCCGCCGGGATCCGTCATGTTCGCAATTTACCGCCGAAGCGGCCCCGGGGGCCGGGCGCTTGCGAGATGGCGCCGCCCCGCCACGCCCGGCGCAAACGCCGCGCTCGCGAGCGGCTAGGCCAAATGGCGCCGCCCCGCCACGCCCGGCGCAAACGCCGCGCTCGCGAGCGGCTAGGCCAGATGGCGCCGCCCCGCCGCGCCCGGCGCAAACGCCGCGCTTGCGAGCGGCGCTAGGCCAGGAAGTCGGGCGGCAGCGACTCGAACATCACCTTGGTCATCCGGACCGCGTATTCCGAGCTGCCGCCCCCGACGATCAGCGACGCAAACGCCAGGTCGCCGCGGTACCCGGCGAACCAGGAATGCGATCCGCCCGGGAACTCGGCCTCACCGGTCTTCCCGTAGACGGCGCCGCAGCCGGCGATCTCCTTGGCGGTGCCATTGGTCACCACCAGCCGCATCATCGGCCGCAGCGCGTCCACCATCTTCGGGCTGATCGGCGTGGTATCGCCCTGCACCGCGGTCGGCCGGCCCGCGATCAGCTGCGGCGTCGGCGTCTTGCCTGCGGCGACGGTCGCCGCCACCAGGGCCATCCCGAATGGGCTGGCCAGCACCTTGCCCTGGCCGAAGCCGTCTTCGGTCCGCTCGGCGAGGTCGACCGTCGGCGGCACCGACCCCGTCACCGTGGTGATGCCGTCCACCTGATAGTCCAGCCCGATGCCGTACCGGCTGGCCGCCTGCGTCAGGCCCCGGGGCGGCATCTTGCTGCTGAGCTCGGCGAAGGTGGTGTTGCAGGAACTGGCGAACGCCCGCGACATCGGCACCACCCCGAGGTCGAAGCCGCCGTAGTTGGGGATGGTGCGGTGCCCGATGTCGAGATGGCCCGGGCAGCCCAGCATGGTGTTGGGGGTGGCCATGTCGCGGTCCACGGCGGCGCCCGCGGTCACCATCTTGAACGTCGACCCCGGCGGGAACAGGCCGGTGGTGGCCACCAGGCCGTCGGCGTCGGCGCCCCCGTTCTGCGCGATCGCCAGGATCTCCCCCGTCGACGGCTTGATCACGACCATCATCGCCTTGCCGCCGCGGGTGTCCACCGCGCGCTGGGCGGCGTTCTGCACCACCCGGTCCAGCGTGATCGAGATCGACGGCGCCGGCGAACCCGCCACCTCGTGCAACACCTCGACCTCGACGCCGTTCTGGTTGACGCTGACCACGCGCCAGCCCGCCTCGCCGTCGAGCTGGTCGACGACGGCCTTCTTCACCTCGGCCATGACCGCCGGGGCGAAATGCGGGTCGGTCGGCAGGATCTCGGGCTGGGGTGTGACGACGATGCCGGGCAGCCGTCCGATCGCCGGGAAGACCTTGTCGTTGTCGTCGGGATGCAACGTCACCAGGTCCACCGGCTGCGTCGCCGCACTGGCCTGCTCGGCGAGCAACTGCGGGTCGCTCAGGGTGCCGTTGAAGGGATGCAAGACGTCCACGATCGCGTGCGACGTGCCGATCAGCGCGGCTCCGGATCCGGCCTGGGTGGCGTCGAGCGTGTAGTGGTACAGGTAGCCGGGCACCAGCACGTCAGTGCCGCCGAGCTCGTTGACCGACGCGCGCCGCGGGGCGTCGGCGCGCAACGCGAACGTCTGGTGCTCGCCCAGTTTGGGGTGCAGGCCGGTGGTGGTCCACCGGACCTCCCAGCGGCCTTCGTCGCGCGCCATCTTCAGCTGGCCGTCGTAGGTCCAGGTCCGATTCTTGGGCAGGTGCCAAGTGAAGCGGTAGCCGACCGTGCCGGTGTCCTCGGCGTACTTGGCGTTGAGGATCTGCGTGTCGAGGTGACTCGCCTGCAGCCCCGCCCACGCCGCGTTGAGCGCTTCGCGGGCCTCGTTCGGGTTGTCGCTGAGCTGGGCGGCCGTGGCGGTGTCTCCGATCGCCAGGGCGGCGAAAAACTTCTCGGCCGCCGGGCCGGGGCCGTCGGGCCGCGGGGTGCACCCGGACATCGCGAGGGCCGCAAGCAGCAATCCGGCCGCCACGATTACCAGTGGGGTTTTTGTGACCATTGGTACAGATGTTATGAAGCGCGGCTGTCGCACCGGCGTCGACACACCGAGATCGGACCGTGATGTAACGCGGGCGTCCAGCCGAGTGTGCGGCCAGCCGCAGCTTCGCCGCCGCCGAGTGCGCGGCCAGCCGCACATTCGCGAGGCGGCTCAGTCGAGCAGCACCGTCGCGAACGTGCCCACCTCGGCGAAGCCGACCCGGGCGTACGCGGCGCGAGCCACGCTGTTGAAGCTGTTCACGTAGAGGCTGGCGGTGCGCCCGCTGCCCACGATCACCGCGGCGACCGTCGCGGTGCCCGCGGTGCCCAGCCCCAGGCCCCGCCACTCGGGGTGCACCCACACGCCCTGGATCTGGCCGACGCCCGGCGACTGCGAGCCCACCTCGGCCTTGAAGACGACCTGGCCCTGCTCGAAGCGAGCCCACGCCCGGCCGGCCGCGATCAGGCTGGCCACCCGCCGGCGATAGCCGCGGCCACCGTCTCCGACCCGCGGGTCGACGCCCACCTCGCCGATGAACATGTCGACGGCGGCCACCAGGTAGGCGTCCAGCTCCTCGGGGCGGACCTGGCGGACCCCGGTGTCGATGTCGCAGTCCGGGAAGCTGGACAGCGCCAGCAGCGGCTGGTTGTCACGCACATCACGCGCGGGGCCCCAGGCCGACTCGAGCCGCTCCCACATCGGCATCACCAGGTCGGCCCGGCCGACCAGCGACGAACAGCGCCGTGTCCCGCTCATCGCCTCGTCGGCGAAGGCGTTCAGGTCATCCAGCGCGCCGCGCAATGGGATCAGGTTGGCGCCGGCGAAGCACAGCGATTCCTCCGCGCCGCGCAGCGTCCACAATTCGCCACCGATCGAATTCGGATCGATGCCGTGATCCGCCACGCGGGCGGCGACCATGCACGAGCCCACGGGATCCTCGTCGAACACCCGCCAGACGGCGGCGGCGTCGCGCACCACCGACACCCGTCGCTCGCCGACAAGGCGGAACAGGGGCGGAGCCGACATCTGGCGAACTCTCTGTGCTGCGAACTAAAGGACCGGGAAACCGGACCCCATCAGCTTACGGTCACGATCGGCGAACCGCTGGACGTTGTGTCAGGACCGTGATCGGTTCCCATCTCCGAGGCCAACCGCATGGCCTCCTCGATGAGCGTCTCGACGATCTGCGCCTCGGGCACGGTCTTGATCACCTCGCCGCGAACGAAGATCTGCCCCTTGCCATTTCCCGACGCGACGCCCAGGTCGGCCTCGCGGGCCTCGCCGGGGCCGTTCACCACGCAGCCCATCACCGCGACCCGCAGGGGGACGTCGAGGCCGTCCAGCCCGGCGCTGACCGCATTGGCCAGGGTGTAGACGTCTACCTGCGCGCGTCCGCAGGACGGGCAGGACACAATCTCCAGCCCGCGCGGCCGCAGGTTCAGCGACTCGAGGATCTGGATGCCGACCTTGACCTCTTCGACCGGCGGCGCGGACAACGACACCCGGATGGTGTCGCCGATACCCCGCGACAGCAACGCGCCGAAGGCCACCGCGGACTTGATGGTGCCCTGGAAAGCGGGGCCGGCCTCGGTGACACCGAGGTGCAGCGGGTAGTCGCACTGCGCGGCCAGCTGTTCGTAGGCGGCGACCATCACGACGGGGTCGTTGTGCTTGACGCTGATCTTGATGTCGCCGAAGCCGTGCTCCTCGAACAGCGAGGCCTCCCACAGCGCGGATTCGACCAGGGCCTCGGGGGTGGCCTTGCCGTACTTCTCCATGAACCGCTTGTCCAGCGAGCCGGCGTTGACGCCGATGCGGATCGGGATGCCGGCCGCGGCGGCGGCCTTGGCGACCTCGCCGACCCGGCCGTCGAATTCCTTGATGTTGCCGGGGTTTACCCGCACCGCGGCGCACCCCGCGTCGATCGCGGCGAAGATGTACTTCGGTTGGAAGTGGATGTCGGCGATCACCGGGATCTGGCTGTGCCGCGCGATCTCGGCGAGCGCGTCGGCGTCCTCCTGACGCGGGCAGGCCACCCGGACGATGTCGCAGCCCGCGGCGGTCAGCTCCGCGATCTGCTGCAGCGTCGTGTTGACGTCGTGGGTTTTGGTGGTGCACATGGACTGCACCGAAATCGGAGAGTCGCTGCCCACGCCGACGTCGCGAACCATGAGCTGGCGCGTCTTGCGGCGGGGGGCGAGCGTGGGCGCCGGAGCGTCCGGCATGCCCAGGCCAACGGTCACTGTGATAGTTCCTTAGCTACTGGAAAAGCCTGATCGGGTTGACCAGATCAGCGGTCACGGTCAGCAACATGTACCCGACCACGAACACCAGCACCACGTAGGTGGCGGGCATCAGCTTGAGGTAGTTCACCGGTGCGGCCGCGACCATGCCGCGGGCCGACCGGACGAGGTTGCGGATCTTTTCGAACATCGCGATGGCGATGTGGCCGCCGTCGAACGGCAGCAGCGGCACCAGGTTGATCGCGCCCAGGATCAGGTTCAGCTGGGCCAGGAAGAACCAGAACGCCACCCAAAGCCCATGGTCGACGGTCTCGCCGCCGATGATGCTGGCGCCGACCACGCTCATCGGGGTCTGCGGGTCACGCTGCCCGCCGCCGATGGCATGTACCAGGGCGCCCACCTTGGTGGGGATGGTGACCAGCGCCTTGCCCACCTCGCCGGTCAGCTGCCAGGTGAACGCGAACGTCGCCGGCACCGCGGAGAACACGCCGTAGCGCGCGGGCGCGAGCTTGACGGCGGCGACGCCGATGGCGCCGACCGTCGACGGAGCCGCCTGCCCGCCCTGCCCATTGGGCCCATTGCTCAGGAAGCGCTGGGTGGGCGTGACGTCGACGTAGGTGGTGATCGTGTTGCCGCCACGCTCGACGACGACCGGGACGGTGCCGTGCAGCTTGCGGATCGCGGCGGCCATGTCCTCAAAGGTGGACACCGGGGTGTCGCCGACCTTGGTTACGACGTCGCCGGCGCGGATCCCGGCCAGCGCGGCGGGACCGGGTCCAGTGCAGTCAGCGATCTTGCCAGGGGCCACTTCCGGTGCGACACAAGCGGTTTCACCAACCACCGCCCTGGTCGGCGGGTGCAGGTTGGGCAACCCCCAAACCAGGGCGATGCCGTAGATCAGCACCAGGCAGATGACGAAGTTCATGCCCGGACCGGCGAACAGCACCGCGACGCGCTTCCAGGCGTCCTGCTTGAACATCGCGCGGTCGGTTTCGTCGGGCGCCAGTTCCTCGACCGAGGTCATGCCGGCGATGTCACAGAAGCCGCCCAGCGGCACGGCCTTGAGGCCGTATTCGGTCTCGCCGCGCCGCGTCGACCACAGCGTGGGCCCGAACCCGACGAAATAGCGGCGGACCTTCATGCCGGTGGCGCGGGCGACCCACATGTGGCCGCACTCGTGCAGGGCCACCGAGATCAGGATGGCGAGGGCGAACAGCACAACGCCGATAACGAACATCATCTGGACTGCAGGACCTTTCTCACACCATTCCGGAGGCCTTGACGGAGGCCTCGGTGGGCCGTGCGTGTGCGACGGCGCGTCGCGCGCGCTCCCGCGCCCAGCGCTGCGCGTCTAGTACCTCATCCACGTTAGCGGGTGAAACCGCCCATTGGTCGGCGGCGTGCAGCACGTCCGCGATGGTTTTGACGATGGCCGGGAACCCGACGCGGCCGTGCAGGAACGCCTCGGCGGCCTCTTCGTTGGCTGCGTTGTACACGGCGGTCATGCAGCCGCCCGTCTGGCCGGCATACCGGGCCAGCTCGACGGCGGGGAAGACTTCGCTGTCCAGCGGCTCGAAATCCCAGCTGGAGGCGGTGGTGAAGTCGCAAGAGGCCGCCGCACCGGGAACCCGGGCCGGCCAGCCCAGGGCCAGCGAGATGGGCAGCTTCATGTCCGGGGGGCTGGCCTGGGCGATGGTCGAGCCGTCGACGAAGGTGACCATCGAATGAACAATCGACTGGGGGTGCACGACGACCTCGATGCGGTCGTAGTCGATGCCGAACAGCAGGTGCGTTTCGATCAGTTCGAGACCCTTGTTGACCAGCGACGCCGAGTTCAGGGTGTTCATCGGACCCATCGACCAGGTCGGATGGGCACCCGCCTGTTGCGGGGTGACGCCCTCGAGCTCGGCGGCGGTCCAGCCGCGGAACGGCCCGCCGGAGGCCGTCAACACCAGCTTGGCGACCTCCTCGGGGGTGCCGCCGCGCAGGCACTGGGCCAGTGCCGAGTGTTCGGAGTCGACGGGCACGATCTGACCCGGGCGCGCCGCCTCGAGGACCAGCGGGCCCCCGGCGACCAGGGATTCCTTATTGGCCAGCGCCAGCCGGGCGCCCGATTCCAGCGCGGCCAGCGTCGGCCGCAGGCCCAGCGCGCCCACCAGCGCGTTGAGGACGACGTCGGCCTCGGTGTCGTGGACCAGACGGGTCACCGCCTCGGGGCCGCGGTAGGGAACGTCGGCGATCTGCGCCGCGCGTTCGTCGGCGACAGCGACGTTGGTGACGCCGGTCTCGGCGCGCTGCCGCAGCAGGGTGTCCAGGTTGCCGCCGCCCGCGGCCAGGCCGACCACCTCGAAGCGGTCGGGATTGGCCGCTATCACCTCCAGCGCCTGGGTGCCGATCGAGCCGGTGCTGCCCAGCACCAGCACGCGCAGGCGGCGCTCGGGTGTCGCGATTGTCACTCGTTCATTGTGCCCGCTCGATCCCGCAACCGGTGTGCCAGAATCTCCCTACCAGCCGATCACGAAAGGGACTCACCGTGGCCAGTACCGAGGTGGAACAGTTCACCGGCGTCGACACCGTTGAGGTGCCGTCGGCGGCGTGGGGTTGGAGCAGGATCAACCACCGCACCTGGCACATCACCGGCCTGGTCATCTTCGGGTTCCTGCTGGCGATGCTGCGCGGCAACCACGTCGGCCACGTCGAGAACTGGTTCCTGATCGGGTTCGCCGCTTTGGTGCTCGTCGCCCTGGTCCGCGACCTGTGGGGCCGCCGGCGCGGCTGGATCAGGTAGGCGCTACCCGCCTTCGGCGGCCAGCTGTCCGCACGCCCCCGCCAAATCGCCTGCGCTCCAGCTACCCGCCTTCGGCGGCCAGCTGTCCGCACGCCCCCGCCAAATCGCCTGCGCTCCAGCTACCCGCCTTCGGCGGCCAGCTGTCCGCACGCGGCGCTGATCTCGCGGCCGCGGGTGTCCCGCACCGTGCACGACACCCCGTGCGCCCGCACCCGGCGGACGAACTCCCGCTCCGCCGCCTTGGGGCTCGCGTCCCACTCGCTGCCCGGGGTCGGGTTGAGCGGGATCAGGTTCACATGCACCAGCGGGCCAAGCGCGCGATGCAGGCGTTTGCCCAGCAGGTCGGCCCGCCACGGCTGGTCGTTGACGTCGCGGATCAGCGCATACTCCACCGAGACCCGGCGGCCGGTGACGTCGGCGTAATAGCGGGCCGCGTCGAGCGCCTCGGTGATCTTCCACCGGTTGTTGACCGGCACCAGCGTGTCGCGCAATTCGTCGTCGGGCGCGTGCAACGACAGCGCCAGCGTCACCCCGAGCCGCTCGTCGGCCAGTTTGCGGATGGCCGGGGCCAAGCCGACGGTGGAGACCGTGACCGAACGGGCGGAGATGCCGAAGCCATGCGGTGGCGCTTCGGTGATGCGGCGCACCGCGGCCACCACCCGCGCGTAGTTGGCCAGCGGCTCCCCCATGCCCATGAACACGACGTTGGAGAGCCGATCGCCGAAATCGTCCCGCAGGGCCACCGCGGCGGAGCGGACCTGTTCCAGGATCTCCGCGGTGGACAGGTTGCGGGTCAGCCCGCCCTGCCCGGTCGCACAGAACGGGCAGGCCATGCCGCAGCCGGCCTGCGAGGAGATGCACACGGTGTTGCGCTGCGGATAGCGCATCAGCACCGACTCGAAGGTCGTCCCGTCGGTCCCGCGCCACAACGTCTTTCGGGTCTGCCCCGCATCGCAGGTGACCTCGGCGGCCGACGTGAGCAGATGCGGGAACATCGCGTCGGCGACGCGGTCCCGTACGGCCGCCGGCAGGTCGGTCATGTCCCGGGGGTCGGCGATCAGGCGGCCGTAGTACTGCTGCGCGAGCTGTTTGGCGCGGAACGCGGGCAGGCCGAGCTCGGCGACGGCCGAGGCGCGGCCGTCCGCATCCAGGTCGGCCAGGTGCCGCGGCGGCTTGCTGGGACGGGGTTCGGTGAAGACGAGTTGTTGGACCATGTCCAGTCCAGTATCGGCCCTCCTCAGGGCACGAGTGTCAGCACCGTCCAGGCGGCGACCGCCGATGGGAGCACGCCGTCGAGCCGGTCCATCAGTCCGCCGTGGCCGGGCAGCAGGCGACCCATGTCCTTGATGCCGAGGTCGCGCTTGATCTGGGACTCGACCAGATCGCCAAGTGTGCAGGTCAGCACCAGGATCACGCCCAGCACCGCACCGATCCACAGCGGCTTGCCGGCCAGGAAGGTCGCGGTCAAAATTGCCGCGGTGATTCCGAAAACGAGCGAACCGGCGAAACCCTCCCACGATTTCTTCGGGCTGATCGCGGGCACCATCGGGTGCTTGCCGAACAGCACGCCGACGGCGTAGCCGCCCACGTCGGAAGCGACGACGGTGACCATCAGGCAGAACACCCGGCCCGCGCCGTCCTTGGGGTAGACCAGCAAGGCGCCGAAGGAGGCGAACAGCGGCACCCACGCGGCCAGGAACACCGTCGCGGAGGCGTCGCGCAGGTAGTTGGCCGACGGGGACCCCGCGAACGGCTCGGGACGCTTGCTGTTGTCCTGCATGAACAGGCGCCAGACGTTGCACACCACCACCGTGGCGCCGAAACCGGCCAGTGCGCCGGCGGCGTGGAACGGCCAGGTCAGCCAGACGGTGGCCTGACCGCCGATCAGCAACGGGATCAGCGGGATGACGTACCCGGCCTCGCGCAGCCGTCGTACCACCTCGTGGGTGGCGACGGGGATGGCGAGCGCGACGATCGCAACCCAGAAGCGCGGCGCGACCACCAGCGTGACGATGAGCACGCCGCCGATCCCGGCGCCCACCGCGATAGCCGCGCGCAGGTTGCGCCCCGCGCGGGAGGTCTTCTTGGCCGGCTGCTGCGCGG
Organism: Mycobacterium sp. E1747; assembly: GCF_001667775.1. Classification (GTDB taxonomy): domain Bacteria; phylum Actinomycetota; class Actinomycetes; order Mycobacteriales; family Mycobacteriaceae; genus Mycobacterium. The sequence continues at coordinate 49,753 of NZ_LZJI01000228.1, forward strand.
TCGTCTTGCCCTCACGCGCCGGCTCATCGGGCGTGCTGGCTGCACCGGTGGTTGCCACGGACCTTGGTGAACTTAGCTGCTGAGCGGCCGTTAGACCTCCAGCAGCTCGCCTTCTTTGTGCTTGACCAGGTCCTCGATCTGGGTGATGTACTGGTGCGTCGTCTTGTCCAGGTCCTTCTCGGCGCGGCCGACCTCGTCCTCGCCGGCCTCGCCGTCCTTGCGAATGCGGTGCAACTCCTCCATCGCCTTGCGGCGGATGTTGCGCACCGACACCTTGGCGTCCTCGCCCTTGCCCTTGGCCTGCTTGACCAGCTCGCGGCGGCGCTCCTCGGTGAGTTGCGGCACTGCCACCCGGATCAGGGTGCCGTCGTTGGTGGGATTGACGCCCAAGTCGGAGTTGCGGATCGCGGTTTCGATCGCGCCCAGCTGACTGGTTTCGTAGGGCTTGATCACGACCAGCCTGGCCTCGGGAACGTTGATGCTGGCCAGCTGGGTGATGGGGGTGGTCGCGCCGTAGTAGTCGATGGCGATCCGGGAGAACATGCCCGGATTCGCGCGGCCGGTTCGAATGGTTGACAAGTCGTCACGGGCGACCGCTACGGCCTTCTCCATCTTCTCTTCCGCGTCGAAGAGAGCCTCGTCAATCATTGCGCCGCTCCTCTCCCCCGCAAGCGGGAGGTACCCCCACATCACCGCGTTCTGCATCATCGTCAGCGCGGACCATCGTTCGCTCTTCCCTCAAGTGGTGACCAGTGTCCCAATTTTCTCACCGGCGACCGCGCGGGCGATATTGCCATTGGTCAGCAGGTTGAACACCAGGATCGGCATGCCATTGTCCATGCACAGGCTGAACGCGGTGGCATCGGCCACCCGCAGCCCCCGGTCGATGACCTCGCGATGACTGATCGCGGCGATCAGCTGGGCCTCGGGGTTCACCCGGGGGTCCTCGGTGAACACCCCGTCGACCGCCTTGGCCATCAGGACGACGTCCGCGCGGATCTCCAGCGCGCGCTGCGCGGCCGTGGTGTCGGTGGAGAAGTAGGGCAGCCCCATGCCCGCACCGAAGATCACCACGCGCCCCTTCTCCAGGTGACGGACGGCGCGCAGCGGCAGGTAGGGCTCGGCGACTTGTCCCATCGTGATCGCGGTTTGGACGCGGGTGACGATGCCTTCTTTTTCCAGGAAGTCTTGCAGCGCGAGGCTGTTCATGACCGTGCCAAGCATGCCCATGTAGTCCGAGCGGGTGCGTTCCATGCCGCGCTGCTGCAGTTGCGCGCCCCGGAAGAAGTTGCCGCCCCCGATCACGACGGCAACCTGGACACCGTCGCGCACCACCTCGGCTATCTGGCGGGCCACCCGCGCGACGACGTCGGGATCGAGCCCAACCTGCCCGCCGCCGAACATCTCACCGCCGAGTTTGAGCAGCACCCTGGAGTATTTGGGCCGCGGTCGCGGCTGCTCGGCAGCTGATCCATTCTCCGGCGCCTTGGGCTCCCTGGATTCCGTCATCAGGCTCCTCGCATGAGAGTGCCATCCCGGGGTGGCCCTCCGGAACGGCATTTCACATCCTGCCCCATCGCAGCACAACGCGGCGTCGGCGGGGTGCATTATGCGCGGAGTTGGCGATTGCGACGGCTTTTCGCGGCTATCGGCCCAGGTGAGGCCACCGGCGTCGGCGGTCTCACCCTCTGCGGACCGCGGATGTTTGAGGGGTGCCCAGCAGGGGGAATCCGCACCATCGCGGCGGGGATTTCACGGTCTTGAGAACGAGGGCCAGCCTCACCGCATGACCGGACCGGTCGCCTTGGCGATCGGCAGTGAGCGCGAATCGCTCAGGTACGCCTACAAGGAGGAACTCATCCATGGCGGACAACAACTCGGGACCTGCTGAAGCCGTCAAGGGCGTCGTTGAGGACGTCAAGGGCAAGGCGAAGGAGGCCGTTGGCGCGGTGGCGGGTCGAGACGACCTCACCCGCGAGGGCCAGGCCCAGCAGGACAAGGCGGAAGCCCAGCGCGACGCGGCGAAGAAGGAAGCCGAGGCCGAGGCGGCCCGCGGTGGCGCCGAGGCCGCTGAGGAGCGCCAGAAGGCCAATCAGTAGCTTGCTGGGAGGATGGGTCCGGTCTGTGAAAACGGACCGGACCCATCGACTTTATTCAGGACAGGACGTCCGGTCTGGTTAGCTGAGCCGACGCGGCCACCGGCTAATTCAACACAGTTTGCATAGTTTCGCGACGAGCGGGTAATCAGCGCTGCGCTTGCAGACATCTCCCTGAGGTGCCTACGGGCCGAGGAAGCCATACGAAGTTTTTTCCGGAGATGTCCTTGGACGTACTAGTGCTGACCGACGCGGACGACTTCGATCGCGCTCTGCCACCGCTGCAGTCATTTGCGCGGATCATGCGGAGAGCGCCGCTCACCGGTGACCGCGACGGCACCGCCCATTCCGGCGACGTGGCGATCGTGGACGCCCGTGGGGATCTCGCGGCGGCCCAGGCCGCCTGTCGCCGGCTGACGACCGACACTCCCGCCACCGCGGTGGTGGCGCTGGTGTCCGGGGCCGACGGCGTGACCGTCGACGGTGAGTGGAACGTTGACGACGTCATGCCGCCGGGCACCGACGCCGAGGAGCTTCAGGCACGGCTGGGACGAGCGATCGCTCACCGGCGCAACGCAATCAACGGAACTCTGAAATTCGGTCCCTTGCTGCTGCACCCGACCCGCCTCATCGGGTCACTGGAAGGCAAAGACCTGGGCCTGACGCTCACCGAGTTCAAATTGCTGAGTTTCCTTGTGCAGCATGCCGGTCGGGCGTTTGCCCGCACCCGGCTGTTGCACGAGGCGTGGGGTTACGACTGCAACGGCCGAGTCCGTTCGGTCGATGTCCACGTCCGGCGGCTGCGGGCCAAGCTCGGCCCCAGGTATCAGTCGATGGTCGACACAGTCCGCGGCGTGGGCTACATGGCAGCCACCCCGCCGCATCCGGAATGGATCATCAGCGACGAGTCGGCGCGACTGCTGGAATCCACGCCCGTGCAGTGAATACCCATGCGCGCCAAGCATTTCGCGGTCAGCCGAAGAGCGGAAATGTCCGCTTGCGCGCGAGCGCGTCCATCCCTTCCTGGATGGCGTCCTGAACCTCGCGGTACTTGCGCTCGACGTAGGCGTCATCGTCGGCACGCTTGGCGTCGCGGTCGAGCTCCACGGCGGGCATGAACCGGGTCCTGATCTTGGCCGGCAGCGGCAGCTGCGGCAGCGCCGCCGGCGCGATTCCCCACGGCAGTGAGATGGCCAACGGGAACACCTTGAGGCGTAGCAGGCGGTCCAGTCGTAGGGCCTTCGAGAGCTTGTCGCCTCGGATCAGCACCGGCATCGCGTCGGCTCCGCCGACCGTGGCGATCGGCACGATCGGCACACCGGCCCGAATCGCCATCTTCACGAAGCCTTTTCGGCCTGCGAGGTTGGCCTGGTCGCGCTCGGTCCAGGGGCGCAGCGAGTCCACTTCCCCGCCGGGCCACAGCGCGACGTCACGACCTTCGGCGAGGGCGGTGGCGATCGCGTCGGGGGCGGCCGGCAGCACTCCCATCGAACGGAAGTACCGGCCGATCACCGGAATCGCCATCAAGGCGTCATGTGCGGTGCCGTGCAGGGGGCGATCCTGCCCGAAGCGCCGCCACCACTGCAGACCCACGGTCCAGGCGTCCCAGACGAAAGGAGCGCCGGAGTGGATCCCCACCAGCAGGGCGGGTGGGTCCGGAATATTTTCCCAGCCGTCGATTTCCATGCGAAACCAGTAGTCCACCAGGACATTCCACAAGTATTTCTGCCGCTGCAGAGTGGCCTCGTCCTGACCGCTGAGATCCCACCTGCCGGCGCGCTCGGCGACCCAGCCGCTGACTCCGCCGTCCTGGCCGCCGCGCCGTTCCTCCATCGTCGCGCGCGCCTCTTGGGCGTTCAGTTTCGCCTGTTCGCGTACTTCGGCTGGTCTGTGATCTGGATTACTCATGGGTGCGGTGTACCCGATTCGCGCGCGCGCAATTCACCTCACGCCCCCAAATAGCGGAACTCCCCGCGTCGCTCGCGACGCGGGGAGATACCCACAAGCCGAATTAAGTGTGGGCCGGGGCCGGCGTCGCACCCGGTGCCGGGCTGACGCTCGGAGCGCCAGGCGCGGCGCTGCTCGGCACGTTGGACGTCCACATCAGGATGTCCTGCATCCCGTCGTTGTAGACGACGCCGTTGGGCGGCGCGCCGGTCACGTCGAAGTACAACGTTCCGGTCGACTCGCTACCCTGCGCGATCGGCGCGGGGTTGAGACCATTGGGAACTCCAACCTTGTCGATCACCCGGTAGTTCTGCCCGTTGGGGCCACGGGCGATGAAGTCGTTGACCATCGGCGTAACGAGCCCACCGTCCGCCCGGGCGGCGACATCCGCCTGGTAGAGCGTCCCCTTGGGCGTGTAGCCCGGAATAGTGACGTTGCTCGGCTGCAGGTTGCTCACCGTGTAGTTGGTGATCAACGGCCCGTCGACGAGCTGCTCACTGGTGCCGAAACCCTGAATGTTCGGCGGCGGCCCGGCGAATGCCGGCGCGGCTGCGAAAATGCTTGCCGCTATCCCCCCGGCAGCGGCAGCCGTCTTTATGGCGGTCTTCGTGACCCTCATGCTCATCCCTTTCGTGTCGAAGAATCGCCCCCGAAGGGCAATCCGCACATAAGCCGCAGGTATCCATTCGCCATCCTCGCTAAACATGGGCTTCGGATAATGACGAATCGCCGCCGCGATTAGCTGCCAAAACGCACTTCGTTTGGCGGAAGCCAATTTTCGCCTCGGGTTTTAACATCCGTACCGGTATTCACATTCCGTCACTGAGGCAGCGACGGCCACCGCGGCCTGAGACGAGCGATTAAGCCCGGCACTGGCGGGTAGTCGGAGCGGGACGAAAACCGACGAGGACGAAAGGGGCCGTCCATGGAACGCGGAAGCTCCAAGCACAGCCCGCGCGAGGACGACGAACTCAAGCACGAATTGGACGGCGCGCTGCGCGGGAACCGGCCCAGCCGCGCCGAAGTGTGGCGCGATCCCGAACCCCCAGCCGACGACGACCCCGACATCCCCACGGCGCGGCCGCTGACGCGCGAGCCGTAAATCCGGCGAGCGGCTTGCTCGCAGCAATTCTCGAAACAGGAATAGAGGAAACAGATGGGCTTTGCGCCTCAACAACAATCCCCTCCCGGCTTGCAGGCCGACATGAACCCGGTTCCTGACTGCGGCGAAAACAGCTACCGGGGCTCGGGAAAGCTCGCGGGCAAGAAGGCGATCGTCACCGGCGGGGATAGCGGCATCGGCCGCGCGGTGGCGATCGCTTTCGCCCGAGAGGGCGCCGACGTCCTGATCTCCTACCTCAGCGAGAACGACGACGCCCGCGACGTCGCCCGCCACGTGGAGGACGCCGGGCGAAAATGCGTACTGGTGTCCGGCGACCTGTCCGACGCGGCCCATTGCCGCGCCGTCGTGGATAGAGCCGTCGAAGAATTCGGCGGCATCGACATCCTGGTCAACAACGCCGCCTACCAGATGATGCACAAAAGCCTCGACGAAATCAGCGACGAGGAATGGGATTACACATTCCGGCTCAACGTCGGCGCATACTTCCATCTCGCCAAGGCGGCCGTGCCGCACATGAAGCCCGGCGCATCGATCATCGGCAGTTCATCGGTCAACTCCGATACGCCCAACCCCACCCTGGCGCCCTACGCGGCGACCAAGGCGGCCATCGCCAACTTCTCGGCCAGTCTCGCTCAGCTGCTGGGCGAGAAGGGGATTCGGGTCAACAGCGTGGCGCCCGGCCCGATCTGGACCCCGCTGATTCCCTCCACGATGCCGCCGGACAGCGTCGAATCGTTCGGCGAGAACACGCCGCTGGGCCGCGCCGGGCAGCCCGCCGAGCTCGCCCCCATTTATGTGTTGTTGGCCTCCGACGACGCGAGTTACATCTCCGGCGCGCGGGTGGCGGTGACCGGGGGCCGGCCAATTCTCTAGCGCGGCACCGCAATGCGGGGTTCAGGAGCCTGGTGTGGGTGCGACGCGCCGCGACCTCACCGGCGCCGCACGTCACGGTCGTCGGCGATGGTGACCGACGCGGCGACCTGGGCCGCGTTGTTGTAGGTCTCGGGCGGAATGCCCCGCAGGGCGCGGACCGTGTCGTCGTCGCAGCCATTGCGGTCGGCGGCGTCAAGCAGATCTTGCTTGTTCACCGGAAAGTCCACATCGCTCAGGCATCGACGCAGCTGACGGGGCGTGGTGGACGCGACCATGGCTGCCCGGATGCCCGCGAGCCGCGGGCCTAAACCACACCACCGGGTGCGTTCGGTCAAATGAGCGCGGCCGGCGATTCTCAGCGGCCACGGACCCGGCGATTGTGCTTCTTGATCGCGTCCACCAGCTCAGCCTTGCTCATCGTGGACCTGCCCCGGACGTCGAGTCGGCGAGCCAGGTCCAGCAGGTGCTTTTTGCTCGCGTTCGCGTCCACCCCCTCGGCGGACTCACCGGAGGGACTCGGGCCACCGCTTTTGGCGCGCGCGTCCGAGGGCCCTTTCTTTTCCTTGGGCTCCCAATGGTCGCCGACCTTTTCGTAACTGTGCTTGAGGGCGGAATAGGCCACCCGGTGAGCGCGCTCTTCGCTGCCATATTCGTCGGCTGCCGCGTCATGCGTTTTCGCGAACGTGCGTTGCGCTTTGGCGTTGGAACGTTGCAGAGTGCTGGGCAATTCGTCCTTCTTCGGCTTGCCGCCTTTCGTGGTCTTCGGCATGGAAACCTCCTCGGGGTTCGCGTGACGTGTCGCCGCGGGTCGGTTACCCCGTTCACCGGCCGGCAATCATCAGGTCGCGTCGCCCAATCTCGCCTGCCGGGCGGCAAAGTATGTCAAGATGGTTGACATGGTTCAGGCCGAAGATGCCCCGCTTGGTTACCTGTTGTACCGGGTGGCGAGCCTACTGCGACCGGAGGTTTCCGCGGTGTTGGGCCCGCTGGGTTTGACGCTGCCCGAATTCGTCTGCATGCGAATGCTTTCCATGCTGCCGGGGATGTCGAGCGCCGAACTGTCCCGGCAGGCCGGGGTCACACCGCAGGCCATGAACACCGTGCTGCGCAAGCTGGAAGACATTGGGGCCGTGGCGCGCCCGACGTCGGTGTCCAGCGGCCGCGCGCTGCCCGCCACGCTCACCGGCCAGGGCCGCGCCCTGCTCAAACGCGCGGAAGGCGCGGTGCGGACCGCCGATGCCCGCATCCTGGCCAAACTGACCGACACTCAGCAGCGCGAGTTCAAACGGATGCTCGACAAACTCGGCTCCGACTGACCGGCACCTAAGCGGATTGGATCCGGGCCCACGGCCGGGCCTCTTCGAGTTCGTAGGCAAGCTCGAGCAGGAGCGCCTCCTGCCCGATGTCGGCCGAGAACATCATGCCCACCGGCATACCTTCGTCGGACTGCGCCAACGGCAGCGAGACCGCCGGCTCACCGGTGACGTTCTGCAGCGGGGTGAACGAGACCCAGTCGATCAGCCGCTCGATGACCTGGTGGTAGTCGGTGGGCGCGAGATAGCCGATGCGTGGCGTCTCGTCGGCGAGCGTGGGGGTCAGCACCGCGTCGTAGGTGCCGAAGAATTGGGCGGTGCGCCTGCGGATTCGACGCAGGCGCATGATCGCCAGCGGCAGTCGGTGCATGTTGCGGGCGGTGTGTCGCTCCAGACCGAGCGTCAAACTGTCCAGCCGGGTGCGGTCGAAGGTGGCGCCGAACATTCGGCGCCCCGTGCGCACCTGGGCCAGCGCCAGGAAGCCCCAGTACAGCACGAAATCGTCGACGAAACTGGCCGGCACCGGGGGCTCGTCGAGGTATTCGACGCGATGCCCCAGCTCCTCGAGGAGACCGGCGGACTTCAGCGTGAGCTCGCGCACCTGCGGGCTGGCCTCGCGTTGCACCGAGCGGGTCAGCACGGCGATCCGCAGCCGCTGCCTGCCGGGCCCAATGACGTCCCCGATCGGCGCCAGTTTCGGGTTGCGCCAGATGCGTTCGGCCTCCCGGTAGAACGCCGCGGTGTCGCGCACCGAACGGGTCAGCACACCGTTGGCGACGATGCCCACCGGCATCCGGCGCAGGTGCGGATCCAGCGGCAGCCGCCCGCGCGACGGCTTGAGCCCGACGAGGCCGTTGCAGGCGGCGGGGATGCGGATGGAACCGCCGCCGTCGTTGGCGTGGGCGATCGGCACCACGCCGGCGGCGACGAACGCCCCCGAACCCGACGACGATGCGCCGGCGCTGTAATCGGTGTTCCACGGGTTGCGGACCGGCCCCAGGCGCGGATGCTCGGCCGACGCGCTGAAACCGAATTCCGACAGCTGCGTCTTGCCCACGGGTGCCAGCCCGGTGGCCAGGAACAGCCGGGTGAACTCGCTGTCGGAGGTGGCGTTCCACGGTGTCCACGCGTCGGTGCCGTGCATCGTGGGCTGGCCCGCGATGTCCACGTTGTCCTTGAGGAACGTCGGGACGCCGTCAAAGAAACCGTTCGCCACCGGGGCGGCGGTTCGTGCCTGCTGAAAAGCGGCGTAGGCCAGCCCGTTGAGGATCGGGTCGACGGCCTCGGTGCGGGCAATGGCCGCCTCGACGACCTCCGCCCTACTGACCCAGCCCGCCCGTATCGCGTGGGCGAGGCCGACCGCGTCCAGATCACCGAGGGCGTCGTCGCCGAACGCATGCACGTGTCGCATGGATCGACGCTAGCCCGCCGCCGCGCCGGGGCTTAGGCCTGGCCCACCTCGAAGCGCACGAACCGCGTCACCGTCACGCCGGCCTCGTCGAGCAGGGCCTTGACCGTCTTCTTGCTGTCGGACACCGACGGCTGCTCCAGCAGCACCGCGTCCTTGAAGAAACCGTTCAGCCGGCCTTCGACGATCTTGGGCAGGGCCTGCTCCGGCTTGCCCTCCGCCTTGGCCGTTTCCTCGGCGATGCGGCGCTCGCTGGCCACGACGTCTTCGGGAACATCCTCGCGGGACAGGAAGCGGGCCTTGAGGGCGGCGATCTGCAGCGCGACCGAGTGCGCGGCCCCGGAATCCGAGCCCTGGTACTCGACCAGCACACCCACGGCCGGCGGCAGATCGGCCGCCCGCTTGTGCAGGTAGGCCTCGACGGTGCCGTCGAAATACGCGACGCGACGCAGCTCGAGCTTCTCGCCGATCTTGGCCGACAGGTCGGCGATGGCCTGCTCGACGGTGGTGTCGCCGGCCTTGGCGGCCTTGAGCGCGTCGACGTCGGAGGCCTTGGACTGGGCCGCCGCCGCGACGATGTCGTCCGCGAGCTTCTGGAACTCGGCGTTCTTGGCGACGAAGTCGGTCTCCGAGTTCAGCTCGATCAGCGCGCCGCCCTGCGCGGCGACCAGGCCCTCGGCGGTGGCGCGCTCGGCGCGCTTGCCGACGTCCTTGGCGCCCTTGATGCGCAGCGCCTCGACGGCCTTGTCGAAGTCGCCGTCGCTCTCGGCCAGCGCGTTCTTGCAATCGAGCATGCCGGCGCCGGTGAGCTCACGAAGCTTCTTGACGTCGGCGGCGGTGAAGTTGGCCATGTCAGCCTTCCTATGAAGGGTCTGGTGTTGATTCGGGTGCGCCCGCAGCGGCGTCGGTGGGGGCGCTGGCGGCGGCGGAGGCCAGCAATTCCTGTTCCCATTCGGGCAGCGGCTCGGCGGCCAGGGAGTCCCCCGCCTCGGGCTTGCCGTCGCCGCGGCCGACGCCGGCGCGGGCCTGCAGGCCCTCGGCGACGGCGGAGGCGATCACCTTTGTCAGCAGCGCGGCCGAGCGGATCGCGTCGTCGTTGCCCGGGATCGGGTAGTCGACCTCGTCGGGGTCGCAGTTGGTGTCCAGGATCGCGATGACCGGGATGCCGAGCTTGCGGGCCTCGCCGACGGCGATGTGCTCCTTGTTGGTGTCGACGACCCAGATCGCCGACGGCACCTTGGCCATGTCGCGGATACCGCCCAGGCTGCGCTCCAGCTTGTTCTTCTCCCGGGTCAGCATCAGGATTTCCTTCTTGGTGCGGCCCTCGAAGCCACCGGTCTGCTCCATCGCCTCGAGCTCCTTGAGGCGCTGCAGCCGCTTGTGCACGGTGGAGAAGTTGGTGAGCATGCCGCCCAGCCAGCGCTGGTTCACATACGGCATGCCGACGCGGGTCGCCTCGGCCGCGACCGACTCCTGCGCCTGCTTCTTGGTGCCGACGAACAGCACGGTGCCGCCGTGGGCGACGGTCTCCTTGACGAACTCGTACGCCTTGTCGATGAAGGTCAGCGTCTGCTGCAGGTCGATGATGTAGATGCCATTGCGGTCGGTGAAGATGAACCGCTTCATCTTGGGGTTCCACCGACGGGTCTGGTGCCCGAAGTGGGTGCCGCTGTCCAGCAGCTGCTTCATGGTTACGACGGCCATGCGTGTGCCTTACTTGTGTCGGTTGTCGCCCGGCATCGGGTGAAGCCGGGCCCTGGCGCCTGCTGCGATGCCGGACCCTGCCAGGAAAACCTGGCGGGGACCGCCCGGCACGCGGTGCGAACTCCTAGTGGTACTCAGAGACGCGGGGCGGACGCGCGAAGTCAGCCCGCGAACGAGCTGCGACCAGCAGTTTACACGGACTCAGCTGGTGGTTTTGCACAGCACCGGCCGCACCTGAGTGGCGACGGCGCCGGCGGCGCCATCAACTGAGCCGATGCGACGGATTTGGTGGCTCTTGGCGTGGCTGGCGGTGCTCAGCGCCGCGCCGGCGGTGGCGGACGACGCCCGCCTGGACTGGCCGCTACGCCCGCCGCCGGCCGTGGCCCGGGGCTTCGATGCCCCGTCACCGGACTGGAAGCCGGGGCATCGGGGGGTGGACCTGGCCGGCGCCCCTGGTCAACCGGTGTACGCGGCGGGCAGCGCCATCGTGGTGTTCGCCGGTCAGCTGGCGGGGCGGCCGGTAGTGTCGCTGGCCCATCCCGGCGGGCTGCGCACCAGCTACGAACCGGTCCGAGCGGCGGTGCGGGTGGGTCAGCCGGTGACGGCACGGACCGTGATCGGCTCCCTGGAGGCCGGGCATGCCGGTTGCGGGGCGGCGGCCTGCCTGCACTGGGGCGCGATGTGGGGTCCGGCGTCGAGCGCCCGCTACGTCGACCCGCTGGGCCTGGTGAGGTCGACGCCGATCCGGCTCAAACCGCTGCAAGGCTGAGCGTGCGCCCAGGTCTGTCTCGCCCCGTGTCGGCGCCCGAACCGCCCACCCGACGCCGTGAGCGCACGCTCACGCCCGCGGGTGGGCCTGATCGTGCACCGCCCGCAAACGGGAGACGGCGACGTGGGTGTAGAGCTGGGTGGTCGCCAGGCTGGAATGGCCGAGGAGCTCCTGAACGACCCGCAGGTCGGCCCCGCCTTCCAGCAGATGCGTCGCCGCGCTGTGCCGCAGCCCGTGCGGGCCCATGTCGGGGGCGCCGTCCACCGCGGCGACCGTCTGGTGCACCACGGTGCGGGCCTGACGCACGTCGAGCCGCCGGCCCCGCGCGCCCAGCAGCAGCGCGGGGCCGGACTCGGCGGTCACCAGCGCGGGGCGACCCTCGTCGAGCCAGGCGCGCAGCGCCTCGGCGGCCGGCATCCCGAACGGCACGGTGCGCTGCTTGTTGCCCTTGCCGAGCACCCGGACCAGCCGATAGCGGGTGTCCACGTCGTCGATGTCCAGGCCGCACAGCTCGCTCACCCGGATTCCGGTGGCGTACAACATCTCGACGATCAGCCGGTCCCGCAAGGCCATCGGATCACCTTGTTCGGCACCGGATTTCGCGGCGGCCATCGCATCGAGCGCCTGGTCCTGGCGCAGCACCGCCGGCAGCGTGCGGTGCGCCTTGGGTACCTGCAGCCGCGCCGCGGGGTCCCCGACCAGCAGACCGCGCCGCGCGGCCCACGCGGTGAACGCCTTGACCGCCGACGTGCGGCGGGCCAGCGTCGTGCGGGCGGCCCCGGCCGTGGCCGCGGACGACAACCAGGAGCGCAAGAGCGGCAGGCTCAGCGCGTCGAGCCCGGCGCCGCGACTCTCGAGGAACGTCAGCAGCGAGCGCAGGTCGCCGAGGTAGGCCCGACGGGTGTGCGCCGAGCGTCCGCATTGCAGCGACAGGTACTCGTCGAACTCCTCAAGGACGGCCTCCACGCCTGCAACGTTCGCAGGGGCCGGGGACTTGATTCAGTCGACGCGCCGAAGCGTGTCCGGGGTGAGATCTTTCAGTGTCGGATAGCCGTCGACGGCCATGATCAGGTCCGCTTCGGCCAGCAGCGAACGCAGGACGTGCACGACGCCGTCGACGCCGCCCAGTGCCAGACCGTAGGCGTACGGACGGCCGACGCCCACCGCGGTCGCGCCCAGCGCCAGCGCCTTGACGATGTCGGCACCGTTGCGGATTCCCGAATCGAACAGCACTGGCAGCCCGTCGGCCGCCTCAATCACCCCCGGCAAGCAGTCCAGCGCGGGCAGACCGCCGTTGGCCTGACGTCCGCCGTGCGTCGAGCAGTAGATGCCGTCGACGCCACCGTCCTTGGCGCGCCGGGCGTCGTCGGGATGGCAGATGCCCTTGATGACGAGCGGCAACTTGGTCAGCGATCGCAGCCAGGGAAGGTCGTCCCACGTCAACGGATTGCCGAACGTCGTGATCCACTGCAGCACAGTCGCTTGCGGGTCCTCCTCGGGCGGGCGTGCCAGCCCGGCGCGGAAGACCGGGTCGCTGGTGTAGTTGGCCAGGCAGTGCCCGCGCAGTTGCGGAAAGTTCGCCGTGCTGAGGTCGCGCGGACGCCAGCCGGGAATCCAGGTGTCCAGCGTGACGATGATGGCCTTGTAGCCGGCGGCCTCGGCCCGCTGCACCAGGCTGGCGGCGAGGTCGCGATTCTTCGGCGTGTACAGCTGAAAAAAGCCGGGGGTGTCGCCGAACTCGGCGGCGACCTCTTCCATCGGGTCGGCGGTCAGGGTGGAGACGACCATCGGGACACGGGTTGCCGCGGCGGCGCGCGCGGTGGCCACGTCGCCGTGGCCGTCTTGAGCACAGATGCCGATGACGCCGATCGGGGCCATGAACACCGGCGACGGCAGCGTCAGGCCGAACAGCTCGACCGACAGGTCACGCTCGGCGGCGCCGACGAACATCCTGGGCATCAGGCCCCAGCGGTCGAACGCCTCGCGATTGGCGCGTTGGGTGCGCTCGTCGCCGGCGCCGCCGGTGACGTAGGACCACACCGACGGCGACATCGCCCGCTCGGCCCGGGCCTCCAGCTCCGTGAACGCCATCGGCAGCGCGGGCGCGACCCCGCCCAGACCCTTGAAGTAGATCTCGTTCTGGTAATCGCCGAAATGCGCCATGGAAGTAGAGGATGCCAGCCGGGGATCGGACCGACGCACCCGCTAGGAGCCCCCGGCCTCGGCCTCAGCCAGTTCCTTCTTCCACTGCCGGAAGGTCTCTTCGGTGCGGCCGCGCCGCCAGTATCCCGAGATGGACGACGCCCACTTCGCGTCGACGCCGCGCTCTTTGCGGATGTAGGGCCGCAGATTGTGCATCACGCTTTGCGCCTCGCCGTGGATGAACACGTGCACCTGTCCGGGCAGCCACGGCGTGGTGGTGACCGCCTCGATCAGCGGGGCGTGGTCGCCGGCGCGGTCCTCGGGGACCAGGTCGGCCCGGCCGCCGCGATAGACCCAATGCACCTCGACGCCGTCCGGCGCGGTCAACGGGATCTCGTCTTCCTGGCCCGCCACTTCGATGAACGCCTTGCCAACGGCGCTGGGCGGCAATGCTTCCAGCGCGGCGGCGATGGCCGGCAGCGCGGACTCGTCGCCGGCCAGCAGGTGCCAGTCGGCGGCCGGGTCGGGCGTGTAGGCGCCGCCGGGGCCCATCAAGAAGATCCGCTGGCCCGGCTGCGCCGCCGCTGCCCATTGGCCCGCGATCCCGTGCTCGCCGTGCGTGACGATGTTCAGCGTGATCCGACCGGCGGCGCTGTCGACGTGGCGCACGGTCATGGTGCGGACCGACGGTCGCTTCTCGGGGGGCAGGCCGGCGAAGCTGTCGAGGGTCAACGGCTGGGGCAAATCCGCGACGTCGATGTCGTCGGCGACGAACGCCAGCTTGACGTAGGCGTCGGTGAATTTGCTGGGCACGAAGGCGTCGAAGTCCTTGCTGCCCAGCACCACCGCGACCATGTGCGGTGTGAGCTCCTTGGTATCGACAACCTCGAAGCGTTGCAGAGGTCGACCCGCCACGTGTCCTCCTGTCCCCGCCCGACCCCCGTCGACTATACGAGCCGCGGCGTCGATGCAGCTTGGCCGCTCGCGCCCCGCAGCAGTCGCCACCTGCCCTCCTGACGGCACACCAGTCCGGCCAGCTCGAGCATGGCCAGCGGCCCCAACACCCGCTCGGGCGCCAGCCCCGACGCGACCGCGACCTGCTCGACGGTTGCGGCGCCGCGGCCCGGCAGCGCCTCGTACACCCGGCGCTCGGCGTCGCTGAGCCCGTCGAGCACGGTCGCCGGGCGCGGGTCTTCGGCGGCCAGCTCGCCGATGCGGCCGATGAGCTCGACGATGTGGTCGGCCCTGGTAACCAGTTCGGCGCCGTTGCGCAGCAGCGCGTGGCAACCGGCCGACGCCGACGACGTCACGGGGCCGGGCACCGCGGCCACCACCCGCCCCAGCGCCCGCGCCCACGCCGCGGTGTTCGCGGCGCCGCTGCGCAGCCCCGCTTCGACCACCACCGCGGCCCCGGCGACGGCGGCCACCAACCGGTTGCGGGTCAGGAATCGGTGGCGCGCGGGCCGAACGCCCGGCGGGTATTCGGTGAAGAGCAACCCGTGTTGGCCGACGCGATGCAGCAGCGCCGTATGGCCGCTCGGATACGGAATGTCGAGCCCGCCAGCCAGCACCGCCACGGTGACGCCGTCAGCGTTCAGCACCGCCCGGTGTGCCGCACCGTCGATCCCGTAGGCACCGCCGGAGACGACGGCCACCTCCCGTTGCGCCAGCCCGACCGCCAAGTCCTCGGCCACCTGCTCGCCATATGCCGTGGCGGCCCGCGTTCCCACCACGGCGGCCGCGCGGTGCGCCACCTCGTCGAGCCGGCCGGGGCCCTGCGCCCACAGCACCATCGGGGCCGCGCCTTGCGCTTTGCCCGAGGCGTTCCGGAAGGCGGCGAACGCCAGCAGCGGCCACTCGTCGTCGTCGGGCGTGATCAACCGTCCCCCCCGATGCGCGAGTAGCTCGAGGTCGGCTGCTGCACAATCGATTTCGCGCCTGGCCTCGGTGTGTCGCGCGAGGTCGCCGCCGACCAGCCCGCGGCGTACCCGGTCGGCCGCCTCCACCGGGCCCACCGACCGCACCAGCGCGGCCAGCTCGGCGCACGGCGGCTCGGCCACCCGGGACAGGTAGGCCCAGGCGCGCAGTACGGGATCGTCGACCGCGGTCAGCATCGGGGTTCCAAGGATTCGCCAAGGATTCGTTTAGCCCCATACGCAAATGTGTTGTCGTCGACCCCCATTCGCCATCGCGCGGCCGGCAACGAACGGAGCGAACAATGATCGTCTGCCCGCCGACCCGGCTCGCGGCACCGGCGCGCCCAATAAACCCTTGGGCGATCGCGGCGTTCGCGCTGAGCCTGGTCAGCTGGTGCGGCCTGCCCATCCCGATCCTGAGCGGCCTCCTCGCGTTCGTCGCGTTGCGTGACATGGAACAGCGCGGTGAAGGCGGCCGCGCGATGGCGCAGTTCGCGCGGGCGTTCGCCATCCTGGTGACCGTCGCGATAGCGGTCCGCGGCGGGCACAACGATTGGTTGACCATCGCGTACTGGTGATTCGCGGCCGGTGCTCATCGCTGCGCTCCCGGCTGCCGAAAGCTGAGCGCGGCCGCGACCTCTTCCACTCCCGGCGACACGCCGCCGGCCAGATCGGTCAGGCTCCACGCGACCCGCAAAGTCCGGTCCAGGCCCCGGATGCTGAGCACCCCACGATCCAACGCTCTTTGCAGCGGGGTCATCGCCGCGTTGCCCAGGCGGAACTTCCGGCGCAACAGCGCCCCGCTGACTTCGGCGTTGGTGCGAAATCCGTGCGGCAACCACCGCTCGGCCGCGGCCGCGCGCGCCTGGGCCACCCGCTGCCGAACCTGCGCCGTCGACTCGGCTTCGCCGCCGGAGAACGCGCCCGCGCGCACCGAGTGCATCTGCACCCGCAGGTCCACTCGGTCGAGCAGTGGACCGGACAGCTTGCCGAGGTAGCGGCGCTTGGCCGCGGCGGCACAGATGCAGTCCTGCGGGTCGGCGGGCGCGCAGGGGCACAGGTTGGCCGCCAGGACCAGCTGAAAGCGGGCCGGGTAGCAGGCCACACCGTCGCGCCGGGCGAGACGAATCTCCCCATCCTCCAACGGGGTTCGCAAGGCTTCCAGCGCGCTGACACTGATCTCCGCGCATTCGTCGAGGAAGAGCACCCCGCGATGCGCGCGGCTGACCGCGCCGGGGCGCGCCATGCCCGAACCGCCGCCCACCAGCGCCGCCACGGTGGAGCTGTGATGCGGTGCCACGAACGGCGGCGTGGTGATCAGCGGCGTCTCCCCCGACAGCAGCCCGGCCACCGAATGGATCGCGGTGACCTCGAGTGACTCGCTCTCCGAGAGCGCCGGAAGCAGCCCCGGAAGCCGTTGGGCGAGCATGGTTTTGCCGACACCCGGCGGCCCGGTGAGCATGAGGTGGTGCGAGCCGGCGGCGGCCACCTCCACCGCGAACCGCGCCTGAGTCTGCCCGACCACCTCGGCCAGATCCATCGACGGCTCCGGCGGGGTCGACGTGGTGGTTATCCGGTTGTGCAGGGCGGCGGAGCCGCTGAGCCATTTCTGCAACTGCCGCAGCGTGCGCACGCCCCAGACATCGATGCCGTCGACCAGGCTGGCTTCGGCAAGGTTGTCGACCGGGACGACGACGGCCGGCCAGCCGTCGCGCTTGGCGGCCAGCACCGCCGGCAGCACGCCGCGCACCGGGCGCACCCGGCCGTCCAGTGAAAGCTCGCCGAGCAATACCGTCTTCTCCAGGCGGTCCCACGGGTTCTTTCGCTGCGCCGACAGAACGGCCGCGGCCAGGGCGATGTCGTAGACGGACCCCATCTTGGGCAGCGTCGCCGGTGACAGCGCGAGCGTGAGCCGCGCCATCGGCCAGCTGTTGCCGCAGTTGGCGACCGCCGCCCTGACCCGGTCGCGAGATTCCTGCAGGGCGGCATCCGGCAGACCCACCAGGTGAATGCCCGGCAATCCGGAGGTGATGTCGGCTTCGATCTCGACGATCTGTCCATCCACGCCGCGGACGGCGACCGAGAACGCGCGGCCCAGCGCCATCAGCCGATCCCTTGCAGATGGGTGATTTCGGGGATGCGCCGGCGCCCGATCCGCACCCGGATCACGTCGATGCGCAACGCCGCCCAACGCGTGTCCTGGCCCGCCAGCCACAGCCCGGCCAGGCGCCGCAACCGGCGGACCTTGCTTTCGGTGACCGCGTACGCCAGGCCGCCGTAACCGTCGCCGGTGCGGGTCTTCACCTCGACGAACACCACCGTGCCGGTGGCGTCGTCGCAGGCGATGACGTCGAGTTCGCCGTAGCGGCAGCGCCAGTTGCGTTGCAGAACGCGCAATCCCGCCCGCGTCAGGTGGTCCGCGGCGAGCGCTTCGCCCAGCGCGCCGAGCTGGACCCGGGTCATCGTCGTTTCGGTCGTCATGCCGGCCACTGTGCGGGCCGGCCCCGACACGGCGGTCCGCACCGGCGCGGGTGAGCCGCCCGCGGCGGCCGGTTGTCCCCAGTGCCGCGTTCATCCACAACCGGATGAACGCGTCTAGCGGATGCGGTCGGCCCGGGTGTAGACGTTCATCGAGTCCTCGCGCAGGAAGGCGACCAACGTGATCCCCGACTCCTCGGCCAACGACACCGCCAGCGACGACGGCGCGGACACGGCGGCCAGCACCGGAATCCCGGCCAGCACCGCTTTCTGGGTCAGCTCGAAGGAGGCCCGGCCACTGACCAGCAGCACCGAACCGGCCAGCGGCACCTGGCGCTGCTCCAGCGCCCACCCGATGACCTTGTCGACGGCGTTGTGCCTGCCGACGTCCTCACGCACCGCGAGCATCGTCCCGTCGATCCCGAACAGCGCGGCGGCGTGCAGCCCGCCGGTGCTGTCGAAAACCTTTTGCGCGGAACGGAGTTGGCCGGGCATCGCTTCGAGCGTGGCCGCCGCGACGGTCGCGGGATCAGCTCCGGGAGCGAAGCGGCCGATCACGCGCACCGCATCCAGCGACGCCTTGCCACAGACGCCGCACGAGGAGGTGGTGTAGAAATTTCGGGTCACGTCGAGGGTCGGTGCCGTGACGCCGGCGGCCAACGTCACGTCCAGCACGTTATAGGTGTTCGCACCCTCGACGGCGCCACCGCAATACCGGATGGTCTGCACGTCGTCGCGTCCAGCGATGATGCCCTCGGTCAGCAGAAAGCCTTGCGCCAATTCGAAATCCGCGCCCGGCGTGCGCATGGTCACGGTGACGGCCGCGCCGTTCACCCTAATCTCGAGCGGTTCCTCGACGACCAGGGTCTCGGGCCGGGTGGTGGCTTTGCCGGCGGTCAGGTGGGTCACCCGCCGGCGCGCAGTTACGTGTCGCACGAGGCGATTTCGCCGTCGGCGGGGATCGCGGCGCAGTGCTGAGACCTCACGCAGCAAAACTACCCCGGCCTCAGAGCGCCGAGGCCAGCGCGGTCAGGGTTTCCGCCGAGGAGTGCACCGGCCGCCAGCCCAGTTGGGTGCGTGCCTTGGTGGTGTCCATCACCATGGACGTGCGCGCGGTGTGCAGCCATTCGAGCATGGACGGGACCAGCGGCACCCGCGAGAGCGCCGCCGAGGCCGCCGAGGCCGCGACCGCGGGCACCCGGACCGGGCGGCCACCCAGTGCCCTGGCCACGTCGGTGACCGTGACGACGCCGTCACCGGCGATGTTGTACGCCCCGGGGGGCGCCGGCGTGGTGGCCGCCAGCGCGATCGCGCTGGCGACGTCGTCGTGGTGCACCAACTGCAGCGGATAGCCGGGGTCCGGGACGACCGGCTTCAGTATCGGCACCGCCTTCACCACGGCGCGCATCGGGCCGGGCAGTTGGTTCCACGGCATCGCGTCGGCCAAGGCGGTGGCGTTGGGGCCGGCGACGATGCACGGCCGCAACACGAAGACCTCCAGCGGCGAATCCTTGGTGATCTCGCCGAGCAGCGCCTCGCACGCCGCCTTCTGCTCGGAGTAGTAATGCTCCTCGGACCCCCGCGCCGGCACGTCCTCGGTCAATGGGTCGGGGTTGTCGCTGTGATACCCGTAGGCCGCCACCGACGACGTGTACACCAGCCGCCGGGTCCGCTCGCTGGCGACCGTCGCCTCGAACACGTTGCGGGTGCCCTGCAGATTGATGCGGGCGCTCTCTTCCCGCGACCCCATGATGATGAACGCCAGGTGGATCACCACGTCGGCCTGGGCCACCAGGGCGTCGACGGCCTCGCGGTCCAGGATGTCGCCCTGCTGGTAGGCCGTCTTCTGCCAGCCGCGCGAAGACGGGTCGAACGCCCGGCGCGCCATCCCGATGATGGCGTCGACGGCCGGTTCGCGTTCCAGCGCCGTCACCGCCGACATCCCGATCTCACCGGTCGGCCCGGTCACGGCGACAGTAATGCCCACTCCAACGCTCTTTCCCCTCGGCGGCCCGCCGAAACCCCGGGCGGGAAACGTCACCCAGAGCCGCAGGGCGGTGGCGCGAATCGTGAATGCCCCACGTACGGGTACCCGCATTGTGCGCGGACGATTTTCGTCGCCCGCGCGCTGGCGGCAAGGGCGCGTGCAATTCGTCGCAATCGAGCCGAACAGCGTGTGGACCACGCACGCAGGGCCGATAATCTACGGCGATCGAACGCGGGGTCAGACGGCATTGCGCAGGGAAAGAGGCACAGCATGGGGAACGAATCGACGGCCGCGGGCCAACCGGCGCCCGGCGGGGAGAAGGCCGACCCCGGCACGGTTTTCGCCGCGCTCGCCGAGATCATCTACCAGGGCTCCGACGTCGGCCAGATGTACGCGGCCATCTGCGTCGCCGCCACCCTCGTGGTCCGCGGGTGTGACCACGCCAGCCTGCTGCTTCGCGACGGCGACCGGTACGTCACCGTGGGCGCGAGTGACCAGTTGGCCCAGCAGATCGACGAGCTGGAACGGCGGTCGGGTGACGGGCCCTGCATCGACGCGATCGAGGAGGAGACCCCGCAGATCGAGCCCGACCTGAGGACGCCGTCGCTGTGGCCCCACCTGGCGAAGACGCTGGTGGCCGAGACCCCGGTGCGCGGGGCGATGGGCTTTCGGCTGCTGGTGGACAAGCGCAAAGGCGCCGCGCTCAACCTGTTCAGCGACACCGCAGGCGTCTTCGACGCCGAGTCGGCCGGGCGTGCGGCGGTGCTGGCCGCGTTCGCCAGCGTGGCCATCAACGCGGTCAACAAGGGCGAGGACGCCAGCAGCCTGCGGCGGGGACTGCTGAGCAACCGGGAGATCGGCAAGGCGGTCGGCATGCTGATGCTGCTCCACGACATGACCGAGGAGCAGGCGTTCGACCTGCTGCGAAGCCACTCGCAGGCGCTCAATATCAAGCTGGCCGACGTGGCCCGCGAGGTGATCGAGCGACGCGGCGAGCTGCCGTCCTCGGACGACAAGGAGAACGGCTAGCCCGACTATTCGGGCAGCCGCAGCTCGGGCTTTTCCACCTCTTCGATGTTGACGTCCTTGAACGTCACCACCCGCACCTGCTTGACGAACCGCGCCGGCCGGTACATATCCCACACCCACGCGTCGGACAGCCGCAGTTCGAAATACACCTCGCCGTCGGCGTTGCGCGGCACCATCTCGACGCTATTAGCCAGGTAGAACCGCCGCTCGGTTTCCACGACGTAGCTGAACTGTCCGACGATGTCCTTGTATTCGCGGTACAGCGAGAGCTCCATCTCGGTTTCGTACTTTTCGAGATCCTCGGCACTCATCTGTTCAGACGTCCTTCTCGGAGAAACACTTCCCCGGCGTTCCGCCCAGGGAATCCTGGTCCCATCTTTCCTCACCGATATCCGCCGCGCGCGGGCGGAGGTCCGGTCTGCATTCGGCCACCACGCGGCCACCCAACCCCTGTGACCCTATGGCCACCCGCCGGACGTTGATAAACGAATGGCGGTGTTCGGGGCAGGGCCCCAGCCGCGTCAGCGCCGCGCTGTGCGCCGGCGTGCTGTAGCCCTTGTGCTCGGCGAAACCGTAACCCGGGTGGTCGGCCTCCATGGCGACCATCAGGCGGTCCCGGCTCACCTTCGCCAGCACGCTGGCCGCGGCGATGCAGGCCGCCACCGCGTCGCCCCCGATCACCGGCAACGACGGCACCGGCAGCCCGGGGACGCGGAATCCGTCGCTCAGCACATACCCGGGCCGCACCGGCAGGCCCGCGACGGCGCGCCGCATGCCCTCGATGTTCGCGACGTGCACGCCGCGCCGGTCCACCTCTGCCGGCGGGATGAACACCACGTGGTAGGCCAGCGCGTAGCGACGGATCAGGGGGAACAGCTTCTCCCGGGCGGCCTCGGTGAGCTTCTTCGAATCATCAAGTGCCGCAAGACTTTCCAGTCGTCCGGGGCCAAGCACACAGGCGGCCACGACCAGCGGGCCCGCGCAGGCGCCGCGACCGACTTCGTCCACCCCCGCGACCGGGCCCAACCCGCTGCGGTACAGCGCGGATTCCAGCGTGCGCAATCCCGACGACTTGCGGATCACCGTCCGCGGCGGCCACGTCGTGGCCATGGCTACTGATGCTGCTGCGGGTTCACCGAAGACACGCCACCCCAGCGCCCCGGCGGCCACACGATGAACCTCGCCTTGCCGATCACGTTGGACACCGGCACGGTCCCCGACGTCGGATCACCCGTGCATAACACGCCCTTGAGCGCCTCGGTCGGGACGCTGGTGCAGTGGGCGCGGGAATCCGCCGAATGCGTCCGGTTGTCGCCCATCACCCACAGCCGCCCCTTGGGCACGGTGACCGGCCCGAACTCGCTGCCCAGGCACGGGTACACCGACGGGTCGGCCATCATGGTGGCCGGATCCAGGTACGACTCTTTGAGCGGCTTGCCGTCGACGGTCAACCCGGTGTCGGCGCGGCACTGCACCGTCTGCCCGCCGACCGCGATGACCCGCTTGACCAGGTCGTTCTCGTCGGGTGGCACGAAGCCGATGAAGGACAGCGCATCCTGCGCCCAGCGCAGCACCGTGTTGTTGGACCGGATCGACTTGTAGCCGAGGTTCCAGGATGGCGGCCCCTTGAAGACGATGACATCGCCGGGGCGCGGCGGGCCGAAGCGATAGGTGACCTTGTCGACCATGATCCGGTCGCCGACGCAGCCGGCGCACCCGTGCAACGTCGGTTCCATCGACTCCGACGGGATCAGGTAGGGCCGTGCCACGAACGTCAGCATCACGTAATAGAGCGCCACCGCGATCACGGCCAGCAGCGCGAATTCGCGCACGGCGGATCGCTTGGTCCGCTCCGGCGCGTCCCGGTCGGGCTCGTCCGCCGGCTCGGGAACCGATTCGGCCACCTCCGGCGCCTTGCCTTCGGGCGGGTCCGGGATGCGGGTGGAGACCTTCGGCTCTGACTGGGCGGACGGGGGCTCAGGTGAGTCCGTGGGATCGGTCACGTGATCAGAGTAGCCAGCGCAGATTGTGGCGCTGTAAACCGACCGGGACCGCCGCCCGGCCGTCCCGGCTCAGCGCTTTTCCTTGATCTTGGCCTTCTTGCCGCGGAGCTCACGCAGGTAGTAGAGCTTGGCGCGGCGCACATCGCCACGGGTCACCACCTCGATGTGGTCGATGTTGGGCGAATGCACCGGGAAGGTCCGCTCGACGCCGACGCCGTAGCTCTCCTTGCGCACGGTGAAGGTCTCGCGGATTCCGCCGCCCTGCCGGCGGATCACCGCGCCCTTGAACACCTGGATGCGCTCCTTGGCACCCTCGATGACCTTCACGTGCACGTTGACGGTGTCGCCCGGGCCGAAAACCGGGATGTCGTCGCGCAGCGACGCTTGGTCGACGAAGTCCAGGCGGTTCATTAGAAGGCACTTCCTTGCGGTCGCGGCCTGCGGCAACAGCCCTCACCCGGGGTGTGAGCGGTCGCCAAGCCGATGGTTTTGGGCAACTTGCGCGCATCTCGCAGCAGGCGGGAAGCGGCCCGGCCGGCCAGCAACCGCTGGAGACAACTGGTCAATTGTGCCAGACAGGGCGCTTGCCACGAAAATCACAGCTTCCGACGCGGTTCGCAGCGAGCCGAAGACGCTGGTAAATGGTACATATGACTGGGGCCAGAACGCGCTACCGGACCTTGCGTGACGGCCGGATCAGGTGGCGCGACGCGGCCCGCGCCTGTGCACCTCGGTGCGCCCGAGCCAGCCGGAGGAGAGGAATGCGCGTTCGGCCGCTGACCTTGTTCACCGCCACAGCGGCGGTGGCGTTGGTGGTGGCCGCCGGTTGCGAGGCGAAGGTACAGGCCAAGGTCTACAACCTCCCGGTGTATGTCACCCCCGACCGCGGCCTGCGCCAGCCGCCCCCGCAAAGAACGCGGCTGATGCTCGATGCCGTCAAGCCGGAGCAACCGGAGCAGCCGGAGCAGCAACTGTCCAGCGCGGGACCCGTCGGCCTGCAGGCCCGC
Source organism: Mycobacterium sp. E1747 (assembly GCF_001667775.1). Classification (GTDB taxonomy): domain Bacteria; phylum Actinomycetota; class Actinomycetes; order Mycobacteriales; family Mycobacteriaceae; genus Mycobacterium. Next base: position 73,548 of record NZ_LZJI01000228.1, read on the forward strand.
GTGCAGCAAGCGACCGACGAGGCCGCCACCCGCGGGGCCGCACTGTCGGTGGCGATTCTCGATCGCCATACCCATCAGCTGGTTTCCACCGGCAACAGCCAGGTCATCGGCACCGCCTCGGTGGCCAAGCTCTTCATCGCCGACGACCTGCTGCTGCACGAATCCCAGGGCAAGGCCGCACTGAGCGCCGACGACCGCCAGGCGTTGGACATCATGCTGCAGTCCTCCGACGACGGCGCCGCCGAAAGGTTCTGGGCCCAGGGCGGCGACAACGCCATCATCAGCGCGGTCGCGGCCCGCTACGGCCTGGCGTCGACCACGCCGCCCAGCGACGGACGCTGGTGGAACACCATGAGCACCACGACCGACCTCGTCCGCTACTACGAGATGCTGCTCGACGGGTCCGGCGGCCTTCCGCCCGACAAGGCGAAGCTCATCGTCGACGACCTGGCCCAGTCCACGCCGAACGGGCTCGACGGCTATCCGCAGCGCTTCGGCATCCCGGAGGGGTTGTACGCCGAACCGGTGGCGGTCAAGCAGGGCTGGATGTGCTGCATCGGCAGCGCCTGGATGCACCTGTCGACCGGGATGATCGGCGCGGACCGTCGCTACATCATGGTGGTGCAGTCCCTGCAATCCTCCGACGACGCCACCGCCCGCGAGACCATCACCCGGGCGGTCAAGACGATATTTCCCGACGGTCGGATCGACCCGTTGCGGCGCGGCCTCTAGTCGGAGGGGTCCAGCAGCCCGGGACGGCGTTCGCGGGTGCGCTGCAAGGAAACCTCTCGCCGCCATGCCTCGACGCGCGCGTGGTCGCCGGACAGCAAGACCTCGGGTACGTCGAGCCCGCGCCAGCTCGGCGGCCTGGTATAGCTGGGGCCTTCGAGCAGCCGATCCAGGGCCGGCGAATGCGAATCCTGCAGGTGCGAGGCGGGATTGCCGAGCACTCCGTCGAGCAGGCGCACCACGGCTTCGATCATCACCACGGCCGCCGACTCCCCACCCGGCAGGACGTAGTCACCGATCGAGACCTCCTGCACCCGCATCCGCCGGGCGGCATCCTCGATGACCCGCTGGTCGATGCCCTCGTAGCGTCCGCACGCGAACACCAGGTGCTCTTCGGCGCTCCACCGCTGGGCGTCGGCCTGGGTGAACAACGCACCGGCGGGTGTGGGTACCACCAAAACGGTTCGCTCCGAGCAGATTTCGTCCAGCGCCTCGCCCCACACCGGCGCCTTCATCACCATCCCCGGACCGCCGCCGTAGGGCGCGTCGTCGACCGAGCGGTGCACGTCGTGCGTCCACCGCCGCAGGTCATGCACCCGCAGGTCGACCAGGCCCGACTGAATCGCCTTGCCGGGCAACGACTGTCGCAGCGGATCCAGGAAGGCGGGAAAGATGGTGACGACGTCGATTCTCATGCCAGATCCAGCAGACCCTCGGGTGGATCGATCTCCGCGACACCGTCGTCGAGTGACACCGAGGTGACGATCGCGCCGACGAACGGCACCAACACTTCCCCGCCGTCGCCCCGGCGCACCGCCAACAGCTCCCCGGCGGCAGTGTGCAGCACCTCGGCGACGACGCCGACCTCCTGCCCCGTCACCGTCCGCACGCGCAGCCCCTCGAGCTGGTGGTCGTAGTAGGTGTCCGGCTCGTCGATGGGGGGCAGGTCATCGGAATCGACGACGAACAGGGTGCCGCGCAGCGCGTCGGCGGAGTCACGATCGGTCACCCCGGCCAATCGCACCAGCAGCCGCCCACCGTGGTCACGCGCACTCTCGACGACGAAGTCGCGTTCCGCGCCGCCGCGGGAAGACCTGCCGCGCAACGTTTTACCGGGCGCAAAGCGGGCGTCGGGATCGTCGGTGTGGATCTCGACGACGACTTCGCCGCCGATCCCGTGCGCCTTCGCGACGCGCCCGACCGTCAACTCCAACGGAGTTCCATGAGCGGCTACTGGTCGGTGTCCACCACGTCGACGCGGATGCCGCGGCCACCGATACCGGCGACCAGCGTGCGCAGGGCGGTCGCGGTGCGACCGCCGCGACCGATTACCTTGCCCAGGTCGTCGGGATGGACGTGGACCTCGACAGTTCGGCCGCGGCGACTGGTCACCATGTCCACCCGGACATCGTCGGGGTTGTCGACAATCCCGCGCACCAGGTGCTCCACCGCGTCAACGACGACCGTGCTCATTTCCGCGTCAGCTTTCGGTGCTCGGCTCGGCCTGCTCGCCACCTTCGGCGGCCGTCTCGGCCGTCGCGGCCTCTGCGGGAGCCTCGGTGGCGGCCTCGGGCTCGGCGGCCTTCGCGGCCTTCTTCGCCCCTGAAGTTGAAGCCTTCTTCTTCGGCTTCGCGGCCTCGGTGGTCGGGCCGCCCTCGGCCTCCGCCAGCGCGGCGTTGAACAGCTCCAGCTTGCTCGGCTTGGGCGGGGCGACCTTCAAGCGGCCCTCGGCGCCGGGCAGTCCCTTGAACTTCTGCCAGTCGCCGGTGATCTTCAGCAGCTTGAGGACGGGCTCGGTGGGCTGAGCTCCCACCGACAGCCAGTACTGGGCGCGCTCGGAGTTGATCTCGATGAGGCTCGGGTCTTCCTTCGGGTGGTAGCGACCGATGACCTCGATGGAGCGACCGTCGCGCCGCGTCCGCGCGTCGGCGACGGCGATGCGGTACTGGGGATTGCGGATCTTGCCAAGCCGGGTGAGCTTGATCTTCACAGCCATGGTTAAGCGAATTCTCCTGTGTGTGTCACGCTGCAATTCAGCGATCGGGGCGGGATGCCCGGATCCGGTTTTGCCTCGCGTGTCTGACCGCGAAGCGATGCGTAATCGCTCGGCGGACAGCCGCCCATTGTGCCAGAACAGGGCGCCGCGCCAGAAATCGCGGCGATCGCAAGCGCGGTGAAGCCGGGCGCCGCGGGCGCACGGCACAGCCGTGACGGCAAATTTCGGCGAAGGCGGGCGAAAGCCCCCGACCTACATGACCTTCTGGAAAACCTTCGACTCCACCCGGCGGGTCATCCGCCAGCCCTCGGGCGTGCGGGCGAACTCGTCGTCGTACCAGAGCCCGCAGAACAACACCTGATCCTTGTCACCGCCGAGCACCATCGGGTTGAAGCAGATCACCCGCGACGACGCCTCGTCGCCGTCAACACGCACCGAGAAGTTGCCCAGCATGTGCGCGTACACCGGGAAATTCGGCAGTACCTCCGAGAGCCACTTCTTGACCTCCGGGTAGTGGCCCTCGATGCCCCCGAGCGCGGTGTAGTCGATGTACGCGTCTTCGGTGAACACCTTGTCGAGATCGTCGAATCGGCGCTGGTCAATGGCGGTGGAATAGTCAACCAGCAGCTGCTGGATCTCTAAGCGGTCGGAAATCTCGGCCAGGCTCAACATGCCTCGGACAGTAGACGAAAATCGGCGCTCAAAAGGCCCGGAAGTTAGACTTTCGGCCCATGCGCAAGGTCATGGCCCTCAGGGTCGGCGTCGCGGCCCTGCTGACGGTCGGTGCGTGCGGCGCCACCGTCCCCACCTCCTGGGCCGACAGCATGCAGCCGGTCGGCTCGATGCCGATCCCCGACGGCCCCGCACAGACCTGGATCGTCGCCGACCTGGACAGCGGTCAGGTGCTGGCCGGCCGCGACCAGAATGTGGCGCACCCGCCGGCGAGCACCATTAAGGTGCTGTTGGCGCTGGTGACCCTCGATCAAGTCGGCCTGGATTCCACCGTGGTCGCCGATACCGCCGACGCCCAGGTGGAGTGCAACTGTGTCGGCGTCAAACCGGGCCGTCTCTACACCGCGCGCCAGCTGCTGGACGGCCTGCTGCTGGTCTCGGGCAACGACGCCGCCAACACGCTGGCGCACATGCTGGGCGGACCCGAGGCCACGGTCGCCAAAATGAACGCCAAGGCGGCCTCCCTGGGGGCGACGAGCACCCATGCCGCGACGCCGTCCGGCCTCGACGGGCCCGGCGGATCCGGATCCTCGACGGCGCACGACTTGGCCGTCATCTTCCGAGCCGCGATGGCCAATCCGGTGTTCGCCCAGATCACCGCGGAGCCCTCGGCGATGTTTCCCGGCGACCACGGGGATCAGCCGATCGTCAACCAGGACGAGCTGTTGCAGCGCTATCCGGGCGCGATCGGCGGCAAGACCGGGTTCACCGACGCCGCGCGCAAGACGTTCGTCGGCGCGGCGGCCCGCGGCGGCCGGCGGCTGGTCATCGCGATGATGTACGGCCTGGTGAAGGCGGGCGGGCCGAGCTACTGGGACCAGGCCGCGACGCTGTTCGACTGGGGATTCGCGCTCAACCCGCAGTCCAGCATCGGCTCGCTATAGGTCCGCGTCCGGCGCCGCCGCGGACAGCAGCGTCATCAGCATCGGGATGCGCTGCTCGGCGATCTGCGGTTGCGGCAGCACCCCCTCCACCACCGCGGCCCCGTCGAACACGTTGGTCAGCACCGTCACCAGGACGGGGAACGTCCCCTCGGGGAAGCTCTCGGCACCGGGCAGGGTGCGGGCGGCCTCGAGGATCTTGGTGGAGTACTGCCGAAGCTCGTGTTGCAAAGTCTCCCTGAGCTTTTCGTCGGTGCGCGCGGCGACCAGCAGCTCGTAGAGCACCGCGTTGGCCGGGTCGGCGGTGACGTCGCGCAGGATCGCCAAGGCGGCTTCGAGCGCCGGGCGATCGGGCGGGATCTCGGCTACCCGCTTGGTGAACGTCTCGAGCTGGCGGCGCAGCACCTCGGAGGCGGTGGCCGCCATGAAGTCGCCCATCGTCTCGAAGTGCCGGAACAGGGCGCCCACGGATACGCCCGCGCGCTTGGTGATCACGGCGGCAGACGCCCGGGCGTAGCCGACCTCGATGATGGTGTCGATGCAGGCGTCGAGGAGTCGGCCGACGGTCTCTTCTCGACGCTGCTGCTGGGTTCTGGCCACGTCAGGCCCCGACTTTCGCGGCGCTGCGGCCGCGGTGCCGCTGGCCCGCGCGCAGGTAGCGGCCCGACTTCACGGTCTGGCCGTAGCCCTCGCGGAACCGGCCCGCGCGGAAGACCACGGCGCCGCCCACGCCGGTCGCGACGACGGCGTCGTCGTTGCGGTTGACCATGCGCCGCAGGCCGCCGTAGAAGGCCACCTCCTCCTCGTAGTAGCCCTCCACGGCCTCGTTGAGGCCGGCCGGGTCGATCACCACGAAGTCCGCGCGGTCGCCCTGGCGCAGCGTGCCGGCGTCGATGCCGAACCACTCCCCCAGTTCGCCGGTCAGGCGATGCACCGCATGCTCGGTCGACATGAACGGCGCGCCGGCCCGGTCGGCGTCCCGGGTGCGCTTGAGCAGCTTCAGCGGGAAGTTGTAGAAGGCCATGTTGCGCAAGTGCGCACCGGCGTCCGAGAACCCCATGTGCACGCTGCCCTCCTTGGCGAGCGCGTCGAGCAGCTTGGGCCGATGGTTGGCGACGATCGTCGTCCAGCGGACATTGCGTTCACCGTTCTCGACGAGCACGTCGAGGAACGCGTCCAGTGGATGCAGTTTGCGCTCGTCGGCGATGGCCCCAAAGCTCTTGCCTATCAACGACTTGTCGGGACATTCGACGATGACCGCGTCGTGGAAGTCGCGGTGCCACAGCGATGGGCCGAGTTTGATGCGGTCGAACTCGCGCCGGAACTGGCGGCGGTATTCCTTGTCGGCGAGTAACTCGTTGCGCTGCAACTGGTCCCGCAGGTGCAGCGCGGCGGTTCCGGCGCCGAACTCCTCGAAGACCGGCAGGTCGATCCCGTCGGAGTACAGCTCGAACGGCACCGGCAGATGCTGGAATCGCACATGAGAGCCCAGGAGCTTGTTGAGCAGGCGAGCCCCCGGACCGAAGACGTATACCGACAGCGGCATCGACTTGGCGTCGGCGGATACCAGCATGCTCATGCGAACGCCCTTGCCCCGGTTCAATATTCGGCTGCTGGCCAGGAAGAAGAGCATCCCGGTCGCGGGCGCTGCCGTCCACCTTCGCGACGTGGCGCGAGCGGCGCCGGCTGATCAAGGTGCTGCGCAAGCGCGGCCGCATCCTGCAGAGCGCCCCCAACGTGGCCAAGCCCGCGACCGGGATGCTCTTCTTCCTGGCCAGCAGCCGAATATTGAACCGGGGCAAGGGCGTTCGCATGAGCATGC
>NZ_LZJI01000229.1 GCF_001667775.1 Mycobacterium sp. E1747
CGCCGGCGTCTTCCTCGCGAAGCCCTTCATCTGCTACACGCCCGAGGACTACGAGTTGGTGACGTCGGTCAACACGCTCGGCTTCTTCGGGATCACGCAGCGTGTCGTCGCGCAACTGCTCGCGCAGGGCGGCGGCGGCCACATCGTCAACATCACCACCACGCTGGTGGAGCACGCGCATTCCGGCGTTCCGTCGGCATTGACCGCACTGACCAAGGGCGGGTTGGCCGCCGTCACCAAATCGCTGGCCATCGAATACGCCCGCGAAGGGATACGTGTCAACGCGATATCTCCCGGCGTCATCGACACCCCGATGCACGCCGGTGTGGACGCGGCCGCCGCGTACGCGGGCATGCATCCGCAGCGGCGGGTCGGCGCCATCGCCGACGTCGTGCACGGCGCGCTCTACCTGGAGACCGCGCCGTTCGTCACCGGCGAGATCCTGCACGTCGACGGCGGACAGAGCGCTGGCCACTGACAAACGCGACCATTCCGACACACAGATAAGGAGCGAAACCCCATGCCACGCAATCTTTACGGCTCGCTCGCCGCCAACGGCCTCGACTGGCACAGCCTGCCGCTGCGGCTGTTCGCCGGGGGCAATGCGAAATTCTGGGACCCGGCCGACATCGACTTCTCCGGTGAGCGGGCCGACTGGGAGGTGTTGTCGGACCGCGAACGTGACTACGCGACCCGGCTGTGCGCCCAGTTCATCGCCGGCGAGGAAGCCGTCACCGAGGACATCCAGCCCTTCATGTCCGCGATGCGGGCCGAGGCCCGATTTGGCGACCAGATGTACCTGACCCAGTTCGCGTTCGAAGAGGCCAAACACACCGCGGGGTTTCGGCTGTGGCTCGACGCCGTCGGGATCACCGAGGACCTGCACGCTTACCTCGACCAATCGCCAAGCTACAAGCGGATATTCAACGAGGAGCTACCGGCCTCGCTCGCCGTCCTGGCGGCCGATCCGGCTCCGTCGGCCCAGGTTCGCGCCTCCGCGACCTACAACCACGTGGTGGAGGGGATGCTGGCCCTGACCGGCTATCACGCGTGGAACAGCATCTGCGTGCGCCGCGGAATCCTGCCCGGGATGCGGGAATTGGTACGGCGCATCGGTGACGACGAGCGACGGCACATGGCCTGGGGCACCTTCACGTGCCGCCGCCACGTCGCCGCCGACGATGCGAATTGGGCGGTGTTCGAGGCCCGGATGAACGAACTCATCCCCCCGGCGCTGGGGATTACCGAGGAGGTGTTCGCCCTCTACGGCGACGATCCTCCGTTCGGCCTGAAGGCGGACGAACTTCTGAATTACTCCTCCGTCAGGGGGTCGCGGCGGTTGGCCACGATTTCCAACGCTCGCGGGCGTCCGATCGCCGACATCGATGGCGATTACTCGCCGCTGCAACTCGAGGAAGCCTTCGCCGACGAGGATCGGCGCGCCGGGGACTAGGGGCGCCGGTCGTCTCCGACGTCGAACCGAGCGTCGACGTCGCCCCCGCCGCACACACCGGCTGGCGTGCTCGATCGTTTCGTCGGCGCCGGGCCTGTTGTCGGACGAGTCCGCCACACTGGCAGGCGTGCTTGATCTGATCCTGCCGCTGGAATGCGGCGGCTGCGGGGCGCCGTCGACCCGCTGGTGCAGCACCTGCGCGGCCGAGCTCGACGTCAGGCCCGACGAGCCGCACGTGATCAACCCCCGCATCGACCCCGAGGCGCCGGTGTTCGCGCTCGGTCGCTACGCCGGCGCGCGCCGCGCCGCGATCCTCGCCCTCAAGGAGAACGGGCGCGGCGACCTGGTGACCCCGCTGGCCCGGGCGCTGGCCGTCGGGGTGCACCGGCTGCTGGCGTGGGGAATGGTCGAGACGCCGCTGACGATCGTGCCCGCGCCGACGAGGCGTTCGGCGGCGCGCCGCCGCGGCGGCGACCCGGTCACCCGGCTAGCGCGCGCGGCGGTGGCCGGCCACCCGGCGATCGCCGTCGCCCCGGCGTTGCGGATGAGGGCGCTGGTTCGCGATTCGGTGGGCCTGGGCACCGCAGCCCGTGAGCGCAACGTCACGGGCCGGGTGCGGCTGCGCCAAGCGCCGCCGCGCACCGAGGTCGTGATCGTCGACGACATCGTCACCACCGGAGCCACGGCCCGCGAGTCGGTGCGGGAGTTACGGGCGGCGGGGGTTCGTGTCACGGCCGTGCTGGCGGTGGCGGCCGCGTGAGGCTGTGCGGCCGCCAAGAGTATGTGAAGAACTCGCAACAGCTCCGCGAAATCAGTGGCATGGCGAGGCGAACAAGAGCTAACGTCGAGAACAACGTTAATCAACTCACTGGTCTGACTCACTGGTTGCGACATTCCCAGGTTGAGACCCCACTCGCGGGAAAGGGGTGAGTATTCGACACCTTGCATCGGCGAGCAGCCTGCAGCGGTGATTTAGGTGAAAAGACCCGCTCTCCCCACCTCGTCGGCGCGTCGTCAGCAAGCCGGGCACGCAAGGCGCGTGCGACGTGAAAGAGAAACGAGTTGTCACGTATGTCAAGGCTATCCGTGGATTCCGGTCAAATTCTCGACCAACCGCCGACGCAAACCGACGGCCAAGTTCAACCGATTACCAACGCCGAAGTCGTCTTCAAGGGCCGCAACGTAGAAATCCCCGACCACTATCGCGTGTACGTCTCCCAGAAACTCGCCCGCCTCGAGCGGTTCGATCGCTCCATCTATCTTTTCGATGTCGAGCTGAAGCACGCGCCCAACCGGCGACAGCGTAAATCGTGTCAACGCGTCGAGATCACCGCCCGCGGCCGCGGACCGGTAAGCCGCGCGGAGGCCTGCGCGGACAGCTTCTACGCGGCGTTCGAGTCCGCTGTCGACAAGCTGGAGAACCGGCTCCGCCGCGTCAAGGATCGCCGCAAGGTCCACTACGGCGACAAGACGCCGGTGTCGCTGGCCGCCGCCACCGCGGTCGTGCCGCCGCCGGCGCAGGAACGCCTGCCCGAGCCGCCCGCCGAGCGTGACGGTGCCGAGACCGATCACGAGCCCGGCCGGATCGTGCGGACCAAGGAACACCCGGCCACGCCGATGACGGTCGACGACGCGCTCTACGAGATGGAACTCGTCGGGCACGACTTCTTCCTCTTCCACGACAAGCAGACCGAGCGGCCCTGCGTGGTCTACCGCCGGCACGCCTACGACTACGGGCTGATCAGGCTCTCGTAACCGGGTCCTTCTGGCGGCGAGCCTCAGCGCCGGGCTAATGCCGAGCTTGCGATCGCCGCTGGGTCGTCTGGCGGCGATCCGCCGCGCCCGGCTAATGCCGAGCTTGCGATCGCCGCTGGGACGGCCATCACGGCGTCGTCACCTACGATGGGAGTCGCCTTAAGAGATAGAGACTCCTAAACCAACAGGGGACATAGCTGTGCTGTCGAAGTTGCTGCGCCTTGGCGAAGGTCGCATGCTCAAGCGTCTCAAGCGGGTGTCTGACTACGTCAACACCCTGTCCGACGAGGTCGAAAAGCTGACCGACGCGGAACTGCGGGCTAAGACCGACGAGTTCAAGAAGCGGCACGCCGACGGCGAAAGCCTCGACGACCTGCTGCCCGAGGCCTTCGCGGTGGCCCGCGAGGCGGCCTGGCGGGTGCTCGACCAGCGCCCCTTCGACGTGCAGGTGATGGGCGCGGCGGCGCTGCACTTCGGCAACGTGGCGGAGATGAAGACCGGTGAGGGCAAGACCCTGACTTCGGTCTTGCCGGCCTACCTCAACGGCATCGGCGGCAAGGGCGTGCACGTCGTCACGGTCAACGACTACCTCGCCAAACGCGACAGCGAGTGGATGGGCCGCGTGCACCGCTTCCTCGGCCTGGAGGTCGGTGTCATCCTCGCGCAGATGACGCCCGACGAGCGCCGCGTGGCGTACGCCGCTGACATCACCTACGGCACCAACAACGAATTCGGCTTCGACTACCTGCGCGACAACATGGCGCACTCGCTCGACGACCTGGTGCAGCGCGGGCACAACTTCGCCATCGTCGACGAGGTCGACTCCATCCTGATCGACGAGGCCCGAACCCCGCTGATCATCTCCGGTCCCGCCGACGGCGCCTCCAACTGGTACCTCGAGTTCGCCCGGCTGGCGCCGCTGATGGAGAAGGACGTCCACTACGAGGTGGACCTGCGCAAGCGCACCGTCGGTGTGCATGAGCTCGGGGTCGAGTTCGTCGAGGACCAGCTCGGCATCGACAACCTGTATGAGGCCGCCAACTCGCCGCTGGTCAGCTACCTCAACAACGCGCTGAAGGCCAAGGAGCTGTTCAACCGCGACAAGGACTACATCGTTCGCGACGGCGAGGTGCTGATTGTCGACGAGTTCACCGGGCGCGTGCTCTACGGCCGCCGCTACAACGAGGGCATGCACCAGGCCATCGAGGCCAAGGAACACGTCGAGATCAAGGCCGAGAATCAGACGCTGGCCACCATCACGCTGCAGAACTACTTCCGGCTTTACGACAAGCTCGCCGGCATGACCGGTACCGCCCAGACCGAGGCGGCCGAGCTGCACGAGATCTACAAGCTGGGCGTGGTCCCCATCCCGACCAACAAGCCGATGGTCCGTACCGACCAGTCCGACCTCATATACAAGACCGAGGAGGCCAAGTACATCGCGGTGGTCGACGACGTCGTCGAGCGCTACGAGAAGGGCCAGCCCGTCCTGATCGGTACCACCAGCGTCGAGCGCTCCGAGTACCTGTCGCGCCAGTTCCAGAAGCGCCGGGTCCCGCACAACGTGCTCAACGCCAAGTACCACGAGCAAGAGGCCGGCATCGTCGCCGTGGCGGGGCGCCGCGGCGGGGTCACCGTGGCCACCAACATGGCCGGCCGCGGTACCGACATCGTGCTGGGCGGCAACGTCGACTTCCTCACCGACCTGCGGCTGCGCGAGCGCGGCCTGGACCCGGTGGAAACCCCGGAAGAGTACGAGGCGGCGTGGCACGAGGAGCTGCCCAAGGTCAAGGAGGAGGCCGGCAAGGAGGCCGCCGAGGTGGTCGAGGCCGGGGGCCTCTACGTGCTGGGCACCGAGCGGCACGAGTCGCGGCGCATCGACAACCAGCTGCGCGGCCGCTCCGGCCGCCAGGGTGACCCGGGAGAGTCCCGCTTCTACCTGTCGCTGGGCGACGAGCTGATGCGCCGGTTCAACGGTGCCGCGCTGGAGGCGATGCTCAACCGGCTCAACCTACCCGACGACGTGCCCATCGAAGCCAAGATGGTCACCCGCGCCATCAAGAGCGCCCAGACGCAGGTCGAGCAGCAGAACTTCGAGGTCAGAAAGAACGTCCTCAAGTACGACGAGGTGATGAACCAGCAGCGCAAGGTGATCTACGCCGAGCGCCGCCGCATCCTGGAAGGCGAAAACCTCAAGGAGCAGGCGCTGGACATGGTCCGCGACGTGGTCACCGCATACGTCAACGGTGCGACCGCCGACGGCTACGCCGAGGACTGGGACCTCGAGGCGTTGTGGACCGCGCTGAAGACCCTGTACCCGGTCGGCATCGACCACGAGACGTTGATGCGCGTGGACGCCGACTCCGACCGCGACGACCTCACCCGCGAGGAGCTGCTCGACGAGCTGCTCAAAGACGCCGAACGGGCTTATGCCGCAAGGGAAGCCGAGCTCGAAGAGATCGCGGGCGAGGGCGCGATGCGGCAGCTGGAACGCAACGTGTTGCTCAACGTCATCGACCGCAAGTGGCGCGAGCATCTCTACGAGATGGACTACCTCAAGGAGGGCATCGGGCTGCGCGCGATGGCGCAGCGCGACCCGCTGGTGGAGTACCAGCGCGAGGGCTACGACATGTTCATGGCCATGCTTGACGGCATGAAAGAGGAGTCGGTCGGGTTCCTGTTCAACGTCACCGTCGAGGCGGTGCCGCCCCCGCAGGTCGCGCCGGTGGAAACGCCCGAGGGGCTCAAGGACCTCGGAACCGCCGCGGACCAGGGCGACACCACCCCGCCCGCGCGCGAAGAGCCGCCAACCCAGTTGCGCGCCAAGGGGATTGACAACGAGGCGCCGGCCATGACCTATTCCGGCCCATCGGAGGACGGCTCGGCACAGGTGCAGCGCAACGGCGGTGACGGTCAGCGGACGCCGGCGGGCGTGGCCGGGGGCGGCTCCCGGCGCGAGCGCCGCGCGGCCGCCAGGCAGCAGGGTCGCGGCGCCAAACCGCCGAAGTCGGTCAAGCGCCGCTAGGGCTAAACCCGCCGGCTGCGCAGAGCGCCCGGCCGGCCGGGCGCTCGCGGCCGAAAGTGCGGCAGGCCGGGCACTCGGCGGCAGATTTGAGGCACCCGCCCCATGCGGCAACGGCACTCCCGCGCACACGATTCACGGCATGAGCAAAGCACGCACCCCACTGGACGCCGCCACGGCCGTCCTGCAACATCCCGACCTGCCATCCGGAGACGACGAACGGTTCGTCGGCTTCGGCGTGATGGGCCTTCCATTCGCCGGCGGACACTATCTGGCGCTGCGGGTCTTTCCGGCCACGTCCTTCTCGCCCGGCTACCGGTCGGTGTGGCACCGCGACCCCGACGGCGCGTGGACCTTCTACGCGACGACGCCGGGGCCGCAGAGCTGCGCCCGCTTCTTCAGTTCGGCGACCCCCAACGATGCGGTGCAGTGCGACATCGACGTCGCCTGGGTCACCCCGTGGTCGCTGTTCGTCGAGATCCCGGGACTGCTCGCCTGGCACATCGACATCACCACCACCGCGTCCACTCGGCTGATGAGTGCGGTCGGCGGGCGGTTGCCGGCTTGGGCGTGGACCAACCGCGCGGTGTTGGCCACCCTGGGCCGAGCCGCGGGCCCGACCCTGCGGGCCGGCAGCGTCCGCCTCTCCGGCACCGCGCCCAATGGGCAGCGGTTCATGATCGCCCCGGCGCAGGTGTGGTCGGTGGCCCATTCGCGCGCTGCCTGGCGCGGGACGGACCTCGGGCCGGTCGGGCCGCTGCCGAATCAACCGCGGCTGGCCGGTTTCCGGCCGCCGCAACGCGGCCTGTTCGTGGTGGGCGCGGGCCATTTTGAGACCTTCGACGCCGGGCGCCACCATGCCGTCGGACGTACCGTGCCAATCGGCTGACCGCGGACCGATGAGCTGGGCACAATGAGGCCCATGTCGGAGCCCGAACTGCCGACCCGGGCGGAGCTGTTGGCGGCGCTGTCGGTGGCGATCGACCTCGGCCTGGGCCAGCCCGCCGAGCACATGCTGCGGGCGGCGCTCATCGCGACCAGGCTCGCCGACCGGCTCGGGCTCGACACCGAGCAACGGGACTGCACCTACTACACGACCCTGATCATGTGGATCGGCTGTCACGCCGACTCCCACGAATACGCACGGTGGTTCGGCGACGACATCGCCGTGCGCCACGACTCGTATCTCGTGGACTGGTCCGGGCTTCCCTACCTGCGCTTCCTGGCCGGCAACGTGGGCCGCGGCCAGCCGCTGGCGCACCGGTTGAGCGTCATGGCAACGCTTTTCGCCAACGCGCGCGGCCACATCTCCCGCCTGATCCACTCGCATTGCACCTCGGCGGCCGTCCTGGCCGACCGAATGGGCCTGGGGCCCAACGTGCAGGCGGCCGTGGCGTTCGCATTCGAGCGCTACGACGGCGGCGGGCTGCCCGCCGGCGCCCGGGGCGACGAGATCCCGATCCAGATGCGGATCGCTCAGTTGGCCGACATGGTCGAGGTGCACCACCGCACCTACGGCGTCGCGGGGGCCGAGGCCATGGTGCGCGACCGGCGCGGCGGCCAATTCGACCCCCAGGTCGCCGACGCCTTCCTGCGCCACGCCGAGGAAATCCTGGCCGGCCCACCGGCCGACGACGCGTGGGCCGCCGCACTGGCCGCCGCGCCCGATCGGCATCAGGCGCTCGACGACCAATCGCTGGACGCCCTGCTCGTGGCCCTCGGCGACTTCGTCGACCTGAAATGCCCTTTTACACTTGGGCATTCGCGCGCGGTAGCCCGGCTCGCCGGGGACGCCGCGCGGGCCGCGGGCGTCGACGCCGACGCGGTGGCTCTGACGCGACGCGCGGGTCATGTCCACGACCTGGGCCGCATCGGGGTGTCGAACCAGATTTGGTCGCGGGAAGGGCCGCTGACGGCATCGGAATCCGAACGCGTCCGGCTGCACCCGTATCTGACGGTGCGCATCCTCAACCAGGTGCCGGGACTGCGCCAGCTCGCGGAGGTCGCGGGCAATCACCATGAATGCCTGGACGGTTCCGGATATCCGCGCGGGCTCGCCGGCTCCGCGCTCGGTCTGCCGGACCGCATCCTGGCCGCCGCGGTCAGCTACCAGTCCGCCTGCGAGCCCAGGCCCTATCGCGAACCGATGTCCCCGGACGCGGCGGCCCGGCGGCTGCGGGGCCGGGCGCTGGCCGGGGAGCTCGAATCGGTCGCCGTCGAAGCGGTGCTGCACGCGGCGGGCCAACCCGCGCAGCGGCCCAACGTGCGGCCGGACGGGTTGACCCCCAGGGAGATCGAAGTGCTGTGCCTGGTCGCGCGCGGCGCCTCCAACAAGGACATTGCGGCGTCGCTGGTGATCAGCGAGAAGACCGCCCGCAACCACGTCGAGCGCACCTACGCCAAGATCGGCGTATCGAACCGCATCGGCGCCAGCATGTACGCGCTGCGCAACGGACTGGTCAAAAATACCTAGTCCCCGCTCAGCAAAGATGAGGCAAACGACCTATGGTCGAGCGCGTCCACGCGGCGGACACTTGGCGCATGAGGCGATATCTGACGCTTGGTTACGGCGCCGCGGCGTACCTGCTCTTTCTCGCGGCCTTTCTGTATCTCATCGGTTTCGTGGGCAACTTCGCGGTGCCCCGAAGCGTCGATCGTGGGCTCGCCGCGCCCATCGCCGAGGCCATCGGAATCAACGCGGCCTTGGTCGCCCTGTTCGGGGTGCAGCACAGCGTGATGGCCCGGCCCGCGTTCAAGCGGTGGTGGGCACGCTTCGTGCCGTCGTCGATCGAGCGCAGCACCTACGTGGTGTTCTCGAGCGTGGTGCTCGCCCTGATGTACTGGCAGTGGCGGACGATGCCGACGGTCATCTGGGATGTGCGGATGCCGGCGGCCCGCGCGCTGCTTTGGGCGCTGTTCTGGCTCGGCTGGGCGATCGCGCTGCTGGCGACGTTCCTGATCAACCACTTCGACCTGTTCGGGCTTCGGCAGGTGTACCTGGCCTCGCGCCAACAGCCCTACACCAGCGTCGAATTCCGCGTCCGGCTCCTCTACCGCGTGGTGCGACACCCGCTGATGCTCGGGATGGGCATCGCGTTCTGGGCCGCGCCCGTCATGACCGCCGGGCACCTACTGTTCTCGGTGGCCATGACGCTCTACATCCTGGTCGCCACCCAGCTGGAGGAGCGGGACCTGATCGCGGTGCTGGGCCACCAATACGTCGATTACCGCCGCGAGGTGTCGATGCTGGTGCCGATTCCGCGCCGCCGCACGGCGGGGATGGCGCGGCAAGGCTGATTCTCTAGCAGTTCGGCAGGAGGTCGGCGATCCGGTGCCGGCGCCCCCCTCCCACCTGTCAGGATTGACGGTATGGATGTCAAGGAGGTGCTGCTGCCGGGCGTCGGCCTTCGCTACGAATTCACCGATCACAAGGGCGACCGCATCGGCATCATCGCCCGGCGCAGCGGCGACTTCGAGGTCGTCGTGTACGCCCGGGAGGATCCCGACGAGGCCCGGCCGCTCCTGCACCTCAGTGACGAAGAGGCCGAGGCGGTGGCCCAGATCCTGGGGGCGCCCCGGATCGCGGAGCGGTTCACCGAGCTGGCGCGGGAAATACCGGGACTCGAGACGGGGCAAGTTCACATCCTGGCCAACAGTCCCTTCGTGGATCACCCCTTGGGCGACACCCACGCCCGCACCCGCACCGGCGCCTCCATCGTCGCGATCGTGCGTAACGAGGAGGTGCTCGCCTCACCCGGGCCGGCCGAAATGCTCCATGCGCGAGACGTTTTGATAGTCATCGGAACCCATGACGGCATCGCCGGTGTCGAGCAGATAATCGACAAGGGCTAAGTCGTGCAAGTGTCGTGGGCGCTGCTGCTACAGCTCGGCGCCCTCCTGGCAGTGCTGGCCGTATTGGGCGCGGTCGCACGCCGATTCGCCCTGTCGCCGATACCGGTCTACCTGCTCGCGGGCCTATCGCTGGGCAAGGGCGGGATCCTCCCGCTGGACGCGGGCGGCCAGTTCATCACGACGAGCGCGCCCATCGGCGTCGTGCTTCTGCTGCTGACCCTGGGCCTGGAATTCTCCGCCGCCGAGTTTGCCACCAGCCTGCGCCACCACCTGCCGTCGGCGGGCGTCGACATCGTGCTCAACGCGGCGCCCGGCGCGATCGCGGGCTGGATGCTCGGACTGAACGGCGCGGCGATCCTGTGCCTGGCCGGCGTCACCTACATCTCCTCGTCGGGTGTCATCGCGCGGCTGCTGGAGGATCTGCACCGCCTGGGTAACCGGGAGACGCCGGCGGTGCTGTCTGTGCTGGTGCTCGAAGACTTCGCGATGGCGGCCTACCTGCCGCTGTTCGCCGTGCTGGCGGCGGGCGGCGGGTGGCTGCGCGCCGTCGGCGGCATGGTGGTGGCGGTGGCCGCGTTGCTGGCGGCGTTCGCCGCGTCCTACCGGTGGGGCCACCACGTCGGCCGGCTCGTCGAACACCCCGACTCCGAACAGCTGCTACTCCGGGTGCTCGGCATCACCCTGATCGTGGCGGCGCTGGCCGAGTCCCTGCACGCATCCGCCGCCGTCGGCGCGTTCCTGGTGGGGCTCACGCTGACCGGCGAGACGGCGGAACGCGCGCGCCGGGTGCTGGGCCCGCTGCGGGACCTGTTCGCCGCGATCTTCTTCCTGGCCATCGGCTTTTCGGTCGACCCCCACGCGCTGATCCCGATGCTTCCCGCGGCCCTGATACTGGCCGCGGTGACCGCGGCGACCAAGGTGGCCACCGGGATCTTCGCCGCCCGGCGCGACGGGGTGGCGCGGCGCGGGCAGCTGCGCGCGGGCACCGCGCTCATCGCCCGGGGCGAATTCTCGCTGATCATCATCGGATTGGCCGGCACGTCGATCCCCGCGGTCGCCGCGCTGGCGACGTCGTACGTGTTCATCATGGCGATCCTGGGTCCCGTGCTCGCCCGCTACACGAGTGGTCCGCTGGCGCCCGCCGCCGGGCCGTGAGTGCTGGCGGTCAGCCGATGTGCAGGGCCACCACGAGCCAGCGGGCGCCGGCGTCGGCGGGCACCCGTTCGACACGGCAGGCGATGGCGTGCATCCGGTTCCCGCGGCTGTAGGAGCCGGAGACCTCGGCGGCGGCATCGGGGTCTCGGGGGCCGGCCGGCTGCAGCCGCACCCGCCGCAGCACCGCGGCGCCCGCGTGCCCCGCGGCCGAATGGCCCACCGCGACCACGGAATCCACTAGGCCGGGCGCCAGCAACGGGCGCAGCTGCGCGGCCGGTCGCCGGCGGTCGATGACCTCCAGCACGCGGCGCAGCGCCGCGTCGGCGAACGCCGCGGCCTGGCGCATCTGCGGTGACGTGGCGGCGTGGGCCGGCTCCGCCGGTTGCCGCCCGGGCGGGTAGCGGTGGGGGCTGCGCCGGCGCAGCGGCGCGCGCGCCGATGGCCGGCACGCGGGGACGTTGCGCCCGACGTCCTGCGGGGGAGGCTCGTAGTCGACGACGGGCAGGACGGCGAAGGCGTCGGACGGACCCGCGACAGGACTGGTGTTCACCACGCACTCTCCAACTCGTCGGTCGAACCGTGAGCCCGCTGGAGAGTGGCAGGCAGTGGTCATCATGGCACAACCGCGGCCCGCGCGTACCCGCGCTCGGCCGGGACCCGGTGAGGCGGTTACCGTGGGCGGGGCACATCTCCTTAAGTAACAGGGCGATGATTCGACGAGGAGGACTGCGCCCCTATGGTGACCCGGCTGTCCCCATCGGACGCGTCGTTTTTTCGGCTGGAAAACACGGCCACCCCGATGTACGTCGGATCGCTGTCGATCCTGCGCCGGCCGCGCGCGGGATTGAGCTACGAGACGCTGCTGGCCACCGTCGAACAACGGCTACCCCAGATCCCGCGCTATCGGCAGAAGGTCCGGGAGGTCCGGGTCGGCTCGGCCCGCCCCGTGTGGGTCGACGACAGCGACTTCGACATCACCTACCACGTGCGGCGCTCCGCGCTGCCGTCGCCGGGCAGCGACGAACAGCTGCACGACCTGATCGCCCGCCTGGCCGCCCGGCCGTTGGACAAGACGCGGCCGCTGTGGGAGATGTATCTGGTCGAGGGACTGTCCAAGAACCGGGTCGCCCTCTACACCAAGTCGCACCAAGCCCTCATCAACGGCATGACGGCGCTGGAGATCAACCACGTCATCGCCGATCGCACCAAACGGCCGCCGGCGTTCCCCGAGGACATCTGGGTCCCGGAGCGCGACCCGGGTGACGCGCGCCTGATCTTCGGCGCCATCGGCGACTGGTTCGCGGGGCCGGGTACCCAGGTGCAGGCCGTCGGGTCGGCCATCGGCGGGCTGATGACCAACCATGGCGAACTCCTCGCCGCCGGGCGCCGAGTCCTCGATTTCGCCCGCACCGTCGCCCGCGGCACCGCACCCAGCAGCCCGCTCAATGCCACCGTTTCGCGTCACCGGCGGTTCACGGTGGCGTGCGGCAACCTCGACGACTACCGCGCGGTGCGCGCGCGGTACGACTGCGACGTCAACGACGTGGTGCTCGCGGTGATCGCCGGCGCGCTGGGCAACTGGCTGATGTCACGCGGGGTGGCGGTGTCGCCGACCGCGACGGTGCGGGCCATGGCGCCGCTGCCGGTCTACGCCGACGGCCAGCTCGACGCGACCGGGCCCGGCCAGGCCATCAGCCAGGTGATGCCCTTCCTGGTCGACCTGCCGGTGGGGGAGCCGAACGCGGTGGTGCGGCTGTCGCAGATCGCGCACGCCACCGAATCGAACCCGACGGGTGCGCGCCTGGTGGACGCCAGGACGATCGTCACCCTGTCGGGCTTCGCGCCACCTACGCTGCACGCCATGGGTATCCGCGTCGCCACCAGGTTCCCGACCTTCTCCAGGCGGACATTCAACCTGCTGATCACCAACGCGCCCGGGGCCCAGTCGCAGATGTACATTGCGGGTACCAAGCTGCTGGAGACCTACGCCGTGCCGCCGCTGCTGCACAATCAGGTGCTGGCCATCAGTGTGACGTCCTACAACGGCATGCTGTATTTCGGCATCAACGCCGACCGCGAGGCAATGAGCGACGTGGACTTGCTGCCCGGCTTGTTGAGCCAATCGCTCGAGGAATTGCTGGAAGCTTCCCGGTAATTAGTCCAGGTGAAAGCGGTGGCCGGTTCTATCATTCGTTGATGTGAGCACCGCGACGAAAAGCCCCAAGACGAAACCGGCGAAATCGGCGGCACCTAAAGCGCCCAAGATCTCCGAAGCCGTATACCGCGCCGAATTGTTCCGCCTGCAAACGGAATTCGTGAAGCTGCAGGAGTGGGTGCGGCACACCGGCCAGCGCCTGGTGGTGATCTTCGAGGGCCGCGACGGGGCGGGCAAGGGCGGAACCATCAAGCGGATCACCGAATACCTCAACCCGCGCGCTGCCCGCATTGCCGCGTTGCCCGCGCCCACCGATCGGGAACGCGGCCAGTGGTACTACCAGCGCTACATTGCCCACCTGCCCGCCAAAGGCGAAATCGTGCTGTTCGACCGGTCGTGGTACAACCGCGCCGGCGTGGAAAAAGTCATGGGATTTTGCACGCCCCAAGAGCACGCCCTGTTTTTGCGGCAGACCCCGATCTTCGAGCAGATGCTGATCGACGACGGGATCCTGCTGCGCAAATATTGGTTCTCGGTCTCCGCTGACGAGCAGCTGCGGCGGTTCAAGGCGCGGCTGACTGACCCTGTGCGGCAATGGAAACTAAGCCCGATGGACACCGAATCGCTGTACAAACGCGAGGATTATTCCCGCGCCAAGGACGAGATGATGGTGCACACCGACACCCCGGTCAGCCCTTGGTACGTTGTGGAATCGGACATCAAAAGGCACGCGCGGCTGAACATGATGGCGCATCTGCTGGCTACCATCGAATATCACGACGTCGAGCGGCCGCACGTCAAACTGCCCAAGACCCCGGTGGTGAGCGGGAACTACCAGCGCCCGCCGCGTGAGCTGTCCAAGTACGTGGACGACTATGCGGCCACACTGATGGGGGATTCGTGACGCTGGTCTACATCCCGGCCACGCTGGCCATGTTGCAGCGGCTGGTCGCCGACGGCTCGTTGATGCCCGTCAACGGCACCGCGTTCGCGCTGACGCCGACCTTGCGGGAGTCCTACGCCGAGGGGGACGACGACGAGCTCGCCGAGGTCGCGCTGCGCGAGGCCGCGCTGGCGTCGCTGCGCCTGCTGGCCGGCCCGGAAGCCGAGGGCGGGGCCCTGCCGCCGCGGCGCGCGGTGCTGGCCGCCGAGGTCGGCGACGTCCGCTACCGCCCGGACCTCGACGACGCCGTGGTGCGACTCGGTGCGCCAGTCGCGCTGGAAGATGTGGTCGCCGCGTATGTCGACAACGCGGCGGCCGAGCCGGACGTGACCAAGGCGATCGAGGTCATCGACGCCGCCGACCTGGGTGACGAGGATGCCGAGCTGATCGTCGGCGACGCGCTGGACCACGACCTGGCCTGGTACGCCAACCAGGAGCTGCCGTTTCTGCTGGAGCTGCTCTGACGCCCATGTGATGCGTTCGCGGCGCGCGGGCCTAGCTACGCAACCGTAGGTTACGGTACCGTAGGTTTCGTGACGCCCCAGGAATCGACCACAATGGTGAGCGCAACCAAGACGCCGCGTAATGAGCAGGAGCTTCCGCTGGGCAGACGTAACCCCTCCATCGTGGGCAACGTCGTCGAAACCACGCGACCCGTTGTCGCGGGCGCGGACCGGCATCCCGGCTGGCACGCGCTGCGCAAGATCGCCGCGCGCATCACCACACCGTTGTTGCCCGACGACTACCTGCATCTGGCGAACCCGCTGTGGTCCGCGCGTGAACTGCGGGGCCGCGTCCTCGAGGTGCGCCGCGAGACGGAGGATTCCGCGACCCTGGTGATCAAGCCGGGGTGGGGCTTCAACTTCGACTACCAGCCGGGCCAGTACATCGGGATCGGCCTGCTGATCGACGGGCGCTGGCGCTGGCGGTCGTACTCGCTGACGTCGAGTCCCGCCGCGACGTCCGGCTCCGCGCGCACCGTGACCATCACCGTCAAGGCGATGCCCGAGGGGTTCCTCTCGAGCCACCTGGTGGCCGGCGTCGCGCGCGGCACCATCGTCCGGCTGGCCGCGCCGCAGGGCAACTTCGTGCTACCCGACCCGGCGCCGCCGTCGATCCTCTTCCTCACCGCCGGATCCGGAATTACGCCGGTGATGTCGATGCTGCGAACCCTCGTGCGGCGCAACCAGATTGGTGACATCGCGCACGTGCATTCGGCGCCCACCGAGTCCGATGCGATGTTTCGCGCCGAGCTGGCCGCGCTGGCCGCCGAGCATCCGGGCTACCGACTGAAGCTGCGGGAAACCCGCGCCCAGGGCCGGCTCGACCTTGCCCTGCTCGACCACGAGGTGCCGGACTGGCGCGACCGTCACACGTGGGCCTGCGGGCCGGAGGGAATGCTGACCCAGGCGGAGAAGATCTGGTCTGCGGCGGGCATCGGCGACCAGCTGCACCTGGAGCGGTTCGCGGTGTCCAAGGCCGCGCCGGCGGGCGCGGGCGGAACGGTCACGTTCGCCCGGAGCGGCCGCGCGGTAGCGGCGGACGCCGCCACGTCGTTGATGGACGCCGGGGAGGGTGCCGGCGTGCAGATGCCATTCGGCTGCCGGATGGGTATATGTCAGTCGTGTGTGGTTCCTCTGGTGGAGGGTCACGTTCGCGATTTGCGCACCGGCGCGGAGCACGATCCGGGTACCCGGATTCAGACCTGTATCTCGGCCGCCTCGGGCGACTGCGTGCTCGACATCTAAGTGCTACTCATTGGTAACCTACGGATTCGTAGGTTACGATAGCGTAGGTCTGGACCTGGTTTAGGGCCGATCAATCGAACCGTAGGGAGAAGAAGACGATGGCGATCACCGACGTCGACGTATTCGCCCATCTGACGGACGCCGACATTGAAAACCTGGCCGTTGAGCTGGATGCCATCCGTCAGGACATCGAAGACTCGCGCGGCGAGCGGGATGCCCGCTACATCCGCCGCACCATCGCGGCCCAGCGGGCGCTGGAGGTCTCCGGCCGGCTGCTGCTGGCCGCGAGTTCCCGCCGCTCGGCTTGGTGGGCCGGGACCGTGACGCTGGGCGTGGCCAAGATCATCGAGAACATGGAGATCGGCCACAACGTCATGCACGGCCAGTGGGACTGGATGAACGACCCGGAGATCCACTCCTCGACGTGGGAGTGGGACATGAGCGGGTCGTCCAAGCACTGGCGCTACACCCACAACTTCGTGCACCACAAGTACACGAACATCCTCGGGATGGACGACGACGTCGGCTACGGCTTGCTGCGCGTCACCCGCGACCAGCGCTGGAAGCGCTTCAACATGTTCAACCTGGTCTACAACACGATGCTCGCCCTCCTCTTCGAGTGGGGCGTCGGCCTGCAGCACGTGGAGCTCGGCAAGATCGCCAAGAAGCGGATGGACCACGACGACGCCCGCCAGCGGGTCGACGAGTTCCTGGCCAAGGCCAGCCGGCAGGTGGTCAAGGACTACGTCGCGTTCCCGGCGCTGACCGCGCTGTCGCCTGGCGCGACATACCGATCCACGGTGAAGGCAAACGCGGTCGCCAACGTGATCCGCAACGTGTGGGCCAATGCGGTCATCTTCTGCGGCCATTTCCCCGACGGCGCAGAGAAATTCACCAAGACCGACATGGTCGGCGAGACGAAGGGGCAGTGGTACCTGCGCCAGATGCTGGGCAGCGCCAACTTCGAGGCCGGGCCCGCGCTGCGGTTCATGAGCGGCAACCTGTGCCACCAGATCGAGCACCACCTCTACCCCGACCTGCCGAGCAACCGGTTGCACGAGATCTCGGTGCGGGTGCGCGAGGTCTGCGACAAGTACGACCTGCCCTACACCACCGGCTCGTTCCTGGTGCAGTACGGCAAGACCTGGCGCACGCTGGCCAAGCTGTCGTTGCCGAACTCCTACCTGCGCGACGACGCCGACAACGCCCCGGAAACCCGCAGCGAGCGGATGTTCGCCGAACTGGAGCCCGGTTTCGCGGGCACCGACCCGCAGACCGGCCGGCGGCGCGGGCTGAAGACCGCGATCGCGACCGTGCGTGGCTGGCGGCGCGGCAAGCGCACGCAGCGCAACGCTCGGCTCGCCGACGACCTGGCGGCCTAGCCTCCCGCAGCGAAGGCGGCGGGCGGCGCGTCCGCCGTTCGCCATACCCGGCGCTGGCCAGCGACAACGTCGACGTCGAGACATCGCATTCGCCGACTACCTCGAAGTGCTGCCCAAACCGGTGGCCGAGGAGATCAGCGCCTGACCGCAGTGGCCGCCGGGACTACGCTCGAAGGCATGCTCGCAGCGTTCGGATTCGAAACCCTGGGTGTCGTCGTCGGCGACATGTTCTTCGTCGACCCGCGCCCGCAGGAAGGTCAGGAAACGCCGGAGCGGGGCGTCCGGCTGGAACTGCGCCTCGTCGACCGGGACGAGCCGCAAGGGTCGATCTACGCCGGCGTCCCGATCGGCTTCAACCGTCCGGTGTGGCGGGTGGACCTCTTCGGCTCCACCGAAAGCCCGCCCGGGACCCTGGACCGGGCCCATCACCACCCGAAGTTCAACGGGTGGGAGCCCGCGCGCCGGCACTTCGTCCCCGAGCTGTCTGCCGACCCGGTGGCCTGGCTGGCCGATCAGCTCTCCGACCCGGCCGCCGTGCTGGCGCGGGCGGGCGTCGATCCCGACGGAGTCCCCGAGGCCGACAAGGCCGGCCTGGCCGCGGCCGCGCCGGAGATCGTGGCGGCGGTGAAACGCATGCTCGACGGCGTGCGCGACGGGGAGTTGGCCCCGTCGCCGCCCGAGCCGGTCGCCGCCGCCCGCACCGGCTGGCTCTGAGCTACGCGGTCACCTTGGCGGCCAGCGTCGCCAGCTTGGCGTCGAGTTCGCCAGCGGCGCTGAGCAATTCGGGGTTTGGCTCGACGACCATCAGCGATGACGGCTTGACGTAGGTCAAGCTGCTGCCCGCCGGCTCGTCGGTGATCAAGAGTTCGACCGGGGCGAACAGGCCGGCCGTCACATCGTGGCGCAGCATCGTGATCGCGATCAACGGGTTGCCGAGGATGACGCGGATCGCCTTGCGGTCGATGCCGGTCCTGGTGATCCATGCCCCGTGATCGAAGCTGCCGAAAAGCATGAATCCGCTTGGCCCGACATGGGTTTCGATCTCTTGCCGGTATGACTCCCAGTCGTCGTGCCGGTTGGCGATCTCGTTGATGGGGACGGGCCGCTCGCCGATGTCGGCCAGCAGCGCGGCGAGCAGCTCGTCGTAGCTCTTGGCGCTGTCGAAGCGCACCCGTACGCCGTTGAACTCAGTCTCGGTCATAATCTCCCTGTCCTTCGATCTTCGCCAACCTTGAGGATCGGAGTCCGGTTCTCCGGTTGAACCCGGTCCCACAGGCCGCCCTTGCCCAGCGCCCGTCCCAACCCGTCTTCTCTGCGGACCCACTCCTCGGCGTTCCTGATTCGGTTCGGGTGAATCTCGTCGAGCAAGCCGTAATCGCGCTTGATGACTTCGTATTTCCACAAGTTCCAGAATCCGGTGAAGTTGTCGCGGATGTTCATGGTGCTCTTGTCGTTCGGGTCGGCGTTGTACCCGGCGGGCGCATCGGCGGCCCTGCTCATGGGGCCCTCGCGCCAATAGGTGTCCAGATCGGTGTCGATGTAGCGGGCCGGGTGCCCGGTGACCTTTTCGAACGCCGCGGCAAGCTCCGCATACCGGACCTGGTCGATGGCGACTTCGAGATCCATGCCGCTCGCGCGTTCGGGATGGTCGAAAAGCCACCGGACGTAATAGCCGCAGTCTTCGAGAGCCACGTGGGGCACGGCGCCCTCGCCGAGTGGAAGCCGCCACGTCACCACACCGTCCTCGATGGTGGGCGCCATCGGTGTCCCGGGTGAGATCGCCATCTCGATGTATGGACCCGACGTGAACACCGCGGCTCCCATCCGGTCGCCGTTCACCCGATTCTGGAACAGGATCCACTCACCCACCCGGCCCTTGCCGTCATAATGGCCGGTGCGGAATCGGGAGTCGTATCCCGCCTTCTTGAGTCCGTAGTCGAGGTTTCCGTAGACGAAGAACTTGACTCCTTCCTCGATGGCTATCTCGTAACTGCGGATGGCCCAATACATCTCGGTCTTCTCACCGGTGTTGAACCCGTCGATGTTGACGAATGCCGCATCGCAACCGCGGAATCCTTCCCGTAGCTTCGCTTCGTCGGCGAACGAACCTTCCAACACCGACACGTTGTCGAGGGCGAGCAACTCCTTGGCTCGTCGGGAGGCGGGGTCGCGGCTGAGGAATCGCACGGAGTATCTCTTGTCGGCGACCAGGGCGCCGATGATGGGCATCCCCTGGGCGCCGGTGCCGCCGATGACAAAGACTTTCGAGACGCTGGACGACGACATCGTCATCAGCCCATTCGCTCGATGATGGTGGCGTTGGCCATGCCGCCGCCCTCACACATCGTCTGCAGGCCGTACCGCCCGCCGCGCTGTTCCAAAGCATTCACCAGCGTAGTCATGATGCGGGCGCCGCTGGCGCCCAGCGGGTGGCCGATCGCGATGGCGCCGCCGTTGACGTTCGTCTTGGCCAGATCGGCGCCGGTGTCGTGCGCCCAGGCGAGCACGACGGGCGCGAAGGCCTCGTTGACCTCGAACAGATCGATGTCGGCCAGCGTCAATCCCGCGCGCTGGAGCACCATTTCGGTGGCCGGGATGACCCCGGTCAGCATGTACAGCGGATCCGACCCGACCACGGTGGTGGTGTGGATGCGGGCCAGCGGGCGCAGGCCGAGCCGCTTGGCGGTTTCGCTGGTGGTGATCAACACCGCGGCGCTGCCGTCGGAGAGCGGTGAGGAGTTGCCGGCGGTGATCTCCCAATTGATCTGCGGGAAGCGGGCTTTCATCGTCTCGCTGTAGAACGCCGGCCGCAGACCGGCCAGCGTCTCGACCGTCGTGC
The DNA here is from genome assembly GCF_001667775.1 of Mycobacterium sp. E1747. Lineage (GTDB taxonomy): Bacteria > Actinomycetota > Actinomycetes > Mycobacteriales > Mycobacteriaceae > Mycobacterium. Next base: position 20,305 of record NZ_LZJI01000229.1, read on the forward strand.
CGGGCCGGATGAATTCGTCGGCGGACAGGCCGGCGATCGGGATGAGCTCGTTGTCGAAGAGACCATCCTTGCTGGCGCGGGCGGCCTTGTCGTGGCTGGCGGCCGAGAACTCGTCGAGCTGGGTGCGCGAGAAGCCCCACCGCGCCGCGATCAGTTCGGCGCTGATGCCCTGCGGCACCAGGCCGTCGGGATAGCGCCGCGTCATGTCCGCACCGAAGGGATTGCTACCCGGCAAAACCGAGGTTCCCATCGGGACGCGGCCCATCGACTCCACGCCGGCGGCGACGACGAGGTCGTAGGCGCCGGAGAGCACGCCCTGGGCGGCGAAGCTGATGGCCTGCTGGCTGCTGCCGCATTGCCGGTCGATCGTGACACCGGGAACCGACTCGGGGAATCCGGCGCCGAGCAGCGCATTGCGGGCGATGTTGACCGCCTGGTCGCCGACTTGGGCGACGGCGCCGGCGATGACGTCGTCGATCTGCGCCGGGTCCACGCCCGTGCGCGCCACCAGCTCGCGCAGGCTGTGCGCCAGCAGGTCGGCGGGCAAGACGTCGTGCAGCGCCCCGGTGGGCTTGCCCTTGCCGATGGGCGTGCGGACGGCTCCGACGATGACGGCGTCGCGGTTCATGGCTCCTCCTTGAGTCCGACGATCTAAGTATAGATCGCTGTACCCAGGTAAACATCTAGGTACACTGAAAGCAACCCAGCTCGGAGAGTGATTTATGACACTGTTACAGGGACCGCTGGCCGACCGCGACGCGTGGTCGGCGGTCGGCGAGTGCGCGATCGAAAAGACCATGGCGGTGGTGGGCACCAAGTCGGCGATGCTCATCATGCGCGAGGCCTACTACGGCACCACGCGCTTCGATGACTTCGCCCGTCGGGTGGGCATCACCAAGGCCGCCACCTCGGCGCGGCTGTCTGAACTGGTTGAGCTGGGGCTGCTGAAGCGGCAGCCCTACCACGAGCCGGGGCAGCGCCGTCGTGAGGAATACGTGCTCACCGAGGCCGGCATCGACTTCATGCCGGTGGTGTGGGCGATGTTCGAGTGGGGCCGGCGCCACCTGCCCGGGCGCAACCGCCTCCGGCTGACCCATCTGGGGTGCGGCGCCGAGGCGAGCGTCGAAATCCGGTGCGCGCAGGGCCACAAGGTGGCGCCCGACGAGCTCGGCATGCGGCTGGCTAAGTCTGGTTGAGCGCGGCCAGCAGCCGGCGGGCCGCGGCCACGCGGCGGGCGGCCGGGCCGCACAGCGCGTCCAGCGCGCATTCGGGGTCGGCCGGCGGGCCCATGTGCCCGCAGCCGCGCGGACAGTCCTCGATCGCCCCGGCCAGGTCGGAGAACGCCATCAGCACGTCCTCGGGCTCGATGTGCGCCAGCCCGAACGAGCGGATGCCCGGGGTGTCGATCACCCAGCCGGAGGTTGCCAGCGGTAGCGCGACCGACTGGGTGGAGGTGTGCCGGCCCCGGCCGATGTCGGTGACCTCGCCGACCGCCCGTTCCGCCTCTGGCACAAGGCGATTCACCAACGTCGACTTGCCGACGCCGGAGTGCCCGAGCAGCACGGTGATCTTGCCGTCGAGCAGGTCGGCCACCGCGAGCAGCGGGTCGTCGCGGCCCGCGGCCACCACCGTGAGGTCCAGGTCGACGAACTGCTCGGCGAACGGCTCCGGCGGGGCCAGGTCGGTCTTGGTCAGGCACAGGATGGGCGTCAGGCCGCCGGCGTAGGCGGCGATCAGCGCCCGGTCGACCAGGCCGGTGCGCGGCGGCGGGTCGGCCAGCGCCACCACGATCAGCAACTGGTCGGCGTTGGCCACCACCACCCGTTCGGTCGGATCGGTGTCATCGGCGGTGCGGCGCAACACCGTTCGCCGCTCCGCGCGGCGGACGATGCGGGCCAGGGTGTCCAGTCGCCCGGACAGATCGCCCACCACGTCGACGTCGTCGCCGACCACGATCGGCGTGCGACCGAGTTCCCGCGCCCGCATGGCCGTGATCCGGCGTTCGGGGTCGCCGCCCAGCACGCACCCCCATCGGCCCCGGTCGACGCTGACCACCATCGCGGCCTCGGCGTCGGCGTGCTCGGGGCGAGTCTTGGTGCGCGGTCGCGAGCCCCTGCCGGAGCGGACCTTGACATCGGACTCGTCGTAATCGCCGGGCCTCAAATATCGGACCCCAGCATGTGTGCCCACAGCTCCGGAAACTCCGGCAGCGTCTTGGAGGTGGAGCCGATGTCGTCGACGACGACCCCGGCCACCCGCAGCCCCACGATCGCGCCCGCCATCGCCATCCGGTGGTCGGCGTAGGCCCGCCAGACGCCGGGGTGCAGCGGTGTCGCAGTGATCACCAGGCCGTCGGGCGTCTCGGTGCAGTCGCCGCCGAGGTTGTTGATCTCGGTGCGCAGCGCGGCGAGGCGGTCGGTCTCGTGGCCCCGCAGGTGGCCGATGCCGGAGAGCCGCGACACCGAGCCCGGGGTCGCCAGCGCGGCCAGCGCCGCCACCGACGGAGTCAACTCGCCGACATCGCGCAGGTCGACCTCAAAACCCGGGTAGCCGTCGCGTTCGGCCGACCCCTGCACCTCGAGGAACGAATTACCCTGGATGACAACGGCATTCAGCTTGCCCAGCACCATAAGGATGTGCTCGGCCGGTTGCACGCTGGCTTCGGGCCACCCGGTGATGCGCACCGCCCCGCCGCTGACCACGGCCGCCGCCAGGAACGGGACGGCATTGGTCAGGTCCGGTTCGACCTGCCAGTGCCGGGCCGCGACCGGGCCAGGATGCACCCGCCAGGTGTTGGGGACCGAGTCGTCGACCGCAACCCCGGCTTGGCGCAGCATCACCACCGTCATGGCGATGTGCGGCGCGGACGGCAGCGTCGCCCCGGTGTGCCGCACGGTCAGGCCGTCGGTGAACGACGGCGCGCACAGCAGCAGCCCCGACACGAACTGTGAGGACGCCGAGGCGTCGATGTCCACGGTCCCGCCGGCGACCGATCCGCCGCCGTGGACACGGAAGGGCAGGCCCGAGCCCTCGATCGGCACGCCCAGGCCGCGCAGCGCGTCGAGCAGCGGCGCGATGGGCCGCGCCCGGGCCTGCTCGTCGCCGTCGAACTCGACCACCGCCGCGGCCAGCGCCGCCAGCGGCGGGACGAAGCGCAGCACCGTGCCGGCCAGGCCGCAATCCACCCGCGCCTGCGGACCCGGGGCGATCCGGCCACCGACCGTCAGCTCTGACCCGGCGCCGTCGACACGCAAGCCGAGGGTGCACAGTGCGCCGATCATCAGATCGGTGTCCCGGCTGCGCAGCGCCCCGCTGATGGTCGGGGTGCCGTGCCCCTGCGCGGCCGCCAACGCGGCCAGCACCAGCGCCCGGTTGGTCTGCGACTTGGAGCCCGGAACGGTCACGGTCGCGTGCACCGGTTTCGGCGCGCTGGGGGCCGGCCACATACTCACCGCTCCATCATGGCGTGTCACTGACTTCTGCCACCAATAGGACTCAGTGGCTCTGCCACCATGGAACTTATGTGTGGACGGTTTGCGGTCACCACCGATCCGGCGCTGCTGGCCCAGAAGATCAAGGCGATCGACGAGGCCACCGGCGCCTCCGAGGGTGCCGGTGCGCCCAACTACAACGTGGCCCCGACGTCCACCATCGCGACCGTCGTCAGCCGCCACACCGACCCCGACGACGAGCCAACCCGCCGGGTGCGGCTGATGCGCTGGGGCCTGGTCCCGCCGTGGGTGAAGGCCGATGCCGACGGGGCGCCGGAGACCAAGGGCCCGATGCTGATCAACGCCCGCGCCGACAAGGTCACCACCTCGCCCGCGTTCCGGTCGAGCGCCAAGTCTAAGCGCTGCCTGATCCCGATGGACGGCTACTACGAATGGCGCGTCAACCCGGATGCGGCCGGCGGCAAGAAGGCCCGCAAGACGCCCTTCTACATGTACCGCGAGGACGGCGAGCCGCTGTTCATGGCGGGGCTCTGGTCGGTGTGGAAGCCGGCCAAGGCGGGCTCGCCGCTGCTGAGCTGCACGATCATCACCACCGACGCGCCAGGCGAGCTGGCCGAGATCCATGACCGGATGCCGCTGGTGGTGCCGGAGGCGCAGTGGGACCGGTGGCTGGACCCCGACACCCCGGTCGACGACGAACTGCTGACCCGGCCACCCGATGTGAGGGGCATTCGGATGCGCGAGGTGTCGACGCTGGTCAACAACGTCCGCAACAACGGGCCGCAGCTACTCGAGCCGGCCGACCCGGAGCCGGAGCAGGCCCGCCTTCTTTAGGCTGCTTTTAGTTGCTGAGCACCAGCTTCCAGTTGCCGTTGACGTTGCGATCCGGGATGCACCAGAAGTTGTTCCAGTTGCCCGGGGTCGACGCCTTGACGCCTGGCCCGGCGTTCTGGCAGGCCTCGCGGGTGGGATAGTTGCCCTCGGTCTGGATCGTTTCGGCATGGCCGACGCCGACGCCGGCGGTCAGCAGCCCAGCGGCGCCCAGCACACCGGCGGCGAGCAGGGTCGCGGCGCGGGATCGCTTCGTGTTCATGGCGGGAGCGTAACGCCACCGCGAAAAATCCGGCCGGTTTTCGCCATGGCGTTACAAGCGCGGCTACCCGCGGATGTCGGCGGTGACCGCGCCGGTCAGGCGCAGCAGGTCGTGCGGCGAAACGCCGACGTCCCAGCCCCGCCGACCCGCGCTGCAGTACACCCGCTCCCAGCCCAGTGCGCCCGTGTCCAGCACGGCCGGCAGGGTCATGCGTTGCCCGAACGGGGACACGGCGCCCAAGACGTAGCCGGTGGCCCGCTCGGCGGCGGCCGGATCGGCCAAGCTCGCTTTCGTCACCCCCAGCGCCGCGGCGGCCGCCTTCAGCGAAAGCCGGGCCGGCGCGGGCAGTATCGCGACGGCGAGCCCACCTGGCACCGCGATGACGAGGGTCTTGAAGATCTGGTCGGGCGCGATGCCGCGCTCGGTCAGCGCGTTGACCGCCTCGACGCCGAACGAGCGCTCGCGCGGATCGTGGTCGAATGTGACGACCTCGTGCGGCACATCGGCTTTCACCAACGCGGCGAGCGCGGGCGTGGCGGCACGAGGCACGAGAACTTGGCCCGACTAGGGACCCGTGTATCCCGGCGGGTTGACGCCGTCGACCCAGAAGTCGACGCCCAGCTTCCCGCCCGGCACGCAGTTGTAGACCGACAGGTCGGTGACGCCGGATTCCAGCAGCACGTCCTCGCAGAGCAGGGTGTTGCCGGTGTACTCGCGGGCGGGCTTGTTGAGGATCACGTAGGCCGCGTCGGAGTACACCTCCGGCTTGCGCGCGCGGCCCATCGCCTCGTCGCCCCCGAGCAGGTTCTGCACCGCGGCGGTGGCCACCAGGGTGCGCGGCCACAGGGTGTTCGACGCGATCCCCGCCTCGCGCATCTCCTCGGCGATGCCCAGCGCGCACAGGGTCATGCCGAACTTGGCCATCATGTACGCGGTCGGCTTCAGCCACTCCTTGTCGAGCAGCACGGGCGGCGACAACGTCAGGATGTGCGGGTTGTCCGCTTTCTTCAGGTGCGGGATGCAGGCCTGCGACACCGCGTACGTGCCGCGCACCTGGATGCCGTTCATCAGGTCGAACCGCTTCATCGGCACCTCGGTGATGGACCCCAGGTTGATCGCCGACGCATTGTTGACGCAGATGTCGATGCCGCCGAACTGCTCGACGGTCTTGGTCACCGCGGCCTCCACGGACTCCGGGTCGCGCACGTCCCCCACGATCGGCAGGGCCCGCCCGCCCGCCTCTTCGAGCTCCTCGGCGGCGGTATACACCGTGCCCGGCAGCTTGGGGTGGGGCTCGGCGGTCTTGGCGATCAGGGCGATGTTGGCGCCGTCCTGGGCGGCGCGCTTGGCGATCGCCAGGCCGATGCCGCGGCTGGCGCCGGAGATGAACATGGTCTTGCCATTCAGGGACATGGCGTCACACTAACGTTCCCCCACTCTCCGCCGGATCGGGGGACGGCGGCCCCGGATTCCGCCGGGAAATAGCACGTCGGCCGCGGCTGTTGAAGAAATCGGTCTCGAAGTTCCAGTGGGCTCCACCCGGGCAGACAGTGTCGGTGGCAGCCTCTAGATTGGGAGGAGCGGTTTGGTGTCAGCGGCGACGAGCCTGTTGGACCGTCCAATGGGTGCCGAGCAGTTGGCTTGCGTTCTGGCAAGCCCGGTGGCGCTTTCAGTGCTGTCCGGTGACACCGCAGCAGAAGGGACCGGGGTAATCGACATGGCCGACAGCGACGGCGCGACTGCACAGGAGATTGCCGAGCCGGGCCCGCAGGAGACGGACGCGGAGCTGATGGCGCGTTTCGAGCGCGACGCGATTCCGCTGCTGGACCAGCTGTACGGCGGTGCCCTGCGCATGACCCGCAATCCCGCCGACGCCGAAGACCTGCTGCAAGAGACGATGGTCAAGGCGTACGCGGGCTTCCGCTCGTTCCGGGCCGGCACCAACCTCAAGGCCTGGCTGTACCGGATCCTGACCAACACCTACATCAACAGCTACCGCAAGAGGCAGCGCCAACCGGCCGAGTACCCGACCGAGGAGATCACCGACTGGCAGCTGGCGTCCAACGCGGAGCACTCGTCCACCGGGCTGCGCTCGGCCGAAGTGGAGGCGCTGGAGGCGCTGCCCGATGACGAGATCAAGGAAGCGCTGCAGGCGTTGCCCGAGGAATTCCGGATGGCCGTCTACTACGCCGATGTCGAGGGCTTCCCGTACAAGGAAATCGCCGAGATCATGGATACGCCCATCGGGACGGTAATGTCACGGCTGCACCGCGGCAGGCGTCAACTGCGGGCGCTGCTGGCTGACGTGGCCAAGGAGCGGGGCTTCAACCGCGGCCACCAGGCGCACGAGGAGGTGTCGTCATGAGCGAGTTGTCGGGCCCCAGCGACACGTGCCCCAATGACGACGCCCACGGCGCCGTCGGCTGCGCCGAGGTGATCCGCCAGGTCTGGCTCCTGCTCGACGGCGAATGCACGCCCGAGTCTCGGGACCAGCTGCGCCGCCACCTCGAGGCGTGCCCCGGCTGCTTCAAGCATTACGGCCTCGAGGAGCGGATCAAGACGTTGATCGCCAGCAAGTGCAAAGGCGAGAAGGCCCCCGAGGGCCTGCGCGAGCGGTTACGGCTGGAGATCCGCCGGACCACCATCATCCGGGAGACGCAGTAGCGGTTCCTCAGGCGTTGGGCCGCTTGCCGTGGTTGGCCTTGCTGTGTTTGCGGTCGCGCTTCTTCCGGCCCCGTTTGGCCATTTCGGAAAACCTCCGTCGATTGATCAGAACCGGGCGCCCGGCGCCCGTTAGCTTGCCTCACATTCTCGCACGGCCTGTCGGGGGGCCGTGCGCCGCGGTGGGCCGGGCGCCTGTGGTTCGATATACACCGAGCCTGACGGAAGCTAAATGGACCAGCAGCCAGCCTGCGCAATGGCCGAAACGAGTGGGGTGAAGATGGCCGAGGATGTGCGCGCCGAGATCGTGGCCAGCGTGCTCGAAGTCGTAGTCAACGAGGGTGACCAGATTGGCAAGGGTGACGTCGTGGTGCTGCTGGAGTCGATGAAGATGGAGATCCCGGTCCTGGCTGAGGTCGACGGCACGGTCAGCAAGGTGAGCGTCTCGGTGGGCGATGTCATCCAGGCCGGCGACCTGATTGCCGTGATCAGCTAGGCCCCGAGACAGTTTGAAGCCTCTGTTGTCCGCTGCCGGGGAACGGCCCGTGGGGTGAGCGATGTCGACTCTCGGTGACCTGCTTGCCGAACACACCGTGCTGCCCGGCAACGCCGTGGATCACCTGCACGCGGTGGTGGGGGAGTGGCAGCTGCTGGCGGACCTGTCGTTCGCCGACTACCTGATGTGGGTTCGCCGCGACGACGGCATGTTGGTGTGCGTGGCGCAGTGCCGGCCCAACACCGCGCCTACGGTGCTGCTGACCGATTCGGTGGGCAGCGTCGTCGGCGCCGACCGGCTGGCGCTCGTCGCCGAGACCTTCAACTCCGGCATCGCCCAGCGGGATGGCGAAGCGGCGCAAGAGGATTCGTGGTTGCCCGGCCCGCACGTCGAGGCGTCCCCGGTGCGGTACGGCGGGCGGGTGGTGGCCGTGCTCACCCGGCATCAAACCGCCGTCGCGGCCGACCGCGCGTCCGGCCACCTGGAGACCGCCTACCGGGACTGCGCCCGGGATCTGGTCTCCATGCTCGCCGAGGGCACCTTCCCCGACGTGGGCGACGTGGTCATGTCGCGCTCCACGCCGCGGGCCGGTGACGGCTTCATCCGATTGGACGTCGACGGCGTCGTCGCCTACGCCAGTCCCAACGCGGTGTCGGCCTACCACCGGATGGGCCTGACCACCGATCTGGAGGGCCGCAACCTGGTCAAGGTCACGCGGCCGCTGGTCTCCGACCCGTTCGAGGCCCAGGAACTGGCGGAGCACGTGCTCGACCTGCTGGCCGGCGGGCGCAGCATGCGGATGGAGGTGGACGCCGGCGGCGCGACGGTGCTGTTGCGGACGCTGCCGCTGGTGGTCGACGGCGCCAGCGCCGGCGCCGCGGTGCTGATCCGCGACGTCACCGAGGTGAAGCGCCGCGACCGGGCCCTGATCTCGAAGGACGCGACGATCCGCGAAATCCACCACCGGGTGAAGAACAACCTGCAGACGGTGGCGGCACTGCTGCGGCTGCAGGCCCGCCGGACCGCCAACGCCGAAGGCCGGGAGGCGCTGATCGAATCGGTGCGCCGGGTCTCGTCCATCGCGCTGGTGCACGACGCCCTGTCGATGTCGGTCGACGAGCAGGTCAACCTCGACGAGGTCATCGACCGGATCCTGCCGATCATGAACGACGTGGCGTCGGTCGACCGGCCGATCCGGATCAACCGAGTCGGGGACCTGGGCGTGCTGGACTCCGACCGCGCGACCGCGCTGATCATGGTGATCACCGAACTGGTCCAGAACGCCATCGAACACGCCTTCGACCCCGCCGCCCAAGAGGGCTCGGTGACCATCCGCGCCGAGCGGTCGGCGCGCTGGCTCGACGTGGTCGTGCACGACGATGGCCGCGGGTTGCCCGACGGCTTCAGCCTGGAGACGTCCGACAGCCTGGGCCTGCAGATCGTGCGGACGTTGGTGTCGGCCGAACTGGACGGCACGCTGGGCATGCGCCAAGCGCCGTCGCGCGGCACCGATGTGGTGTTGCGGGTGCCGATCGGCCGGCGCACCCGATTGGCGATATAGGCGTGCGCCCACACAACAGCGCGGCCCCGACTTTCGTCGAGGCCGCGCTGTGTGGTCTAAATCGAGTCAGACTCCGCTACGGGCCTTCGTCCGGGCATTGCGACGCTTGAGTGCGCGCCGCTCGTCTTCGCTCATGCCGCCCCAGACGCCCGAGTCCTGGCCGGTATTCAGTGCCCAGGAAAGGCAGTCTGTGGTCACCGGGCACCGATTGCAGACCAGTTTCGCGTCAGCGATCTGCGCGAGCGCCGGGCCGCTGTTCCCTACCGGGAAGAACAGCTCCGGGTCTTCGTCACGACAGACCGCCTTGTGGCGCCAATCCATAAGTTGTTACTCCTCACTGAGTGCGCAGCAAGGCGCACGGCCAATTTTCTTCGGCTGTTAACGCGTGCACAAGAAAAGGGTCCGTACCCCTATCTAAATTTCTGCATGCAACCTTTTGATCGTTTCACAGGCCCAACAGAAGTCAATAGCGTGCGTTACCTCGTGGGCAATCTCACTTTGACCGTTCCGTAGCCGGGCCATTACTCCGTTGTACTACACTCAGACGCCGATCTCGCACAAAATATTCGCCGCCTGACCCCCGGGCGCTTCGTTACCGCAGCTCAGAGTGGGCTTTTTGCGGAGGCGCGACCACGGCCAGCGCGTCCGGAACCGCCCGGAACGTCATGCTTTCGCGCACGCCCAGGTAATCCCCGTCGAACTGGCATGCGACCGGACCCCCGGTCGAGGTGACCCGCAAACAGGGCACGTCGTCCTCGTTGATGAGGTGGTCGAACGCGAACTTGGGCCGTTTGGCGAACATCTGCCGCACGATGCGCAGCGTCGGGATTGGTTTCATGCTCTTGGGCGCGAACACTCCCAGCCCCGACTCGAAGGTGCAGCCGGGATTGGTCCACACCGGGCGGTCGTTGGCGAACGTCCACGGGCTGGAGTTGGAGACGAACACGAAACTCACCCCGGGGATGGGTTCGCGGCCGGGCAATTCGAGCTGCAGCATCGGCTCGCGGCGGGTGTAGCCCCACACGGCGGGCACCGCCGCGCGGATGTAGCGCCACGCCGTGACCTTGCCGCCCTTGTCGCGTTCGGCCTCGACCGCGGCGACCACCTCCGCGTCGACGCCCATGCCGGTGTTGAAGACGGCCCACCGCTCACCGCAGTCGATCAGCCCGATGCGGCGCCAGGTGTGGTGGCGGCTGTAGTCGTCGATCAGCTGGATGAGCTGGTTGGTCGCGGCCACCGGGTCACGCGAGATCCCCAGCGAGCGCGCCAGCACGTTCGCCGAACCGCCGGGAACCACCGCGACCGCCGGCACCGGGCCGGTGGGCCCCGACGCCGAGCCTGGACGGCCGAGTAGACCGTTGACCACCCCGCTGACCGTGCCGTCGCCGCCGTGCACCACGACCAGGTCGACGCCGTCCGCGACCGCCTTCTCCGCGAGTTCGGTGCCATGACCGCGGTGGTGGGTGTGTTCGACGGTGAGCTGTAGGCGGCTCTTGAGCGCGTGCGCCAGCAGGTCGCGACCGGCCGGAGTCGTGGAGGTGGCGGTCGGGTTCACGATCAGCACGGCGCGCATGATGCACGAGCTTATGCGGGCGCCTTAAGGCGGCGCTGTGGGGAACTCCGGCGGTGGCGGGGTGACTACGCTGACGCGGGTGACCGTCTTCCGCCGCAATCCCGGGGCCGCCCCGGCCGCCGTGCGCGGGGCCGGGCTGCTGGTGGCGGTGCAGGGGACGGCCGCGCTGGTCACGGCGGTGGCGCTGGTGGTGCGGTTCGCCGTCGGGGGCGACCAGCGCGTGGTCCACGGCGCCCCCGCAAGCGGGTGGTACTCCCAGGCCACGGCGGTGTTCTTCGTGCTGGTCGGCGCGGTGGTGCTGGCCGCCGGCCGCGCGCTCATCCTCGGCAAGCGCTGGGGCCGAGGGCTGGCCGTGATCACCCAGCTGCTGTTGCTGCCCGTGGCGTGGTACCTGACGGTCGGCTCGCACCGGCCCGGCTTCGGGGTTCCCGCGGGGATCGCGGCGGTGGCCGTGCTGGGCATGCTCTTCAGCCCCGCCGGCCTGCGCTGGGCCGGCGGCGGCGATCAGCGCGACTCGGCCAGCTCGGCCAACCGGGGTCCGGACAGCCGATAGGTGGTCCACTCGCGCTGCGGTGCACCGCCGACGCCGTCGTACAGCGTGATCGCGTCGGTGTTCCAATTCAGCACCGCCCACGACAACCGCGTGTAGCCGTTGTCGAGGCATTCGGCCGCCAGCGTCGCCAGCAGCGCGCGGGCCAGCCCGCGGCGGCGAAAACCCGGACGCACGAACAGGTCTTCGAGGTAGATGCCCGCCACGCCGTCCCACGTGGAGAAGTTGAGGAACCACAGTGCCATCGCGGCGACCTCACCGTCGACTTCCGCGACGTGCCCGTGCAATGTCGGGCGCGCACCGAAAAGCGCTGCGGCGATCTGTTTTTCGGTGACCGAGCATTGGTCGGCGGCGTTTTCGAATTCGGCCAGCTCGTGAATCATCTCGGTGATGGCGGCGGCGTCTTCGGGCCTGGCGGGGCGAATGGTCATCGCTCGACGCCCAGCGCGCGCAGGATGGTGGCGAATTTCGTTGTGGTTTCCGCGACTTCCTCGTCGGGATCGGACTCGGCGACGATGCCGCCCCCGGAGCGGGCCAGCGCGCCGCGGCGGTCGGCCGACAGCTGCGCGCAACGGATCGCCACCACCCAGCGCCCGTCGCCCCGGGCGTCGCACCAGCCCACCGCGCCCGCGTAGAACCCGCGGTCGCCTTCCAGCTCGGCGATGAGCTCGACCGCGGCCTTGGTCGGCACCCCGCCGACGGCGGGGGTGGGATGCAACGCGAGGGCCAGATCGATTGCGGTGGTTGAGCTCTCGCGCAGCCGGCCGCTGATCGGCGTGCACAGGTGCCACACCGCCGCGGTGCGGCTCAACTCGGGCTCGGCGGCGATCGTCAGCTCGTCGCACAGCGGATCCAGGGCGGCCCGGATCGTCTCGATCACCAGCTGGTGTTCGTGGCGGTCCTTGGCCGAACCGGCCAGCGCGGCGCCGTTGGCCGCGTCGACGTTCGGGTCGGCCGCGCGGGGAGCCGACCCGGCGAACGGCTGGCAGGTGACGCGGTCACCGGAACGCGCCACCAGCAGCTCCGGGCTGGCCCCCACCAGCGCCACCCCGGCGTAGTCGTCGCCGGCGGCGGTCAGGTCAACCAGATAGCCGTAGGCGGCGGGATCCGCGGCGATGAGCCGGCGCAGGATGACGCGCGCGTCCAGGGGTGCGTCGGCGACCAGCCGCAGCGCGCGGGACAGCACCACCTTGCTCAGCAGGCTGTCGGGAGCGGTGAGCTGATCGCGGGCGCGGACGATGCGGCGGCGGTAGTCGTCGGGCGGCGGCTCGGCGGCGGCGACGCGCACCGGCGGCAGCGGGCCCGTCGGCCAGTCCGGCGGGCCGTCGGTGCGGAGCACGGCCTCGGGTGTCAGCAGTGCCGAGGGCCGAGCGGCATCGAAGGGCAACGCGCCCAACACTATTGGCGCCGCCCCCGACCTCAAGGCGTCCTGCGCCGCTGCCACGTCGCGGTAGCGCTCCCGCACCCCCTCGGCCAGCAGTGTTTGCTTCGGTCCGCACAGCGCGAACGGCGGTTGGGCGCTCACCCGGGCTTGATCGCCTGCGGCTGAGCGGTCAGGCCGAGCGCGGCGAGCTGGCGCACCCCGTGTTCGAAGCCGCACACGGCGAGCGAGCCGGCCAGCATCCAGAAGCGGCTGCCCTCGACGAGCGGCAGCTCCACCCAGCGCGTGATGACCGAACGCGAGAAGTGGCTGTGTCCCACGAAGACCACATCGCGCGAGCCCATGTGCTGCAACGCGAATGCGACGGCCTCATCGGCACGTTCGCTGACCTGCGCGACGCTCTCGCCGCCGGGGCATCCGTGCGTCCACACCAGCCAATCGGGGACCGATTCCTGGATCTGCGGGGTCGTCAACCCCTCGTAGGATCCGTAATCCCATTCGGCCAGCAGGGGAGAGACCTCGTCGACGGCCAGCCCGGCCAACTTGGCCGTGGTCAGGGCCCGGATGCGCGGGCTGCTCACCACCACCGGGTCGGTGAGGTTGAGTTCGCGCAGGACGCGGCCGGCGAGCTCGGCCTGGACGCGGCCGGTGTCGGTGAGCTCGAGGTCGGTCCTACTGGTGTGCTGGCCGGATTTCGACCACTCGGTCTCGCCGTGGCGGAGCAGTACAAGTCGGTGGTTGTGCAGGCCCATATCGACCGATTCTGCCGGACGACACCCCGGGCCCGTTGGCCGCAGCGCGGGGCGATCGAACATGCCAGGATGGGCACTGTGACCGTGGCAACAAGGAGCGGCGGGCGTTGGCGAGCGCGCGGTGACGATGCGGTGGGGACGAAGCGATGAGGAGGGGCCGCGCCCATGACTAAGACCCGGGTATTGGCGGTGGCCAACCAGAAGGGCGGCGTTGCCAAGACGACGACGGTTGCCTCGCTGGGGGCGGCGATGGTGGACGAGGGTCAACGGGTGCTCCTGGTCGACCTGGATCCGCAGGGCTGCTTGACGTTCTCGCTGGGCCAAGACCCCGACAAGCTCCCCGTCTCGGTGCACGAGGTGCTGCTCGGTGAGGTCGAGCCCAACGCCGCGCTGGTCACGACGATGGAGGGCATGACGCTGCTGCCGGCCAACATCGACCTGGCGGGCGCCGAGGCGATGCTGTTGATGCGGGCCGGCCGCGAATACGCGCTCAAGCGCGCGCTGGCCAAGGTCTCCGACGATTTCGACGTGGTCATCATCGACTGCCCGCCGTCGCTGGGGGTGCTCACCCTCAACGGGCTGACGGCCGCCGACGAGGTGATCGTGCCGCTGCAGTGCGAGACGCTGGCGCACCGCGGCGTCGGCCAGTTCCTGCGCACGGTCGCCGACGTCCAGCAGATCACCAACCCGGAGCTGCGGCTGCTGGGCGCGTTGCCGACGCTGTACGACTCGCGGACCACCCACACCCGCGACGTGCTGATGGACGTCGCCGACCGCTACGACATGCCGGTGCTGGCCCCGCCGATCCCGCGCACGGTCCGCTTCGCGGAGGCCAGCGCGTCGGGCTCGTCGGTGATGTCCGGCCGCAAGAACAAGGGCTCGTCGGCCTATGGCGAGCTGGCGAAGGCGCTGCTCAAGCACTGGAAGACCGGCAAACCGCTGCCAACGTTCGCCGTCGAGGCATAGCGATCAGCGCGAGCAGACGCAAACTCGCACGCCAACTGGCGGTCTCGTGCGATTTTGCGTCTGCTCGGCGGAGACGGCCGCACCCTCAGCCCAGGGCCACCACGGTGTCGCCGCGCTGCTCGAACACCCGAGGTCCCGCGACGGCCGGGACCACCGCCCGCCCGGGCGCGCTGGGCGTCCGGTTCACCGGGATGTAGCGCTCGCTGGCCCCGCTGACGGGGTCATACACCCCGATCGCGCCCGTGACCGGGACCAGCAGGCGGCCGGCCATCATCGCGCCCGGCCCCAGCGGCGCGGTCGTGTCGCCCGCGGCGATGGTGTAGCGCAGCGTCAGGTTGCCCGTCTCGAAGACCATGACGGAATCGCCCGTCCACCACGTGATCAGGCTGCCCGCGTGCGAAACCGCCCCGGGGCCCGACGCAGGTTTGGGCAACAGGTTGCTCGACACGGTGGTGCCGGTTTCGTCGATCACGTCGACCCGCGGCCGCGGTGAGGGCAGGTACACCGCGGTGTTGTTCTCCCACACCGTGAGCACCCGGGCGCCGGAGTCCGCCTTGACCCCGGGTTCGGCCACGAGGCGTTGCTGGGGTTCGTCGTCGTCCTTGCCGGGGCGCAGCAGCACCAGCCGCAGGTCGGGCTCGTTGACGCAACTCTCCAGCGCTGACACCGCCGACGAGCTGGCCGCCGCCGAGACCAGCTTGCAGCCGGAATGCAGGCCGCGCGCCGAGGGCTTCACCCGCGCATCGGTCTCGCCGTAGGCCACCATGCGGACCATGTCCGAGCGCCAGAGCTCCAGCCGGGTGTCGCCGGCCGACAGCACCGTCGTGCCGTCGGAGGACAGCCGCACGCGCTGGTCGGCATAGCCGCTGCGGGCGGGCCCGCGGCGACCGGTGGACCCGTCGAGCGTGCTCACCTGCCCGCACCCGCGGTCGTCGGAAAAGACGGCGACGGCGAAGTGGTAGACCCAGGAGACCCCGCACAGGTCGCTGTCGCGCTGGTAGCTCCACAGGGACTGGCCGGAACCGGGGTCGCGCCCGTCAACCCGGCGACCGTCGCCGGTGACAACCGTCCCGCTGACTGCGACGGGGGCGGTGGTGGCCGGACTGGCCGCGGTCCACAGTTCCTTGAGCGTCGCCGGCACCTGTCGGGCGGGGTTCTGGTTGGGCGCCGGAACGGCGGCCGGCCGGCTGATCGTGGCGCGGGCGTCGCTGGTCCACCAGATCAGGGACGCGACGGCGGCGACGACGACCGCGATGGCGACGGCGGCCAAGACGTCGCCCTTGGTCCGGCGTTCGGGTCTGACCATCTCCTCGGCGGGCGGCTCAGTTGGCGTGCGCGCCGGTTTCGGCGGGCTTGCGGCGCCGACGGCGACGCCGGCTGGTGCCGGAGTTGCCGGTGTTGCCCGACGCCTCCGCGGCGGCTTCGCCGGTGGTGGCGCCGGCCGCGGCGCTCCCGTTGGGGTGGCCGGTGACGGGCTGGCCGCCACGGGTGCGTCGCCGCGGGGCGCCGGAGCGGGCACGCCCGGTCCGCTCCGCCTTCTGGCCGTCACGCTCGCTGCTGCGGCGTTGGCCCTGCGGCTTCTTCGGCGTGCCGACGGTGCCGCCCGACCCGGCGGGGATGCCCAGCTCCTCGTAGAGGTGCGGCGAATTCGAGTAGGTCTCGGCGGGCTCGGGGTTCTCCAGACCCAGCGCCTTGTCGATCATCGACCAGCGGGGCAGCTCGTCCCAATCCACCAGGGTGACCGCGATACCGGTCTTGCCGGCGCGGCCGGTGCGGCCGATCCGGTGCACGTAGGCCTGCTCGTCCTCGGGGATCTGGTAGTTGATGACGTGGGTGATGTCGTCGATGTCGATGCCGCGGGCGGCCACATCGGTGGCCACCAGCACGTCGATGTCGCCGTTGCGGAAGGCCTTGAGCGCCTTCTCCCGGGCGATCTGTCCCAGGTCGCCGTGCACGGCGCCGACCTTGAAGCCGCGCTCGGCCAGCTCGTCGGCGACCTTCTGTGCGGTGCGCTTGGTACGGGTGAAGATCATCGTCGCGCCGCGGCCCTCGGCCTGCAGCACGCGGCTCACCAACTCCACCTTGTCCAGCGCGTGGGCCCGGTAGACGAACTGCTCGGTGGTGTCGTGGGTGGCCGCCGAATGGGGCGCCTCCGCCCGGATGTGGGTGGGCTGGTTCATGAAGGTGCGGGCCAGCGTGATGATCGGGCCCGGCATGGTGGCCGAGAACAGCATGGATTGCCGGTCCTCGGGGATCTGGCGCAGGATGCGCTCGATGTCGGGCAGGAAGCCCAGGTCGAGCATCTCGTCGGCCTCGTCGAGCACCAGCACCGACAGCCCGCCCAGCTGCAAGTGGCCCTGCTGGGCCAGGTCGAGCAGGCGGCCGGGGGTGCCCACGACGACGTCGGCGCCGGCGCGCAGCGCCTCGATCTGCGGTTCGTAGGCGCGCCCGCCGTAGATGGAGATCACGGAGAGCCGGCGTCCGCCTTCGGCCGTCAGGTACTGGGCCGCGGTGGCCAGGTCCTCGGTGACCTGCACGCACAGCTCGCGGGTAGGCACCACGACCAGGGCCCGCGGTGTGCCGTTGAGCGCCCGCACGCCGACTCCGGACGTGATGCGGTTCAGCAGCGGCACGCCGAACGCGAAGGTCTTGCCCATGCCGGTACGGGCCTGGCCGATGAGGTCGTCGCCGGCGAGCGCCAGCGGCAGGGTCAGCTCTTGGATCGCGAACGGGCGCTCGATGCCCTTTTCCGCGAGGGCGCGGACGATTTCGTCACGGACGCCGAGGTTGGCAAAAGTCAATTCGGTTGTGCTGGTGAGTGTGCTCATGCGTGGGTAGTAAGCCTTTCGGTGACATATCCGGTTGTGTCGGTGTTTCTCTGTCGCGGTCACGCGCGCACGAGTTCCGACTTCGAATACGTCGCCGAGTCGCGGGCCCCTGCCCAATCTGGGCGGGCCAGCTGTGCACGCACATTTCGCAGATAGCGGCTTTGGTGAAGAAATACCGCCGCTATCTAGCTACATGATAGCTGGTCGACGGCTGGCCCCCGGTTTGCGCCGGGTCCGCCGACTACAGTGTTGCCATGACCCGGCCCTCTTGCGAACCCTCGGAAGCCGACCTGGGCGCCGGCCAGGCGGACGATTCGCCCGCCCCCCGGCTGTCGGCCGATCACCCCGGTGTCAACGAGTTGTTCACGGTCCTGGCGTACGGCGAGATCGCCGCGTTCTACCGGCTCACCGACGAGGCGCGGATGGCCCCTGACCTGCGCGGGCGGATTTCGATGGCGAGCATGGCCGCCGCCGAGATGCAGCACTACGAGCTGTTGCGCGACGCCCTGGAGCGCCGGGGAGTCGACGTCGTGCCGGCGATGTCGAGGTACGTCTCGGCGCTGGAGAACTACCACCGGCTGACGATGCCCAGCACCTGGCTGGAGGCGTTGGTGAAGACCTATGTCGGCGACGCCCTGGCCGCCGACTTGTACCTGGAGATCGCCGACAGGCTGCCCGACGAGATCGCCGACGTGGTGCGCGCGGCGCTGTCGGAGACCGGGCACTCGCAGTTCGTCGTCGCCGAGGTGCGCGCCGCGGTGACGGCCAGCGGCAAGCAGCGCAGCCGGCTGGCGCTGTGGTCGCGCCGGCTGTTCGGCGAGGCGATCACCCAGGCCCAGTACCTGCTGGCCGACCACGACGAGCTGGTCGACCTGCTGATGTCCGGGACGGGCGGCCTGGGCCAGCTCAGCGCGTTCTTCGACCGGTTACAGCGGACGCACGACCGGCGGATGCACGAGCTGGGCCTGAGCTGACGCCCAGCCGTGATCGCGAGCGCGGCGTAGCCGGGCGCGGCGGGTCACGGCCGTCGGATTCAGCCGTGATCGCGAGCGCGGCGTTTGCCGGGCGCGGCGGGTCACGGCCGTCGGATTCAGCCGTGATCGCAAGCGCGGCGTTTGCCGGGCGCGGCGGGTCACGGCCATCGGCCTCAGCGGGTGCAGGTCGCCAGGCTCGAGTTGGTGGTCGACGCGGCCACCAGTTGGCCGGCGGCGTTGACGATCGAGCAATTCAGCCGGCC
This sequence comes from Mycobacterium sp. E1747, assembly GCF_001667775.1. GTDB lineage: Bacteria > Actinomycetota > Actinomycetes > Mycobacteriales > Mycobacteriaceae > Mycobacterium. Next base: position 38,855 of record NZ_LZJI01000229.1, read on the forward strand.
GTAGAAGCTGGTGGCGACGACCGACGGGGTCTGGACGCCGGGGTTGAGGATCACCGCCTTGGTCCACGGCAGCGACACGTTGAATTCGGTCTGGGAAGCCCCGCTGCCGTCGGTGTAGACGATGTTCACCAGGTCCAGCAGCTGCTTGGTGCCGGTCACGCTGTAGACGACGGTGCGTGGGTTCAGCGCGGCGGGCGGCGGCGCCAGGGTCAGGGGTGGCGCGGCGGTGGGCGTTCCCGTCGGCGCCAGGCTCGGCGCGGCGCTGGGCGTGGTCACGGTGGTAACCGTCTCGGGCGGCAGCGGGGTGGTCGACGGGCTGGGCTGGGCGCTGGGCGGGGCGGAGCTCCTGGTCGTGGCGGGCGCGGACGTCACCGGTTGGGGGGCCGGTGCCACGGTGGCCTTGGTCGAGGCGCTGTCGCCGCTGTTGATGATGACGGCGGTCGCGATCGCGCCGACGGCCACCACCGCGCCGACGATCGCCGTGACGGGGCGCCAGCGCAGCTCGGTCGGCCAGCCGGTCCAGGTGTAGTCGCCCTCGGGGTAGGCCTCGGCGGCGTAGAACTCGTCGGTGTCGTCGTCGGGGTAATCCCGCACCCTGTGCAGATCGGCAAGTGTGGTACCCATGTTGCCGAAGTTAGCGATGTGAAAACACGAATCACCCCAGCAACCCGGCTCTGGACCCAGCTGCAAGCGAATCGTTATCCGCTCGCGACCATCGTTTCGCTCAGCGCGAACCCGCGGTGGGGGGCTGTCGCGGATGCGGGCCCGCCGCGTCCACTAGCCTGCAGCTGACAGGTCTGTCGACTTCACTGCCTACGGAAGGGGTGACCGTGGAGGTCAAGATCGGTATCACGGACAGTCCGCGCGAGCTGGTCATCGCCAGCGCGCAGACGCCCGCCGAAGTCGAAGAGCTGGTCAGCGCCGCGCTGAGCGAGGGAGCGGGCCTGCTGAGGCTGAACGACGAGCGGGGACGTCGCTTCCTCGTCCACACCAGCAAGATCGCCTACGTCGAGATCGGCCCCGCGGACGGACGCCGCGTCGGCTTCGGCATCGGCGCCGAGGTCACAAAACTCCCCGGCAAGGGCGCTAAAGGCGAGTAAGGGGCACGTGGGATAGCCCGCCCCAGGCGAACTGCACGGTGCCCTCGACGGCGTCCGCCTTGGAGATCGGGCGGTCGGAGTCGAGCCAGTACCGGGCGCAGTCGACGCTGATGCCGACCAGGCCAACCGCGATCATCCGGGCGCGGTGCGGGTCCAGGCCCGAATCCTCGCTGATCAACGCGAACACCGCGTCGATGCACGATTCCGTGGCGACCCGCACCTGCGCGGCCACCTCCGGTTCGGTCACGTAGTCGTTCTCGAAGATGAGCCGGTAACCCTGGCTGTCGTGCTCGATGAAGTCGAAGAACGCCTGCACCGCCGCGTGCAACCGCCGGCGGTTGTCGGTGGTGGTGTTCAACGCCTGCTGCACACCCGAGACCAGGTTTTCCACGTGCCGGGCCAGCACGGCCAGGTACAGCTCGAGCTTGCTCGAAAAGTGTTGGTAGAGGACCGGTTTGCTAACGCCAGCCCGGTCGGCGATCTCGTCCATGCCGGCGGCGTGGTAGCCGCGATCGACGAAGACGTCGCTGGCCACCACGAGCAGCTGCCCGCGGCGCTCGTCTCGGGGCAACCGGTTGCCGCGCCGGCCCGAAGCCGCGACGCCGTCCCCCAGCCGAGCGCGCTCAGCCGACCTGACGGCGCGTCGCGCCGCTGGTTTGGCGAGTTCGCTCATCGAGTCCCCATCTGGTGCGTTGACAACCGGCCGCCGGCACCACAGGGCCAGCCGCGCGCGGATCGTTGCGAGAGACATTACTACCCGAGCCGGTGCGGTGACCGTCATCGCCGCCGTTGTGGCTGGCAGAAAGCGGTGTCGGCCGGTGCATTCGGGCGCGCCAAGGACGGTGCCGGCGCCGACTGTGTAATCCTGGGGAAATGACTTCCCAGCGGCCCGCGCGCGGCACCGGGCGCGTCCCGGTGCTGCACGACGAGTGGCGGGAACCCCTTCGCGCCCTGCGTGACCCGATCGCCCGCGACGGCGGCCGCACCCGGGCCGACAGGGAGCGGCCGCGCCAGTGGCGCAAACAGACATGGCTGGGACGGTTCGTCTCCACCTACGGCTGGCGCGCGTACGCGTTGCCGGCGTTGTCGGTGCTCACCGCGGTGATCGTCTACCAGACGATGACCGGCACCGCCGCGACGAAGCCGACGGCCAACCACCCCATCCAGAGCCCGCAGGCGATGGAGGCCGTAGGCACCTCGATCATCGACGCGCCGCCGCGCGGGCTCGCCGCGTTCGACGCCAACCTGCCGGCCGGCACGCTGCCGGACGGCGGCCCGTTCACCGAGGCGGGCGAGAAGACGTGGCACGTCGTGCCCGGCGCGACGCCGCAGGTCGGCCAGGGCACCGTGCGGGTGTTTCGGTACACCGTCGAGGTGGAGGACGGCATCGACCCCACGATGTTCGGCGGCGACAACGCTTTTGCCCAGATGGTCGATCAGACCCTGGCCAATCCCAAGGGCTGGACCCACAATCCGCAATTCGCGTTCATCCGGATCGACAACGGCAAGCCCGACTTCCGGATCTCCCTGGTGTCCCCGGTGACGGTCCGCGAGGGCTGCGGCTACGAATTCCGTCTGGAGACCTCTTGCTACAACCCGTCTTTCGGCCAGGATCGGCAGTCACGCGTCTTCATCAACGAGGCGCGCTGGGTGCGCGGAGCCGTCCCGTTCGAGGGCGACATCGGCTCCTATCGCCAATACGTGATCAACCACGAGGTCGGCCACGCCATCGGGTACGTGCGCCACGAGCCGTGCGAGCAGCAGGGCGCTTTGGCGCCGGTGATGATGCAGCAGACGTTCTCCACGTCGAATGACGACGCCGCCAAGTTCGACCCGGATTTCGTCAAGGCGGACGGGAAGACCTGCCGCTTCAACCCGTGGCCGTTCCCGATCGCCTAGCCCGGCGACGATGCGCGCCGCGCCGCGGCGTGAGGGGGCGGGCAGTCGAACCTAGCCCGCGCCCCGAGCGTCACGCCAGAGCGACGGCCAGTGCTCGGAGCCACGCCAACGTGACGCTCGGCGCATTGAATTCATTGCCGTCCACCACGGCGACTGCTGTGATGGTGGTGGACGAGGACCCCATTCGCGAGACCGAGGAGGATGTCCGGCCGTGTCGACATCGCAGACCGCGCTGCCGCCGCTCGTGGCGCCGGCCGGCGAGCTGACCCGCGATGAGGTGGCCCGCTACAGCCGCCATCTGATCATTCCGGGCCTGGGCGTCGACGGGCAGAAGCGGCTCAAGAACGCTCGCGTGCTGGTGATCGGCGCCGGCGGGCTCGGCGCTCCGACGCTGCTCTACCTGGCCGCGGCCGGCGTCGGCACCATCGGCATCGTCGACTTCGACATCGTCGACGAGTCCAACCTGCAGCGCCAGGTCATCCACGGCGTGGCCGACGTCGGGCGCCCGAAGGCCCAGTCGGCGCGCGAGTCGATCGCCGCGATCAACCCGTTGGTCAGGGTGCGGCTGCACGAGTTCCGGCTGGATGCCAGCAACGCCGTCGACCTGTTCGGGCAGTACGACCTGGTCCTCGACGGCACCGACAACTTCGCCACCCGCTATCTGGTCAACGACGCCGCCGTGCTGGCCGGCAAGCCGTACGTGTGGGGGTCGATCTACCGCTTCGAGGGCCAGGTGTCGGTGTTCTGGGAGGACGCGCCCGGCGGGCGGGGCCTCAACTACCGCGACCTCTACCCGGAACCGCCGCCCCCCGGCACCGTGCCGTCGTGCGCCGAGGGCGGCGTGCTCGGCATCGTCTGCGCCTCCGTCGCGTCGGTGATGGGCACCGAGGCCATCAAACTCATCACCGGCATCGGCGAATCGCTGCTGGGCCGGCTGCTGATCTACGACGCGCTCGAAATGTCCTACCGCACTGTCAAGATCCGCAAGGACCCGTCCGCGCCCGCGGTCACCGGGCTGGTCGACTACGAGGAGTTCTGCGGCGGGCCCGGCGATCTGGCCGGCGGGTCGGCGATCACCCCGCACGAGTTGCGCGCGTTGCTGGACTCCGGCACGAAGCTGGCCCTGATCGACGTCCGCGAGCCGGTCGAGTGGGAGATCAATCACATCGACGGCGCCCAGCTGATCCCGCAGTCGTCGATCGACTCGGGTGAGGGTCTGGCAAAGCTGCCGCACGACCGCATGCCGGTGCTGTATTGCAAGACCGGGGTGCGTTCGGCCGAGGCGCTGGAGGCGGTGAAAAAGGCCGGGTTCTCCGACGCGGTCCATCTGCAGGGGGGCATCGTGGCGTGGGCGCAGCAAATGCAACCCGACATGGTCATGTACTGACCCGATACGGCAGGTGGCCTCGTCTAGGCTACCTGTGTGAATGTCGAGCCACCGCCGGAGCATGTGCTGGCGGCGTTTGGTTTGACCGGTGTCAAGCCCGTCTATCTGGGGGCTAGCTGGGAAGGCGGCTGGCGCTGCGGCGAGGTCGTCCTGTCACTAGTGGCCGACCACGCCCGGGCGGCCTGGTCGGCCCGGGTGCGCGAGACGTTGTTCGTCGACGGTGTCCGACTGGCCCGCCCGGTCCGCTCGACGGACGGGCGGTACGTGGTTTCGGGGTGGCGCGCGGACACGTTCGTCGCCGGCACACCCGAACCGCGGCACGACGAGGTGGTCTCGGCGGCGGTGCGCCTGCACGAGGCGACCGGCAAACTGGAACGTCCCCGGTTCCTGACCCAGGGCCCCACCGCGCCGTGGGGGGACGTGGACATCTTCATCGCGGCCGACCGCGCCGCCTGGGAGGAACGGCCGTTGGCCTCGGTGCCCCCCGGCGCGCGGACCGCCCCGCCGTCGGCCGACGCCGAGCGGTCGGTGGAGCTGATCAACCAGCTGGCCACCCTGCGCCGGCCGACCAAGAGCCCGAACCAGCTGGTGCACGGAGACCTATACGGCACAGTGCTTTTCGTCGGCACCGCCGCCCCCGGGATCACCGACATCACGCCCTACTGGCGGCCCGCGTCGTGGGCGGCCGGTGTCGTCGTCGTCGACGCCCTGTCCTGGGGCGAGGCCGACGACGGTCTCATTGAACGCTGGAACGCGTTGCCGGAGTGGCCGCAGATGTTGTTGCGTGCGTTGATGTTTCGCCTGGCGGTCCATGCGCTGCACCCGCGGTCGACCGCCGAGGCCTTTCCCGGTCTGGCCCGCACCGCGGCGCTGGTCCGGCTGATCCTCTAGGAGTCCGCTGAATAAGGGTGGTTTGGGGCGGGGCGCCTCGAGCCGTCTTGCGGCGGTGTGAAGTCAGGCCCGA
>NZ_LZJI01000230.1 GCF_001667775.1 Mycobacterium sp. E1747
TTTGTTTTGGATTCCTGGTTGCGTCCGGTGCCGGTTGGTGTGGTGGGTGAGTTGTATGTGGCCGGTGCTGGTGTGGGGGTGGGGTATTGGCGGCGTTCGTCGTTGACGGGTTCGCGGTTTGTGGCGTGTCCGTTCGGGGCGGCGGGTGTGCGGATGTATCGGACCGGGGATTTGGTGTGGTGGGGTGCTGATGGTCAGTTGCGGTATGTGGGTCGCGCCGATGAGCAGGTCAAGATCCGGGGTTATCGCATTGAGCTGGGTGAGGTGGGTGGTGCGTTAGCGGCGGTGGCCGGGGTGGATCAGGCGGTGGTCGTTGCGCGTGAGGAGCAATCCGGTGGTCGGCGGTTGGTGGGGTACGTCACCGAATCCTCAAAGGGGGAAGTCGATCCCCACCGCGTGCGCGCTGAGCTGGCCGAGCGGTTGCCGGCCTATATGGTGCCCTCGGCGATCGTGGTCGTCGATGCTATGCCGTTGACCGTCAACGGCAAACTCGATACCAACGCGCTACCGGCGCCGGAATACACCGCCGGCGAATATCAGGCGCCCAGTGGTCCCGTCGAAGAAATCCTGGCCGGCATCTACGCCGAGGTCCTCGGGGTGCAGCGGGTCGGCGTGCATGACTCGTTCTTCGA
>NZ_LZJI01000231.1 GCF_001667775.1 Mycobacterium sp. E1747
ACGGGGGCAACCGCGCAGCAACACATTTCACCATCCCGAGAAACTGCTGCGCGGTGAAGACGACGATGACGACGCGGCATAGGTCAGGGGTCGACTCTGCCAGCGCGGCGTCGAGCAGACCTACCAGGTTTGCTCCGCCGCGCGCACCAGCATGTGATTGACCGCGACCCGGCGATCGCGGGTCACCATGAACAACACCGCGTCGGCGATGTCTTCGGGCCGCAACCTCACCATGCCGGCGGTCTGGCGTTCGAACGCCTCCCGGGACGGCTCGGCGAGGTGGCTGAAGATCTCGGTATCGACCGTTCCGGGCCCGACCACGCCGACACGCACCCGTTGGCCGAGCACCTCTTGCCGGATGCCCTCGCTGAAGGCGTTCACGCCGAACTTGGTCAACGAGTAGACCGCCGTGTTCGGCCGAGCGACCCATCCGGCGGTCGAACTGATGGTGACCAGGTCGGCGACACCACGCGGTGAGTCGGAGGCGGCGTTGATCAGATGCGGAAGGGCCGCGCGACTCACGTACAGGACCCCTTGCACGTTCACCGTCACCATGGCGTCCCAATCCCGCAGCGACGCCTCGACCGCGGGGCCCGACTGCATCAACCCGGCGTTGTTCACCACCGTGTCGAGCCGGCCGAACTCCGTCACGGCGCGCTGGACGGCCGCTGACACCTGATCGGCGTCGGTGACGTCGGCGGCCACGGGAAGCGCTGCGCCTCCGGCGGATTCGATGTCGGCCTTCAGTTCGGCAAGCCGGTCCGCGCGGCGCGCCAGCAGGGCCACCGCCGCACCCTCGGCGGCCAGCGCCCTCGCCGTAGCGGCGCCGATACCGCTGCTGGCGCCGGTCACCAGGGCCGCGGTGTGTGCAAGTGTCCCCGTCATGTCCCACCCGTCGTCGAGCGGGCCGCCTCCGATGGCGCGCCCAGTATCCCGTGTAGCACATAATCGGTGCGCTCGCCCAGGTTTGGGGCGCCGCGAGCGATGCGCGCCTCGTTGCGTGCCATCCGCCAGGACGGCCCGACGATCGGCCGCGGACCCTCACGGTGATCGCTGGCGAGCCGATACAGCTCGCGGTCGCGCGCCGACATGGGAGCCCTCCTGAAGCGGTCAGGGCTTCGCGTATCCCGCCACGCGGCCGAAAGCGGGCGCCGTACAACCACGCACCGACGCGGCCGTTCCCTCGGCTGGAACAATGGGTCGAATGACTCGACGGCCAGGTGGTGGGAGGGTCGGCGTCCCGACCGCTCGGCTGATGTGCGCCGGGCTGCTCGTTGCGCTGGTGTGCGGCTGCCACTCGACGCGGCACGCGGCCGTCCCCTCCTCGTCGACCACTACCGCCGCAACCACCGCGATGCCCACCACAAGCGCGTCGCCCGCGCCGATCGTGAAGATCGCGCCCCTGCCCGTGCGCCCGGTCAACAAGTCGCAGCCGGCCAGCCCGCAGAAGTGCCCGGCCACCGACCCGAATCATCCGGTGGCGCCGAATGATTCCTTCACCGCGTGCGATGTCGGCCGAACGACCCTGTACGCGCTCGGCCCCGAGACGATGCAGCTCGGGCTGATCCATGTGGAGCCACCGAAGTCGCTGACGGCGGGCTTCTACGACGTGACCCTTACCCTCGACCCCTCATCGGCAGCCACGTGGGCGTCATATACCGCCGCGCATCTCAAAGACCATGTGGCCTTCATCCGCGACAATCTCGTGCTGGAGGCGCCAATCATCGAAGAACCCGTCACTTCGGGGCGCATCGCGCTGACCACTCAAACGGCCGAGGGAGCTGCGCATTTGGCCCAGCTCGCCGGCCGTCCGTTGTGACGTGACCACGACGGGCACCGATCGGCTCGGCTCGGCTCGGGTTGCTGAGCGTATTCGGCTTCCGCCAATGTCGCCGCGATCGACCGGCTGCGCCCATGCGTCAAAGCGGGGCGGCGGCCGTTGTCCGCCATCCAGTGACGGCAACAGACCGCGCCAGGTCATGGCCCGCGGCGGTTAAGTGCAGGGAACCCCATGTGGGCCGCCGATCCACTGACCGGGCGGCGACTGCCACGGACAAATCTGCTTGACCTGTCCCGGTGGCAGCGGGTTCCAGTGACCGTTGTCCACGACGTGCGGGCCCGGCGGAACCGGCGGCGGCCACGGTCCTGGGTGCGCCTGCGCCATACCGGTACCGAGGCCGAGGGCCGCCGCGCTCAACGCGCCGACGACCGCGGTCCTACCTGCAAATTTCTTGACGTTCACTCTGCTGGCCTCCTCTCGGTCCCGTGGCCTCCATCCGGAGCGCCCGCGGTGTGCGGGGATAGACCGATCTCACGACCCCAATTTGTCCCACTAGATTACCCCCGCTCGCGACGTAGCAAACCGCGCCAGCGTTCAGCGGGTCCCCACCTGCGTGGACTCAGCCGTTCGCGCGACGGGCGAATGCCGGCGCGTGCTCGGGCAAGACACCCACGCCGACGAAGTAGGCCGGCACGATCGACAGCCACGGCAATCGTTGCATCAGGCCGAGGAGTGCCGCCGGTGGGGTGGGGTCCGCCCCGCGCAGCAACGGCCCGAGCAGCATCCGGTGCAGCGCCTGCTGCACCAATTGCGTCACCACCGTCGGAAAAATGCGCCGGCGGTGCACCGCCGCGAGGTCGCGGTCACCGACTCGGTGTCGCCGCAGCGGTTCGGCCAGGACGGTCGCGGCCGCGACGGCATCCTGGATCGCCAGGTTGATACCGACGCCGCCCAGCGGCGACATCGCGTGCGCCGCGTCGCCGATGCACAGCAGCCCGTTGGTATGCCATCGACGCAGCCGATTCACGTGCACGTCAAGGTGTTTGACGTCGTCCATCGATTGCAGCGCCGCCACCGACTCCGGCATGTCGGGCAGCAGCTCTTCGACGTCACGGCGAAACGCGTCTATGCCGCGCGCCCGCAACTGGGCGTCCGTGCCCTTGGGCCCAAGGTAAGCGATCTGGAAGTAGCGCTCCCGCGGGATCACGGCAAGGCCCTTGCCCGGACCGAGGCGAGGGAGGAAGGAGTATTCCACGTCTTCCTTGTGCGGCAACCGAAACCACCACACGTCGAACTTCACCGGGAACTCACGCGCTTTCAGTCCCGCCTCCCGACGAGCGATCGACCAACGGCCGTCGCAGGCAACCGTCAGCTCGGCCCGCAGTTCGCCCGGGCCGTCCGGCCCGCGGTAGCGCACCCCGGCGACCCGGCCGGCCTCCCATACCAGCCCGGTGACTTCGGTGTTCATCCGCAGCGAGAAGCTGGGCTCCGCCTGAGCCGCGTCGGCCAGCAGGTTGAGCAGGTCCCACTGCGGCACCATCGCGACAAAGGGATGGGGCTGGCGCAACCGCTCGAAGTCGACGTAGGTCACCGACCGCCCGTTGGATTCGAGTTTGGCGGTGCGGACCTCGGTGAAAGGCAAGGCCGCGAAGGGTTCCCACAGGCCCAGCTCGTCGAGCAAGCGCATGGTGGTCGGATGGACCGTGTCGCCGCGAAAGTCGCGCAGGAAATCGCCGTGCTTCTCCATCAAAGTGACCTGCACACCCGCCCGAGCCAGTAGCAGCCCCAGGACCATGCCGGCCGGTCCGCCACCGATGATCGCGCAGGTCGTCGTCTCGGCCATCGGAGCCGTCAGAACTCGACGTCGAAGACCGAGACGGGATCGAGGATCACCCCGGTTTCCTCGACGTAGCGATCCCACAACGTCAGCAGCTCGGCCAGCTTGTCCGGGTGCGAGCCGGCCAGGTCGTGAATTTCGCCGGGGTCCGCCGCGAGGTCGTAGAGCTGCCAGCCGCCCGGACCGTACGGCGCCGGCAGGTGCAACGCCTTCCAATCCCCCTGGCGAATCGCCCTGCGGCCGAACAGCTCCCAGCCCGTCCCGGTCTCGGCGTCGTGAACGGTCTCGGCACCCCCCGACAGGTAACCCACGAGAGAACGGCCGCGCATCGGCGCTACATCGCGCCCGCGGTAGGACGTGCCGGGGTGCGCCGCGCCCGCCAGTTCGAGCACGGTCGGGGCGATGTCCATCACGGTGCTGAACGCGGTGCCGATCTCTCGCTGCCGCGCAAACCCCGGCCAGGTCACGAAACCGACCACGCGGATCCCGCCTTCGGTGGTGAACGCCTTGTGCAACCGCGACGGCGCGGTAGCGGCTTGTGCCCACCGTGGGCCGTACCAGATGAAAGAGGAGGGCCGGCCCAGGTTGTCAAGGCTATTGTCGCAATGCTTTTCGATCTGCGCGACGATTCGAGCCCCGACCAATGGCATCGCCTCGACGATCGCTCCCTCGGCTCCGTTGTCGGACAAGAAGATAACGACGGTGTCGTCCAGTTCGCCCCGGCCCGAAAGGTAGTCGAGCACCCGGCCGATATTCCAGTCCATCCGGTCGACCATCGCGGCGTAGACCTCCATGCTGCGGGCCGACAACGCGCGCTGCTCATCGGTCATATCGGCCCACTCGGGGGCCCCGTCGGCGACGACCGGGTGCGCCTCGACGTCCGGCGGGCACAGGCCCAGCCGCTTGAGCGCCGCCAGTCGCTCCTCGCGCAGCGCGTCGGGTCCGGCGTCATAGCGGCCACGGTATTTCGCGATGGATGCGTCCGGGGCCTGCAGCGGCCAATGCGGCGCCTGGAAGGGCAGATACGCGAAGAACGGCCGGTCGTCGCCGGGCGCACGTTCGCCGAAATACTGCAGCAGCTTGTCGGTGTAAAAGTCCGACGAGTAGAAGTCATCTCCCACGGTGACGAACTGGTCGTCCTCGGTGTAAAGCGTTGGCACGGGCGAGAAACTGCGCGCACCACCGCCACCGAAATGGCTGGCCCCCGCCGGGAGCAGCGCGAACGAGCGCTCGAAACCGCGCGCCCAGGGCGACCTGTCGATCGTGGCGCCCAGGTGCCACTTGCCCGACATCAGCGTCAGGTATCCCGCGTCGCGCAGTAGTTCCGGCAACGCCACCACCCGGTCGTTCAGGTAACCCTCGTAGCCCGGCGCGCCGCGGAACGCGGGACCCGCGACCTCCAGCATGGTGCCAATGCCGGCGATGTGGTGGTCCGTCCCCGTCAGCAGCATCGCCCGGGTGGGTGAGCAGGCCGGCGCGGAGTGGAAGTCCGTGAGCCGGATTCCCGCATGCGCCAGCCGATCGAGGTTCGGCGTCTCGATTTCGCCGCCGAACGCACCGATATCGGAAAAGCCGAGGTCGTCCGCCACGATCACGAGGAAGTTGGGCCGCTTCACGCTGAAGCATCCTGCCAGGTCCCGCGGCCGAGCGGAATGCCGCCACGACGGGGCCTCGTTATTGTCGGGGCGGGGTTGTCCGCCTTCGGCTACACCGGAAGGGCTCTGACATGCTGGCAGCTTTTGAAATGTCCATTCCGCTGGTCGCCGCCCCGATGGCGGGCGGCCCGACCACCCCCGCAATGGTGTCGGCCGCGACCCGCGCGGGCGGCCTGGGCATGCTTGCCGCCGGCTACAAGACCGTGGAGGCCGTGGAGGCCGAGGTCAAACAGGTCCGCGCTGAGGGAATCCCGTTCGGCATCAACCTGTTTGCACCCAACCCGCTGCCGGTGGACCGCGGGAGCTATCGCACTTACGCCGCGATCGTGCAGCGCGACGCCGAGCAATTCGGGCTGACGCTGCCTCAGGCCCCGATCGAGGACACCGACGGGTTCGACGACAAGGTCGCGCTGCTGCTCGACGACCCGGTTCCCATGGTGTCGTTCACCTTCGGCATCCCGCCGCGCGCGGTAATTGCGGCGCTGCGCAAGGCGGGCAGCGTCGTGGTGCAGACGGTGACCACGCCCCACGAGGCGGTGCAGGCGCGCGACGCCGGGGTCGACATGCTCGCCGTGCAGGCGGCGGCCGCCGGCGGTCACTCGGGCACACTCTCGCCGCGGGAGCCGCTGACGCCGGTGCCGATCGCCGAATTGGTCGAACGGATCGTCGCGGCCGTGTCCTTGCCGGTGCTGGCCGCCGGCGGGCTCGCCACCCCCGCCGCGGTGGCCGAGGTGATCCGCGCGGGCGCCGCGGCGGCCGCCGTCGGGACCGTTCTGCTGCGCGCGGACGAAAGCGGCGCCTCGGCCACGCATCAGGCGGCCCTGACCGATCCGGAGTACACCGAGACGGTGCTCACGCACGCCTTCACCGGTCGGCCCGCCCGCGGGTTGCGCAACGCGTTCATCGACGCCCACGAGGCTCAGGCGCCGCTGGGCTATCCGGCCATCCACTACCTCACCAGCCCACTGCGCAAGGCGGCAGCCGCGGCGGGCAAGCCCGACTACGTGCACCTGTGGGCGGGCACCGGCTACCGCAATGCCACCGCCGAACCCACCGCCCAGATTCTGCGGCGGCTGGCTAGCGACCTATGAGTATTCGAAGCGGTTCAGCACGTCGTAGTTGCGAGCCCCCGCCACCCACATGACCCGATACAGCAGTCGCACCACCGTCGAGTCGATCTGCCGGTGGCCGGCCAGCGTGGACGTCTGCTCGAGCAACCGCAGCCGCGGGTTCCAAGACTCCAGTTCCCGCGCATCGCCGATACCCCACTTGATGATCCCCCGGGTGAACACCTTTGACAGCAGCGGCGCCAGCGCCGAGAGTGTGTCGAAATGCATTTCGCCGCTTTGGAATCGGTCCGTCAGACGCTGCAGCATGTCGCGGACCTGGTGTTCGCTCAGATACATGAGCAGGCCTTCGGCGATGACCAGCGTGGGGCGACCGGCCGGTACCTGGTCCAGCCACTTGCGATCGGTCACCGACGAGCCGACCATCCGATACCGCTCGGCCTCGTCGTAGAGCCGCCGCCGCAGCTCGATCACGCCGGGCTGGTCGACGTCGAACCACAACACCGACGGCGGCAGGGTGAGCCGGAAGGCACGGCCGTCGAGGCCACAACCCAAGTGCAGCACCACCGCATCGGGATGGCGCCGCAGGAACTCCGCGCACCAGTCGTCGAGCTGCTTGGCCCGCAGGGCGACCAGGTACTGGTTCGACGCCGGCAGCGAGCTTCGATGGATTCGCTTGAAGTCGTAGTCGATCCGCTCCACCGCTTCCGCCGCCGCCTTGTCACCCAGAATAGGCCGGCCCGAACGGCTTTCGTGAGCGCGCAGATAGAGCGTGACGAGGTTCGTCCATTCCACCGAGCCCCACGGCACAGAGGTGAAGTCGACTTTGTCCGTCGAGGTCATGGCTTTCTCCTTGCCGCCCGATATTCGGTCCACATCTGCATGAGCTGGTCGCGGTAGGCATTGGTGCAGAACTCACAGAAATCGCGGAAATCCTCGACGCGCTGCCGTTGTTCGGCGCGGTCCTCATCCAGCACGGAAAGGGCGAACTCGGCGGGTTCGATGCCCAGCCGCATCAACGAGAGTTGTGTTTCCAGAACGCTGGTGAACCCACCCGGCGTGACCCGATAAAGGTGTTGACGGTTCGGACTGGGCAACCGCTCCACCATGCCGCCCTCCAGGAGCTGCCGGGCGACCGTACTGATGGAGGCCTTGCTGACCGATAACGCGTCAGCCAGCTGGGTCAAGGATTGCTGCGGCGGATGACAGATGAGCAGCCACCCGTACATCCGGCCCATGGTGCGGGTGGCGCCGAGGAGCTCGAAGAACAGCCCGAGGCGATCGACGAACTCGGCCTCTTCCGGCGACATAGCTCCCCATCCCGCAACGTTCAGTCCATACTAAACGTAGTTTACGTGATGTGGGTCTTCAACTGGTCACGGGGTCTGCAGCGCCCAGCTCGATTGGATCAGGCAGAGACCCTGGAGCAGGACCACGGTGTGCTTGTCCGAACCGGACGAACCCGATTTGCTCGTGGATCGTCTGCTGAGTGTGGGCGTCCGGCTGCCAGGTGATGTGTCCGGCCATGTTCTCGGCGAACCCGATGCCGGCCAGGTGGCGGAAGGCGACCGCGAGCGCCTGCTCGTCGGACAAGTCGATCCCGATCGGGGGAACCACTGACGGCGCCCAGACCTCCAGGCCGCACCGGCGCGCATGAGGAGCATTCATCTTCGGCCTTCCGTTCTGGCTCGAATATCCTCGCGGAGCCGGCCCTTGGCAACCTTGCCGCCCGACGACCGCGGAAGTTCGTCGACCACGATGAGCCGCTCGGGCAACAGCTCCTTGGACACGCCCAGCGTCAGCAGGTGGTCGACCAGCTCGGGCAGTTCGATCGTGGCCGGGTCGACGAGTTCGGCGTAGAGGCATACCTTTTCGCCGAACACCGGGTCGGGCATCGCAACCGCCGCCGCCACGGCGATCGCCGGGTGGGTGGTGACGGCGTCCTCGACCTGCGTCGCGCTGATGTTCTTGCCGCCGCGCAGGATGAAGTCGGACGTTCGCCCGGTGACCGTCAGATACCCGGCGGCGTCGATTTCGCAGATGTCGCCCATGCGCATCCAGCCGTCTCGGGTGAACAACTTGTCGTGATCGGTCCCGCCGAGGTAGCCCAGGCTGGTCGCCGGGCCGCGGCAGGCAGGCTGGCCCTTGCCCGTCGCGGTCACGTCCCGTTCTCCATCGAAGAGCCGGACCGCCATTTCGGGCACGATCCGCCCGCCGGTGCGCAGCCGGCGTTCTCGCGTGTCGTCGACCGTGGTGGCGCTCAGCATCCCGGTTTCGTTGGAGCCGTAGAACTGCAGGATCTTGGCACCGGTGAGTTCCTCGAAGTCGGCGGCCGGCCGGTAGGGCAGCGCCTCACCGCCGGTGAACACGACACGCAGCGAGCTCAGGTCGTGGTCGCGGGTCGCGGGATCCGCCATCAACATGGTCAATTGTGTACTGACACAGCATAATACGGTGATCCGGTGCCGTGATACCGCCTCGCAGGTCGCCCCGGTGCTGAACCGTCCCAGGCTGACGGCGGTGGCGCCGAGATAGATCGGCGTGGTGTGGCTGGTCCATAGCCCGAAGCCGAACGGCGTTGGGATGACCGGCAGGAAAACGTCTTCCGGCGTCAGCATCCCGTTGGCGACGGCCTTCTGGTGGAAGTAATGCCAGCGATTCTGGGTGTGCACCACGCATTTGGGCAGGCCGGTGGTCCCGGATGTCGAGTTGATGAGGAAGACATCGTCGGGTCCGAGTCGGGATTCGGGGGCAAGCGCCCTGGGCACCGCCCGAACGTCGAGTCGTGGCGGGCCGGCGTCCGCGCCCAGCGTCAGCGTGGGCAGCGCAAGCTCTTCGGCGACGGCCGCCGCCGTCGCGGCGCGCTGTTGGTCGCTGATGAGGATTGCGGGCTGGGCGCTGCGCAGTATCGCAGCGACCTCACGGGCTCCGGCGCGCGCGCCGACGCCGACGACCACCGCGGCGCACCGCTCGATCGCGACGAACAGGACGTGCAGGGCGGCGGAGTCGCCGTGCCACACCGCCACTCGGTCACCGGGCTCGATCCCCGCGCCTGCCAGCCCCTCGGCCAGAGCGCCTGCGGCATCGTCGAATTGGCGCCAGCTCAGTGGCGTCCCAGGATGGTCGACATAGGCAAGCCGGTCCGGCGACCGTTCGGCGTTGCGGCGCACCGTGTCCGACAACGTCGTGTCCGACCAGAATCCGGCGGCATGAAACCGGGCCGAGTCCTCGTCGGTGAACGCCGGCGAGGACTCGATCTCCATCAGCCGATGATAGGAAAGCGCCCAGTGGCCGAGTCGGCTGACGCGCCGCTAGGGGTTTTGCGGGACCGGAGCCGGGGCGTCGTGTTGGGGGTCGGCGACGGGACCCGGCGGACGGGGTCGGGGTTTATGGCAATTGCGCGTGCAACCGCAGTTCAGGCCGATGATGCAGCCGCCTCCCCCGACGGGTTGCACCGGCAGGGCGCCACCCGGGGCCGGCGGGGGCGCCGGCGTCCCGCTCGACGACGTATTCGCGGCGTGGGTGACCAGGTCTGCGTCCGACCAACCGAACGCCAAGAGGAGTGCTGCGAAGACACCGCAAACCGCGGCCACGGGCTGGGCTTTTCGAATCTTCACAATCTCCAGTGTTCTTTCTCGCCGCGCGGCGGGGGCAATTTAGGCGGCCGGGCTAGGGATTTGGTGGCGTGGAGGCGGGAGGGGCGTGCTGTGGATCGCCGGCTACAGCCGGCGGACGTTGGCGTGGCGACGATGGGCAGTGTTGAACACATCCGCAGTTGAGGCCGATGAAACAGGGCGAGCTAGGCAGTCCGAGGGCGCTCTCGTCGACCGACGAGGATGGGGACGGCGCAACGGTTTGTGTCATCTCAGTCGTTGGGATGCCGTCGAGTGGCGTGCAGACAAGTGCGGCCAGGCAGGCGCACAATGCCGTAGCCGTCCCGGTCCGCCCGTTTCCCATGCTGACCAGAGTAGTTAGTCGCCGGCGCACGCGCAGAACACGCGGGGGTTTCAAAGGACACTCCAAGAAGCCGTCAAGAATCCTTCAAGCGCGGCCGTGGACGGTGAATGCGCTTCGCCCCTTGGGATCGGTAGCAGCCCGGGGGGGTTGCACTTGCCCCACCACCGCTGCGCCCCGCAGCGACCGACACGGAGGTTCATAGCGGATGAAAAGCAAGGCCATCGTGCTGCTGGCCGGCGGGATGCTCGCGCTGGTGCTGCTGACGCGTTACTTCGCGCTGAGCCGGGCCGGTGTGCCACTGGGGTGGATGCTCTACCTTGGCCTGCCGGTCACCGGAGCCGGCGTGCTGTTCGCGCTGCGGCTCCTCGACCTGGGCGAGGGATGGACCACCAAGGGCGGCACGACGCCACGCACCGGCGGCATCCACGCTCACCCGGCCGCGCGCCGGCGGCCCGAGCCGGCGCTATACGACCGCCTCAATCAGCTCGAGGACCTGCACGCCAGGGGCGCCATCACCGACACCGAATACAGCGCCCAGCGCCTACAGATCATCGCCAACATGTAGGTCGGGTGCCGCCTCGGCGCCTTGATGCGCCGTTACCGCGCGGACCGCGTAGATCGCGGCGCTGACCCCGAACATCGCCGCGGTCAGCAGCAGCCAGCGGCCAAAAAAGGGATCCTGCGTCTGGCCGGTCGCGGCCGAATACGTGGCGGCGCCCTGCTTGATGATGCCCGGCAGGAACACCAGCAGCGTCAGGCCCGCACCCAGCGCGGGCACCCGGAGGTGATTGATCACGGGAACCCGCTCGGTGGGGAGCCGGACGGCGGAGCGTGACAGCAGCCGGTCGAGCAACGCATAGATCGGAAACAACACCAGGTCGTGGGCGACGATGGCCGCGGCGAACCACACGATGATCGACTGCCACCACACGTGCGGGTTCCACAGCGCGACAGGCCTGACGGTGGCCACCACGTAGCCCAACAGGGCGAATCCGGCGATCAGGGTCAACAGATGCCACGGGCGAGAGCCGTAGAGCCCTACGAAAGCCGCTCGCGCGCTACGCATTTGGGGCGGACCTGAAAACGATGGATTCCACCCATTTGGTGTTGTGCACCCCCGGCAACGCGGGCACGATGATGCGCGCAGGAAAGCCATGATCCGGGGAGAGGTCGGTGCCGTTGACGCGCAGCGCCAGCAGCGCATCGGGGTGCAGCACCTGGCTGCCCTGCAGCGTCGCGCGGCCGAATGCGCCCCCGCGCTCCAACGACGAGACGTACGCCGACTCGGGTGCGGGAACGCCGGCCAGCCCGGCCAGGTCCGCCAGCCGCACGCCGGTCCAGGTTTGGGTGGTGGACCAGCCTTCCACGCAAGCGATCGGCAGCGTGGCGGTGTGCTGGGGCATGGCCAGGAGGGCGGAGCGATCCAGGACGACGGTGTGGGATCTTCCACTCAACGTGAGCCGCCAGCGCTCGCCCGTGTTTTCGGCGGAAACGCCGGCCACTACCGCGGTCCGGTTGACCTCGAAGTCGTCGGGTCCATCCCCGCGGGTGCGCCCGCGCGGAAGCAGTAGGGCCGCGGGACGCGTGTACCCACCCAATGTTTGCCCGGCGGTGATGACCCCTATGAACACCGCACCCGCGCCCACCAGCGCCAGGGCGCCGCGGCGGCTCATCGTCGCGGGGGCCGGATCCGCGGCGACCAGCCCGTCCGGCTCCCACGGTTCGGCGCGGGTCTCGGCGCGCCCGGTGCGCAGCACGTCGCCCGCGGAGATCGAGCGCAGGCCGGACCACATGGCCGGGATCTTGATCGCGATATGCACGACGAACCCCGCGATGAACACCCAGGCGCCGAAGTAATGCGCCGTGTAGAAGCTGAAACCGAAGATGTAGTCGTATTGGATGTTCAGCACGCCCGTGACGATCTCGAACAGGACACCGCCGACCAGCATCAGCAGCGAAACCCGTTCCAGCAGTTGGGCTATCGACCGAGCGGGCGGCCACGCGAACAGTCGCGGGATCACCGACCACAGTTTGGCCAGCACTACCGGGATCAGGATCAGCCCGAGCCCGACGTGCAACCCCTGGGTCAGCCGATACAGCCACGACGGGTTGGTGGGCCAATCGAACGTCGGCAGCTTCAGCCATCCGACGTCGCCGGGGATGGCTTGGCCGAACCGCGGCCCGTAGGCGATGTAGGACAGGAGGCCGGTGACAATGACGATCGGCAGCGTGACCAGCAGCACCGAGCCGAACACGGACGTCAGCCAACGTCCCCGCAGCGGGCTGCGCCAGCGCTGTGCCCGCCTGACGCCCGGCGGCGGGTGATCATCCAGTAGGCGCCACAGGCGCGCGGGAAACCCGTAGCCGATGGAGTCGGTCGGCTCGGTGTCGTCGGTCTCGGGTCCGCGGATGGGCAGCATCATCGATGATCATCCACGAGCGGACGCGGAAAATGGTTCAGATTCGGCGCTTGTTCGACGGCGGCACCGCTGCCGTCTACCTACAGCGTCGATCCGGTCACATAGCTGGTCGGCGGCGAGGCATGCTGGCCGCCAAGGCGAGCGCAGGGCTCAGCGAGTGTCAGTCGTTGCCCCGCGGCGGCGGCTGCACCTCGACGCCGGAGGAGTCGTGTTCGGGACCCGCGGCCGGATGCTCGGCCGGTACACGGTCGCGGAATCGCGTGCCCTCACTTGGGCGATCGGGGCCCGGCCGATGGACGTTGCCGCGGTAAGGGCCCGGCTTCGGCCGGGGCTTACCGCCCGGGAAGGCCAGCCGGAAGATGCTGCGGTGCACCGTCGCCCACTGCTTGCCGAATCTTCCTGAGTTGTACGGCAGCTCGTAGCGCTCGCAGATGTCCTTGACCTGCGGCGCGATCTCGGAGTATCTACTGCTCGGCATGTCCGGGTAGAGGTGGTGCTCGACCTGGTAACCGAGATTGCCGCTGATGATGTGGAACAGCGGGCTGCCGTCGATGTTCGCGGCGCCGAGCAATTGGCGCACGTACCAACCACCGCGCGTCTCGTTTTCGGTTTCTTCCTGCGTGAAGGTATAGGTCTGGTCGGGGAAGTGACCGCAGAAGATGATGGCGTGCGCCCACACGTTGCGGATCACGTTGGCCAGCGCGTCGGCCGCCAGGGTGCGCAGGTAGGTGCTTTCGACGCCGGGCGCGACCTTGTCGAGGAAGTTCGCCGCCGCGCCGACGCGGCCGCCCTTCGACACCCTGCGGAGCCTTCTGGCAATCCGCGACTGCGCCGGCTGTTCGAGCCGGCCGCGCAACGCCAGCTGGGTGAGCGCGAACGCGCCGGCGCTGATGGCCGGCCAGCCGAGGTAGTCCTTGTAGATCTGCGCGCGCGCCTTGACCCCGATGCCGCGCAGGTCCTTGCGCACTTCCGACCACGGCTTCTCGCGCTTGCGGATCGCGTCGATGTCCATGTCGTGGACGGCGACGCCCCACTCGAACAGCAGCGTCAGCAGCAGGTTGTAAATCGGTTGGCCCAGGTAGCGCGGAGCCCATTTCTGGTTGGGGTCGATCCGCATGATCTCGTAGCCGAGATCCTTGTCCTTGCCCAGGATATTGGTGAAGGTGTGATGGATGTAGTTGTGGGAGTGCTTCCACGACTCGGCGGTCGACGCCGTGTCCCAGTCCCAGACCGAGGAGTGGATGTCGGGATCGTTCATCCAGTCCCATTGACCGTGCATCACGTTGTGGCCGATCTCCATGTTCTCCAAGATCTTGGCCATGGAAAGACACGCGGTGCCCAGCAGCCACGCGGTTTTCGAGCGCGACGCCAGCAACAGCACCCGGCCGGCCACGACGATCTGCCGTTGCGCCGAGATCACGTTCTTGATGTACCGGCGGTCGCGGTCGCCGAGATCGGCGAACACCTCGTCATGAATCGCGTCGAATTCCTTCGCGAGCTTTTCCAGTTCTTGTTCTCCCAAGCGGGAAAGCGGCGATTCCGCAGGCCTTTTCATGGCAGTCGTCACAAGCCGCTCCTTTCGGTCAGAGTTTGAGTTCGACGTCGCCCTCGGCGGTGTTGATGCAGATTCGGACGTCCTGCTCGGTCGGTTCGATCACGTCACCCGAGCGCATGTCGCGCAGCTTGCCCGACTTCAGCGTCCCGACGCAGGTATGGCAGATTCCGATGCGACAGCCATAGGCGAGGTTGAGACCGGCCTTCTCGCCGGCCTCGAGAATCGATGTGCCGCCGTCACATTCGACTTCCTTTTCGCTGTCGGAGAAGCACACGGTGCCGCCCTCGCCGGCGTTGGCATCGCCGCCGATCTTTGGCTGGAATCGCTCGAAGTGCAGGCGGTCGCAATCCCCCTGTTCCTTCCAGTGCTCGATCAGTGCGTCGAGCATCTCGCCGGGACCCGAGCAGAACGCCTCGCGTTCGCGCCAGTCCGGGCACACGTCGTCCAGGTCGCCGGGCGTCAGGCGGCCCCGCTCGGAGGTCAGGCGCAGGTCCAGTCGCATTCCCTCATGTCGCTCCAGGAGCTCCTCCAACGCCGGTAGGAACATGGCCTGCTCGCGGGTCCGCGCGGAATGAATGACCAGCACGTCACGCATTTCGTCGCGATGGTCGAGGTCGCGCAGCATGCTGATGATCGGTGTGATGCCGCTTCCGGCGCTGATGAACAGCAACTTCGGCGGCAACGGCTCGGGCAGGGTGAAAACGCCCTCGATCTCGCCGAGGCGCACCAGATCGCCAGGTTGAATCTTGTGCACGAGATACGGCGACACCACGCCACCGTCGACCCGCTTCGGCGTGACGCTGATCAGCCCGTCCTCGGGCCTGGGATCTGAGGTCAGCGAGTACGCGCGCCAGTGGTAGACGCCGTCGATGACCACCCCGAGGCGCACGTACTGACCGGGCTTGTGGCCCGGCCACTCATACCCCGGGCGAATCAAGACGCTGGCCGCTTCGGAACCCTGCGCCTCGATGCCTTCGACCTTCCCGCGCAGCTCCTTGGTGGTCCACAGCGGGTTGATCATTTCGAGGTAATCGTCCGGTTGCAGCGGGCTGAACAACCGGCGGACCGCGCGCAGAAAGAGCCGGCGCCCGCGTGGGACCTGGGGTTCAGCGCCGCGTTCCGCCATGCCGTCAGAGTACACAGTTGTACACCGAGTTTAAACGTACGCCGTGAATTAGCTTGTAGTGCACTGTTTGACAGTCACTCAATGACTATGCAAAAGACGCATGCATGTTCACTAGTTGCGACGGGGACCAGGCCAGGGCTGCGGCGACGCGTAGCTGGCGCGTGCCCCAGCCATGCCAGGCCCAAACATTTGTTCAGAGGATTCTCAGCTGAGCGCCTCGGCGCGCCGGCCGGCGCCGCCCCCTATTGTTCGGGGTGTGCTGATCGGCTTCCTCCTCGCGCTGGGCTGCTCGGTCTGTTATGGCACGGCGTCGGTGCTGCAGGCGGCGGCGACGCGGTCGGTGGAGGCCGGGAGCGGCTCGGGCGTCGATACCGTGCTGCTGATGCGGGCCGCCCGGCAATGGCGGTACATCGTCGGCGTCGGCCTGGACGGCGTCGGATTCCTCCTGCAAGTGGCGGCGTTGCGGTTGGTGCCGATCTACGTGGTCGCCGCCGCGCTGGCCGCCTCGATCGCGGTCGCCGGCATCGCCTCCGCGTGGCTCCTGTCGGCGCGGTTGTCGCGGGCCGAGTGGACGGCGGTGGGCGTGGTCTGTGCGAGCCTGATCGTGCTCGCCCTCGCGGCCGGACCAGGGCACTTCCGGCATGCCCCGGCGGGGCTCGGCTGGGCGTTGCTGGGCGTGGTGGCTGCGATATTGCTCGCCGGCGCCGTAGCGGGCCGACTACCGGACCGGCCGCGCGCGCTCGCGCTGGGCCTGGCGGCCGGAACCGGGTTCGGGGTCATCGAGGTTGGCGTGCGGCTGATCGAGGTGATCAATCCGGCCCACCGCGCCTTCTACACCAATCCGGCGCTGTACGCGGCTGCCGCGGGCGGTGCGGCGGGGTTCTTGCTGCTGACCTCCGCCCTGCACCGCGGATCGGTGACCACGGCCGTCGCCGGGATGGTCGTCGGCGAAACCATCGCACCCGCGTTCGTCGGCGTGGTGTGGCTGGGCGACAGCGCCCGCGATCACCTGGGCTGGCTGGTCATCGCGGGCTTTGTGGTGGCCGTGTCCGCCACGCTCGTGCTGGCGCGATTCGGCGAAGCGCCGCAGGAACTTTCTGAGTCGGCTCAGGGCGAAACCGTCAATTGACCGTAGGCCGTGCCGCGCGTCCGGCGCGCCCACAGCACGCCGCCCTCCGCGCTGGTGCCTGCGGCCGTCAGCGCGCGCTTGAGGATCTTGTTGGTCGCGGTCGTCGGTAGATCGGCGTCGATGCCCAGATAGCGCGGCCAGGCCGTGGGTGACAGATCCGGTTGTGCGGCAAGGAAAGTCACGAAGTCGTCGGGCCGCAGCTGCGCCCCGTCGCGCAACACCAGGGCGGGTCGCGGCGGTCCTGCGAGTCCAGCTCGACCACGTGAACGATTGACCAGGTTGTCGCTCTGACTGTAAATTCGCTGTCAAACTCCCGTTAATTTGCATCGGCGCTCTCGCAGTTGCGCGGCGGGGCTGGGACGCTATCTACATCGGCTGGTCGACGTGGACCAGGCACTCTGCCCAGCCCCAGCCTGAGGGAGATGTCATGCCCACTGTTGAGACGCGCCTTCGCGAAGACCTGCGCAACTATGCGGTCGAACTGCGGCAATTGGCGTACACCCTGCCCTTCGGCGTGGGCGAGCACAGCCTGCTGCAGTTGTCGGATCGCATGCGCGCCGCGGCCGACCAGGTGATCCGCAAGGGCGCGTGACCCGCGGCGGCTTCAGCCGCCCCTGAGCCGGATCTTCCAGCGGACGAAGCTCAGGTAGAAGACGCTGATGACCACCAGCATCGCGAAGTCGAACCACCACGCGGCCGCGGTGTGATGCCAGTGCGAGTCCTTGGGACTGAGCGGACCAGGCACCAGTTTGCCCAAGTCGGCGGTCGAGGCTGATGCCGCGAACCCCCAGCGCGCCGGAGTCGCCCAGGACATCTGGTCCAGCCCGAGCCGTCCCGTCACGGGGATCATGCCGCCGGAGAACACCAGCTGCGACATGACCGCCACGACCAGCAGCGGCATGATCTGTTCGTTCGACTTGGCGATGGCCGACAGCGCCAGCCCGAGCATCGCCGACGCCACGCACGTCAACGCCACGTCGACGAACAGTTCGAGACCCGGCCGGCCCAGGGCCACCGCCCCCTGGGTCGGCGCGCCCTTGCCGAGCAGCACGATGATGGTCACGATCGCCGATTGGATGACCGCGAAAACTGTGTAGACGCAGACCTTGGCCAGCAGGTAAGCGCTGGTGGACAGGCCAACCGCCTGTTCGCGCAGGAAGATCGGGCGTTCGCCGATGAGGTCGCGGATGGTGAGCGCCGTACCCATGAACACGGCGCCGACGTTGAGCAGCACCAAGATCTGCCCGGGTTCGTTCGGCGCGGCTCCGTACGGGTTGGGGATGCCGAAGCCGACGTCGCCGGGTACCGACATGGACAGCGATCCCATGATGAATGGCAGCACGGCCAGGAAGACGAAGTAGCCGCGGTCGGAGAAGATGAGCCGGACCTGCCGCCTCGCGATCGTGGAAAACTGCCGGAACAGGCTCGTGTGCGAGGGGTCGCCCAGGTCGGCCGGCTGTTGCGCGGGGGGCGGTGGCGGCGGTGGGCCGGTGTGCGCGAGGTAGCGGGCCTTCGCGCCGTCGGGATCGCCCGCGACCGAGCTGAAGATGTCGGCCCAGTTGGTCGTCCCCATCGCGGGCCCGATCTGGCTGGGCGGCCCGCAGAAGGCGGTCTTGCCGCCGGGGGCCAGCAGCAGGACCTGGTCACACACGTCGAGGTAGGTCAGGGAGTGGGTGACCACGAGCACCACGCGACCCGCGTCGGCGAGCTGGCGCAGCATGGTCATCACCTGGCGGTCGAGCGCGGGGTCCAGGCCGGACGTCGGCTCGTCCAGGATCAGCAGCGACGGCCCGGTCAGCAGCTCCAGGGCGACCGAGGCGCGTTTGCGCTGACCGCCCGAGAGCTTGTCCACCCGGGTGTTCAGGTGTTGGGTCATCTCGAGTTCCTCGAGCACCCGGGCCACCACCTGGGCCCGGTCGTCCTTGGTGGTGTCTGGCGGTAACCGCAGCTCGGCGGCGTACATCAACGCCTGC
Source organism: Mycobacterium sp. E1747 (assembly GCF_001667775.1). GTDB lineage: Bacteria > Actinomycetota > Actinomycetes > Mycobacteriales > Mycobacteriaceae > Mycobacterium. Next base: position 18,500 of record NZ_LZJI01000231.1, read on the forward strand.
TGCACCGTCAGCTGCCCGTGCACCACGTCGTCCTGAGGCACCATGCCGATCCTGCTGCGCAGCGAGGCGTACTCGGCGTGGACGTTATGGCCCTCGAAGGCCACCGTGCCCCTGGTCGGGTGCGTGTACCCGGCGACCAGCCGGGCGAATGTCGACTTGCCCGCGCCCGATGGCCCGATGACGGCCGTCAGGGTCCCCGGCTGCGCGCCCAGCGAGATGTCGTCCAGCAGCGTTTTGTTGTTCTCAATCGTCCACGTCACGCCGCGCACGTCCAGGCCGCCGGTGCGGGTCGCGGTCGCGCTCTCGTCGCGGCGGGCCAGCGTGCCGCCGGCGAAGACGAGGTCGATGTTGCCGATGGTGACGACGTCGCCGTCGCGCAGCACCGCCGAGTCGACCCGCGCCCCGTTGACGAAGGTTCCGTTGATGCTGCGGTTGTCATGGATCTCGGTGCCGTGCGGCGTCGGGATCAGCGTGGCGTGGTGGCGCGACGCGAGTACCTCGGGAATGACGATGTCGTTGTCGTTGGCCCGGCCGATCTTGATCGCGCCGGGCGTCGAGTCCATTGCGGCCTTGCCCGGCCGCAGGATCTTCATCATCGAGGTCGCCAGGTTCGACGCGTCGCCGGCGACGCGGCTCGTCTCCGGCCCCGCAGCCTGCGCCGGGGGCACGTTCGGGGGTGTGCGGTAGATCTGTGGGGCTTGTTGCGGGCCGCTGGGCGGGGCCGCCGGTTGGCCACCCGTCGGGTGTCGCGGCTGCGGGCCCGATGGGTAGCTCGGCATCGACCCGCTTGGCGGATTAACCGGCGAGGGCCCGCTCGCCGGGTGCACGGGCTGGGGCGCGCTGGGCGGATGCGTGGGCTGGCGGAAGGAGGCCGACGGTGATTGCTGGGGCTGGCCGGGCCATGACGCGCCGGCGGGCTGGCCGTGCGAAACCCGCGGGCTCGCCGCGGTGGCCGGGTTGACGATCGGGATCGACGCCGTCAGCGGGGGCCGCCCGGCGCTCCCCTGATGGCGGCCCACCTCGAAGGTCAGCGCCGGACCGTCCGGATTGCCGATGTTGACGCGCAGGCCGTCCTGGATGTCGACCATGGGCACGCGATGGTGGTTGACGAATAACCCGTTGAGGCTGCCGTTGTCGATGGCGACCCATCGGCCCTGGTCGAACCGGACGATCAGGTGGGTACGAGAGATCAGCGGATGCGCGACGCGGACGTCGGCGCGAAGGTCACGCCCGATTGCTACGTCGTTGCCCGCGGCGAACGTGCGCTCGGCGCCCTCGTACCGCACCGTCAACACGGGTGGGACTGGTCGGCTCATCACGACCAACTGTATCGGCAGCCGGCCGGATCAGGACCCCGAATCTCTACCGGACCGCCTCCCCGGGCATGGCGGCGGTTTTCGACGGAACGGGTGGTCGTCCGTCCATGCGGGATAGCGGCGGTGTATTTCCCGACGGCGTTCCCCCGCCCGCGCCGGGCGGCTGCAGCACACCGGGGTCGACGCTGTGTCCGCGGGCGGCCGGATTGTGACTCACCATTCGAGACGCCCCGCCCGGCCGGCAGGAACTGCGTGAGGATCGATCCCGAGGCCGGTGACGGTGGGCAGAAATCGCTGCATCCCATCAGTTCGATTGTGGCACAGCTATTTTCAGATACGCGGTCAGCCCGCCTCCGCATGCCGGTCACGGCGCCACGCGTGCGGCGCCGCAGTGACTTCCTTGATGAAATGGCCGATGTGGCGAACGGCCCGCCTGCCCTCGGGCAGAATGTCCGCCGCTAGCGGGAAGTCGTGAACCTGCCCGTCCCACAGATGCAAATCGCACGGAATTCCGCTGGCCTCCAAGCGCTTTGCCATGAGTTCGGCATCGGGCAACAGCAATTCGTCGGAGCTCGCGTGGATGGTGACCGGCGGCAAGTCCGATAGGTCGGCGTCCACCGGTGAGACCACAGTGGACTCCCCATGTCCCTCCAACAGCTGCGCCTGGTTGAGGTATTGGGCGAACATCGACAGCGCGCCGCGAGTGAACATCGAGCACCGGCCCGCGTTGCGGTGCCTCAGCTTTCGGGCCGGGTCGGCATCGGTGAACGGCGAAATCGCGGCGATGCCGGCGGGCCGCATCAACTCGCTGCCGATGGCCAGTAGCGTGGTCATGAACGCCAGGTATCCCCCGGCTGAGTCGCCGGCCACCACCACCCGGTCACCGTCGAAGCCGCGATCCTGCAGCCAGCGAAGGCCGCTCATCCCGTCCTCGATTGCGTCGGTGATCTGATGGTTGGGTAGCTTGCGGTACCCAACGGTGAGCACGGCCGCGTCGGCGGCCTTCGAAAGGCGGGTGACTACCGAACGGTGCGTATTGAGGCCGCAGGTGAGGAAGGCGCCGCCGTGCAGGTACAGGATGGCCCGATCCGTGGAAGCGCCCGGCGCGCAAACCCACTCGGCCGCGCAGTTTTCCAGCCGCACCGGTTCGATCTTCGCCGAAATGCCGAACCGCGGCATCATTCCCGCCAATCCGTCGACGTATTCGAATGGCCAGTGCATGTTGGGGGTGAAAGCCCACGCGCGCACGGTGTTCTTCACTATCAGCCTGCTGGCCAACGCAACCGCGAACGACTGTGGGCTGTGGCGATGGTGGACTCGCCGCGTCATTGCGCCACTTGGCAATACGCGGTGCGGGCCGGTGCTCACCATTGGGCTACCTCCTCAGTGCGCACCGAATACCCGTCCGTGAGCGCGACTAACTTTCGGTAACGGCGGCATGAATGTTGGGTACATCACGGTTTATCGGCGTCCGACGGTGGGTATCCGCAAACTTTCCGCAGTTCGGCGGGCCGGGCATCGACCAGCTTCCCCCGGTGGCCCAAGATGTAAGCGATGAGCGACGAAACGCGCGCGGACGCGCTGCTGGGCGACCGGGTGGCTGTGGTGACCGGCGGGGGCGGCGGCATCGGCGCGGCCACCGCGAGGCTCTTCGCCCGCCATGGCGCACATGTGGTCATCGTCGACATCGACGGCGGGCTCGCCGCACGGACGGTCGACGACATCGCCGCCGCAGGCGGATCGGCGGTGGCGGTGGTCACCGACGTCCGCGACCCGGCCGCGGTCGACGACATGGCGCGATCGGTGTTGGAGCGCTACGGCCGGGCGGACGCACTGGTCAACAACGTGGGCCACTGGCTGCGGCATCCGGGCAACTTCGCCGACACCGAGCCCGGACTCTGGGACCAGCTGTACCGGGTCAACCTGCACCACGTCTTCCTGGTGACCCACGCGTTCTTGCCCGCGATGGTCGCCCGTCGGGCCGGCGCGATCGTCAATGTGTCGTCCATCGAGGGGTTGCGCGGTTACCCCGAAGACCCGGTCTATGCCGCGTTCAAGGCCGCGGTCATCCAGTTCACCCGCAGCCTCGCGGTCCAGGTGGGCGGGCACGGGGTGCGGGTCAACGCGATCGCGCCCGACGTCACCGAATCCCTGCAGGTGCCCTACTCGCAGTGGCTGTCCCCGGACGAGCAGGCCCAGTGGCCGCAATGGGTTCCGGTCGGCCGCATGGGCGTGCCCGAGGACCAGGCGCGCGTGATCTTGTTCTTGGTCTCGGACTCGTCCGCATTCGTCACCGGCCACACCATCCCGACCGACGGCGGTACCGGCGCGGCGGGCGGCTGGTTCCGCTCGTCGCGCCGGCCCGACCGCGAGTGGACGAATCGGCCCATCGCGCCGTGATCACCGAATCGGCCCTCACACCAGGCCCAATGCGGCGTTCTCGGCGCGGATCCGCACCCTGAGCACGATCGCGTTCGCGATGCTGAACGCGATCGCCGTGAGCCACGCCGAGTGAACGAGCGGCAGCGCCGCCACCTCCGCCGCCACCGCCGCGTAATTGGGGTGGCGCACCCAGCGATACAGCCCGTCGCGGACCAACGGTGCGCCCGGGATCACGATCAGCCTCGGGTTCCAATGCTTGCCGAGCACGGCCACGCAGCGCCAGCGCACCACCGTGCTGATCACCACGACGCCGACCATCGGCCACCCCAGCCAGGGGATGAACGGCCGGGATAGGGCCCCGGTTTCCACGACGCACGAGACCAGCAGTAGGGAGTGCATGCTGACCATCGCCGGGTAGTGGTCCCGGCCGAACTCCTTGCCCCCGTGGGCGAGTGACCATTTGGTGTTTCGTTGCGACACGGCCAGCTCGATCAGGCGTTCGGCGCCGACGGCCAGGATGAACAGGTAGTAGTACAAGTACATGGCCTCGCCCCTCACCACTGCAGCAGGAGCAGCTCGAAGCTGAAGCCCGGCCCCATCGCCAGCATGACGCCGAGCGACCCTGCGGCCGGCGGTTCCGCGAGGGTCCGGCGCAACACGTCGAGCACGGACACCGAGGAGATGTTACCGTTGTCCCGCATCGAGTTTCGGCTGTGGACCATGGCCTCTGGGGGTAGGTCCAGCGCCTCCTCAATCGAGTCGAGCACTTTGGGGCCACCGGGATGACACACCCAGGTCGCGACGTCCGCGAGGGACAACCCGTGGTCGGCGAGGAAACCGTCAACCTCGTCCCTGAGGTAGGTTTCGGCCATTTTCGGGACGTCGCGCGACATCACGAGCTGGAATCCGCTGGAGCCGACGTTCCAGCCCATGACGTCCACCGTCTCCGGCACCACGCGGCTGCGGGTAGCGAGAACTCGTGGGCCGGCATTGCCGTTCAACGGGTTTCGGTCTGCTCCCGCGGCGACGACCGCGGCCGCGCCGTCGCCGAACAGGGACACCCCGATGAGGGCGGGGATAGAGGTGTCGTCACGCTGCAGCGTGAGCGAGCACAACTCGACCGACAGGAGCACCGCCACGTCCGCGGGATAGCCGTGCAAGTAGTCGTGCACGCGTGCCATCCCGGCGGCCCCGGCCACGCAGCCGAGGCCGAACAGCGGGACACGTTTGACGTTGGGCCGCAGGCCGATCCGGGTCATCAGCCGCGCGTCGATGGTGGGCACCGCGATACCGGTACTCGAGACCATCACGATCGTGTCCACCTCGTGCGGTTCGACGTTGGCCTCTGCCAATGCCGACCGTATCGCGCGCTCGCCGAGGTCGACCGCGACCTCGAGGTAGGCGTCGTTCGCTTCGGTGAAGCCGCTCAGCCGCGGGTAGCGCGAGAGCGGCAGCGCGAGGCTGCGTTGGTCGACTCCCGTTGTCTGCGCGAAGCGCAGGAACTGCGGGTCGGTGAACTCGGTTAACTCTCGCGCGACTTCGTCCTGGTTGTAGCGATGCGAGGTGAAGGCCACCGCGGCCCCAGCGATGTGCGGCGCGCCGCGTCCATGTTGAGCACCGCGGCTGGGGGATGTGAGATGTGTTGTTGCAGTCATGCCTATCCCGACGGGCGGCCCCACCGGACGGTTCAGTGAAAGTTGGCCGGGGTGAGATGAACCACAGACCCGGGTTTGCCGTTAACCAAGCGACAGGGGTGAGGGGGTGACACGGTTTTCGTGTGTCGGTGCGGGCCGGAATCGGGCTTGATCGTCGACGATCGTCACCGGTATCCCGTTGAGCGCGCCGTTACCGGACGGCTCGTCGATAAATGTCGGCGGGGAAAGCACATTCGTGTTCACACCCGGTGAGCCGTTGGCCACCGCCATGCGAGTGCCCGGCTTGCCATGTCCCCAGCCGTGGGGCATCGACACCACGCCCGGCTTGATCGCCTCGGTGACCTCGACGGGCACTTTGATTTCACCGGCCGCCGACTTGACGGTGACGACGTCATTGTCCGTCGCGGAAGTGCCATTTCGCGCAACGCGCCTCGCCCATGCCGGGCCGGCGTGCTTGAACCCTGCACGGAGGGCGCTCGTTACGGTTTCAGCGCAAGAATCCACAGAAAGGGATGCGGTGCAAATCAACGTCAATTGTTTCCTTGGTGACGAGCCCTCGGTGTCGCTGGTCGACGACTACGTATCGGAACTCGCGAAGCTGCGCGACGAGGGATTCCGCCGGGCCTGGGTGGCTCAAATGCCCTGGCAGGCCGACGTTTCGGCGGTGCTTGCGATCGCGTTCCGCGAGGTGGACACAATCGAGGTGGCGACCGGCGTACTGCCCATTCAGAACCAGCACCCCATGCTGATGGCCCAGCGCGCCCTCACCCTCAGCCTGATCTCCGGTGGCCGATTCATCCTCGGGCTTGGCATGACCCATCGCATGGTCACCGAGGGAATGTGGGGCATCCCGTGGGACAAACCGGTGCGCCGACTCGGCGAATACCTCGACGGCCTGCTGCCCTTGCTGGAAGGCAAGGACGCCAACGCGACGGGCGAAACGGTGACCACCCGCGGTTCGGTGCGCGTTCCCGGCGCCTCGGCCCCACCGGTGTACATCGCGGCCCTCGGTCCGCAGTTGCTGCGGCTGACGGGGCGGCGCTGCGCGGGCACCGAGACCTGGATGACCGGACCCAAGACGCTCGCCGAACACGTCGGGCCCACCCTTCGCGCCGCGGCCGCCGAGGCGGGCCGTCCCGAGGGCGCGGTGCGGGTGGCGGCCTCGCTTCCGATCGCGGTCACCGATGACGTCGAGAAGCTGCGCGCACAAGCCGCCGAGCAGTTCGCCCTCTATGGACAACTGCCGTCATACCGGGCAATGCTCGATCGCGAGGGCTACCGCGATCCGCAGGATGCGGCCATTATCGGCGACGAGACGGTCGTCACCGAACGCCTCGATGAGCTGCGCGCGGCCGGCGTCGACGAGTTCGTCGCCTATGCATTCGACACATCGGAAGAGGGTAGGGCCCGGACCCGCAGCCTGCTGCGGGGGTACGTCAACTAGGTCTCGGACCGGATTTCAGGACGCCCAGGGGCCGATGCCGCCGACCTTGTCGATGCGGATGCGGGTGAGAAATCCCGGCGGCGCGCCCTCCGGGGGGAAATTCATGTTGGGATCGCCCAGGACCGGGTTGAGTTCCGTCAGGAGTTCTGGCGCCCCGCCCTCGACGATTCGCGCGGTCCCGGTGACGGACAGGTAGGGCCGCATGCCCTGGCCGGCCTTGTCCAGCGCCAGGATCGTGACGGCCACGCGGGGATCGTTGCGAACGTTGCGCACCTTCTTGTGTTCGGCGAGGTGCGCGGTGACCAGTTCGTCCCCGTCGGGTGTCGACTGCAGCGCGACCCAGACGACGCTCACCTGGGGGCTGCCATCGGGATTGAGGGTGACCAGGGTGGCGTCGGCACCCTTGCCGATGAGATCGCGCGCAGCGCCGTTGAGTTTCATGCGTGCTTATACCTTCGCGCGCGGCGATTCATTCCCATTACATATCGGCCAAGAAGGACATTTGAATCTGGCCAGTTGGCTGTACAAGCGCCGGATGCCGCTCCTAGCGTCGTTCACGACATGACCGATCACCAGGAGCCCACCGGCATCGAGCGCCTGCGCGGCGAACTACTCGATCGCATGGATGCGCAGCATTTTGACGACTGGTCCCCCGCCCTCTTGCGCGCCCTCATCGCCGTCTTCGACCTGAACGGGGTCACACCGGTGGCCCAGCGTGGCTTCCGTCCTTATCTCGTGAGGTAAGACCCGCCCGTGGTCGCACCTCGCGGATTAGGCCCGCGGCGGTGGAGATGTGGGAATTGGTCGCCCGTGAGCGGATTCGGGTCACCGATGGTGGCCAGCGTGCCGGTCTCGGTGTCGGGGTCGACCCCATGTATCCACTCGGCCCGATCATCGCCGGTGCCAGACTCAACATCACAGTCATGTCGCCGCGAATCGAGCCGCCAGCAGAGCTGACCGCCGCGGCATGGCAGGGTGACACCCGTGGCAGACACCGTTACGCAGCAGGACCTGCGCGAAATCAGTACTCCCAAGGGCGCTTTGCGCTACTACGACTGCGGCCCGGACTCCGCTCCGGTGTTGCTGTTCCTGCACGGCTCCGGACCCGGCGTCACGGGGTGGCGCAACTTCCGCGGCATACTGCCCACGTTCACCGAGCGGTTCCGCTGCCTGATCCTGGAGTTTCCCGGGTTCGGCGTCAGCGACGACTTCGGCGGTCACCCGATGGTGACCGCGTTTGGAACCGTGCCGCCCTTCCTGGACGCGCTAGGCGTCGGGCGGGTGCACATCGTCGGGAACTCGATGGGCGGCGGCGTCGGCATCAACTTCGCCACCCACAGCCCGGACCGAGTCGACCGGTTGGTCACCATCGGAGGCGTCGGGACCAACATCTTCAGCCCGAGCCCCAGCGAGGGCATCCGGCTGCTGCAGGAGTTCGTCGAGGATCCCACTCGGCAGCGGCTGGTCGACTGGCTGAAGTCGATGGTTTACGACCAGGCACTGATCACCGAGGAGCTGGTCCAGGAACGCTGGGAGCTGGCGACCGCCCCGGACACGCTGGCCGCCGCGCGCCGCATGTACGGGAAAGCGGCCTTCGGCGCGATGAACGCCGCGATGGCCGCCTCCGACCGGCCGATGCCATGGGCCGTCATGCACAAGCTGACCGCACCCACCCTGCTGACCTGGGGGCGCGACGACCGCGTGAGCCCACCGGACATGGCGCTCATCCCGATGCGCACCATCCCCAATGCCGAGCTGCACATCTTCCCGAACTCGGGGCACTGGGCGATGATCGAGGCCAAGGAGGCGTTCGAGAGCACGGTGCTGGCGTTTCTCACCCGCGGCTAGCGGCGATCGCAAGCGCGGCGAAGCCGGGCGCGGCGGGTCGCCGCCATCGGACCTAGCGGCGATCGCAACCGCGGCGAAGCCGGGCGCGGCGGGTCGCCGCCATCGGACGGGTTTGCGGCAGCCGACCACTATCGATGCCCACACGTTTAGGACGGACGGCATGAGCGTCAAGGGCGCACCGGATTCAATCAGGAACGGGCGTAACCACAACGGCCCATTGGGGTTTGCTAAATCTCTAAATCAGGCCGCCCGAACATTTTGATCGAAGCGGCCTAACAGCAGCGATCACTTTTTACATGTTCGTTACGCGTGTCCCTCTCAGGTTGCTGGGCCCTTGACCCCGGGTTAGGTTGGTCAGGTTTGCGGTCGCGGCCAGCGTGGGTCGTCGGCCTCCCTCGCGGAAATCCGCGAAGCAATCATTCGTCATGTGCGTGAAGGGGGTTGCGCGTGCGACAGCTTTCGCCGCTGCGGGCGATGTCGACGGGACTCGGCGCCGCCGCGGAACTTGGCGACGCGGTCGCCAAGCTGGCGGCCGCAGGCCTCGACGTTGTCGCGCTGCCAGTCCGAGTGGGCGCACAGGTGCTCTCGGGGGACGTCTCCCGATCCACACTGAACCGGCGGTGCGGGCGCGGCGACGGGCGCCTGTGGATCGAGGTACGCGGCCTCGACGGCACGGGCGGGGCGGCGCGTGGCCGCGCCGCGGTCGATGCGCTGCGGGCCCAGCCCGGCGTCACGAAAGTCAGCCTGAACCGTCCGCTGTCGCGGGTGGTTGTCGAGATCGACCACGACGGGGCGTCGCTCGGCGAGCTCTGCGCCGCGCTCGACAACGCTGAAAAGGACTACGGCGCAGCCGGTTCCACGCGTGGCGAAAGCTTACCCGGTGACGGGCTGCTGTTGGCCGCCCGCGGCGCGATGGTGGCCGTCAACGCCGCCGGGTTCGCGGCCGCGGTCGCGGGCCGGGCATTGCGGTTGCCGGCGGCCCCGATCGCCGTCGAGGCGGTGTCGGCGATCGCGAATCATCAGCCGTGGCTGCGTCGTGCGCTCGAGGGCGGGATCGGCCCCGGTGCAACGGACACCGCGTTGTCGGTGTTCGGCACCGCCGCGCATGTTGTCACGCTGTCGCCGGCAAAGCTCTCGGTCGACCTGGCGATGCAGGCATTCAAGGCCGCCGAGTGCCGGGCCGCAGCGCGCGCGTGGGCCCGTTATGAGCCCGAGTTGGCCCGGCATGCCGACGACTCAAGCCTGCACGATTTGCCGCGCCCGATTCCCCCACCAGCCGGCCCGATCGAACGTCATGCGACGCGGGTGGCATGGGTGCAGATGCTCGGCGTCGCCCTGACCGGTGCCCTCACCCGCGACGTCACCATGGCATCGAACGCCGCGCTGGCCGCCTCGCCGAAGGCGATGCGCACTACGCACGAGGCCTTCGCGGCGACGCTCGGGCGAGGCTTGGCGGATCAACACGCGGTGCTTCCCCTGCGGCCGGAAAGTCTGCGCAGGCTTGACAAGGTGGATGCGCTGCTGATCGATCCGCGCGTGCTGTGCGGCGCTCAAATGCGGGTGGTTCGGTTGCGCGGCGCCAGCGACGACGACTTGCTTTTGGCCTGGGCCCGCGCACAGGAGCTGCTCGACGACGGCGCGGCCCCGGGCTGGCATCCGATTCCCGTAACCTCGGCCGACGAAGTCAACGGCGGCGGTCCGGTCGAGGCGCTCATCGCCCCGGCTCCACACCCTCTGGCGTCGGCGTTGATCACCCGCGCGCGCGACTCCGGCGCGCGCCTGGTGTCCGTCGACACCGACCTGCTTGGTGACCTGCGTCCGGCCTTCGACGACGTCCAACCGACCGGCGGCGACATCGACGCCGCCCTCGCCGATGCGGTGTCCGCGCTGCAACGGGATGGGCACACCGTCGCGGTGCTGTCATCCTCTGGCGCACAAGCACTTTCGGGCGCCGACGTGGCGTTGGGGATTAGGCCGGACTCGGATGCTCCGCCGCCATGGACCGCCGACCTGATGCTCGACGACCTGGCCGGAGCGTGGCGGGTGCTGCATGCGTTGCCGGCGGCCAGGAGGGCGAGCCAACAGGGCATCGCGATCTCGGTGGGCGCGTCGGCGCTCGGCGCGTTGTTCATGGTGCCCGGCGTGCGCCGACTGCGCGGGCCCGGCCCGGTGACCGTCGGCGCCGTCGCGGGACTGCTATCGGGATACCTGTTGGCGCTCGGCACGATTCGCACGCCCGTCCCCCGGCCGGCCCCAGCGTTCGAGTGGCATGCGATGTCAGCCGAGCGGGTCCGCGAGGTGCTGGCTGCGCTGCGCGACCCCGACGAGCATTCTGCGGCAACGGATTCCGCGCACGATGGCACAGGGTTCCCCGCCGGGGCGTGGAACTTCGCCAGGGCCGCCGTCGCCGAGCTGACCGGCGACCCGTTGACGCCGCTCCTCGGATTGTGTTCGGCGGCCACCGCGGTGCTGGGGTCGCCGACCGACGCGCTGCTGGTTGGGACCGTGCTGACCGGGAACGCGCTGCTGTCGACGGCCCAACAGCTTCGGGCCGAGAACCGGCTGAACCGCCTGCTCGCCCAGCAGACTCCACCGGCCCGCGTGGTTACCCCGGGACCCGAGGGCGCACGCGGCTACCGAGAAGTTGTCATCGAGCAGCTGCGGCCCGGCGACGTGATCGAGGTACGCAGCGACGAGGTGGTGCCCGCCGACGCTCGGGTGATCGAGGCGCACGACCTCGAGGTCGACGAATCGTCGCTGACCGGTGAATCTCTGTCGGTCCAGAAGCAGGTCGAGGCCACGCCCGGGGCCGAATTGGCCGAGCGCCGCTGCATGATCTATGCCGGCACCACCGTGGTGGCCGGCACCGCGGTCGCGGTGGTCACCGCCGTCGGGGCCGACACTCAGAGCCGCCGTGCGGCCGAACTGGCGTCCGGTGAACTGCCGACCGTCGGCCTGCACCACCAACTCAGCCGGCTGATGAGCCGCGCGTTCCCGTTCAGCGCGGGCGGCGGCATCGCGGTCGGTGCCCTCGGCCTGCTGCGCGCCGGTGGCCTGCGCCAAGCCCTCGGCAGCGCCATCGCCGTCGCCGTGGCGGCCGTCCCCGAGGGCATGCCGCTGATGGCCACCCTCGCCCAATCCGCGTCGGCGCAGCGACTGGGCGAATGCGGGGCGCTGGTGCGGGTGCCGCGCGCCGCCGAGGCGCTCGGCCGCGTCGAGGTGGTCTGCTTCGACAAGACCGGAACGCTGAGCGAGAACCGCCTCCGGGTCGCCGAGGTGCACCCGGTGGCTGCCCATTCCCGCGACGACGTCCTGCGGTGCGCCGCCCAGGCCGCGCCGGCCGACGACGGCAATCCCCACGTCCACGCCACCGACGAGGCCATCATCAAGGCGGCTGACGCGGTGGCGGGGTCCGGCCCACGACCCGATCCCGACGCACACCTACCGTTCCGCTCCGGCAGGGCCTTCTCGGCCTCGGTGACGGGTACGCAGTTGACCGTCAAGGGCGCGCCGGAAGTCATCTTGGCGGCGTGCGGGGACGTCGGCGCGGAGGTGGACGAAGCGGTCGCCGCCCTGACGACCGCGGGACTGAGGACCATCGCGGTGGCCCAACGCCGCCTGAGCGCCGCGCAGGCGCGAGCGCTGCGGAAAGACCCCGACAACATCACCGGACTGTGCGAGACCGGGTTGACGCTGACCGGATTCCTGGGCCTCTCGGACACCCCGCGCCCCCAGGCGCCGCAGCTGCTGGCGGACCTAGCCACCCGCGGCGTGGCCATCCGGCTGATCACCGGCGACCACCCCGTCACCGCCACCGCAATCGCCCGTGAACTGGGGGTGCCCGTGAGCGCCGACCAGGTGATCACCGGCTCCGAATGGAACGCGCTGTCCCGGCAGGATCAGCAGCGCGCGGTCTTAGAGCGGGTGATCTTCGCCCGGATGTCGCCGGAGAACAAGGTGCAGGTCGTCCAGACGCTCGAGCGCGCGGGGCGGGTGTGCGCCATGGTTGGCGACGGCGCCAACGACGCCGCCGCGATCCGGGCCGCGAGCGTCGGCGTCGGTGTGGTCGCGCGCGGCAGCGACTCCGCCCACACCACCGCCGACCTGGTCCTCACCGAAGGCCGCATCGAGACCCTGGTGGCCGCCATCGACGAGGGGCGCCGGCTGTGGCGCGGAGTCCAGTCGGCCGTGGCCGGCCTGCTCGGCGGCAACGCCGGCGAGGTGATCTTCTCGGTCATCGGCACGGCCCTCACCGGGACCTCGCCGCTGAACACCCGGCAGTTGCTGCTGATCAACATGCTCACCGACGCGTTGCCCGCGACCGCGGTCGCCGTCAGCACTCCGGCGGGGCCGGTGCAACGGGTGGCGCAAGGCATCGACGAGCGCGCGCTCATGCGAACCGTGGCCGCGCGGGGCGCGCTCACCGCAACCGCCGCCACGACGGCCTGGGTGATGGCCTCGGTCACCGGGCTGCCGCAGCGGGCCTCCACCGTCGCGTTGATCTCGTTGGTCGCCGTCGAGCTGGGCCAGACCGTGGTCGACTCACACGCGCCGCTGGTGCTGCTTACCGCCGCCGGCTCCTTCGCCGCGTTCACGGCGATGATCACCACCCCGGGGATCAGCCAACTCCTGGGCTGCACGCCGGTCGGCCCGGTGGGCTGGGCGCAGGGGCTGGGCACCGCCACGGCCGCCGTCCTCGCCGTCGCCGCCACCAACCGGTTGCGGTCGGGAGGCCGGGACGAACCGTCACCACCCACCGATAACCCGGAACCCGACGAGCCCGCCAAGTCCGGCCCACCACCGGCGCAGCACAGCGGATCCCGGGCGCCACACACCGCGGTCGTGATGGCTCCCGCGAAGGCCGCGCGGGCGCTGAAGTTGGTGGACCTACACCAGCATCGGATTTCGGCGGAGGCTGTCACCGAGCGCCCGTGAGTCCCTCGGTCACGGACACCGCGCGGCTTGATGAATATGCCTTCCGCGCTGCCCCCGGCGTGCAGCACCATGTTCGCCAGCACCGCGGGCGCCCCGGCGATCAGGAACAGATTGGAAGATCCGTCGACGCCCAGGCCCAAGTAGGTGTGCGGCCCCTGCACCCAGTCGTGCCGCGGCCGACGGCCGCCGCGTCCGATGATGTCGATCTTGGCCAGCGCGCCGGTCAGGGCGTCGAATCCCGTTGCCAGCGCGATCATGTCGACGTCGTAGTGCGCGTCGGCGGTTCTGATCCCGGTGGGGTGAGCAGGTCGGCCAGCGCAGGGTCGCCGATGACCGCGCGCACCTTCTCCTCGTAGAACTTCCGGGCCTCGTCGTTGGCGGTCACGTCAGTCGTCTGGTCGGGGAATGGCTTCGGCTGAGGCATGAACTGCGGTAGACCATTACTAAGCCTCCAGACGTAAGGACACCAACATGACCGAACGGGTACTCGACCGGGTCGTGGCGATGGCGGATCAGTTGCGCGACCAGGCCCCCGAAGCCGAGCGGATCGGCCGGCTCACCGATGACACGGTCAAGCTGATGAAGGGCGCCGGCCTGATCCGGCTGCTGCAAACCAAGCAATATCAGGGTTTCGAGGTCCACCCCCGCGAGTTCGCCGAGACGACGATGGCGACCGCGGCACTCGATCCGGCGGCTGGCTGGATCGTCGGCGTTGTCGGCGTGCACCCCTATCAGCTGGCGTACGCGGATCCGAAGGTCGCCGCCGAGATCTGGGCCGAGGACGTCGACACGTGGATGGCCTCGCCGTACGCGCCGCAGGGGGTGGCCAAGCCCGTAGACGGGGGCTACATCTTCAACGGCCGCTGGCAGTTCAGCTCGGGCACCGATCACTGCGACTGGATCATCCTGGGCGCGATGCTGGGCGACGACAAGGGCAATCCGCTCATGCCGCCGCAGATGCTGCACATGATCCTGCCGCGCAAGGACTACGAGATCGTCGAGGACTCGTGGAACGTGGTGGGGCTGCGTGGAACCGGCTCCAAGGACGTGATAGTCAAGGACGCGTTCGTCCCGTCCTACCGGGTGATGGACGCGACGAAGGTGATGGACGGCACCGCCCAGCGCGAGGCCGGCATGACGGAGCCGCTGTATCTGATGCCGTGGTCAACGATGTTCCCGCTGGGCATCTCGGCGGCCACCATCGGCATCGCCGAGGGGGCCCTGGCCGCGCACCTGAATTACCAGCGCGAGCGCATCGGCGCCACCGGAACCGCCATCAAAGACGACCCCTACGTCATGTTCGCCATCGGCGAGGCGGCCGCCGACATCAACGCCGCCCGCCAGGAACTGCTGGCCAACGCCGACCGAATCTACGACATGGTCGCCGCCGGCAAGGAGGTGTCGTTCGCCGACCGCGCGGCCGGTCGGCGCACCCAGATCCGCGCGGTGTGGCGCGCGGTGGCGGCGGTCGACGAGATCTTCGCCCGCTCCGGCGGCAACGCGGCCCGCATGGATAAGCCGCTGCAACGGTATTGGCGCGACGTGCACGTCGGTCAGCTGCACGCCATCCACATGCCGGGCACCACCTATCACGCATCGGCGCTCAGTTCGCTGGGTATCGATCCGCCCGAGGGCCCGCTGCGGGCCTTGATCTAGGAGAGCACGTTGACCGACCTGAAAAGCCTGGGCTACATCACCATTTCGACGAACGACATCGGCCGCTGGCGGCGATTCGCCTTCGGTGTCCTGGGTTTCGCCGAGGGTAAGGGCCCTGACTCCGAGGCGCTGTACCTGCGGATGGACGAGCGCGCCGCCCGGCTGATCGTGGTGCCCGGCGAGACCGACCGGGTGCTGACGGTCGGCTGGGAGGTGCGGGACCGCCCGGCGCTGCAACGGGTCAAGGCGACCTTGGACGCCGCCGGCACCCCGTTCAAGCAACTGTCCGCCGACGAGGCCGAGGCCCGCCGCGTCGAAGAGGTCATCACCTTCGAGGACCCAGCCGGCACGACGCTCGAGGTGTTCCACGGTGCGGTGCTCGACCACAGCCCCGTCGTCACCCCGTTCGGTGCGAAATTCGTCACGGGCGACCAGGGCATGGGCCACGTCGTGGTGCCGGCGATGGACCCGAACGGGCTTTTCGACTTCTACACCGAGGTGCTGGGTTTCCGCACGCGCGGCGCGTTCCGGGTGCCGCTGCCGAAAGAATTTGGGCCCGTACGCGTTCGCTTCCTGGGCATCAACGAAAGACACCACAGCCTGGCGATCGTGCCGGCCGCACATCAGCGCGACCCGCGCCTGGTGCACATCATGGTGGAGGTCGACAGCCTGGACGCCGTCGGGCAGGCGCTGGACCGCGTGAACGCCGAGGGCTTCCAGCTGTCCTCCACGCTGGGCCGGCACACGAACGACAAGATGGTGTCGTTCTACGTCCGCGCCCCCGGAGACTGGGACATCGAGTTCGGCACCGACGGCATGCGCGTCGACGAAACCTATTACACGGCAGAGGAAATCACCGCGGACAGCTACTGGGGTCATCAGTGGATCGGCGAAATGCCCGCGGCCATGCGGCTGTGAGGCCGGATACCGACATCGCCTCTCGCGGTTGCGCCGGTGCTCATCACGCCGGGCATCGACGCCGTCCATCGTTATCGGGCAGCCCTCTGTCGACTCTGCGGGACACCGGCGGCAGGCCGTCGAGTACCGGCGCCTACGGTGGCCCCCATGCAGTTAGACGACCTTGACCTCACCGTCGCGCGCGCACGCAGGCATGCGCTCGGTGATATCCCCCGCCGGCCGGCGAGCAGCCCCCCCGACAAGATCGCGATCATCGACGGTGATGTCGTGCTCAGTTTCGCCGAGTTCGAGAACCTGGTGGACCGCGCGGCTGCGGCGTTGGGCGACAATGGCTTTCAAGCAGGCGATCGGTTGGCGCTCTTGTCGCACAACTGCTGGCAATACGCCGTACTGGTATTCGCCACCGCACGGGCAGGGGTGGTCCTCGTCCCGATCAACTTCATGCTCACCGCCGAGGAGGTCTGCTACCTGCTCGGCCACAGTGGCGCACGAGGATTCATCGTCGAAGCGGCCCTGACACCCACCTGCCGACCAAGCAATGCGACTGGGCGGATCGGTAACGACGAAGGCGGCGCTGCTGCCGCCCGGGCAGTCCGCGCCGACTGGCTGGCCCGACTTCGGCGAGTGGCTGCGCACCACATCGACGGCCCCACGCCCCCACATCGACGACGACCAACTGCTGCGGCTGATGTACACCAGCGGCACCGAATCGCGCCCCAAGGGCGCCATGCACACCAGCCGAACCCTGATGTGGAACTACGTCAGCACAATCCTGGCCGGCGACATGTCCGCCGACGATGTCGAGATCCATTCCCTGCCGTTCTACCACTGCGCACAACTCGACAACTTCCTGGCCACCCGAAGAACCCCAGCGGCAAGCTGCTCAAACGCATGCTGCGCGAGCGATTCGGCCCGGGACCGGCTGATCGGTGAAACGGGCGAGGTGGAAGATACGGTGGTGGCGTTCTCCCGGTTGATTCCCCCTGCCTCGATCGACCCGTTGTCGACGCAGCGGCTTCGCGACGAGGTGCGGCAGTTCCTGGACGACCAGCGCACGGCCGGTGCGTTCACCCCGTCGGTGGACGCCTGGGTGTCGGGATGGGACGAAGAATTCACCGCCGCGCTCGCGGCGCGCGGCTGGTTGGGAATGACGGTGCCGATCGAATATGGCGGCCACGGGCGTTCATTCCAGGAGCGGTTCGCCGTGACCGAGGAGCTGCTCGCTGCCGGCGCTCCCGTCGCTGCGCACTGGATCGCCGACCGGCAGATCGTGCCGTCATTGCTGAAATACGGCACAGAGTCACAGAAGTTCGCTTTCCTGCCGCGGATCGTGCGCGGCGAGTGCTTCTTTGCCATCGGCATGAGCGAGCCGGAGTCGGGCTCCGACCTGGCCAGCGTGCGCACCAAGGCGCTGCCGGTCGACGGAGGCTGGTCGCTGACCGGGACCAAGGTGTGGACCTCGGGCGCACACCTCGCGCACGCGTTCATCGTGCTCGCCCGAACAGCGCCACTGGATCCAGAGCACCGGCACGCCGGACTGAGCCAGTTCATCGTCGACCTGCGCGGGCCCGGCGTCGACGTGCGCCCGATCGTCTCGATGAACGGCGTCCACCACTTCAACGAGGTGATACTCGATGAGGCGTTCGTTCCCGACGACATGGTCTTGGGCGCACTCGGTGACGGCTGGCGGCAGGTGACCTCCGAGCTGAGCTTCGAGCGCAGCGGACCCGAACGGTACCTGTCGACGTTTGTCCTGCTTGCCGCTTGCGCCGACCGGATGGCGGCGAACGCCATTCCCCGCGACGCCGAGCTGGGGAGGCTCGTTGCGCGGGTCACCGGTCTGCACCAGATGTCCACCGCGGTTGCCGGCGCGTTGGAACGGCGCGAGCCGGCCGACATCCCCGCCGCCCTGGTCAAGGTGCTCGGCACCACCACCGAAGGCGACATCGCGGAGTTCGCCGACCTGCAGGACCCCCCCGATCGGATCTTCGCGGAGTTGGTGGGGGTTGCCGTGGACCAGCGGCCCGGGTTCACCCTGCGCGGCGGCACCAATGAGGTGCTGCGCGGAGTCATCGCACGCGGATTGGGGCTGCGGTGAGCACTTGGCCGTCGGTCGACGAAGCCCTGGCCGACATGATGGGCGCCGTCTTTGCCGGTCACCGCGAAAAGCTCGCGGGCCAAACGATCGTCGAGCGGGGCTCTGACCTGTGGCACCAGCTCGATGAGCTCGGTCTTCTGCGCTTGACCGGTGCGGTCGAGCACGGCGGCAGCGGCGCTGGGTGGTACGAGGCCGCCGAGCTGCTGAAGGCGGCGGTGTGCAGCGGTATCCGAATCCCGCTGGCGGAGCACGACTTGTTGGCATGCTGGCTCCTGGAGGCCAGCGGGTTGCCCGCCGACCGCGCGGTGCGGACGGTCTGCGTGGTCGACGCGCGCGGCGTCGCGACGCACGTGCCGTGGGCGAGCACGGCCGAACGCGTCGTGATGGTATGGCGCGCCGACGGGCGATATCGCATCGCCGACGTCGCGGCCGAGGCGCTGACCATCACCCCCGGCGCCAACTTGATCGGCGAACCCCGCGACGCCGTGGCTGCCGAGCTCGCCGGCTTGCAGGGCGCACCCATCGGCCCGGCCCTGGTCAGCCAGCTACGGCTGAAGTCGGGCTTGGTGCGGGCGATCCAGGTGTGTGCCGCCCTGGACGAAATACTGCGACTCTGCGTCGAGCACGTGACCTCGCGCTCCCAGTTCGGGCGCCCGCTGGCGAAATTCCAAGGCGTTGCGCACCTGGTATCCGACGTTGCCGCCGAGGCCGCGCTCGCCCGGGCCGCAACCGAGGCGGCGTTGACGGCCGCCGTCACAGAGTGGTCGAACCCGACCCTGGAATTCCTTGTGGCCGCGGCGCGTTCGTGTGCCGGCCACGCGACATCCGTGGTGGTGAGAAACGCCCACCAAGTGCACGGTGCCATCGGCACCACCCGTGAGCACCGGCTGCACGAATTCACCAGGGCTGCGCTGGCGTGGCGATCGGAGTTCGGTTCGATGCGCTATTGGGACGATGTCGTCGCCGATGCCGCAATGCGCGCGAGCGCCGGGGGTCTCTGGACTCTCATCACCGAGTAACGAGACGGATACCCTCAATGGCACGATAATTCGACGTTCGGCGGGTTGAGGGTCAGGCGGTTTCGTCGACGATCGGCAGCTCTCCGGCCGCGACGGCATCCTCGATCGATTCCCGCAATGCCGAGCAGGCCAGGAACACCCCGCGATCATTGCCAGCGATCCGGGCGGCGTCCTCACGCTCGACACAGCGGGCCGTCGCGTCGGCGTTCCACTGCACGCTGGTCTGATTCCAACTACTTTTGCGAGCAAGTACCCGCGCCCCGCACCTGCGGCATCCCACGGCGCGCATCGGCATCTCGTCAAGGCGATTGTCTTGCCGCACAGACGAATCGAGCGACATCATCGCACCTAGCCGGCGCCCTGGGCGGCCATGTTCGCCTCGACCTCTTTCATCCACGCCTCATAGGGCCGGGTGGTGTCGAGCTCGAACTCGAAGCGGTCCACCATATCCGGTTCAACGTCGGCGTCGTCGACGTAGAACTGCTGATACCAACGACGTAGCTGGTAGACCGGCCCGTCCTCCTCGACCAGAAGCGGGTTGTCGATGCGCGCCTTGTGCCGCCAGATCTGCACGTCCTGCTCGAAGCCGATCTTGACGAAGTCGCCCAGGCTGATCGCGGTCTTGAGCGCCTCATCGCCGGGTAACTTGTCCGACTTCTTGACGATGATCCCATATTGCAGCACAAAGGAATTCGAGTCGATCGGATAATGACAGTTGATCAGGATCGTCTTGGCGTCGCCGTCCGTGTAGTGGTAGGTCAGGTCGTCGATCATGAAGGACGGCCCATAGTAGGACGCCACCGACGTGGTCCCCAGCATCGTGGTCCCTTCGGGGCTACCGATGTCGGGACGACTCCCGCCGTTCATGTACTGAGTGGCCACGTGCCCCTCGAAGATGTTCTTGAAATACGTGGGCAACGAGCCGTGGATGTAGAAGAAGTGGGCCATGTCCACCACGTTGTCGATGATCTCGCGACAATTGGTCTGCACGACCGTGGTGTACCAGTGCCAGTCGGTCCACTCGTCGCTGGTGGCACCCTCGATGCGCGGGATCGTGACCTCCGCGGGCGGCGGTTTGCGCTCCGGGTCGTTCCACACGAACAACATCCCGTCCTGCTGCAGCGTGGTCCAGGACGAAATGCGTGCCAGCTTCGGCGTGCGGCGGCTGTAGGGCACCTGCTTGCACCGCCCGTCACCGCCCCAGCGCCAGTCGTGGAAGGGACAGGCGATCTCATCCCCCTTGACCTCGCCCTGCGAGAGATCACCGCCCATGTGGCGGCAGAAGGCGTCAAGGACGTTGAGGGTGCCGTTCGCGCTGCGGAAGACGACGAGCTTTTGCCCGAAGGCGTTGATCGCGTGCGGCTTGCCGTCACCGAAATCCCGAATCAGGCCCAGGCAGTGCCAGCCCCGAGCGAACCGCGTCGGCACGGCTTGCGCTTCGATCTGCCGAACTTCGTCTGCCTCGGACTGCGTCGTCATGGGGACGATTAAACTCCCGTCGGCCCGTTCGTGGGGCCGCTTGTCCCTGCCGTAACCGATTACCTGACAGTCAGCCCGCGCTTGCGCACCCACAGCACTGCGGCGCCCGTGCCGAAGAGCCAGACGACCACGGAAATCGCCAGGTGCACGAAGCTCTTGGTGTCGCGCCCGAACACCGGCCAGATCATCGCGGGCACCTTCGTCCAAAGCACCTTGTGCTCAACCCCGTTCATCGGGTCGGCGACGTAGTACAACGCGTACGGCAGGGTCAGGACCGCCAGCCAACTGCCCGTGCGGCGCCGGTCGCTGCGCTGGCGCCAGCGCCGGATCAGCGGTTCGACGCTGACCGGGTGCAGCACCGAGATCAGGTTGCCCAGCCCGAGCCAGGACACGATGGGCACGGCGACGGTGGGGATCGTGATCCCCAGCCGCCCCGGCGTTTCCAACCACAGCGTCAACACCATCGCCGCCAGCAGGGTGGGCAGCCCGACGATGGCAAGCAGGGCAAGGTTTTTGATCAGCAGGATCCGCCAGAACGGCACGCCGCCGGACAGGCCCGCCAGCACGCGGTAGTGGTCGGCGCCGAACAGATTGGTGGTGGTGACGTCGGCCAGCACCCACGACGAGAAGTACGTGCCCACCAGGATCACCCAGTCGGTGTGGTGGCGGCCGACGGCCAGCGGCTGCACCAGCAACCACGCCGCGGCGAAGACCACGTTGGCGACCACGCCCATCAGCCAGGTGCGCGGTGCGGTGAACGCCCACCGGATCTCCGCGGCCACCGCCGCAAGGCCCGGCTTCTGGAAGTCTTTGGCGGCCCGCCGGGCGGCGTCCGGGCGGGTGGCCGACGCGCGCACGGCGGCGCGCAGGGCGGCACGCACGCGGGGGTGCATCGAGCGCTGCAGTTCCGCGACGCGGTCGATGCGATCGCTGTGGGGCGAGGCGACCAAGGGACTTGCTCCTGGCAATCGATCGGTCAGTGGACGAACCCGAAATCCATCCCAGGGCAGGATAGCGACATGAACCGCAAGCGTGTCGTCATTGCCGGCCTCGGAGACGCGGGCGTGTTGGCCGCGATCCGGCTATCCGTGCACGCTGACGTCGTCGGCATTTCCGTCAAGCCCGCGCTGGTCAGCGGCCAGGAGCTTGGCGTCCGGCTGTCCCGCCCGGACGATTGGGCCCGTGACTACTGGATTCCGTTCGACAGGTTCCGCCGCCTGGACCGGGTGCGCACGGTGCAGGCCCAGCTGACCGGCCTGGATCTGGACACCCGCGCCGTGCTGGGTAAACGCGTCGACGGCTCGCCATTCGTCGAGGAGTTCGACGCGTTGATCATCTCGACCGGGGTCAGCAACGGCTTCTGGCGGCGCCCGACGATGCAAACGGCCGCCGAGGTCGGCGCGGAGCTGCGCGCGGCTCACGACCGGCTGGCGGCCGCCGAGTCGGTCGTCGTCGTGGGCGGCGGCGCGGCGGCGGTCTCCAGCGCGCTGAACCTGGCCACCACCTGGCCGAGCAAGCGGATCGACCTGTACTTCCCCGGACCACGCGCCTTGAGGGAGTACCACCCGCGAAGTTGGGACAGGATTCGGCGGCGACTCGCCGGCCTGGGCGTAGGTATCCATTCCGGCCACCGTGCCGTACTACCCGACGGTTTCGCCGGCGAGGAGATCACCGGCGAGCCGGTGCGCTGGAGCACCGGGCAAGCCCCGGCGTCCGCCGACGCCGTGCTGTGGGCGATCGGGCGGGTGCGGCCCAACACCGATTGGCTGCCACCGGAGTTACTCGACGAGCGCGGGTTCGTGCGGGTGACGCCGGAGCTGCGGGTGCCCGGACAGCGCGGTGTCTTCGCGGTCGGTGACGTCGCGGCGACCGATCCGCTGCGCAGCTCGGCCCGCAACCGCGGCGATGCGCTGGTGGCCCGAAACGTCCGCGCCGAGTTCGGCGACGGCCGGCTGCGGACCTACCGGGCGCCGACGCGGCGGTGGGGTTCGCTGGTGGGCGTCCAACCTGACGGGCTGGAGGTCTTCCTGCCCACCGGCCACGCGTTCCGCTTCCCCACGTGGTCGGTCGACAAGGTGGTGATGCCCTGGATCGTGCGGTGGGGCATGTATCGCGGTGTGCGGGAGAACAATCCGCTGGGTTAGGGGGCGGCCGAGTCAGGCGCAGTTGAGCAGCAGCATGAGTCCGTAGTCCATGTGGATCTGCTGGTGGCAATGCAGCAGCGACAGCCCGGGCTGATTGGCGACGAAGTCGACGTCCATGCTCTGGTAGCCGCCTAACATCGCGACGTCCTTGCGGACGCCCGCCGTTGGCGTGCCGGCGAATTGGGTGATTTCGAAGGTGTGCCGGTGCAGGTGCATCGGGTGCAGGTCGTCGCTGGCGTTGCGCAAGCGCAGCCGGTAGCGCTGGCCCCGCTGCACGTCGAGCACCGGCCCGTTGCCGTCCATGGAAAACGGCGTGCCGTTGAAGGTCCAGACGTTGAACCCGGCGTCGGCGGCGTTGCGCTTCTCGATCAACAACTCGATGGTGCGGTCGGGCGGCGGGACGGGCGCCGGCCGCGCGAACAGCCGGTAGTCCCATGTGAACGCCGGCGGCGCGGTCCACTGCGGCTCCCCGGCCCGTCCGGCGTATTCGACGACCGTTCCCATGCCGTGGTTGCGGTCGTCGTCGGACAGGTCGCCCAGCACCCAGATCCCCGGCTGCGTCATGTCGACGAGCGCGGAGACGCGTTCCCCGGCGCCCAGCCACAGCACCGGCACCGGCGCCGGGTTGGGCACCGGGTTGCCGTCCATCGCGATCACGTTGAAGGTGTGCCCGGGCAGCGCCAGGCTGCGCGTCTCGGTAGCGCTGCCGTTCAGCACGTGCAGCAGGACCCTTTCGCCGGTTCGCACGCGGATCGGATCGCCATGACCGAGCATGCGGCCGTTGACGGCGAACGCCCCGTAACTCACCTCTTTCCCGCGCGGGTCGCCCCGGGCCAGCGAGGCCGCCATCGCCGATTCGCCCCGCTCCCGCAGTTCCGGCTCCTGCCCGCCGGGCAGGAAATCACTGGCCATGTCGCCACCTCGGCTGAACGAGGGCTCGAACTCCTTGAGCGTCAAGAAGATTTCTTGGTCGTAGCCGCCGGTGTTCTGCCGGGGCTCGATGTAGACCGGGCCGACCAGTCCGGTGTATTGGCCGCGGGACAGGTCGGAGCGCGGCACCACGTGCGTGTGATAGAAGCGAAACCCCGCCGGGCCGGGAACGAAGGAGACCCGCCGCATGCCGTGCGCGGGCACGTAGGGCGTTCCCTCCTCGGCCGCGCCGTCGACGTCGACGCCCAGCCGCTGACCGTGCCAGTGCAACTGCTCGGGGGAATCGGTGTCGTTGAAGACGTCCACCGTTGTCGGCTGGCCCTCCTTGAATCGCAGCAGCGGTCCGGGAAACTGCCCGTTGTAGGTCAGCGTCGACACGACGCGGCCGGGCGCCAATTCGACTGCGCCCGTGCCGATTCGCAACATGTAATCGGCCTTTCCACCGGGCGGTGCGGGGCGCGCGCACGCTCCCCCGCTCGCGGCGAGCGCGGCCAGGCCGCCCCATTTGAAGAAGTCACGCCGATCCAGCGCCACGTCATCGTCCCCGCGGGTGGGCGTCGAGGACGGGCAGCAGGAAGTCGATGCGGTCGTCCAATTCGCTTGCCACCCGCCCGAATTCGGGATACCCAGCTCCCGACGGGTCGGGTAGGCTCCAGTGCGTCGTGGTGGTGACGCCGTGGTCGCGCGCGTACTCGCGCACCCTGTCACACAGCGTGATCACGCAGTCGAAGCGGCGCCGCGCCACCGCGGTCAACGGCTGCGGCCGCTGCGCCCCGAGGTCGATCCCATACCGGTCGCGCATGATTCGGATCGCGTCGCGGTGCAGGTGCGATTTGGGATGGCTGCCGGCGCTGGCGGCCCGGATGCGGCCCTGGCCCCGCCGCCGAAGCAACGCCTCGGCCATGGGCGAGCGCGCGCTGTTGCCCGAGCACAAGAACAGCACCGAGCGCACCGGCGGCCTGCCGCCGTGCGTCGGCGCCAGCGCCGGATGCAGCGCCTCGGCCGCCTCGCGGAACGCCCCGGCGCACCCCGTCGGGTTCAGCCGGTAGTAGGTGTCGCGGCCATCGAAACTGCTGCGCCGCGCGTCGACAAGGCCGGCTGAGCGCAGCAGCCGCAAGTGATACGAGATCAGGTTTTGCGGTTCGTCCACGGCGGCAGCCAATTCCCGCACCCGGAGATCGGTGCCCGCCAGTTCCGTCAGCAGCGCCCAGCGCACCGGGTGCGACGCCATCTGCATCAGCGACGGAACCGTCGTCTTGCCTGCCGCCACGTCGCCGACGATACATCAAACTCATTTGATAGGTTTGGCCACTGCGGAGCGGTGAGGGAGACGCAAGTGGCCGACAGCAACGCGGGCGAGCTTCGCCGAAGCCTGGGTTTGTTTGACGCGGTGACGATCGGCTTGGGCTCGATGATCGGCGCCGGGATTTTCGCAGCACTGGGCCCGGCGGCGCGCGCGGCGGGCTCCGGGCTGCTGCCGGGCCTGGCGCTGGCCGCGGTCGTGGCCTACTGCAACGCCACCTCGTCCGCGCGCCTGGCCGCTCGCTATCCGGCCTCGGGCGGCACCTACGTGTACGGCCGCGAGCGGTTGGGCGAATTCTGGGGATACCTCGCGGGGTGGGGGTTCGTCGTCGGCAAGACCGCCTCGTGCGCGGCGATGGCCCTGACCATCGGCACCTACGCGTGGCCCTCGCACGCGCACCCGGTGGCCGTCGCCGCGGTGGTCGGACTGACCGCGGTGAATTACGCCGGCGTGCAGAAGTCGGCCTGGCTCACCCGCGTCATCGTCGCGCTGGTCTTGGCCGTGCTGTCCGCGGTGGTCGTCGCCGCGTTCGCGTCGGGAGCGGCCGGCGCCGAACCCCTTCGTCCGCTGGGGACCACCCTCGGCGGGGTGGTCCAGGCCGCGGGGCTGTTGTTCTTCGCCTTCGCCGGCTACGCGCGCATCGCCACCCTGGGCGAGGAGGTGCGCGACCCGGCGCGCACCATCCCCCGCGCGATACCGATCGCGCTCGCCATCGCGCTGGCCGTCTACGCGCTGGTGGCCGTGGCCGCGCTGTCGGTGCTCGGGCCGCGACGGCTCGGTGAAGCGACGGCGCCGCTCGTCGACACGGTGCGGGCCGCCGGGACGGGCTGGCTGGTTCCCGTCGTCCAGGTGGGCGCGGCCGTCGCGGCGCTGGGCTCGCTGTTGGCGCTGATCCTGGGCGTCTCGCGGACGACGCTGGCCATGGCTCGGGACCACCACCTGCCCCACGCCCTCGCCGCCGTGCACCCGCGCTTCGGAGTCCCCCACCGCGCGGAACTGCTGATCGGCCTCGTGGTGGCGATTTTGGCCGCCACCGCCGACCTGCGCAACGCGATAGGTTTCTCCTCCTTCGCCGTGCTGATCTACTACGCCGTCGCCAACGCGTCGGCGTTCACCCTGGGGCGTGACGAGGGCCGCCCCCACCGGGCGATCCCGCTCACCGGGCTGATGGGATGCGTGCTCCTCGCGTTCGCGATGCCCCTGTCGTCGGTGGCATCGGGCCTGGCGGTGCTGGCCGTCGGCGTCGCCGCCTACGCGATTCGGCGGGTGCGGTCGAAGTAGGGCTGGCGCACTGATTCGATATGTGTTTATATAGAAGTGTGTCTAATCAACCGATGTCATGCTGCACCGGCCTGGGGACGGCCGCCATGCCGGAGGCCCAGGCCGCGGAGCTGGCCGCGATGTTCAAGGCGCTCGGCGACCCGGTGCGCCTGAGGTTGTTGAGCCTGATCGCCAGCAATCCCGGCGGCGAGGCCTGCGTCTGCGAGATCTCGGCGACCTTCGACCTGTCGCAGCCGACGATCTCCCATCACCTCAAGCTGCTGCGCTCCGCCGGGCTGGTGGACTGCGAGCGGCGCGGGACCTGGGTGTACTACTGGGTTATTCCCCCCGCGCTGCAGCAACTTTCGTCGGTCCTGAAGCCATGACGGGCACCCAGACGGCGGCCCCGACCCGCCTCCCAACCATGGACCGGTATCTGCCGGTCTGGATCGGCGCGGCGATGGCCACCGGCCTGGCGTTGGGGCGAATCGTTCCCGGGCTGGGATCGGCGCTGGGCACCGTTGCCATTCAAGGTGTTTCGCTACCGATCGCGATCGGCCTGCTGGTGATGATGTACCCGGTGCTGGCCAAGGTTCGCTATGACCGGCTCGACGAAGTCACCGCCGACCGCAAGCTCATGGTCTCCTCGGTGTTGCTCAACTGGGTGGTCGGGCCGGCGGTCATGTTCGCGTTGGCCTGGTCGTTGCTGCCCGACCTGCCGGAGTACCGCACCGGCCTGATCATCGTCGGGCTGGCCCGCTGCATCGCCATGGTCATCATCTGGAACGACCTGGCCTGCGGGGATCGCGAGGCCGCGGCCGTGCTGGTCGCCCTGAATTCACTGTTCCAGGTGGTGATGTTCGCCGCGCTGGGCTGGTTCTACCTGTCGGTGCTGCCCGGGTGGCTGGGCCTGACCCAAACCGGGATCGACGTCTCCCCGTGGCAGATCGCCAAGGCGGTGCTCATCTTCCTCGGCATTCCGCTGCTGGCCGGCTACTCCTCGCGCCGGTTGGGGGAACGGTTCCGGGGCCGCGACTGGTATGAGTCGCGGTTCCTACCCCGCATCGGGCCGTGGGCGCTGTATGGGTTGTTGTTCACCATCGTGATTCTCTTTGCGCTGCAGGGCCAACAAATCACTTCCCGGCCATGGGACGTGGCCCGCATCGCGATCCCGCTGCTGGCCTACTTCGCGATCATGTGGGCCGGCGGGTATGCCCTGGGGCACGCGCTGCGCCTCGGCTACGCCCGCACCGCCACCCTCGCGTTCACCGCCGCCGGCAACAACTTCGAGCTGGCCATCGCGGTGGCCGTCGCGACCTACGGTGTCACGTCGGGGCAGGCCCTGGCCGGGGTCGTCGGCCCCTTGATCGAGGTGCCGGTGCTGGTCGGCCTGGTCTATGTTTCACTGGCGCTGCGGTCACGGGTGTTCGCCGATGGCCGGTAAGCCCAGCGTTCTTTTCGTCTGCGTGCACAACGCCGGACGCTCCCAGATGGCCGCCGCGCTGCTGAACCGGCTGGCGCAAGGCCGCATCGAAGTCCGTTCCGCAGGAACGCAACCCGCCGACGAGGTCAACCCCGTCGCCGTCGCCGCCATGGCCGAGCGGGGCATCGACATCACCGCGGCCAAACCGAAAGTCCTCAACGGCGCGGACGTTCAGATCAGCGACGTGGTGATCACCATGGGCTGCGGCGACACCTGCCCCTACTTTCCGGGAGTGTCCTACCGCGACTGGAAAGTGCCCGACCCCGCAGGCCAGCCGCTGGCCACCGTGCGCGCGATCCGCGACGACATCGCCCGGCGCGTCGAGGCGCTGATCGCCGAACTCCTGCCCACCACAACCCCATAGCCGCACGGAAAAGGAAGGACACCCCATGTCTCGTGTGCAACTCGCCCTCAACGTCGACGACCTCGACGCGGCGATCGCGTTCTACTCCAAGCTGTTCAACGCCGAACCGGCCAAGGTCAAACCCGGCTACGCCAACTTCGCGATCGCCGAGCCACCGCTGAAGCTGGTGCTGCTAGAGAACCCCGGTCACGGTGGCAGCCTCAACCACCTCGGCGTGGAGGTCGCGGACAGCGACACCGTGCACGCCGAAATCGGGCGCCTGGCCGGGCAAGGGCTGGTGACCGAGGAGGAGCTCGACACCACCTGCTGCTTCGCCAACCAGGACAAAGTGTGGGTCACCGGCCCCGGCGGGGAGCGCTGGGAGGTCTACACCGTCATCGCCGACTCCGACACCTTCGGACCGGGCACCGACCAGGCCGAAGCCGCCTGCTGCCAGGGCTAGCCGGGCCCGCACGGTTCCCCTGCGGGCCGGATGGGAAGACTGACCGGATGGCCGACCCAAGAGAAGACGCATTCGAAAAGCTCGTCTCGGTGCTGAACTACCCGATGTACGTCGTGACGACGCGGGCCCAGGGCGTGGCGGCGGGCTGCCTGGTCGGCTTCGCCAGTCAGACCAGCATCCACCCGCCCCGCTTCCTGGTGGGCCTGTCCAGGAAGAACCACACGTTCCGCGTCGCTACCAAGGCGACCCACCTGGCCGTGCACGTCTTCGACCACGAGCACCTCGACGTCGTGGAGCTGTTCGGCAGCCAGACCGGCGACACCGTGGACAAGTTCGACCGCTGCTCGTGGCACAGCGGCCCGGCGCAGCTGCCCATCCTGGACGACGCGGCCGCCTGGTTCGCCGGCGAGATTCTCGAACGGTTCTCCCTGGGCGACCACGTCGGGCATCTGCTCGCGCCGGTGGACGGCCGCCCACCACGGGAGCTGGAGAGCTGGGTGTCTTTCGGCGACGTCCGGCATCTGGAACCCGGCCACGAGGCGTAGCCGTGGCTCCCCGCGTGGGCACCGTCGCCGACATCACCGAGCTCGCATCGTTCTACGCCGACGCCCCGCCGGGCGTGCGGGTCAACATGATCTTCAGCGCCGACGGCGCCGCGGCGTTCGGCGGCCGGGCCGGTCCGCTGTCGTGCCCCACCGATCAGCAGCTCTTGAAGATCCTGCGGGGCCACGCCGACGTGGTCCTGGTGGGCGCCGGCACCGCCCGCGCCGAGAACTACGGCCCGGTCCGGCTCACCGGTGGGGGCCGGACCGCACCGCCGCCGATCGCGGTGGTCAGCCGCAGCGGCCGACTGCCCGCCAGGCTGCTCGGCGACCCCGATCAGCCCCCGATCGTGGTGACCTGCGCGCAAGCGGCGGCGCTCGACGACCCCGGCGACGGGCGGCGGGTGCTGGTGGCGGGCGACGATTCCGTGGATATGGCGGGCGCCGTCGCGCTGCTGCGCGAACGGGGCCTGCACCGCATCCTGTGTGAGGGCGGCCCGACCCTGCTCGACGAGTTGGTGGAGGCCGACGCCGTCGATGAGATCTGCGTGACTTTGGCCCCCAAACTCGCCGCAAGCCAGCCGGTGGGCCGGCGCCCGACCGCGTCGACGCTGCCCGCACCGGTGACGATGCACCTCGAGCACGCGCTGGTGTGCGACGGCTACGTGTTCTTGCGCTACCGCCGCTGATTCCGCTCGACATGCAGTCGGGGAAAGCCCTTCCTATGATGGAACTGCCCGGTTTGACACCCGTATCGAATCGCCTGCGCGGCATGGTTTTAGAGATCCTCGCCGTCCACTTTGTCGAGCCATACACCAGGAGGACTATCGGCCAGGTGAGCAGCTCAAACGACGACCATGACTACCGCAATCTGGCGGTGAACCGGCTGCGGCCGAGCGAACTTCAGTGGGCGCTGAACCACGACGCCGTGCACGGGATCGCTTACGCCTTCAAGAATCCGGTTGCCGTCGCCGAATCCCTCGACGATCCGGACGACGACAGAATGACCTACCTCATCCGCGTCAAGCGCGACGACCTGGCCAACGCCTTCGGCAAGATCAACGACTGGATCACCGAAAACCCCGGCCCCGCCGGGATGCAGGCCTTCGGATTCGTCCGCGCGCTGTCCCGCGAAGGGCTGACCGAACGCGCCGGCGGTGACGACGAACTCCACTGATCCCGCCGTCCGATTAGCTGGCTTTCGTTATTCGCCGTGCCCAGCGGCCTGGAAAACCTTAGCCTTATGCCTGCGCACGGTCGGTGACTGAGGAGTCGGGATGGGTGACACGACCGCGGACTCGCGGGAGGGTTCGCAGTTCGGTCCATATCTGCTGCGGCGGCTGATCGGTCGCGGCGGGATGGGCGATGTCTATGAGGCCGAGGACACGGTCCGGGAGCGCACGGTCGCCCTGAAGCTGATGTCGCAGACGCTGTCCAACGACCCCGTCTTCCGCTCCCGCATGCAGCGCGAGGCCCGCACCGCCGGCCGATTGCAGGAACCGCACGTCGTGCCGATTCACGACTTCGGCGAGATCGACGGCCAGCTCTACGTCGACATGCGCCTGATCGACGGCAAGGACCTGGCCGGCATGCTGAGCCGGTACGGGCCGCTGTCCCCGCCGCGGGCGGTGGCCATCGTCCGCCAGATCGGCTCGGCGCTCGACGCCGCCCACGCTGCCGGGGTCCTGCATCGCGACGTGAAACCGGAGAACATCCTGGTGAGCGGCGACGACTTCGCGTACCTGGTCGACTTCGGCATCGCCAGCGCCACCGCCGACGAGAAGCTGACGCAGATCGGCACCACCGTGGGCACGGTCAAGTACATGGCTCCGGAGCGGTTCAGCGACTCCGACGTCACCCATCGCGCCGACATCTACGCGTTGGCCTGCGTCCTGTACGAGTGCCTGACCGGATCCCCGCCGTACACCGGTGACCAGATCAGCGTGATGGGCGCCCACCTGCACCAGGCGATCCCGAAGCCCAGCGCCGCGCGGCCCGGCATCCCGGTCGCCTTCGACGGAGTGATCGCCCGCGGCATGGCCAAGAACCCCGCGGACCGCTACGCCACCTGCGGTGACCTCTCGGCGGCCGCCTACTCCGCCCTCGCCGAACCCGACCGGGACCGGGCCACCGACATCCTGCAGCGCAGCCAGGTGGCGCGGATGCCTGCCGCATTCGCCAGCCAGCAGTCCGCCGGGATCGCCCAGGCCACGCCCGTGCACGCCCCCTCGTCCGCCCCGATCTGGGCCTCCCCGCCGCCCGGCGGCCCGGCGCCCCAGCCGACGGGATGGAGCGCCGGGCCCACCTGGGGCCCCAGCACCGCCGGGGTGGCGCCGCCCTGGGGTCAACCGCCGCGGCCGAGTAGGAAACCCTGGCTGTGGGTGGGCGTCGCCGCCACCGCCCTGGTGGCCATCGTGGGCGTCGCGCTCGCCGTAATCCGGCCCTGGGAGTCGGCGTCCCCGCCGGAGCCGACCAAGCCACCGCCTCCGCCGGACGCGGTCGCGTTGCGGGTGCTCGACGACGGCGTGTTCGTGGGCAGCTCGGCCGCCTCGACGACCATCGACATCTTCAACGAACCGATCTGCCCGCCGTGCGGCAGCTTCATCCGGTCGAATGCGGGCGACATCGAAACCGCCGTCAACAACAAGAAGCTCGCGGTGCGCTATCACCTGCTCGACTTCCTCGACGACAAGTCGCACAGCAAGAACTACTCGACCCGGGCGGTGGCGGCGTCGTACTGCGTCGCGGCGCAAAACGATGCCAAGACGTACACCGCCTTCTATTCGGGCTTGTTCGCCAGCAACTTCCAGCCGGCGGAGGACGCCGCGGAGGACCGCACCGACGGCGAACTGGCCCAGCTGGCCAAGAACGTCGGCGCGGACACCGACGTGCTGACGTGCATCAAGTCCGGGGACGACGTGGGCACGGGCAAGGCGAAGTCCGCGGCCGGGTACGCGACGCTGTCCGGGCTCAACGCCAATTCGACGCCCTTCGTGTGGGACGGCACCGCGTCGGTGAACTACTCCGACCCGACCTGGCTGACGAAGCTCATCGGGTAGCGGGTGATGATCGATGACACCCGGGCGAGCGACGACGACCGGAACCGGACCTGCGAGGCGCTCGACGCGGCGCTCGGTGACGGTCAGCTGTCGACCGAAGAGCACCGCGAGCGGGTAAGCGCCGCCACCCGGGCCACGACGCTGCGCGAGCTGCGGTCGCTGGTGGCCGACCTGCAGATCCACCCGACGCCCGCGCGCCCGCCGTCGCCGCCGTCCGGACTTGTCGGACGACGGACGTGGATCGCGGTGGCCGTTGCGCTGGTGCTGCTCGGCGCCGGCGTCGCCTGGGGCCTACAGCGCGACATCAACTTGAGCGCCACCGTCCACTGTTTGACCGTGTGCTCGGCCTCGTAGACCTCACCCATCCCGCCGCCAC
>NZ_LZJI01000232.1 GCF_001667775.1 Mycobacterium sp. E1747
CGCGTTCGCCCACCCCGAGCGCGACAGGCGGGTGGCCGTCGCGATCGTCGTGCTGACGGCGCTGCTGGTGAGCACCTCCCTGGCGTGGACCGGCCGGCTGACCCCGCCCGGCACCTTCACCGCGATACCCCGGTATTGGCAGGAAACCGCCGACTGGCTGGACCGGCACAACGCGGGCACTCCGGCGCCCGGCCGGGTGCTGGTGGCACCGGGGGCGCCGTTCGCGACCCAGGTGTGGGGCACCAGCCACGACGAGCCGCTGCAGGTGCTCGGCGGCAGCCCGTGGGGCGTTCGCGACTCCATCCCGCTGACGCCGCCGCAAACCATCCGGGCGCTGGATTCGGTGCAGCGCCTCTTCGCCGCCGGGCGCCCGTCGGCGGGGCTCGCGGATACGCTTGCCCGCCAAGGTATTTCGTATGTGGTGCTGCGCAACGACCTGGATCCGGACACGTCGCGCTCGGCGCGGCCCATCCTGGTACACCGCGCCGTCGACGGTTCCCCCGGGCTGCAGAAGGTGGCGCAGTTCGGTGAGCCGGTGGGTCCCGGCACCCTCGCGGGTTTCGTCGCCGACAGCGGCCTGCGACCCCGATATCCGGCCGTCGAGGTGTACCGGGTCACCGGCGGTTCGGGGGCCCCGTACTTCGCCGACGTGGATCGGCTGCCCCGGGTCGACGGCGGGCCGGAGGTACTGCTGCGCCTCGACGAGCGCCGCCGGCTGCAGGGCCAGCCGCCGTTGGGTCCGGTGCTGATGTCCGCCGACGCGCGTGCCGCCAACCTCCCCGCGCCAGCGGTGACCGTCACCGATACCCCGGTCGCCCGCGAGACCGACTACGGCCGGGTGGACCAGCACTCGTCGGCCGTGCGGGCCCCGGGCGACGAACGGCATACCTACAACCGGGTGCCCGACTATCCCGTCCCCGGCGCCGAGCCGGTCGTCGGCGCGTGGACCGGGGGCCGGATCACGGTGTCGAGCTCGTCGTCGGATTCCACGGCGATGCCAGACGTCGCACCGGCGACGTCCCCCGTCGCCGCCATCGACGGCGACCCGGCGACGGCGTGGGTGTCCAACTCGCTGCAGGCCGCCGTCGGCCAGTGGCTGCAGGTCGATTTCGACCATCCGGTGACCAACGCCGCGCTCACCCTGACGCCCAGCGCCACCGCCGTCGGCGCCCAGGTGCGCCGCATCCTGATCGAGACCGCGACCGGCAGCACCACCCTGCGGTTCGACGAGCCCGGCAAGCCGCTCGCCTCCGCCCTGCCCTACGGCGAGACGCCATGGGTGCGGATCACCGCCGCGGGCACCGACGACGGATCGCCCGGCGTGCAATTCGGCATCACCGACCTCTCGGTCACCCAATACGACGCGTCCGGATTCGCCCACCCGGTCGAGCTGCGGCACACCGTGCGGGTTCCCGGGCCGCCGCCAGGCTCCGCGATCACCGGCTGGGACCTGGGTTCGGAGCTGCTCGGCAGGCCGGGTTGCGCGACGGCGCCCGATGGCGTGCGCTGCGCGCCGTCGATGGCCCTGGCGCCCGAGGAACCGGTCAACCTCAGCCGGACGCTGACCGTTCCGGCACCGACGTCGGTGACGCCGACGGTGTGGGTGCGGCCGCGCCAGGGACCCAAGCTGGCCGACCTGATCGCCGAGCCGGGCACCACCCGGGCCCGCGGCGACGCCGACATGGTCGACGTTCTCGGGTCGACGTTTGCGGCTACCGACGGCGACCCGGCCACCGCGTGGACGGCGCCGCAGCGGGTGGTGCAGCACAAGACCTCGCCCACGGTGACGCTCACCCTGCCGCGACCCACCGAGGTCACCGGGCTGCGGCTGGCGCCCAGCGCCTCGGCGCTGCCCGCCCACCCGACGATGGTGGCGGTCAACCTCGGCGACGGGCCGCAGGTGCGCTCGTTGAAAGCCGGTGAACCGCAGACTCTTTCGCTGAACCCGCGGGTGACCGACAGCGTCACCGTGAGCCTGCTGAATTGGGGCGACGTCATCGATCGCAACGCGCTCGGTTTCGATCAGCTCAAACCGCCGGGTCTGGCCGAGGTGGCGGCGCTCGGTGCCGACGGCAACCCGATCGCGCCCGCCGACGCCGCCCGCAACCGCGGCCGCGAGATCACGGTCGACTGCGACCACGGCCCGGTCGTCGCGGTCGCGGGCCGGTTCCTGCACACGTCGATCCGCACCACCGTCGGAGCGCTGCTCGATGACGAGCCCATTGCCGCGCGCGCGTGCGACCCCGATCCGGTCGCGCTGCCTGCGGGCCAGCAGGAGCTGCTGATCAGCCCGGGCGCTCAGTTCGTCGTCGACGGCGCAGAGCTGACTTCCCGGGCCGCCGCCCCGCTCGCGCCCGCCGCGGTCGCCGTTCCGGTGTGGCGCACGTGGGGTCCGGACCGCCGCGAGGTGCAGGCGCCGCCGTCGTCCACTTCGCGGGTGCTGGTCGTCCCCGAAAGCGTCAACCCCGGTTGGGTCGCGCGCACCAGCGGCGGGACTCGGCTGACGCCGGTTGCCGTCAACGGCTGGCAGCAGGGCTGGGTGGTGCCCCCCGGGGATCCCGGCACCATCACGCTGACTTTCCCGTCCAACGCGCAGTACCGGGCGGGGCTGGCGGTGGGGCTGGCCTTGCTGCCGCTGCTGGCCATGCTCGCGCTGTGGCGCACGAAGAGCCGGCGGACCGACGGTGCGCCGCCCCGGCCGTGGAACCCGGGGATGTGGGCCGCGGTCGCGGCGGTGGCCGCCGCGGCGGTGGTCGCCGGGGCGGCCGGCGTCGTCATGGTGGGTGTGGCCCTGGGGCTGCGATATGCGCTGCGCCGCCGGCGCTTGGACGGCGGCGCGATGGTGCTGAGCGCGGGCGGTCTGATTCTGTCTGGGGCGGTGCTTTCGCGGCATCCCTGGCGATCGGTGGACGGTTACGCCGGGCATTCCGCGAATGTCCAGCTGCTGGCGCTGATTTCGCTCGCGGCGCTCGCCGCCTCAGCGGTGACGCTGCCCGAGCGTGCGCGTAAGCCCCGCGAGGGATAGCCGTCGCGGCTATTGGCTAACCGTTTACCGGCTGATTGACTGGATATGCGGGTTTGTGTGACCACCACCGTCCGAGGAGTTACGACCATGGGCTGGTTTTCCGCACCCGAATATTGGCTCGGCAGAGAGGTGCTCGAGCGGGGCGCCGCGGTGATCTACCTGCTCGCGTTCGTCGCGGCCGCGGCGCAGTTCCAAGCGCTCATCGGGGAACACGGAATGCAGCCGGTCCCGCGATTTTTGGCCGGGCAGTCGTTTTGGCGGACTCCCAGCCTCTTTCATCTGCGCTACTCCGATCGCCTGTTCTCGACGGTGTCCTGGTTCGGGGCGGCGCTGTCGGCGGCGATCGTGGCCGGTGCGGCCGACGCGGCGCCGCTGTGGGCCGCGATGTTGATGTGGCTGACGCTGTGGGTGCTCTACCTGTCGATCGTCAACGTGGGGCAGAGCTGGTATGCGTTCGGCTGGGAATCGCTGCTGCTGGAAACCGGCTTTCTGATGATTTTTCTCGGCAACTCCCAAGTGGCGCCGCCGGTGTTGACATTGTGGATGGCCCGGTTGCTGTTGTTCCGGGTCGAGTTCGGCGCGGGGTTGATCAAGATGCGCGGCGACCCCTGCTGGCGGGACCTGACGTGTCTGTACTACCACCACGAAACGCAGCCGATGCCTGGGCCATTGAGCTGGTTCTTCCACCACCTGCCGAAGCCGCTGCATCGAATCGAGGTGGCGGGCAACCACTTCTCCCAGCTGATCGTGCCATTCGGGTTGTTCGCGCCCCAACCGGTGTCCAGCGTCGCCGCGGCGATCATCGTCGTCACCCAGCTGTGGCTGGTGACGTCGGGCAACTTCGCCTGGCTCAACTGGGTGACAATCCTCTTGGCGTGCAGCGCAATCGACGACTCATGGTTCAGCTCGCACCTTCATCCGGCGTTCCCGGTGACGCCGATATGGTTCACCGCGCTGGTGATCGCGTTCGCGGCGGCGATGTTGTTCATGAGCTACTGGCCGGCGCGCAACATGTTATCTTCGCGGCAGCGAATGAATATGTCATTCAATTCTTTTCATTTGGTCAACACCTACGGCGCATTCGGCAGCATCGGACGCGTCCGTCGCGAGGTGGTGATCGAAGGCACCGACGAAACGCACCTCACCGAGCAGACGGTCTGGAAGGAATACGAATTCAAGGGCAAGCCCGGCGCCGTGCGCCGAATTCCGCGCCAGTGGGCGCCCTATCACCTGCGGCTGGACTGGCTGATGTGGTTCGCCGCCATCTCCCCCGCCTACGCGCAGCCGTGGCTGACGCCGTTCCTGCAGCGGCTGCTGCGCAACGATCGGCCCGCGCTGCGATTGTTGCGGCACAACCCGTTTCCGGATGCGCCGCCACGCTATGTGCGCGCGCGGCTCTACGAGTACCGCTTCACCACGCCCGCCGAGCTGCGCCGCGAGCGAGCGTGGTGGCATCGGGAGCTGATCGGCGGGTACGTCCGCCCAATGGCGCTGACGACAGATTCCGGAACGGGACGGGGCTAGCCGGGCGTGGGCCGGTCGAGCAGTTGGAGACGCGCGTCGAGCAGACGTGGGTAGTACCAGTAGTAGCCGGCGAGATATGCGAATGCCACCGACAGCAACAGGCCTCGCAACGTGAAATGTTTTGCGTCACCGATGAAGCCGACGACTTGCACCGCCACGAGGATCCAACACACGGTGATCATCAGTTTGGCAGAGCTCGCGACGGAGTCGCGCGTTCGCTCGATCAGTTGCCTCGCCGCCCGACGCATTGCCGGGTCATTGGGAAGAGCGCCTGAACGCATCGCCTTGGACACTTGACGACATTCAGAGAATGACAGTGTTCCGAGCGCGGGGCGCAGCCCCGCCATGCGGCGCACCGAGCCGAGCGCAGTGGCCAGGCCGATCACCAGTGCGACGATCGCGACGGTGATCCACCACGGTGCGCTGGTCCAGTGCGACCGGGACGGCTCGCTGGGGTAGTCGCCCAGCATCACGATCGGTGTCAGGCCCACCATCACCATCAGGGTGTACAGCGGCCACTGCAGCCACCACGGTCTCAACGACAGCCACAACGACACGAACGAAAACGTTAGCGAAGCGCGGCCCGGGCTATGCCGCGTCGTCGTCGTCATCGCCGTCGCGGAGGGGTTTTTCTCCGGTGGTGGAAGGTGTTGGTGCGGGGTTGGCCGCGGTCGTGGTGTGGGGGTGGGATCCATTGGGTGTCGCCTGTGGTGTTTTTGCGGGTGGTGCAGCCGCGGGGTTTGAGCATGCGGCGGTGGGGTCCGCAGGCGAAGGTGAGGTTGTCGATGTCGGTGCGCCGCGATGTCGCGTAGTCGGTGACGTGGTGGACTTCTCGACGAACGTACGACAGCGTGCCGCGCGGCGACGTCCACAGAAACCGTCGTTGACGACCACTTCGGCGGGGTAGGTTTATAGGGCTGTTGTACTGCGCTGACGTTCGTGCGGGGGCGGTGGAGTGCTAGATATCGCGGAGCTGATCGCGAAGGCTGGGGAAACCCCTGGGAGATAAATCGGAGCCTGCAGGCGGGTAGCCCCTGGCAGATCGACCGTCTTGCCCAGGCATTCCACGACGCGGGTCGGTGCACAGCTGCGGCCAGTGAGGACTTTGATCAGGCCAAGAACCGATTCGATGCCGCCTGGAACCACCAAGACGGCGATCATCCGATCAACGACTCCGCTGAAGTGGAACGCGTGACTAAAGCGCTCGGCTGGCAATCTGAACGGCTGCCCAAGATCGGGTCGGATTTGGAGAACATCGCCGCTGCTTTGGCGGAGGCACAGAAACGAGGCATGACTGAAATCCGCACGCTCAATCACCAGTTGGAGATGCTTGACAAAGTCGTCGTCGCGGCGCAGAAAGACCTTGAAGACCCGACCCTCGATGCAAAGAGCCGCCATGCGCTGTTGACCTTGATTGAGGACGCCAAAGCCGATGAGGCAGACGACGTTCGCGATGCCCTAGTGCAGATGCGGTTGATTCGTGGCGTGTACACCGGCACGCTGCACGCGGCGCAAGCTGACCTCGTCAGGGACGGCTACGACCCGGCCGGGATCTGGGCTGATGCCCATTTCGGCCCCGGCGGACCACCTCTTAACGGCGGCGGCACTGGTCCGAGGATTGACGGTCCTGGCACGCCGCCCCTGCTTGAAGGCCTGAACACGAGAGACCAAGATGACTTGGACTTGTCAATTCCCGGAACGGGAATCGCGCTTGGTGGCGACGGCGCTCACGGTTACCCCAACATCCTGGTTCCCCCCGATGGCGATACACCTGGCATCAACGGTCCGAACCCGATACCGCACCCGGAAGGCACGCGTCCGTTGCCGACCGGAACCGCAGTCGGCCCCAACGGTGAGCACTACGGCTTCTACGGTCTTGTCCCGTACAAAGGGCCCGACGGCCAGCCCAACACGCAATTCTCTGTGCCCGACACCGTGGTGGTCGACCTCGCTCACCCCGACAAAGTGCTGTTCACACTTCACGGCATTTCTCAAGCTAGCGGCGCATTCGACCCGAACACCGGGAAGATGGTCATCATGGGAAACAACCAAAACGGGCAGCGCGGGTTGTGGGAATCTGCACCGATCAACCAGAACGGCAACTGGGGAAATACGTTGCAACCTAAGGGAACTTTCAACGGTGCACTCAACGGCAATCGCGAAAGCCAGATCGTGGCCCTTCCCCAAGGGAAAGGCTTCATGATCGTCGGCGCGGCCGCTGACAAGCCGATCCAAGGTGCCGTCGCCAGCACGCCCCAAGGCCTGCTCAATGCGTCACCGACGCCGCTCGTCGGGCAGCTACCAGACATCCCTTACGGGCCTACATTTACCGACATACGACAAGTAACGGCAAAGACGTTGTCACCATGCGCGTCAGCACCTACGGGGTCGGTGTCTACGATCCGAAGACCTATACAACAACTTTCACGGTCACCCCGGGAAGCTGAAAGGGGCTCAAGCCGATGCCAACCATCCGTCGAATGCTCACCGCAGCCGCCTCAGTCATCAGCCTGGCCACAATGTCGGCATGTACCCAGTCACACGCCGACCCGGTATTTCCCGACCCGTCCGGCTACCCGCGCCTCAACGTGTTCGACTACGGAATCGAGCTGCCAAACCCTCAACGCGATCCCACTACCGCCATCTATTTCCTGACACCCGAAGGGATTCCGTGCAACTTCCGCACCGGTAGCGTCGAATGCATCGGCAATATCCCCGGCGTACCGGATAGTGACAAGAACCCCTTCACTTCGGTGTCGACAGACAGCGGCATTCGAGCAGCCACAACAACTCCATACAGTGACGGGTCGGTTCAAGGACACCCGCTCAAGCCGCTCCCACCGCTACAAGCCTTAGCCGCTGGCGGGACATTTTGTGGGGTCGACGGCTCGGGCGCCACCGCGTGCAAAGACTCCCAAGGCCGAGGTTTCGTGATCTCGCAACGAGGCACCCGCTGGCTGCCCCACGTCTAAGCCGCCAGCTCGGCGCACCCACCCGTATGACTCGCAAAATTACGAGCGACTGAACGCGTCTGGTCCCGACTAACCGACGAGCTGGCACACCATTCCGGCGATGCTGATCAGGATTCCCGCTGGCGCCGGAGAGCTGTCTTGGACCGCCGAAAATCGCCACCCACGCACACTCGCGCAAAAGATTTGAATATTTTCGGCTAGAACCTCAACTGAGGTCCGCGACCAGGATGTCGTTGACCAACCTCAGGTCTTCGATTGCCTGGTGCACGAAGGCGTCTGCTCGTTCCAG
Source organism: Mycobacterium sp. E1747 (assembly GCF_001667775.1). Classification (GTDB taxonomy): domain Bacteria; phylum Actinomycetota; class Actinomycetes; order Mycobacteriales; family Mycobacteriaceae; genus Mycobacterium. The sequence goes on from NZ_LZJI01000232.1 coordinate 7,811, forward strand.
ATCCTCTGGGGTGCTGTTAGGCCCCAGTGACATGCACAGGTGCGTGGCCGTGTGGAAGTCATTGATCTCGGACTGCAGGGCAGCAGTCAACGCCGGATCCGGCGTGGGCAGGTGGGCCTGAAGGCCGATGGTTTGTTCATCGTGGACCGCCGAGCATGCCGACCGTAGGGCGTTGATGTCGTTGGCTTCGATCGCGTTGACCGCCGCCTGCATGAAGTTGGCCGTATTCGCCAGGTGCTCTTGGGCCTGCGAGTACCACTCCGGAACGCCGGGGTAGCCGGCGCTCGCCGTCCCCGCCGAAGCCACGGCGTACAGGGCCGCCGCGACGGCGGCACCACCCAGGCGCATGTGAACGTGCCGGACCCGCCGCATGTCCTAAGGCTCCGCGCCCGGGAACCCGATCGATAGGGCCTTCCGGCCCGCGCGCCGAAGGCCCCACTAGCGATGATGTGAGGACTAAATCCCCTCGCAACAGCGGCGGCCACCGCGAAGGATCCGAGAATGAGACCAGGACTTGCGGGTTTGGCAACCGTGCTGGCGCTGTCCGGCTCACTGTGGCCTGCGGATTTGATGCTCGGTCCCGGTATCGCCCACGCCGTCTGCTCCACGAACAACGGCGGTAATTAGCCGCCGGAATGCGCACCGCCGGAGGGACCGCCGGGTTGCTACACCTCCCACATCTGCAGCCAGATGTGGTGCCCGAACGTGGGCCAGATGCGCCGGATGCCGGATTGGGACCGCAACGTCTGCCACACCTAACTATTTCGCGCCCGACTCCGGCCTGCCCGCGCTGATCATCCAAGGACAGCCACCGGGGTTGCGGCTGCCGCAGAACACCGGCGTATGCCCGCCGTTGGCTTGGATGTACCCGTAAATCACAGCGTCTCGTCCAGCTCGCCGAGCCGGTCGGTCAACCGCAGATTCTCGGAGTAGTCAACGGGGCAGGAGATCACCGACACGCCGTCATCGTCGAGGGCGGCCCGCAGCGTCGGCAACAATTCCTCGGCATGGGAGATCCGATACCCCTTGGCGCCAAAGCTTTCCGCGTACTTCACCACATCGGGGTTGCCGAACTTCACGTAGTAGTGCGCGCCGAGTTCGAGGTCCATCTTCCACTCGATCAGGCCGTAACCGCCGTCCTCCCAGATCAGCACCACCAGCGGTATCCGCTCGCGGACGGCGGTCTCGATCTCCTGGGAGTTCATCAGGAACGCGCCGTCACCGACGACCGCCAGCACCTTCGACTCGGGCCGTGCCAGCTTGACACCCAGCGCGCCCGGCAGCGCAAACCCCATGGTGGACAAGCCATTTGATACCAGGCAGGTGTTGCACTCGTACGTCGGGTAGAGCCTGGCCATCCACATCTTCGTGGCGCCGGTGTCGACCAGGACCACGTCGCCGCGGCCCAGCGCCGCGCGGGTGTCGGCGACGATCCGGGCCGGGGCCAGCGGATAGCGTGAATCTTCTTGGCCACGGCCGAATTCCTCGGCGAGCAGGCCGTGCCCGGGAACCTCCGGGTCCGCCTCGTAGGCGTGGCCGTCCAGCCCGTCCGTCAGCGCATCCAACGAAGCGCTGATGTCGCCGATGATCCCGACGTCCACCGAATAGTGGGCGTCGACCTCGGCCGGGAACCGGTGGATGTGGATGATCTTCTTGTCCGCCTGCGGGTTGATCCGGACGGGGTCGAACTCCTGCAACTCGTAGCCGACGGCGATCACCACGTCGGCATTGTCGAAGCCGAAATTCACGTAGTCGTGCCGCATGAACCCCAGCGTTCCGATGCTGTTGGGGTGGTCATCGGGCATCACACCCTTGCCGTGGAAGGTGTTGGCGACGGGAATGCCGAGTTCCTCGGAAAACCGCACCAGGGCCGCGGTGGCGTTGCCGCGGGCGGCGCCGTGCCCGGCCAGCACCACCGGCCGCTTGGCCTGGCGCAGAATGTCGACCGCGCGCTCCACTTGTCCGGGTGCGGGTGCGTCGGCGCGAACGACGTTGCGCGGCAAAGGCGTCAGGTCATAGTCGGTCTCATCGGCGTCGATGTGCTCCGGCACTGCCAAGTACACCGCCGCCGGGCGCTCGGTCTCGGCGACTTTAAACGCCTTGCGGAACATCTCGGGGATGGCGCGGGCGGTCGGCACCCCGGCGGCCCACCGCGTGATGGGCGCGAACATCGACACCAGGTCGACGTACTGGTGCGACTCCTTGAACTCCCGGTCGTGCCCCACCTGAGCGGAGATCGCGACCAACGGGGTGCTGTTGGTGGTGGCGTCGGCCACCCCCAGCTGCATGTTGATGGCGCCGGGGCCCAGGGTGCTCGACACCACCGCCGCTCGCCCGGTGACGCGCCCGTACATCTCGGCCATGAAGGCCGCGGCCTGCTCGTGCCGGGTGAGCACGTAGCGGATGCTGGAGGAGGCCAGCGCCTGCACGAAGCGGATGTTCTCCTCCCCCGGCAGGCCGAAGACCACGGAAACACCCTCGTTTTCCAGGCACTTGACCATCAACTCGGCGGCTTTACTCATCCGGCACCTCCCTTGAGGGAACGATAGTGGCAGGCTGGGTGTTGGACCTCTTACCAACCCCGAAGCGAAGGATTGCAGCGTGCCCATCGCCACGATCAACCCGGCCACCGGCGAGACGGTGAAGACCTTCACCCCGGCAACCGACCAAGAAGTCGACGCGACCATCGCCCGCGCCTACGCCCGGTTCCAGGACTACCGCCATAACACCACCTTTGCCCAGCGCGCGCAGTGGGCAAACGCGACCGCCGACCTCTTGGAGAAGGAGGCCGACGACGTCGCCGCGATGATGACGTGCGAGATGGGCAAGACGCTGGCCTCGGCCAAAGCCGAGGCGCTCAAGTGCGCCAAGGGCTTTCGGTATTACGCCCAGAACGCCGAGCAGCTGTTGGCCGACGAACCCGCGGATGCGCAAGCGGTCGGCGCCAAGCGGGCCTACACCCGCTACCAACCGCTCGGCGTGGTGCTGGCCATCATGCCGTGGAACTTCCCGCTGTGGCAGGCCGTCCGGTTCGCCGCGCCGGCGCTGATGGCCGGCAACGTCGGCATCCTCAAGCACGCCTCGAACGTGCCGCAGTCCGCGCTCTACCTGGCCGACGTCATCGCCCGCGGCGGCTTCCCGGACGGCTGCTTCCAGACACTGCTGGTCTCATCGAGCGCCGTGGAGCGCATCCTGCGCGACCCCCGCGTCGCGGCCGCCACCCTGACCGGCAGTGAGCCGGCCGGGCAGTCGGTCGCGGCCATCGCCGGCGACGAGATCAAACCCACCGTGCTCGAGCTCGGCGGCAGCGACCCGTTCATCGTCATGCCGTCGGCGAACCTGGACGAGGCCGCCAAGACCGCGGTCACCGCGCGCGTCCAGAACAACGGCCAATCCTGCATCGCCGCGAAGCGGTTCATCGTTCACACCGACATCTACGACGAGTTCGTCGATAAGTTCACCGAGCGGATGGCTGCGCTCAAGGTCGGGGACCCGACCGACCCGGAGACCGACGTGGGCCCGCTGGCCACCGAGTCCGGCCGCGACGACATCGTCAAGCAGGTCGACGACGCGGCCGCGGCGGGCGCCACGATCCGGCTCGGCGGCAAGCCCATCGACGGACCGGGCTGGTTCTACCCGCCGACGGTGGTCACCGACATCACCAAGGACATGGCGCTCTACACCGAAGAGGTGTTCGGTCCGGTGGCGTCGATGTACCGGGCTAAGGACATCGACGAGGCGATCGAGATCGCCAACGCCACCACGTTCGGGTTGGGGTCCAACGCCTGGACCAACGATGAGGCCGAGCAGCAGCGCTTCATCGACGACATCGAGGCCGGCCAGGTCTTCATCAACGGCATGACGGTGTCCTACCCCGAGCTGGGCTTCGGCGGGGTCAAGCGTTCCGGTTACGGCCGCGAACTCGCCGGCCTCGGCATCCGCGCGTTCGTCAACGCCAAGACCGTGTGGGTCGGGTAGTGGCGATCGCAAGCGCGGCGTAGCCGGGCGCAGCGGGTCGCCACCATCGGCGACGGCGACGCGGTGGACACCGCCGGCGGCAGCAAGGTCGAATAGCTCAGGCGGACGCGGCGGCCAGGGCCTTCTCGTCCTCGTCGGCGAAGGTGTCCTCGAGCTGCAGCGGCGAGTAGTCGAGGTCGATCTCTTCCAGCGGCCGCCCGCGGGCGCTGGAGATGGTGCCGAAGCGCCGCATGCCCTTGTCGGCCGCGTACCCCATGAATTCATCCACCGAGAGGCCGAACGGCATCGGATCGTAAAGGGAGAAGCCCTCTTCGATCAGGCGCAGCCCGAGCGGCATCAGCTCGTTCATCCGCGTCTCGAAGACGCCCCAGTTGGCGTCGTCGGCGGCGACGTGACGGCGGCAGGTGAACGTGCCCCACGCCATGTGGCGCCGCTCGTCGTCACCGATGCGCCGCACCAACTCCTGCATGCCGGGCAGGATGCCGCGCTCCACGCAGATCTTGTGCCAGCCGAAGTAGCCCGTCAGCGCCAGCATGCCCTCGACCATGTGGTTGTAGGTGACCGAGGCCCGCACCTGGGCGGCCGGGGACGGGTCGACCGACAAGGCGTTGAGGCAGTCAGGCAGCTCCTCGTAGAAGACCGTCCGGTAGGTGGGGATGTCGTCGAGGTATTCGTGCAGGTCGCCGGTGACGCCGACGGCGTCCAGCCACATGCGGAACACCTGGACGTGCTTGGCCTCCTCGAACGCGAACTGCGTCAGGTACATCTCGTCGCCCAGCCGGCCCTCGGCGCGCATCGCCGACATGAACGGCTGGATGTCCTCGGTTACCGCTTCCTCACCGGCGATGAACTCCGCGCAGAGCCGGGTGGCGTAGTGGCGTTCGTCGTCGGTTAGCTGCTCCCAGTCGGCGCGGTCGCGGGAAAAGTCGATGTCGGCCGGGTTCCAGAACTTCGCGTTGCCGCCGGCGAACAAGCGCAGCGGCAAGCTGTCCCAGTCGAGCCCGCCCTTGACCATCGAGCCCGAATGCGTGCGTGTCATGTGACCTCCTCGGATTGTTGCGGGGCTGAGTGGACGGGTGGGCGCGGGGACGCCGCGAAGGCGGCCGCCAGCACCCCCACGAGCCGGCGCACGGCCAGTGCCGGTTGCTCGGGGGTGGGTTCGTCCAGCCCGAGAACCGGGTCCAGGCCGCGCATGTACGGCGCCAGCGCCAGGTGCGGAAAGATCAAGAGCAGCAACGACAACAGCGCGTCGGTGTCGGAGTCCGCGCGCAGATCGCCGCGCGCCTTCGCGTCGCGAACCAGCGGCCGCATCACTTCCAGGTAGTGCCGGTGGATGACGTTCTGCACGCTGACGCGGGCCTCGGTGTCGACTTCCAGGGTCGCCGCGGCGTGCAGCGCCCGTTCGTGCGGGTGGTCGGCGAAGTAGGCCACCCACGCGTCGAGCCAGTCGGTCAGGAAGTCGAAGAACGGCCGGCTCGGGTCGAGCTCGCGGATGCGGTCTTCCATGTACGCGCGGACCCGCTGGCTGCCGATGTCGGCAATGAACGCAAACAGGTCGCGCTTGTCCGCGAAGTATTGAAAGAGACTGCCCTTCGCGACGCCAGCCCGCCGCGCGATGACGTTGAGGCTGCCCCGGGAGAAACCGTGCGCCCCGAACTCCTGCTCCGCGGCGTCGATGATCGCGGCACGCCGGCCGGGGTCCACCCGAGCCCAAGTCACCGTTGGCAATGCGGCCCCCTCGCGTTGAATGACCACTGGTCATATTACGGTGATCTGTGTCACAGTCAAGAGGTCTGGCCGCGGCAGTCTTATGCGGCGAGCGTCACGCTGGCGTGAGGGTCGACGGTGGATGCCACGCTGGCGTGACGCTCGGCGAATGGCCTGGCCTACGGCCGCATCTGATACGCGCCGTTGAGCGGCTGGATGTGTTCCTTCCAGACCTGGGCGTAGCGGGTGGGGTCGTGGACGGGGCGGCGGATCATCCGCGTCGCCATGCGGGCCTGGTCGTCGGTGGTCGCGGGCTTGTCGCTCAATTCCACGGCGTAGCAGTTGAAGTCGCGGACCAGCACGGCGAAGATCTCGTCGATCAGCGTCTCGTCCACATCCGACAGCGTGGCCTCCTCGAGGATGAGCTGCGCGTAGGGCACCGTCGCGAACAACTGGCCCATGGCGAACGCGAAGTCGACGTCGCTTTGCTGCGCGGCGTCGGGGGTGGCGCTGGCCAGCATGTCGGCGAGCACGTCGACCTGCTTGCGCAGCAACGCGACATTGGCCAGGTGGCCGAAGGCGTCGAACGGCGCGTGCCAGTCATGGAAGCGTACCTTGCCCAAACCCCCGGTCGGTCCCTGTGCGAACAGGAACGCGTCGTCAACCGCGTCGTCGCGGCGGCCGATCAACGGCAAGTCGCCGTTCGGCGCGAACAAGTAGTTGGGCATGAACTTGGCCAGCAGCCCGATGTTGATGTGCACGGTGCCCTCAAGCCTTGGCAGCAAACCGATTTCGCGGATCATGGCCTCGAAGATGGTGTCCTTCTCGACACCCTTGGCGGCGATCACATCCCACAGGGCGGTAATCACCCGCTCCCCTTCGCTGGTGACTTTGGCCTTGGTGAGCGGGCTGTACAGCAGGTAACGCCGGTCGTCGGCGGACGCGCTGCGCATGTAGTCACAGGCCCGGGTGCATACCAGCCGCATTGCCACCAGCCGCAGGTAGGCGTCGGTGAGCAGGCGCCGGACATGACTGAAGTCGGTCACGACGGTGCCGTACAGGACCCGGTTGGAGGCGTGGGTGACCGCCTCGTACAGGGCGTGGGTGCACATGCCTACCGCGCCCCAGCCCAGGTTGTACTTGCACACGTTGACGGTGTTGAGCGCGGCGTGGAACGCCCCTTGGCCACGGTGCAGGATGTCGGCCTCGGTGACCGGGTAGTCGCGCAGCGCGTAGTTGGCGACGAAGTTCTGCGAGTTCACCACGTTCTTGATCAGGTCGTACCGATCGTGTTGGGAGTCGGCGACGAAGAACACGTACTCGTCCGTGCCGGCGATCTTGCCGAACGTGGAGACCATCCGCGCCACGTTGGCGTTGCCGATGTAGTACTTCTCGCCGCTCGCGGTCCAGCCGCCGAGACCAGCCTCGCCGGACGACGTGAGGATCATGTCGGTCTGGTAGACGTCGGCGCCGTGCGTCTGCTCCGACAGGCCGAAGGCGAAGACCTCGCCCGCCTCCAGCTGAGCGGCGGCCTTGCGCTTGGCGTCCGTGTTGTCGCTCATCCAGATCGGGCCCAGACCCAGCGCCGTGACCTGGAAGGGGTACCAGTAGTTGAGGCCATAGAAGCCCACGATCTCGGCGAACGCGCTGATCCGGTAGGTGTCCCAGCGGCAGCCGTCGGCGCCGTACTCCGACGGGGTCAGCAGCGACGCGAAGATCCTCTCGCGCCCGATGTGGTCCAAAAACTCGGAGTACCAAACCCGTTCGTGGTCGTCATGCTTCAGCCGCGCCTTACCGCGCGATTCGAAGAAGTCGACCGTGGCGGCCATCATGTCCGCGGAACGACGCTCCGGGTATTGGCGCTGCAGGTTGTTGGGATTGAGCAACATGGCGGGGCTCCCTGGGGTCGGCCAAAGACGAGGGTGACGGTACCCGCACGGCACGGCCGTTGGGCCGGACCGGAACAAATCGGCACTTTTGTCCGACCGCCGAGGCGACCTAGCATCAGTGGAGTGTCAGCACTCAATACCGCCCGCGGCGCAATCGATACCGCCGAGCTCGGCGTGACCCTCATGCATGAGCACGTGTTCATCATGACCACCGAGATTGCCCAGAACTATCCCGAAGCTTGGGGCGACGAGGAACGCCGGATTGCCGACGCCATCGATCGACTCAACGAGCTGAAGTCCCGCGGGGTCGACACCATCGTCGACCTGACCGTGATCGGGCTGGGCCGCTACATCCCGCGCATCGCGCGCGTCGCGGCGGCGACCGAGCTGAATATCGTTGTGGCGACCGGTCTTTACACCTACAACGACATTCCGTTCCGGTTCCACTACGAGGGCCCCGGCGGCATGCTGGGCGGCCCGGAGATCATGACCGACATGTTCGTCCGCGACATCGAGCAGGGCATCGCCGACACCGGCGTCAAGGCCGGGATCCTCAAGTGCGCCACCGACGAGCCGGGCATCACCCCAGGCGTCGAGCGGGTGCTACGCGCCGTCGCCCAGGCGCACAAGCGCACCGGGGTGCCGATCTCCACGCACACCCACGCCGGGTTGCGCCGCGGACTCGAACAGCAGCGCATCTTCGAAGAGGAGGGCGTCGACCTGAGCCGAGTGATCATCGGGCACTCCGGTGACAGCACCGACATCGGGTACCTCGAAGAGCTCATCGCCCCCGGTTCGTATCTCGGCATGGACCGGTTCGGGCTCGACGTGATCTCACCATTCGAAGAACGGGTCAAGATCGTGGCGCAGATGTGCGAGCGTGGGCATGCCGACAAAATGGTGCTCTCCCACGATGCCAACTGCTACTTCGACGCGCTGCCCGAAGAGTTGGTGCCGCAGCTGGCGCCGAACTGGCACTACCTGCACATCCACAACGACGTCATCCCCGCACTCCAGGAGCGCGGCGTCACCGACGATCAACTGAATACCATGCTGGTCGACAACCCCCGCCGCATCTTCGAGCGGCAGGGCGCCTATGAGTGAGCCGGTCCCGCCGATCGGCACCCAGGTCGCCTCGACGCCTCGACGAGCCGGGTGGCCCGCGCCTACGTGATTGTGGGTGCCGCCCGACTCCGTGGTGTGAATCCGGGCGGCGGCGGGCTGACGGGCCCCAAGAATCCTCCAAGGCCGTGGCCCGACGATCGGGGCATGCAGATCGAGCCCCTGAGCACCGAGCTGATCGAACGCTATCTGCGATCGCGCCAATTGCGCTTCTTCCGCAGCGACGACGGCGAGGAGTTCATGATGCTGCCCAGCTACGCGCGCGGCAGACTGCACGTGAACCTGCGGATCAACGGCCTGCGTCGGGACATCTTCGAGATCTCGATCAGCCCCGCCGGGCACTACGACGCGACCGAGCGGCCGCGGCTGATGGAACTGGTCAACGACTGGAATCGCGAAACCCATTGGCCCAAGGCGTTTGTGCGCGAGACCGCCCTGCCTGGCCAGGTGAGCGTTGTCGGCGAGAACGCTTACCTGCTGACCGACGGCATTCACGTCGAGGCGTTGGGCAATCTCGTCCGATCCACCGTCGAGTACGGGGCCGACCTGTTCAAGAAGATCGACCGCGCCGTCCGCCTGCCGTCCGCGGACACGCTCGAGGAGTGGATGGATCGCACCGGCTAGGGCGCGATCGCGTCCGCCTCGGCGTCGGCGACTTCGTCAGCCTCGGCCGGCCTCTCGCGTTTCTCCCAGCGCCGCAACGCTTCTCGGCAGGGCGACTCGACCAGCCCGTAGCTGACCGCCGCGATCGCCCATCCGAAGATCAGGGTCAGCACCAACACCGAGGGCATCCGGCCGGTGAAGGCGAACGTCCCGAGTACCGGGAACACCATGGCCAACGCGGCCAGGTGCCACACGAACAGGCCGTAGGACCAGCGTCCCAGCGTCACCATGACGGTGCTGCCCAGCAGCCGGTGCGGCGTATCGATCCGGTCCAGCACCAGGGGGGCGACCAAGGCGAAGGCCACCAGCGAGCCCGCCGCTGTTTTCACCGCGAACTGGGTGGCGGTGCCCGGGATCAGGCCTTCGGGGCCGGCCAACGGGGAGGCCGCCACCAGATACGCCACCGCGGCGATGACGGCCATCACGACACGGCGCCGCGCCAAGCGCGCGGGCAGGCCGATCGGGTTGTGCACCCATTCCGCCAGCAGCATGCCCGCGGCGAACCAGGAGAAGAACGCCGGCGGCCAGTTGAGCGGGTTGGTCCCGGCCCCGGAATGGATGGGCACCCAGCCCCATGCCCAGCTGAGCGCCGCCAGCGCGGCGATCACCGGAACCCGCGCGCCGACCGGCAGGCGCCGGGCCAACAGCGCCAGGAGCGGCAGGGCCAGATAGAAGCTGACCTCGACGGAAAGGCTCCACATCTGGGTCAGCCCGCCGGTCAGGGTGAGGGGCACGTAGATCTGGGTCAGGGTCAGGTTGGCCAACCACACGGTCGGGCTGGCGTGGTCGGCGTCGGGCAGCAGCGACAGGATCACGACGACCGCCACCACGTAGGCGGGCATGATGCGCACGGCCCGCGACCGCAGGTAATGACCCGTGCGGGGCCGAGGCCGCAGGCCGCGCGCCGCGGCGGCGTGTGCGCGCCACAACAGGAAGCCCGACAACGCGAAGAACACCGCGACCGCCAGATCGAAGCGGCCGAACAGCCGCCCGGAGACACCGCTGGAGTGCCCGGTCTGGAAAGCGACGTGCGTAACCACCACGCCCATGGCCGCGCACGCGCGCATCCCCTCCACCGCGGGCAGGAAGCTGCGAATCCCGCCCACCTGTTGGCCATCGGTCACCACCACAGTTTGCATCTGCGGCGTTGAGGAACGAGTGGCTAGACCCGAACAGCAACAGGTTCGTAAGTCGGGCCCTTACGTTCTGCTGTTAGTGTCAAACGGGTTTGCCTCGGTGCTTGCTCAGGTCGGGGCGGGGTCGCGGCCTACGGCGCATAGCGAGAGCACTAGGAGGGCACAGCAACGTGAACCGAGCAGTCATGTTGCGGTTCGCCGCATGCGGGATCATCGGACTGGGCGCCGCCCTGCTGATCGCCGCGCTGCTGTTGTCGACCTACACCACCAGCCGGATCACGAAGGTTCCGCTCGACATCGACGCCACGCTGATCAGCGACGGCACCGGAACCGCGCTCGACGCCGCGTCGTTGTCGACGGATCACGTCGTCGTCAACCAAAACGTCCCGCTGGTGTCCCAGCAACAGATCAGCGTCGAATCGCCGGCGAACACCGACGTGGTCACCCTGCAGGTCGGCAGCTCGGTGCGGCGCACCGACAAGCAGAAGGACAGCGGCCTGCTGCTAGCGATCGTCGACACCGTCACCCTCAACCGCAAGACGGCGGTGGCCGTGTCCGACGACACCCACACCGGCGGCTCGGTTCAAAAGCCGCGCGCCTTCAACGACGAGAACCCGCCCACCGCGATGCCGTTGCGGCACGACGGCCTGGCCTACCGGTTCCCATTCCACACCGAAAAGAAGACGTACCCCTTCTTCGATCCGATCGCGCAGAAGCCGTTCGACGTCAACTACGACAGCCAGGAAGACGTCAACGGCCTGACCACCTACAAGTTCACCCAGAACATCGGCTACAACGCCGACGGCAAGCTGGTGGGCCCCGTGGCGTATCCGTCGCTGATGGCGGGCAGCGAGGACGCCAAGCAGACCACGTCGGCGTCGATGTGGGGCATCCAGGGCGGCGACCCGAACGAGCAGATCACCATGACCCGTTATTACGCCGCGCAGCGCACCTTCTGGGTGGACCCGGTGTCCGGCACCATCGTCAAGGAGACCGAGCACGCCAACCACTACTTCGCCCGCGATCCGCTCAAGCCGGAACTGACGCTGGCCGACTACAAGGTCACCTCCAACCAGGACACCGTCGAATCGCAGGTCAACGCTGCCCGCGATGAGCGCGACCGGCTGTCGCTGTGGTCGCGGGTGCTGCCGATAACGTTCACGGCGGTCGGCCTGATCGCGCTGGTCGCCGGCGGCCTGCTGGCCTCGTTCAGCCTGCGCACCGAGAGCGCGTTGACCGATCCCGGCCTGGACCGGGACGACCAGGACTTCTTCGGCCGCAGCGGCCTCGAGGAGCCGGTCCCCGGCGCCGAGGCCGAGACCGAGAAGCTGCCCACGCAGCGCCCCACGGCGCACGATGATCCCGAAGCGCCCACCCTGGGCTCCGAAGAGCCGCCCGATTCCGGGCCGCCCGAGCCCACCAGCCCGCCCGAACGGGAATAGCCCGCCGCGTGCGCTGGACCCGGCCCGGGTACGCGCTGGTCTTGGCGCTGCTGGTGGTCGGACCGCTGCTCAAGCCCGGCTACCTGCTGCTGCGCGACGCCGTGTCGACACCGCGCTCGTATGTGTCGGATACCGCGCTTGGACTGACGGCGGCGCCGCGGGCGACACCCCAAGACTTCGCGGTGGCACTGGCCTCGCATGTGCTCGACGGGGGCGTCGTGGTCAAGGCGCTGCTGGTCCTGGGGCTCTGGCTTGCCGGATGGGGCGCGGCCCGGCTGGTCGCGGTGGCGCTGCCCGACGCGGGCATGGCCGGCCAGTTCGTCGCCACCACCTTGGCGATCTGGAACCCCTATGTCGCCGAGCGGCTGCTGCAGGGCCACTGGAGCCTGCTGCTCGGCTACGGCTGCCTGCCCTGGATCGCGACGACGACCCTGATGCTGCGGACGGGCGCCGGCTCGTTGTTCGGGCTGGCCTTCTGGATCGCGCTCGCCGGGCTGACGCCGACCGGCCTGTTGCTCGCCGCGACGGTCGGGCTCGTGTGCGTCGCCGCCCCCGGGGCGGGCCGGCCCCGCTGGCTGTGCGCCGCGGTGACGCTCGGCGCCGCCCTGGTGGCGGCGCTGCCCTGGCTGACCGCCGCGGTCGGGGGCGCGCCGCTAGCCTCCCACACGGTCGCGAACACCTTGGGAGTCACCGCGTTCGCGCCGCGCGCCGAGCCGGGGCTGGGCACGCTAGCCAGCCTGGCCGGCCTCGGCGGGATCTGGAACGGCGAAGCCGTCCCAATTTCGCGGACCACCCTGTTCGCGGTGGCGTCGGCCGTGGTGCTGCTGGGCGTCGTGGCCGCCGGGTTGCCAACGGTGGTGCGGCGCCCGGCGGCGCGTCCACTGCTGGCGTTGGCGGCGGCGGCCGTGCTGGCGCCGGCCGCGCTGGCCACGGGCCCGGGCCTGCAGCTCCTGGGCGCGGTGGTTGACGCCGCGCCCGGCTTCGGGGTGCTGCGGGACGGGCAGAAGTGGGTGGCGCTGGCCGTGCCGGGATACGCGCTGGCGGGGGCGGGCGCGGTGGTGACGCTGCAGAGGTGGCTGTGGCCGGCGATCACGGCGCCGGTCTGCTGCCTCGCGCTGATCTTCGCGCTGCCCGACCTCGCCTGGGGCGTGTGGGGCCAGGTGTCGCCGGTGCAGTATCCGCGCGGGTGGGCCGCGGTGGCCGCCGCGATCAACCAACGGCCCGCGACGGTGGCGGTGTTGCCGGCCGGCACCATGCGGCTTTACAGCTGGTCGGGACGTGCACCGGTGCTGGATCCGTTGCCCCGCTGGGTGCGCGCGGATGTCCTGAGCACGGGCGACCTGGCGATCTCGGGGACCGTCATCCCCGGGGAGGGCAGCCGCGCCCGGGCGGTGCAGCAGTTGCTGCTGGCCGGGCCCGATCCGGCCGCCCTGGCCCCGGCCGGTGTGGGCTGGCTGGTCGTCGAGTCGGACACCGCCGGCGATATGGGGGCGTCGGCGGTCACCCTCGATGCGTTGACGCCGGTCTACCGCGACGACGACATCGCGCTCTACCGGATCGGCGGCGACACCGCCGCGGTGTCCGCCGGCGCGCGCACGGCGACACTGATCGCGCACCTGGCGTGGCTGGCGGCGCTGCTGGTGGGCGGGGCCGGCGCGCTGGTCGGCGCGCGAGTCTCGCGGCCCGCGCGGCACTCGCCGCCAATTGCCCTGTCGCGACACTTAACCCACGGCGGCGACACGCCGGAAAGCCCCGCCATCGATTAAGTCTCGCGGCTCGCGGCGATCAGCCCTGGCCGGTGACCAGCCCGCTGACCGGGTGGCCGGTCCGCACGGCGTCGAGGACCGTGCGCATGGCGTCGGCGCTTTGCCGCCACGAGAATTCGCCGCTTCGGGTGTGGGCCTTGGCACCGAGCTGGTCGCGCAGGACGGGATCGGAGAGCACCTCCTCGAGGCGGTCCACCAGCTCGGCGTGAGTGTCCACCAGGATCCCGGTCACCTCGTCGACGATCGAGTCCGACAGGCCGCCGGAGGATCGGTAGCCGATGGTCGGCACCCGGTGCTGGGCCGCCTCGACGACCGCCAGGCCCCAACCCTCCTTGCGCGACGGCAGCAGCTGCACCCAAGCGCTCTGCAGCACATGGTGTTTGGTCACGTCGTCGACGTGACCATGGAAGGTCACCGCGCCGGAGATGCCCAGCCGCTCGACGTGGTCGACGAGCCGCTGACGCCACCAGCCGTCGCCGACGATGTCGAGGTGCAGACCCGGCATCCGCGGCCGCAACTGCGCGACAGCCTCCAGCGCGTCCTCAATCTGCTTGTGCGGCACCAGTCGCGACAGCACCACCACCCGTGGCGCGGCGGCGCGCGGGCCGGACAGTGTTCGGGCCGGGGCCTCATCGAGGCCGTTGCGCACCACCGCGATGCGCGTGTTGTCCACCCCGAGCGTCACCAGGTCGCGCGCCGACGGCAGCGACACCGTCACGTATTGATTGCGCCGGTTGAGGCGCGGCGACAGCGTCGACTCGACGAACCAGCCGAGCCGCCCGAGCACCGGTCCGGCGACCGGCCACTGCTCACGGTGGCAGTGGTGCACCAGCACCACCACCCGCCGGCCGTACACCAGCCGGGCGAGGAACGGCAGGCCGTTCTGGGTGTCGACGATCACGTCGGGCCGCACGCGCCGCAGCGGACCGAGTCCCAGCCGCGCCGCCGCCATCGCGAGCAGGGCCCAAACGTAGACGGAATAGCGGCCGCCGGCGCGGTCGATGCGCACACCGTCGACGACCCCCCGGCGCGGCGCGCCGGGATAACGGGCAGTGCGCAGCGTGACGGCGATGCCGGACGCGGCCAGCTGCGCGCCGATGCGCTGCAAGTAGGCCTCGCTGCCGCCGCCCTGCGGATGCCCGGTATCGCGCCAGCACAGCAGGAGCACGGAGCGCAGACCAGACATCACTGGTCAGCCTAGCCCGGCGGCGACGGTCACCGGCGCTGCGTAGGGTTGGCCGGTGGCCGTGACCCCGGATCCCACCCGCGTTTTCGCGCGGCGGGCGACCCTGGGCCGCGCGATGCGGCTGCTGTCCGAGTTCCGCTTCGAGCAGTCGGATCCGGCCCGGTTCTACGGCGCGCTCGCGGCGGACACGGCCGCGATGGTGAGTGATCTGTGGCAGGCCACGCACGGCGAGCTCCCGGCCGGCCGTAGCCTGCTCGACGTCGGCGGCGGGCCCGGTTACTTCTCGGCCGCGTTCGCCGACGCCGGAATCCGCTACCTGGGCGTCGAGCCCGACCCGAGGGAGATGCACGCGGCGGGGCCCGCGCCCGCCGCGGGCGCCGGCAACTTCGTGCGCGCCTCCGGCATGGCCCTGCCGTTCGCCGACGACTCGGTGGACATCTGCCTGTCGTCCAACGTCGCCGAACACGTGCCGCGGCCGTGGCGGCTCGGCGCCGAAATGCTGCGGGTGACCAAGCCCGGGGGGCTGGTCGTGCTCTCCTATACCGTCTGGCTGGGCCCGTTCGGTGGACACGAGATGGGCCTGACCCACTACCTCGGCGGGGCGCGCGCAGCCAAGCGCTACGCCCGCAAACACGGGCATCCGGCCAAGAACAACTACGGGTCGTCGTTGTTCGCGGTGTCCGCCGCCGACGGCCTGACGTGGGCCGCCAGCACCGGTTCGGCGGTGGCCGCATTTCCCCGCTACCACCCCCGATGGGCATGGTGGCTGACCTCGGTGCCGCTGCTGCGGGAGTTCCTGGTGAGCAATCTGGTGTTGCTGCTACAACCCCAATAGTGAAACGTGTTCTCGTTTCGCGGCGGCTTGGGTAGGGTGGCGCCCATGCGCGCCGGCGACGATGCAGCGCGGAGGCAACGAGGAGGAGCGGCGCAGATGGCCGACGTTAAGACCGAATACGACAAGCTTTTCATCGGCGGCAAGTGGACTGAGCCGTCGACCGACGAGGTGATCGAGGTCCGTTGCCCGGCCACCGGCGAGTACGTCGGCAAGGTGCCGCTGGCCGCCGCCGCCGATGTCGACGCCGCGGTGGCCGCGGCCCGCGCCGCCTTCGATAACGGCCCCTGGCCCACGACGCCGCCCAAGGAGCGGGCCGCAGTGATCGCCAACGCGCTCAAGCTGATGGAGGAGCGCAAGGACCAGTTCACCCAGCTGCTGGCGGCCGAGACCGGCCAGCCGCCGATGGGCGTCGAGACGATGCACTGGATGAGCTCGATCGGGGCGCTGAACTTCTTCGCCGGTCCCGCCGCCGACCAGGTCAAGTGGAAAGAGATCCGCACTGGCGGCTACGGGCAGAGCATCGTGCACCGCGAGCCTATCGGCGTGGTGGGCGCGATCGTCGCGTGGAACGTGCCGCTGTTCCTGGCCGTCAACAAGCTGGGCCCGGCGCTGCTGGCCGGCTGCACCGTGGTGCTCAAGCCGGCCGCCGAAACCCCGCTGAGCGCAAACGCTTTGGCGGAGGCCTTCGCCGAGGCCGGGCTACCCGAGGGTGTGCTGTCGGTGGTGCCGGGCGGAATCGAGACCGGGCAGGCACTGACCTCCAACCCGAACGTCGACCTGTTTTCCTTCACCGGCAGCTCGGCCGTCGGCAAGGAGATCGGCCGGCGCGCCGCGGAGATGCTCAAACCGTGCACCCTGGAACTCGGCGGCAAGTCGGCGGCCATCGTCCTCGACGACGTCGACCTGCCCTCCGCCATCCCGATGCTGGTGTTCTCCGGGATCATGAACACCGGCCAGGCCTGCGTGGCCCAGACTCGCATCCTGGCGCCGCGTTCGCGGTATGACGAAATCGTGGACGCTATAAGCACTTTCGTGCAGACGCTGCCGGTGGGCCTACCGACGGACCCGGCCGCCCAGGTCGGTTCGCTGATCTCCGAGAAACAGCGCGCCCGGGTCGAGGGCTACATCGCCAAGGGCATCGAGGAGGGCGCGCGGCTGGTCTGCGGCGGAGGCCGTCCCGAGGGCCTGGACAGCGGCTTCTTCGTGCAGCCCACCGTCTTCGCCGACGTCGACAACAAGATGACGATCGCCCAGGAGGAGATCTTCGGGCCCGTGCTCAGCATCATCCCCTACGACACCGAGGAGGACGCGATCAAGATCGCCAACGACTCGGTGTACGGCCTGGCCGGCAGCGTGTGGACCACCGATATCGAGCGCGGCATCGCGGTCTCGGAGAAGATCCGCACCGGGACGTACGGGATCAACTGGTACGCATTCGATCCGTGTTGCCCGTTCGGTGGCTACAAGAACTCCGGCATCGGCCGCGAGAACGGCCCCGAAGGCGTGGAGCACTTCACCCAGCAGAAGAGCGTGCTCATGCCGATGGGCCACACCATCGAGGGCTGACGCCCCGCTCGCCGACCGCGCACTCCCGCGACCAGCGGTGAGTGCGCGGTCGGCGTTGTGCTAACACGGCGCATCCCGCGCGCAACCGGACCGTGAATTATGCAATAAGGCATAGAAACGCGGCTGTGACGTATCCGTCAATCACGCACTCGGACACGCCTCTCCGACGTTTCCGGTGCGTCTGGCTTTATATAGGAAATGAAACTTGCTTACTAGACCGCTGTCTTATATGATTCTCAGCATAATCATGGTCGGCGCTTAGGCCGGGAGAGAATCATGTGGATCATCGAGCTGAACATCGGCGGCTATCAATTCGTCCGCGAGATGCCCGACCTGAAGCACCGGAATTTCCGCTTCAGCCCGCGCGGCATGCACTGGCCGGTACTGCGGCATTCACACGCTGCATGACCTTGGCCACGGGAGGCACGAGAGTGGCGACCACGAGCGAATCAGTGCAGGACCTGACCCCGACGAAGCGCGGTGGCACGCGCAAGAAGATGTTGGCCAGCGCCGCCGAGGTGATGCGTGAGCGGGGCGCCGCGGGAGTGACCATCGACGCGGTGCTCGCCCGCAGCGGCGCGCCACGCGGCTCCGTCTACTACCACTTCCCCCACGGCCGCAATCAGATCCTGATCGAGGCGCTGCGCTACTCCGGGGAGTCGATCACCGCGATGATCGATGACGCCGCCGAGCAGGGCGCCCGCGTGTTGCTGGGCAGGTTCGTCGACTTCTGGGAGCGCCTGCTGACCGAGGGCGGCTTCACCGCCGGCTGCCCGGTGGCGGCCGCGGCGATCGGCTCGGACGCCGACGACGCGACGCTTTCCGCCGAGGCCGCCGCCATCCTGGGCCGCTGGTGCGCCGCGCTGACCCGAGCGTTCACCCACGACGGCTTCGACGAGCCGTGCGCCGCCTCGCTTGCGGTGATGTCGATCGCCTCGCTGGAGGGCGCCATCGTGCTGTCCCGCTCGACCGGCAGCATCGATCCACTGCGCCAGGTGGGCGAGCAGCTCGAATTCCTCATCAAGGCAAAGGAATTCGTGTTGCGCAACAATCTCGCGGAGTGACCGCTCAGTCGCTGGCCGGCAGCGGCTTGACTTCCTTGAGCTGTAGGGCGGTTTGGCCGACGCTCAGGCTCCCTGCGCCCGGCTTGGTCACCAGCACTTCGGCGCCGGTCTCATCGACGTAGCGTTTGCCCATCACGCTCCCGTCGGCGAAAGCCGGGTCCAGCTCGCCGGAGCGCTCGGCGCCGATCGGCACCATCGGCGCACCGCCACAACGCAAGTCGTCGAGGCTGTCGGCGCTCCTGACGACGATCACCTGCGTGTCACACACCTGGCTGGCCAGGCGGGTTCCGTTCTTGATCATGCGCGTAGCCCTTCTAGCATCTCGATGATCTCCCGGCGAAGAACCTTGCCGGTGGCGGTCGTGGGCAGCTCGTCGCGAAACACCACCCGGTCCGGGGTTCGCGATCCGCGTAAGCTCTTTCGGACGTGCTCGCGCAAATCCTCGGGATCCGGTTCGGCACCGGGGCGGGGCACCACCACCGCGACGATCGCCTGGCCCCACTGCGGATCCTCCACGCCGACCACGGCGACGTCCCGGACGTGCGGGTGCTCGACCAGCACCTCTTCCAGCTCGGCGGGCGCGATGTTCTCACCGCCGCGAATGATGGTGTCGTCGCTGCGTCCGCCGATGTAAAGATAGCCGTCCTCGTCCACCATGGCGAGGTCTTTGGTTGGGAACCAACCCTTTTCGTCGAGCACCGAGCCGATCCCGGTGTAGCGCCCGGAAACCTGCTCGCCGCGGACGAACAGCTCGCCGGTTTCACCGGGTCCGAGCACGTTCCCGTCCTCGTCGCGAATCTCGATCTCGACGCCGGGTACCGGCTGGCCGACCGACGCCAGCCGCCTGGCGACCTGGGGCGCCTCCGCGTCCTGCGCCGCCCGGTGGTCGTCGGGGGTCAGCACCGCGATCGTCGAGCTCGTCTCGGTCAGGCCGTAGGCGTTGACGAAGCCCACGGCGGGCAGCAGTTCGAGAGCCCGGCGGACCAGCGGCAGCCCCACCTTGGAACCTCCGTACGCCAGGTTGCGCAGCGACGGCAGCTCATGGCCGTCGGTCTCCAGGGCGGCGACGATGCGGTCCAGCATGGTGGGCACCACGGTCGCGGTGGTCACGTTCTCCGCGTTGATCAGCCGAACCCATTCCTGCGCATCGAAATTCGGCAGGTAGACCATCTTGCGGCCGGCATACAGGTTGGACAGGGCGGCGCCCACCCCGGCGATGTGATACGGCGGCACGCAGATCAACGCGGCGTCGGTCTCGGCGGCCGATTCGAACTCCACCGTGCCGGTCACGTAGCTGGTCAGGTTGTTGTGCGACAGTTCGACGGCCTTGGGTTGCGAGGTGGTGCCCGAGGTGAACAGCACGATCGCGACCGAGTCCGGGTCGGGAAATTCCGCCGCGGGCTCGCTTTGCCGCGCGGACGCCAGGAAGCCGTCGGTGGTCAACAGCCGGCCGGCAACCTCGCCGACCAGCTCCCGGTGGTGGCCGTCGACGATCACCAGAGGCTCGGGCAGGCGCTCGATCAGCGCGTGGATGCCGTCGGCGGACAACCGGTAGTTGATCGGGGTGAAGGGCAGCCCGGCCCGCGCGGCGGCGAAGATGAGCACCGGCAGCATGGCGCCGCCGGTGCCCACGTACGCGACGTGCTTGGCGCCCGATCTCGCGATCACGCCGGCGCCGCCGTCCGCCAGATCGCTGAGCTGCTGCGTCGTCAGCCGCAGGCCCCCGGAGACCACCGCCGTGCGGTCCGGATTGCTCGACGCGGCCATCTCGAGCAGCAGCGAAATGCTCATCCTCGATCTTTCCGGTTCCCCGACGGTTTACAAAACTAAGCCATAGTGTAACCCGGGCGCTTACGTGCCCGTCCAGTGCGGCGGGCGCTTCTCGGCGAACGCGATCGCGCCCTCTTTGGCGTCGTTGGACGCGAAGACCGGCGCCAGCAGCTTGTTCTGCTCGGTGAACATGTTCTGGGGGCTCCAGCCGCGAGACTCGACGATGATCCGCTTGGTGGCGGCCACCGCCAGCGGGCCGTTGGCGGCGATCTTCTCGGCCAGGGTGATCGCCTCGTCGAGCGCCTTGCCCGGCTCGGCCAGCACGTTGACCAGCCCCAGGGTGTGGGCACGCTCGGCCGGCAGGTTGTCCCCGGTCAGCGCGAGCTCCATGGCGATGGCCGAGGGGATGCGCTGCGGCAGCCGCAGCAGGCCGCCGCCACCGGCGACCAGCCCGCGCTTGACCTCCGGGATGCCGAAGGCCGAATCCTTCGAAGCGACGATCAGATCGGTGGCCAGGGCCAACTCGGTGCCGCCGGCCAGGGCGTAGCCCTCGACGGCCGCGATCAGCGGCTTGGCGGGTGGACGCTCGGTGAAGCCCATGCCGCGGCCCTTGACGATGGGCAGCTCGCCGCGTGCAAAGGCCTTGAGGTCCATGCCCGCGCAGAACGATCCGCCGGCGCCGGTCAGGATGCCCACCGAAAGGCCGGTGTCGCCGTCCAGCCGGTCGACGGCCTCGGCCAGGCCGTTGGCCACCGCGGCGTTGACCGCGTTCTTGGCCCTGGGCCGGTTGATCGTGATGATCAGGATCCGGTCCCGTTGTTCGACCAGGACTTCGGGTTCGCTGACTTCTTCGCTCACGGCCGCACAGCTCCTTCGGGTAGGGGTCGCTGCTTATCCGAGAAGATCGTAACTGTCGGCGGAAATGGCATTGGCGCGAGTCGAGAGTCCCGTTTCCAGCAGGCCTTCAAGCTGGCGCCATCGCGGCCTCGACGACCGTCAGCTCTTCGGAAAGCCCTGCGGCCCTGCGTATTTCGATGAAGTCCACGACCATGGCCTCGGTCACCTCGTGCGGGTCCTTGAGCGTGGCCCCGTCGGACAGCACCGAGATGTTGAGCTGGTCCACGTAGCTCCACACCGTGATGTTCAGGCCGCTGCCGGCGGTCAACGGGCCTACCGAGTAGATCTCGGTGACCAGCGCCCCGCCCACCCGTCCCCGCTCACGAGGACCGGGCACGTTGGAGATGTTCAGGTTGAGGAGCTTGTTGTGCCCGTCGCGGCCGGACGCCCACCGGAAGAAGGCCTGGGTGGGAGCGGGCGGCATGTAGGCCGCCCAGCGGCTGACCAGCTCCGGCCCCATCAGCTGGTTGCTTTCCTTGGCGGCGATCGCGTTCTCGTGGCTGCACCGCACCCGCTCCAGCGGATCGTCGGAATCGGTCGGCAGGCCCACCAGCACACCGGTGAAGCGATTGCCGGAGATCCGCTCCGGCGAGAAGTCGAAGCTCATCGGCACCGACGCCAGCAGCGGTTCGGCCTTGCCGTCGTAGCGCAACAGCAACGTCCGAAGCGCCCCGGCCGACATGGCGAGCACCATGTCGTTGATGGTCGCCCCGAGGCGCTTACCGGTCTCCTTGACGTCGGCGAGCGACAGCGTGGCGGTGGCGAACCGGCGCTCGGGGGTGATCTTGTGGTTGATGAAGGTCGGCGGTGGCTCGAATGGCCGGCTCAGCTCCGGGGACAATTTGCGGGAGCTGCGCCGGACCCGGCCGAGGCCCTGGGCGGTGTAGCGGATGGTCGCCGGGATCCGCCCGACGTGGCGCAGGTGGTCGGCGAAGGCCGAACTCATCAGCTGGCGCACCGTCGGAGGCGGGTCGCACACGTACGCGCCGCCCTCCGGCCCGCGCTGCAGATCCATGCCGCGGGCCAGCAGGTTGGCCGAGGCGACGCCGTCGGCGAGCGCGTGGTGAATCTTGCCGACCACCGCGATCCGGTTGTTGGCCAGACCCTCGATGAAGTACATCTCCCACAGCGGGCGGCTGCGGTCCAGCGGCGTGCTGGCGATGCGGCCGATGGCCTCGTCCAGCTCGCGCCGGCCGCCCGGCTCGGGCAGCCGCATCGGCCGGATGTGATAGGAGAGGTCGACCTCGCAGTTTTCCCGCCACATCGGATGGTGCAGCTGGAACGGGATCTCCACCAGTTGATAGCAGAACGGCTCGAGCTTCTTCAGGCGCCCACGGATGACTTCGCGGAACGCGTCGATGTCGAAGTCATGCCGATCGGTATCGAGTTCGACCACAGCGGCTTTGATCGTGTGCATGTGCACGTTCGGCGTCTCGCTGTACAGCAGCACCGCGTCCCACCCGCTGAGCCGTTTCACCCCTGCCCCTTACCCATAAAGGGACCATACTCAGCGTCGGCGGTTCAGATAACCTCTTTGGCCGCGTTGGTTTTGGTGCGGTAAACCTGGTTGAGGAACAGCGAAGTCGCGTGCGCCGCGGCGCCCGCCCGTTCCCCATCGATGAGGTCGTAGCCGTGGCCCGCGCCGGGCAGCTCCAGGTAGCCCACCATCGAATGCGACACCGCCCGCATCCGGTCCACGAAGCTGCGCGCCTGTTCGACGGGAATGACGCTGTCCTTGCTGCCGTGAATCACCAAGAATGGCGGCGCATTTCGATGCACGCGCGCCATCGGCGACGCGTCGCGGAACACCTGGGGGTGGCGGTCCATTCTGCGCTTCACCACTACCCGCTCCAGGAAGTCGACGAACCGGTCGCGCTCGGGGGTTGATCTGTCCTCCCAGTCGTAGCGACCGTAGATGCCGACGACGGCGTCCACCGAGGTGTTGGCCCCTTCGGGCAGCTTCGCATGGTACTGCGGGTCGTCGGGGGTGAGCCCCGCCAGTGCGGACAGGTGGCCGCCGGCCGAACAACCCGCCACCGCGACGAAATCCCGGTCGCCACCGAACTTGTCGACGTTGGCACGCGCCCACGCAATGGCCGTCTTGACGTCGACGATGTGCCGCGGCCAGCGGTGGTGCGGGGCGACGCGGTAGTCGATCGCCAGGCACACCCAACCCTGCTCGGCCAACCGGGACATCAGTGCCGAGCCCTGACCCATCGCCTTGCCGTGCACCCAGGCACCGCCTGGGACGAAGATCAGCACCGGCGCGGGCTGCGCGGGCAGGTCCTTGCGGCGCCAGACGTCGAGCACCTGCGCGGGGTGGTCGCCGTAGTGGACCGCACGACGGTGGAGGTAGCGGCGCTGACGCATCGCGTCCCAAATCGGCGGCGTCCGCACCGCCGCAGGCCATTCCAGCTCCAGGTCGGCGGCCGACACGATGCCCCGCAGGGCCGCGACGGATACGTCCTGAATGCTGACGTTGTCGCGGCGGAGCGATTCGGCGGCTTCCTTCGCCTGCCGCGGCTTGGTCAGCCCGGACAGGAAGTCGGGGGCGTGCCGGGCGCCCCAGATGCCCATCGCGGTGAGGCCGCCCAGGGGCTCGAGGTGCTTGCCGACGACCGGCAGCGAAGCACCCGCGACGCTCAGGGCCAGCGCGTAGTCACCGGGACGCGCCCGCAGCAACCATTTCGCGCACGATGTCATGCTCGGCCTCCTTGCCGTCGTGTCAGGGCAGCGTACCCCCGGCGCCAGGTCCGAAACTGACGTTTGCGTAGACCCATCATCCGACGCCGGGAAGGCCCCCGCGCCGTGGTTGCCCGTGTGCGGGTTCCGCGTGGCGCGGGCGGCGGCGGCGATTGCCACTGAAAAGCCACTGAAAAGGCGATGAGGCCGGCCGCGACACGCTCACATGGCGGCCAGGCACGCGATTACGCGACCGCCGATCAGCCGGAAACCGGTCAACGTCAGGCCAACCTGCGCGGCCAGCGCCGCGGCGCTGTCCACGCCCACCGACGCCCACCGAAACCAGGGGCCGACCTCGCACGCGGACTCCAGCCGAACCCAGCGCGCCCGGATCCCGATGTTCTCGGCGTCGAATTCGGCGACGCACCGCCCACCCCGCGCCAGCAGCTCGGCCGCCCGTCCCAGGATGCGGCACGGGTCCCCGCCAAGGCCGACGTTGCCGTCGACCAGCAACACCGTCTGCCAAAGCCCCATGCCGGGCAGCGGGTCGAACACGTCCCCCAACAGGGCCGGTGCGCCGCCGCGGCCCGCCAGCCGGATCGCCGTCACGGAGCGGTCGATGCCCAGGGCCGGTATCCCCCGCTGAATCAGTCGCGCCACTAATCGGCCAGGGCCGCAACCCAATTCGATTGTCGGCCCGGTGCACATCTGGGTGACGGCTTCGTCGAAGGCGTCCTCAGATCCATCACCGGGACATACATCGTCGGGACATCGCACCCCCAACCAGCGGTGCGCCGGAAGTGGCCGCAGTTCCCCGTCGTCGTGACGAATCCAACATCGCTCGCCGCCGAGTGCCTGATCGTAGAGATGACCCAGCATTCACGTCCCTCGCGTCCTGCCCGACCGGGCGACCCATGCTCGGTCCCGGTAAGGGACGTTGCGACGACGCACCAGCAACAGCCTGCACGCTGACGCGTGCCGCGCTCGCCAGCATTCCACCGATACCCCGATCTTCGTTCGGCTAATCCACCGCCTTTGGTGTACGCGTCAGGGAGCGGAACGGTTCAGCAATCAAGCGTGAACTTTGCCGGAGACGGACAAGTGCACCATCCCGTCGTCGGCGTGGACGGGATAGGCGGTGACCGGTTCCCCGCCGTTGGCGACCTCGCACCCCGACGACAGGTCGTAGGTGAAGCCGTGCAGCGGGCAGATGACGACATGGGCGTCGGCGAGCCCGTCGGCCAGCGGGCCGCCGCGGTGCGGGCACACGGCGTCCAGCGCGCGCAGCGAGCCGTCCCGCAACCGGAAAACCGCGATCTGCCGGCCGTCGACGACGAAGGTCCGGCCCTCGCCCACCGGTATCTGGTCCACCGACCCCAGGTTGACCTCACTCATCGCACCGGCACCTGTGGCAGCGGGACCAACGGCAGCGACGAACGGAATTGGCCGGGAATCACCCGGTCTCGGCTCTCGCCCCACGGATCGCGGTAGGAATCGACCGACTTCTGCATGTTCGCATCCAGGTCGGCCGCGATGCCGTCGCTGTCGGAGACGACGATCTCGCGAATCCGGTCGATGCCGACCCGGGGCACGAAGTCGTAGGTGCGCTCCAGCCAGTTGGCGTTCTCGCGGTAGTACTGCAGGAAGCGGCCCGTCAGAGTGATGACCTCGTCCGGGGTGTCGACGGTGGTCAGCAG
Source organism: Mycobacterium sp. E1747 (assembly GCF_001667775.1). Classification (GTDB taxonomy): domain Bacteria; phylum Actinomycetota; class Actinomycetes; order Mycobacteriales; family Mycobacteriaceae; genus Mycobacterium. The sequence goes on from NZ_LZJI01000232.1 coordinate 33,211, forward strand.
GTCCCCTTTGCGGACGTGCGCGCCGGCCGCACCGCCGACGTAAATCTGCCACTGCCCGCCTTCGATCGCGACCACGCCGACGTCCTTGCACAGCGCTTCGGCGCAGTTGCGCGGGCAGCCGGTCACCGCCAACTTCATCTTGCCGGGACTGGGGATGCCTTGGAAGCGCTCCTCGATCGCGATCCCCAACGCCGTCGAATCACCCAGCCCGTAACGGCAGAAGTCGCTTCCCACACAGGTTTTCACGGTACGGAAGCTCTTGCCGTAGGCGTAGCCGGACGGCATCCCGAGGTCGGCCCAGACCGCAGGCAGGTCCTCCTTGCGCACACCCAGCAGATCGATACGCTGGCCGCCGGTGAGTTTGATCATCGGGATCCGATACTTGTCGGCGACGTCGGCGATCTTGCGCAGCTGCTCGGAGCTGGTTACCCCGCCCTTGAGCTGGGGCACCACCGAAAAAGTTCCGTCGCGTTGAATGTTGCCGTGCACCCGGTCATTGATGAACCGGCCATCGCGTTCGTCGACGAATTCGTCGCCCCACATCATGTGCAGCAGCGAAGAAAGCGCCATCTTGGACCCGGCGTCCTCGCGGCCTTCCGGCGCCAGCGCGGCGAACACGGAGGACACCGAGTGCAGCTCGAGCTCACGGATCCGGCGCATCAGCTCGGGCTTCTCGTAAGGGATTGCAGGCACGTACCAGTTCGCCGCGTCGTCTTGCGAAACGGCTCCATCCGCGGCCCACTCGACGATCTGGCCGACCAGGCCCTTGCAGGAGCCGCATCCCTTGCCGGCCCGAGTAGCCGACATCACGCCCTCGACTGACGTTTGCCCATCCTTGACGCACCGCACGATCGCGGCCTTGTTCACGCCATTGCAGTTGCACACCTGCGCGTCGTCGGACAATTCGGCGGCCCCGGTAGCGGCGTCGGGCGCGCCGCCGATGTCGAACATCAGCGATACCCGCTCGGGCGGCAGCGGTAGGCCGCGGTCGAAGGCCTGCATCAGAAACGCCACCTTGCTGACGTCGCCAACCAGCGTGGCACCCACCAGCTTGTCGTCACGGACCACCACGGTCTTGTAGACCCCACGCCTTGGCTCGGAATACTGCACGAACTCGTCGTCGTCGCGTTCGGGGCTCTTGATGCCCATCGCCGCCACGTCCACCCCGGCGACCTTGAGCTTGGTGGCGGTGCGCGAACCATGGTATGCCGCACGGGGATTAGCGCCGGTGAGGTGGTCGGCAAGCACAGTGGCCTGCTCCCACAGCGGCGCGACCAGGCCGTAGACCTGACCGCGGTGCTGCGCGCATTCGCCAACCACGTAGATGTCGTCGTCGTCGACCGATCGCATATGGTCGTCGACGACGATGGCGCGTTCCACCGTCAAACCAGCGCGCACGGCCAGCCCGACGTTGGGCCGGATGCCGGCCGCCATCACCACCATGTCGCAGGGCAGCCGGCTGCCGTCGTCGAACTCGATCGCCGACGGGAGCCCGCCCTCGGTGAGCATCCGGGTGGTGCTCTTGCCGGTGTGCACCTCGATGCCCAACGCCTCGACGAGGCGCCGCAGGATGCCACTGCCCTGGTCGTCGAGTTGCGCGTTCATCAGCGTCGCGCCGCCTTGCACGACACCAACCTGCAGTCCCCGGTTCTGCAGGCCGCGCGCGGCCTCCAGGCCCAGCAGCCCGCCCCCGATGACGGCGGCGCGGCTTCGCCCTTCGGCGAATTCGATCATGGCTTGGCAGTCGTCGAGGGTCCGGAACCCGAACACGCCGGGGGCAAGCGTCTTGTTGTCCAGCCAGATGCCGTCCACCGGCGGGAAGAACGACCGGCTGCCCGTGGCCAGGACCAGCTTGTCGTAGCGCACGGTGGTGCCGTCGTCGGCATGCACCAGATGCGCGAAGGGATCGACGCGCACCACCCGCACGGCCGCGCGCAGGTCAATGTCGTTGTCGGCGTACCAGTCCAGCGGATTGAGGTAGATCTCGCCCGCGTCGTCGGAACCCGCCAACACGTTGGAGAGCAGAATCCGGTTGTAGTTGCCATACGGTTCGTCGCCGAACACGGTGATGGAGAAACGCTCGTTGCCGCCCCGGGCGAGGATTTCCTCGAGGGCACGCGCGCCCGCCATGCCGTTACCGACCACCACCAGGGAGGCCAGTGCCTGCGGACGGTGACCGTTGGTTTCGGGTTCTGAGAGTGTGGTCATGAATGATCCTCGGCGCGGCTAGATCTCGACCAGGCCGATGTCGACGAACACCGTGCCGCTCAGTCCGTCCGGCGCGGCGATGAACACCTCGAGGACGGTGTCGGCGAGCAGGTCCTCGACCACGCGTAGGGGGACGTGGACGGCATCTTTGGCACCGATGGGGAAGTAGCGCATCGGGGCGCCGTCACGCATCGTCACGATGGTGATCAGCTCGTCTGTGCTGTTGCCGCCGCGGAAATAGACCGGCTGGGCGATCGCGCCGGCCGGCACGACGTAGCGCAGTGATGCGTCGAGCAGTGCGGGCGCATCGTAGCCCTTGCCGTTGAACGTGAAGGCCCCCTGTAGGAATCGGGGCGTGCTCTCGTCACCCATGCGGGTAATCTCCCTCCTTTGAAGTGCCCGGATTGACCGGAGTCGCGACCGCGGATACCGCGACCGCACAAACCTTGAACGACGGCATCCGTGACGTTTGGTCCAACGCGGGATTGGTCAGCCGGTTGATGCACGACGCGCCGCCCCAGTGGAACGGCGCGAAGACGGTGTCGGGCCGGATGCCGCTGTCCAGGCGGGCCGTCATCACGACCTCGCCCCGGCGAGTGGCCAGGCGGACCTGGTCGCCGTCGCCGACTCCGACGCGCTGGGCCAGCGTGGGGTGCAGCTCGGCCACCGGGTCCGATGCGCCCTCGGAAAGCTTTGCGACCCTGCGAGTTTGGGTGCCGGATTGGTAGTGCCGCAACACCCGGCCGGTTGTGAGGTAGTACGGGTATTGATCGTCGGGCAATTCGGCGGCGGCGCGGTGTTCGGTGGCGTGGAAGTGTGCCCGCCGGTCGGGCGTCGGAAAGTCCTCCACGAACAGTCGCGGGGTGTCGGGGTACATCGCGGACGGACACGGCCAGAACACCCCGTCGGCGGCGGCAATTCGCTCGTAACTAATTCCGCGGTAGTCGGCCTTCCCACCCTGGCTCGCCCGAGACAGCTCCTCGAACACCTCCTGCGGCTCGGCCGAAAAGCCCTGTGCACCTAAGCGCTTGGCGAGATCAGCCATCACGTCAAGATCTGAGCGCACGTCGCCGGGCGGCGCGACAGCCGCGCGGCGCAGGATCACGCGGCCCTCCAGGTTGGTCATGGTGCCCGACTCCTCGGCCCATTGCGTGGTGGGCAGTACCACATCTGCGAGGGCGGCGGTCTCGGAGAGGAAGATGTCGGACACCACAAGGAAGTCGAGGTCCTTCAACTTGTCGCCCACGTGCAATGCGTTTGGAGCCGACACCGCGATATTGGACGCCAGCACCCACAGCGCGCGCACCCCGCCGGCCGACCCGATAGCGCTGAGCATCTCGTACGCCGACCGGCCCGACGACGGAAGGTCGGCCGGGTTGATGCCCCATATCCGTGCCACGTGGCTCCGAGCGATCGGGTCGTCGAGTCTGCGATATCCCGGTAGCTGGTCACATTTCTGCCCGTGTTCGCGACCGCCCTGCCCGTTGCCCTGGCCAGTGATGGTCGCGAAGCCGCTGTAGGGGCGCCCCGGCAGCCCCAACGCCAGCGCGAGGTTGATGAAGGCCTGCACCGTGTCGGTGCCGGTGCTGTGTTGCTCGGCACCGCGGGCGGTCAGGATCATCGCTCGATCGGCCTTGGCGAGCATGCGGGCCGCGGTAACGATGTCGTTCTCGGGTACACCGGTGATCCGTTCCACCCGGTCCGGCCAGTAGAGGCGGACCGCCCTGCGCACCGCCTCGAATCCCGCGGTGCGCTCATTGACATATCGCTCGTCGATAAGGCCTTCGCGGGCAATCACATTCAGCATGCCGTTGGCCAGGGCGAGGTCGGTGCCGGGGACCGGTTGAAGGTGCAGGTCGGCGCGTGCGGCGGTCGCGGTGCGCCGCGGGTCGACGACGATGTGCTTGGCACCGCTGGCCCGTCCCTCGTCGAAGAACTGCATCGCCGGGGGCATCGTCTCGGCGGGGTTGCTGCCGACCAACAGAATCACTTCCGCCTGCGCGATATCGGCCAGCGGGAACGGCAGCCCTCGGTCGATACCGAACGAGCGGTTTGTCGCCGCGGCCGCCGACGACATGCAGAACCGGCCGTTGTAGTCGATCGCCGAAGTTCGCAGCGCAATCCTCGCGAATTTGCCTAACTGGTAAGCCTTTTCGTTGGTCAATCCCCCGCCGCCGAAGCAGCCCACAGCGTCCGGTCCGTGGTCGCGCTGCGCCCGCTGGAACGCCGCCACAACCCGTTCCAAGGCCTCGTTCCACGTCGCCGGTCGCAGCGGTGAGCCGCGTCCGTCGCGGACCTGCGGGCCGGTCAGCCGTTCCGGATGTCCCAGCAGGTCAGCCGCGGTCCAGCCCTTGGCGCACAGCCCGCCACGGTTGGTGGGGAACTCGCCTTGGGGAGCGAGTTCGATACGACTCCCCGAAACGTCGAGCGTGATACCGCATTGCAATGAGCAATACGGGCAATGGGTTTTCGTCGGCGCCGGCGCCATCGTCGGTCACCGCTCAGCTGATGGGCCGGCGCGCATTCGGCCGGCCTCGTTCAATCGTCCTCCCATGTCGCCTCCCGATCGGCTCTTCGGTTCCGAAGCTACGTGCGGCGCGTTTCAGGGGTATTTCCGCGGATTGTCCGCGGGACTACCGGGGCCTCACCGCGGTGGTCAGAGCAAGAAATCGTGCAGCAGGTTGTTGACGCGGGCGGGGTCTTCCAGCGCCGCGAGGTGCGCGATGCCGTCGAGCACCCGAAACGACGCGTCGGGGATCGACTCCGCCATGGCCCGTGTCTGCGCGACGGGGAAGGTGGCGTCCTCGGCGCCGGCGACCACCAGGACCGGGGCCGAGATCGTTCGCAGCAGCGCGTGCGGGTCGGGCCGGGCGGGGACCACGCTGCGGACCGCCCAGCGGGCCGAATCGATGTTGACCGCCCGCAGGCTGGCGCGCACGGCCTCGACGACGTCCGGCCGCGTGCGCAGCGTTGTCGGGCCGAGGAATGCGCGCAGGGCCGACCGCGTCAGCGGGGGCCGGGATGCCGGGCCGCGAACGTCGCGCCGATCGTGCCGCCCCACGAATTCCCGACGAAGTGGGCCTTGTCGATGCCGAGCCCGTCCAGCACGTCGACGACGCAGCGGGCGCAGTCGGTGAACGTGAAGCCGAGCGCAGCGGCTCGCTGCCGCCGTGACCGGGTGGATCGATCAGCACCAGGCGGTGGCTGGCACCGAGCCTCGCGGCCTGGCCGGCCCACAGGTCCCCGGTCGTCAGCAGGCTGGGCCACAGCAGCACCGCGGGGCCGGTGCCCGGGCTGACCTGCACGCGGATCCTGCCAAGCGCGGTGTCGACCAACCGCGCGGCGAGCCGCTGGGCGTTCCCGCTCACATCGAGAAGTAGACGAGTTCGCCGCCGATGATGGTGGCGGCCACCATGCCGGCGTCCAGCTCGGCCAGCGCGGTCGCCGGTGGCTCGCTCAACACACAGAGGTCCGCGGGTTCCCCGACCGCCACGGTACGCGGCCGGCCCGGCCGGTCCGGCCGGCCGAGAAACATCGTCAAAGCCTCTCGAGCGGAAACACATTCGTTCGCGTTCAGCACGGCACCGCTGGGGGTGGTGCGGTAGACGGCGGCGCGCATCGCCGTCCAGGGGTCGCCGTGGCCGAATGGCATGTCGGTGGACAGGGCCACCGGGACCGTCGCCTCCAGCAGGGAGGCGACCCGCCACAGCTGCGGATGCTCGGCCGCGGGGACGTCGGCGAGGTAGTGATCGCCCCGCTCGGCGACGAGGTTGGGTTGCGTCACCACCGTGACACCCAGCTCGGCGAGGTCGGCCACGTTGTCGGGTGGCACGACGGCGGCGTGCTCAATGCGGTCGTGTGGGTGACTGCCGGCCGCCCGCAGGCCGGCGATGGCGACCACCAGTTGCGGCGCGGTCACGCAATGCACGGCGACGGGCCTTCCCGCGCCGTGGTGGCCGGCGATCCAGTCCGTCAGGGCATCCAGGTCGAGGCGGTCGTCGTGCAGGATGATCTTGCCGGGGGCCAGGAAACTCGGCCGCGGCCGGAACTCGCCGTGCCGGTGCGCCACCACGAGTGACGCCAGGTCGTCGGCGTCGAGGTCGGGGGTGGCGTCGGTGACGCCGGTGACGCCGGTCGCGGTGATTCGCCGGCTCAGCTCCGCCAGGTCGCTTTCGCGCCGCTGCAGCAGGTCCGACCAGCCGTGGTCGGCGCTGCGCAGGCGCCCGTCGGGATGTTCGGAAAGCCCGATCCGGCCCAGCGCCTCGGAGTTGAGGATCCACAGCACACCGCTGCGGTGTTGGATGCGCACCGGGACGCTGCGCACGACGGCGTCCAGCGCGTCCCGGTCCAGATCGCCGGCGACCGACTCGTGGTACCCGATGGCACGAATCCAACCGTCGGGGCCCGGCGTCGCGTTCGACAGCAGTTGCGTCAGTTCGGCTTTGGTGCTGACACCGGGCGGCCCGACGAAGAACGAATCCAACGCCGAGGCGGCCGAGCGCACGTGCACGTGGTGGTCGTGCAGGCCGGGCAGGACGGTGCCCCCGCCGGCGTAGAGCACGCCCTCGCCACTCTCGGCGACCAGGCCGTCGCCGATTTCGTCGATCTGGTCGCCGAGCCGGATATCGGTGGTCGTCCCGTCCAGCAGCGTCGCGCGCCGAATCAGCATCGCCGGCAACTCCTTTCGGCCGCCATCCGGCGCACGGCCTCGTTGTCGGCGCCCAGCGGTGCCGCCGGGCGCCCCGCCGGCGGAACCCGCGGAGGCGGCGCAGGCCGGTTCGACACCGACGCTTGCGTCGGCAGCACCGCATAGCCGGCGGCGACCGCCGCCATCGAAACTTCGATGAGTTCGCCACCACCGCGGCTTAGCGAATCGGCGACCACCCGCGTCGCCTCCAGCCCCGTCAGCGGATCGGCGATGGCATCGGCGCAGAACACCGGTCCGTCGGCGCCGACGCCGACCAGGCCGCCGGCCACCGCGGCGTCATCACCGAACGCCGGCCTGGTGTCGGCATAGCCTTTGATGCGCAACCAGATTCGCCCCTCCCCCGGCTCGATGTCGTCCGGCCCGAGCCGGCGCCGCACCAGCGCCGCGGGTCGCGAGCCCTCGATGACGATGTCGGCGACTGTGAGCAGCTCGCGCAACTCGTCGGCGTGCGTGTCGAAATCGACGCAATACGAAAGCTTTCCACCGTTCACCCAATCGAAGAACGCCCGGTTGCCGGCGCGGGTGCCGTCCGGGCGGCGCGGGCTCTCGACTTTGACGACCCTCGCCCCGGCCAGGGCCAGCAACTGCCCGCAGAGCGGGCCGGCCCACATCGAGGACAGGTCGGCGATCAGCAGGCCACCGACGTCGCGCACCGGCCCGCGGGCGCCCCTCGGCCGGATTAGCGGCGCTGCGGCCGCGGCCTCGCCCAGGGCCGCCGCCGGGATGTCGAGCAGGGCCGCGCGCTCGACGACCACCGAGCGCGGACGCGTTGTCGCCCAACGCTGCAACGCCGGCCAAGGGTCCGCCCCCACGCCATCGGCCTGCACGAGCGCGGGGACGGCGGCGACGTCGTCGGGGCGCGACAGCGTGACCGCGCACCAACCGTCGGCGGCCGCCAGCAACCGGGTTGCGCCCCCGGCGGAGACCCGGCCGCCGCGGGTCAGGCCCAGCAGTGCGGCCCGCCCGGCGAGCAGGTCGGCGGCGTCGATCGCGACGCCCAATCGCTCGCCGACGGCGGTGGCCACCCGCTGGGCATGCGAGAGCACGTTCGCCCGGGAGAAGTCGGGCGGCCCGTCCGGCAGGCCGGTCAGGTAAGCCAGCCCGCTGCTCCCCCACGTCGACGTCGCCGCGCTCACGTCTGCCATTGTGCGCGTGGCGGTCTTAGAACTGGAGCGCGCTGAATCGCCAGTCCAGCACCGCACGGTCCGGCTCGCCCGCGGCGTCGCTCACGGCGTAGACCAGCGACCGCAGCCGCAACACGCCGCCCTGCCGGGTCGGCTCGGCGGACTCGACGTGCAACTCGCTGTAGACGGTGTCGCCCTCATGGACGGGACCGGTGTGATCGCAGGATTCCCAGCCGAGCACCGTCACCAGGTTGGGCAGCATCCGGCTCGCCTGCGCCAGCGCCAGCCCGATGGTATGGCCGCCATACACCAGCCGGCGCCCGCCGACGCGCGAATCATGGTGGGTGGCAGCGATATTCAGGGTGAGCCGGGCGAGCTCCGGCGCGCTGCTGACCACGTCGCCGGTGCTATGCAGCACCGCGCCGGCCAGGCCCGGGTCGAAGTGCGGTCCGGGCACCGCGGTCCGAAACGCCTCGCCGTCCCAATCCGCGGTCGGGTCGACCGGGCCGGGCGCGTCGGCCCCGATGGCGGACAGGTCGTCGTGCGGCGCCTCGTCGGGCCGCCAGTCCGGGCCGGCGGGCAGCATGCCGCATCGGTAGAAGTCCAGCACCAGCCGTTCGTCCTGGTCGACGGTGGTCATCCGCAGCGCCGCCAGCCCCGTCGGCGCACGGCCCGGCTTGGGTGAGTTCGCCCGCAGTCCAACCACTTCCGTGCGGGTGTGCAGGGAGTCCCCGATGACCGGGAACCGGTGGAACGTGAGCCCACGGTAGAACAGGTTGGCCTTGACGCGCTGGGTGGCCAGCGTCGACTGCCCGATCGCCACATCGCAGACCAGCGCCGGATGCGCCAGCGGGCCGGCCAGGCCGGTGACGGCGGCGCACAGGCCGGCGTCTAAGGCGAGCCGCAGCCGATCCCCCACGATCGCCTGGTGCGCTGCGGCCAATCCCGAGGACAGCGTGATCGCCGGCGCCCAGTCGAAGACCTGACCGACCCAGAGATCGTCGAAGTAAGGTCCGCCGGCGCGGATCTGCGCATACCCGTCACTAGTCACAACGCCACATGCTGGCAGGCTGTGGCACCGAGGGTCAACGCGGATCAGACCCCAACGTCGGCCTGGTGCTGCGAACGGGCGCGTTTTTGCACGTCAAGTCGACGTTCGGCACGACTCGATAGGGTACTCGCAAGTGAACGACGAAGAAGAGATGCTGGTCGCCACGGTGCGGGCGTTCATCGACCGCGACGTGAAACCGACCGTCCGCGAGGTCGAACACGCCAACACCTATCCCGAGGCGTGGATCGAGCAGATGAAGCGGATCGGCATCTACGGCCTGGCGATTCCCGAGGAATACGGCGGTTCGCCGGTGTCCATGCCCTGCTACGTGCGGGTCACCGAGGAATTGGCGCGCGGCTGGATGAGCCTGGCCGGAGCGATGGGCGGGCACACCGTGGTGGCCAAGCTGCTGACGCTGTTCGGCACCGAGGAACAGAAGCGGGCCTACCTGCCGGCGATGGCGACCGGCGAGCTGCGGGCCACGATGGCGTTGACGGAACCGGGCGGCGGGTCGGACTTGCAGAACATGACGACCACGGCGGTGCCTGTTGGGGGCGCCGACGGCGGGCCCGGCGGCCTGCGCATCAACGGCGCCAAGACATGGATCAGCAACGCCCGGCGATCCGATCTGATCGCACTGCTGTGCAAGACCGATCCGGGCGCCACGCCGCGCCATAAGGGCATCTCTATCGTGCTCGTCCAGCACGGCCCCGGCCTGACGGTGTCACGGGACCTGCCCAAGCTGGGCTACAAAGGCGTCGAATCCTGCGAGCTGTCCTTCGACGACTTCCGGGCGCCGGAGTCGGCGGTGCTGGGCGGCCGGATGGGCGAAGGCTTTTCGCAGATGATGAAGGGCCTGGAGACGGGCCGTATCCAGGTCGCCGCCCGGGCTCTGGGTGTGGGCACGGCGGCGCTCGAGGACGCGCTGGCCTACGCGCAGCAGCGGGAGAGCTTCGGGCGGCCGATTTGGAAGCATCAGTCGGTCGGCAACTACCTGGCCGACATGGCGACCAAGTTGACCGCCGCCCGTCAGCTCACCCGCTACGCCGCCGAGCGGTACGACAGCGGCGAGCGCTGTGACATGGAGGCGGGCATGGCCAAACTGTTCGCCTCCGAAGTGGCGATGGAGATCGCGCTGAACGCGGTGCGGATTCACGGCGGCTACGGCTACTCCTGCGAATACGACGTGGAGCGCTACTTCCGCGACGCGCCCCTGATGATCGTCGGCGAGGGCACCAACGAAATTCAGCGCAACGTGATCGCCGCGCAGCTCGTCGCGCGCGGTGGCATCTGAGTAGGAGACCGAGAATGTGCGGGCCTGACGCCCTGGTGTGCTGTATATTTGCCTGACTTCTGGCACCAGCAAAGCGGCGCGGGAGTAAAAGTTACTGCGACGAAGGAAAGTCGGCTGCCATGAGTTATCCCCCAGGGCCCTACGAAGGCTCGCCGGAATGGCAGGGTCAGCAGCCGGAATGGCAGGGGCCGCCCCCGGCTGGGCCGGGGCAGCAGCCGGGTTGGCAGGCGCCGCAACCGGGTTGGCCGGGCCAGCAGCCGGGTTGGCAGGCGCCGCAACCGGGCTGGCCGGGCCAGCAGGAGCCGGACAACTACCTCGTCTGGGCCATCCTGTGCACCGTGCTGTGCTGTCTGCCGTTCGGGATCGTGTCGATCGTGTACTCCACCAAGGTGTCCGGACTCTGGTCGCAGGGACGGTACGCCGAGGCGCAGGCCGCCGCCGACAACGCCAAGAAGTGGGCCATCATCGGCGCCGTCGCCGGCGCCGTGTTCGCCGTGGTCATGGTGATCCTCTACGTGGCCATCGGCGTGATCGCCGTCTCCAACCTGCCGTCGACCACCACCACGACGTATTCCGGCTTCTGACAACGTTTTAGCCGCTTGTTAGGCGTACGTCGCGTCCACCAGGCCCCAGGCCAGCGCGGTGCCGGTGTCGATGGTGCGCCCGGACAGCACGAGATAGGCGGTGCGCCACCGGCCGATCCGGCGGGTGACGCTCAGCGTCCCGCCGGCGCCGGGGATCAGCCCCAGCTGGAGTTCGGGCAGCCCGAACACCGAATGCTCCCGCGCGGCGACCAATCCGCAGAATGCCGCCATCTCCAGCCCGCTGCCCAGCACGCTGCCGTGCACCTCTGCCCGGCAGGCGCGACCGAGCCGGGCGGTGAGCGCGTCGAGCGCCAGCGCGGGGCTGTGCCGGGTACGGGCCAGATGAGCGCTCGCCGGGTCGGCGAAGGTGCCGAACTCGGCGAGGTCTCCCCCGCTGCAGAACGATGGCCCGTTGCCGCGCAACACGATCCCTGCCACGGATGGGTCCAGTTGCGCGATGGTCAGCGCCTCCAGCAGCGCGGCGCGGGCGTCGGTGGAAAACGCGTTGTGGCGCTGCGGCCGGTTGAATGCGATGCGTAGGGTGTCGCCGTCCCGCTCGGCCAGCACCGGGTCGGCGATGTCGGGCACTCGGGCCGGGCCGCGTTCGCCCAGCCAGCGCGCGAATTCCGGGCCGGCCTGCAAGGTCGAGTAGGCCAGCGATTCGGTCACCACCGCGGCCAGCGCCGGGCCGCCGGGGACCACCCCACGTAGCACGTCGTCGCAGACGCTGCTGGCGTGCGGCCAACGGTGACAGCGCGCGGTGAGCTCGGCGAGCGCGTTGGGCACCGACTCGACGGTGACCGCCCGCCGGTCGTCGTAGTGGTCCTCGGTGAGGGTGAAAGTCGCTGCGTCCAGCCAAGGTTCACAACGGGCGAGGTCGAAAGCGGCGCCGTGCGCCAGGATCACCCCCGGGGGCGACGCGGGGCCGGCATCCGGCGGGCTCGCCAGGTCCACCACCGAGAGCATCGGGGTCACACCGAGTATTTCTCGATCAGCCCGTTCTTGTAGAGCTTGCCGGTGTCGGTGCGCGGCAGTTGCGTCTCGAACGCGATCGATTTCGGACACTTGTAGTGCGCCAAGCGGTCTCGCAGCCAAGCCAGCAGTTCGTCGGCGAACTCGTCCGTGGCGTCGTCGGGGTCGACGGTCTGCACGGCGGCCAGCACGCGTTGCCCCATCTCGTCATCGGGAACCCCGAATACCGCCGCGTCCAACACCTTCGGGTGGGTGACCAACAGGTTCTCCGCCTCCTGGGGATAGATGTTCACCCCGCCCGAGATGATCATGTGATGGCGCCGGTCGGTCAGGTACAGGTAGCCCTCCTCGTCGAGGTAGCCGATGTCGCCGACGGTGGCCCACCCGTGCTTGTCGCGGGAGGCCGCGGTTTTTGTGGGGTCGTTGAGGTATTCGAACGAATTCCCGCCCTCGAAGTAGATCTCACCGGCCTGCCCGGACGGCAACTCGTTGCCGTTCTCGTCGAGGATGTGCACGGCACCCACCATGGGTTTGCCGACGGAACCGGGGTGCGCCAGCCACTCTTCGGCGGTGATCAACGTCGACCCGTGCGCCTCGGAGGAGGCGTAGTACTCGTCGATGATCGGACCCCACCAGTCCATCATCTGTTTCTTGATCTCCACCGGGCACGGTGCCGCCGCGTGCATCACCCGCTGCAGGCTGGACAGATCGTACGAACTCCGCACCGCCTCAGGCAGTTTCAGCATGCGGGTGAACATTGCGGGGACGAACTGGCCGCGGGTGACGCGGTGACGCTGGATGGCGTCGAGGCAGCCTTCAGCGTCGAATTTCTCCAACACCACCGTGGTGACCCCGCCGGCTTGCGCGCTCATCGACCACACCGAGGGTGCGGTGTGATACAGCGGCGCCGGGCTGAGGTAGATCGAGTCCGGGTCCATCCAGAAACTCACCAGCGCCGACATCATGCTCGGCGCCTCGGACGGCGGAACGTGTGGCAGTTCGCGTTTGATGCCCTTGGGCCGGCCGGTGGTGCCCGACGAATACTGCAGCAGGTCGCCCTCGCGTTCGTCGTCGATCGGGGTGTCGGGCTCGCCCGCAACGCATTCGGGGTAGCGCTGCCAGCCCGCGAGGTCCTCGTCAGCGATCAGCAGCAGCTCGGGCAGGCCGCGTGGTAGCTGCTCGGCCAGGTTCTCGCACGTCTTACGCAGCGCCGCCGACCCGATGATCGCCTTGGCCGCGCTGTTGTCGATGATGTAGGCGGCTTCGGCTGCGGTCAGGTGGGTGTTGATCGGCACGTAGTACAGGCCGCTGCGCCGCGCCGCCCACATCACCGCATGGATGTGTTCGTTGTTCTCCATCAGGATCGCGACGGCGTCGCCCTCGACGAGGCCGGCCCGGCGAAAGTAGTGGGCCAGCCGGTTGGCCCGCGCCTCGAGCTCGTCGAAGGTGATGACCGTGCCGGACGGGTGAAGAATGACGGCCGGCTTGCCGGTGCCGAGGTACTCGCGAATCTGCATGCGCAGACTGTACCGCCGAAAAACTTGACGGGTGTCAAGTGGTCGGGTTCGCCCTTCTCCTTGCCGTGCACCTGCCTTACAGTGCGTCAATGGGCTTGACCGAGGGCCAGACCACCCCGGGCCCCCCGTCGGGCGTGGTGACGTTCCTTTTCACCGACATGGAGGGGTCGACGCGCCGGTGGGAGGCCGACCCCGACGAGATGCGGGCGTCCCTGGCCACTCATGACGACCTGCTGCGGGAAACCGTGGCCGCACATCGCGGTTGGCTTTTCAAGCACACCGGGGACGGGGTGTGCGCGGCGTTCCGCTCCCCGAAGGACGCCGTGGACGCGGCCGTCGCCGCACAGCGGGGCCTGCGGCTCCCGGTGCGGATGGGCATCGCCACAGGCGAGGCGGAGTTGCGTGGCAACGACTACTTCGGTGCGGTTCTGAATCGCGCAGAGCGGGTCACGTCGGCCGGACACGGCGGCCAGATCCTGCTCGACGGCGCTACAGCGGAACTCCTCACCGGGGTTGACCTGGTCGACCTGGGTGCGCGCCGGCTGCGCGACATCGCCAAACCCGTTGCCATCCATCAGGTGTGGGCACCCGGGCTCAGCAGAGACTTCCCGCCGCTGCGGGCCTTCGACGCCGTCCTGGGGAACCTGAAAGCGCCGGCAACCACGATCATCGGCCGGGAAGCGGACATCGTCGAGGTGCAGACGGCGCTCAAAGCCCATCGGCTCGTCACGCTGACCGGAGTCGGTGGCGTCGGCAAGACACGACTCGCGCTCGAGGTGGCCAGCCGCCTGGCGAACGACTTCGTGGACGGCGCTTTCCTCATCGAGCTGGCAACCATCAGCGATCCGGCCGCGGTGCCCGATGCCGCCGCGGCCGTTTTGGGCATCATCCAGCAGCCGGAGATGAGTCTGGCGGACAGCATCGCGATGGCCTTGGCGGGCCGGTCGCGGCTGCTGGTGTTCGACAACTGCGAACACGTCCTGGATGCAGCGGCTGAACTGATTGAAAAGATCCTCAAGCACTCGGCGACCGTGACGATCCTTGCCACCAGCCGCGAGGGCATGTCGCTGGGCGATGAACAAGTGTGGACGGTACCCCCCCTGGACCGCGGTCGCGGGTTGGCGTCGCCCGCGGCGACGCTGTTCATTGAACGCGCACAGGGTTTCGCGCGGGGTGTGTCCTTGACCCGTGGCGACGATGCGGCCGCAGTCATCGAGATCTGCCGCCGCTTGGATGGGATACCCCTGGCCATCGAATTGGCCGCCTCGCGGATGGTGTCCATGTCCCCGACCGAGCTGCGCGACCGGCTTGACGACCGGTTCCGGCTACTCGTCGGGTCCCGGCGCGGGCTGGAACGGCACCAGACCTTACGGCACATGGTCCAGTGGTCTTACGATTTGCTCCACGATTCGGAGAAGGCTCTGCTGCAACGCTGCTCGGTGTTCGCGGGTGGCTTCGACCTTCAGGCCGCCTGCGCGGTCACCGGGTCCGATGACGACCTGACCACCCTGGAGCTGCTGCACGCCCTGGTTCGCAAGTCGCTGCTGGCGGCCGATCGCTCAACGTCGCGAACGCGCTTCTCGATGCTGGAGACCGTCCGGCAGTTCGCCGAGGAACAGCTCGTCGCTGCGGGTGAAGCGCACGACACCCGCGATGCGCACGCGCGGTACTTCGCCGGCCGGGAAAACGACGTCATGGGGCTGTGGGACAGTGCCCGACAGCGCGAGTCCTACATCTGGTTCACCGATGAATTACCGAACCTGCGCAGCGCATTCCGATGGGCCGCCGATGCCAGCGATCTCGACACCGCCATCGCGATCGCTTGGTACGCAACGGTTCTCGGGCTGTGCCTCGAGCAGTACGAGCCCGTTCAGTGGGCGGAGGAACTCATCGAGCCGGCGAAAGCCGTCGACCACCCGAGGCTGGTGCACCTGTACCTGGCCGCCGTGCAGTGCTACGCCACCGGTCGCATCGAGGATTACTTCCGCTATTGCGAGGCCGGGAAGGCTGCGATCATCAGTGGGAGGTACGACGAGATTGCGGAGGCGCTCGAGCCGATGCTGGCGGTCGGTAATATCGTCGCCGGGCAGCCGGAACGCTGGGTTGACTGGTGCCGCAACATTATTGAGCGACGTCCCCACCCACACACCTTGGTGCACGCCTGCCTGGTCTACGCGTTGATCATCAGCGGGGAAACCACGGCCGCGGTCGCAGCATCGCAAAAGCTCCTGGCGGCCGCCGAGACCTCGGACAACCCGAACGTTCGATCGCAGGCTCTGCTGGCATATGGGTACGCCAACTCCGAGGCCGAGCCGACGCAGGCATACGACGTGTTGGCCCGCGGCCTGACGATCGCGCGCGAAAGCGGTAACCGCCAACAGGAGTCGCACCAGACGCTTATGCTGTCCCGGCTGGCCGTTTCGCAGGGCAACCCGGCGGATGCCCTCGACCTGGTGACCGTGTCGATGCGAAACTTCTTGGATTCGGGCAGTTTTGCATTGATCCGCAGTCCGCTGGCGGTCCTCGCGGCATACCTGGACCGCCTCGGCCATCTCGCGCCGGCGGCCACCATCAGCGGATTCGCCGCTGCGCCGCTGACGTCGCACGCGTTTCCGGAAATCAACGGCGCGGTCGCACACCTGCGCGCCGCCCTCGGCGTTCGGGAGTACGAGTCATTGGCCGCAAAGGGGGCGGCCATGACCGTCGCAGAAATGGTCAATTATGCACTCGACCAGATCGACAGGATCCGGGCGGAACCGGCCGCCTTCGAGAAGGCCTAGCCGGCGTCGGCCAGCCGCTGCTTGAGCGCCTCAAACTCGTCCTTGACACCGGTGGGCAGCTTGTCGCCGACGAACTCGAACCACTCCTCGATCAAGGGCAGCTCTTCGCGCCACTCGGCGGGGTTGACCGCGAGCGCCTTCGCGACGTCCTCTGCCCCGACGTCGAGGCCGTTCAGGTCCAAGTCGGCCGCGGTCGGCACGATGCCGATCGGGGTGTCCTGGCCGCCGGCCTGGTGCTCGATGCGGTCGACGATCCACTTCAGCACGCGGCTGTTCTCACCGAAGCCCGGCCACAGGAACTCGCCCTGCTCACCGCGGCGGAACCAGTTGACGAAGAACACCTGCGGCAGTTTGGACTCGTCGGAGTTCTTGCCGAGGTCGAGCCAGTGCTGGAAGTAGTCACCGACGTGGTAGCCCAGGAACGGCAGCATGGCCATCGGGTCACGGCGCACCGTGCCGACCTTGCCCTCGGCGGCGGCGGTCTGCTCGCTGCCCATGGTGGCACCCATGAAGACGCCGTGCTGCCAATCGCGGGCCTGCGTCACCAGCGGCACCGTGGTCTTGCGGCGGGCGCCGAACAAGATCCCCGAGATCGGCACGCCCTGCGGGTCGTCCCACTCCGGCGCCAGGATGGGGCACTGCGACATCGGGGTGCAGTACCGCGAGTTCGGGTGGGCCGCTTTGGTTTCCGTCTCCCGGATGTACCAGTCGTTGCCCTTCCAGTCGATCAGGTGGTCGGGCTCGCCCTCGAGGCCTTCCCACCACACCTCGTCGTCGTCGGTGAGCGCGACGTTGGTGAACACGGTGTTGCCCGCGGCGATGGTGCGCATCGCGTTGGGGTTGGACTTCCAGTTGGTGCCCGGCGCGACCCCGAAGAAGCCGAACTCCGGGTTGACCGCGTACAACCGGCCGTCCTTACCGAAGCGCATCCAGGCGATGTCGTCGCCCAGGGTCTCGGCGCGCCAGCCCGGGATGGTCGGCTGCAGCATCGCAAGGTTGGTCTTACCGCACGCCGACGGGAAGGCGGCGGCGAAGTAATACGCCTTGTTCTCCGGGGAGATCAGCTTGAGGATCAGCATGTGCTCGGCCAGCCAGCCCTCGTCGTGGGCCATCGCCGAGGCAATGCGCAGCGAGTAGCACTTCTTGCCCAGCAGGGCGTTGCCGCCGTAGCCGGAGCCGTAGCTCCAGATCTCGCGGGTCTCCGGGAAGTGGGTGATGTATTTGGTGTCGTTGCAGGGCCACGGCACGTCCTTCTGGCCGGGCTCCAGCGGGGCGCCCACCGAGTGCAGCGCCTTCACGAAGAACCCGTCGTCGCCCATCTTCTCCAGCGCGGCCTTGCCCATCCGGGTCATCGTGCGCATGGAGACGACGACATATTCGGAATCCGTGATCTCCACGCCCAGCTTGGGGTCGTCGGCGCCGAGCGGGCCCATGCAGAACGGCACCACGTACATGGTGCGGCCCCGCATGCAGCCGCGGTACAAGTCGGTCATCAGCGACCGCATCTCGGCCGGGTCCATCCAGTTGTTGGTGGGGCCGGCGTCGATCTCACGCTCGGAGCAGATGAAGGTCCGCGACTCGACCCGCGCGACATCCGACGGGTCGGACAACGCCAGGTAGGAATTGGGGTGCTTCTTCTCGTTCAGCTTCGTGAACGTGCCCGCCTCGACCAGCTCGGCGGCCAGCCGATCGAACTCTTCGGCCGAGCCGTCGGTGAACACCACGCGCTCAGGCTGAGTGAGCTCGGCGACCTCCCGTACCCACGACAGCAGCCCCTGATGGTTGGTGGGCGCGGTGTCCAATCCGGGAATGGTCGCTGAGGTCATCGAAATCTCCTGAATCCTTCTGCGTACTCGTACATCTCTTCAATTGCGTATGTGCTCGACCACACAGCTGCTCGATGGTGGCGTTAGCTACAGGTTATCGTGAGCACCTTGTCGGGGAAGCCTCGGGCAGGTATAAGCCTTCTCACAGCAACGATTCAGAAGATTCCCCAGCGTCCGGATCACCGCTGTAAGAGGCTGGTTTTTCGGTCACTTCGTCCGCCACGGCTTTTTCCACGGTCAAATCGGAATCGTCGGATGTAGATATACCCGCTTCGCCCAGTTCTGCACGCACCGCGTCCAGGGCCGCCAGCACGGTGGGCAGCTCCCGGTCGCGCGCGGCGGCGTCCCGCGAGGCCGCCACGGCATGGGCGCGCAGCTCGCGGTCGATGGCATTGACCTGGTCGCTCACCTGGGCGTTCTCAACCTCGTCCTGGGCCAGCACCGCTTTGCTCAGCACCGACTCGGCGACCAGGACGCGGGTGGCGACCAGCTCCTCGGCCACCGACCGCAGCGAGGAGGTCACGTCGCCTGCCCAGCGGTCGAGCAGCGCCCGGTCGCGCAGCAGGCTGCGGATGTGGATCACCACACACGTGACCGCCAGGCCGATCGCCACGCACGTGACCTCGGCGACCGCCGACAGGGCGGGGCTGAGTCTTGCGCCCAGCCCGCTCATCAGCCTGCTCAGGGTCAGCGCCACACCCAGGCCGAACCCGGCGCCCAGCAGCATCATCAGCCAGGTCTCGTGCCGTCGCGATTTCAGCGGCGGCGGCGCGACGTCGACCGTCGGCAGCTGCTCGAGGGACGGCAGGGCCGTCGCGACGCCCACCACCTGCGCGACATCGGCGAGATGGGTGGCGGTGCCCTCGTTCACCTCGGCGACCACCTCGTCCAGCCGGCCACGGGCGTGGGCCTCGAAGCCGGGCATGTCGCGCCGGGGCCACCCGGCGGCGTCTTCCTGCAGCTCGGTGCGCACCGACGAACACTTGTTACGCGCGAGGTGGGACAGCTGGACACGCGCCTGCTGGATCTGACCGCGCAGCGTCACGGTGCGCTCGGTCCTCGCCTCGCGCCGCTGCCGCAGAGCGGTGCTGCGCTCGTCGCGTAAGGCGTCCACCCGCGCCCGGCGCCCCGCACCGTCGGCCTGGCGGTCGAACCGCTGCGCGACGGTGGTGAGCCGAGATTCCCAGGCCCGCAGCCTGTTTCGGCGGGTGAGTTCCGAGTCCGCCAGCCGGGCCGAGACGGTCTCCGCCAGGTCGTCGACGATCGGGTCGCCGAGGTCGGGCAGCGCGGCCGCGCCCACCCAGGGCACCCCGGCGTAGCGCGGCGCGTGGGCGGCCAGCGTCTCGCGGTCGGCGGCCAGCACGTCGCGCCAGCCTCGGTGCACGTCGATCTTCGACACCACCGCCACCACCGCGTCGGTGTGCGCGGCCGCGGCGTCCAGCAGCGCGCAGTCGGACGGCGTCAGATGCGCCGCCGCGGAGACGACGAACACCACGGCCAATGGCACGTCGCCGGGCCCCAATTCGGCCGACTCGACGAACTTGTGCTCAGGCAGTCGTTCGCGCAGCGCCGCGGCCACCGCGCTCACGCCGGCCAGCCACGGTCCGGTCACCAGCACCACGTCGCGGCGGTGCACGGCGGGGGGATCCAGCTCCGGTCCAACGCCCGCCACCAGAGCGTCCACTTGGGCGACCGGATCTTCGGGCGTGTCGGCGCTCACCGCCAGTCCCCAGGCAGCGACCCGCAGGCCCGCGACCACAGCCGCATCGATCCCCGCGCGATGTCGGCGCCGCAGGAGCGGTGCAGCTCGCTGGAGGTCGTGCGGCTGTACCGCTGCCAGCGCACCGCCCGCGGCAGGTGCGCGGACGGGTCGCGGTCCCAGTCGGCGGGCCTCGCGATGTCCGGGTCCAGCCCGGCCGCCTCGGCCAGATCGACCGCCGCCGCCATCCGCGCGACCACGGTGTCGTCGTGGCATAGGAACGCGCCGATCGCCTCGTCGCCGACCGCCAGTGCCTCCAGCTCAGCGACGGCGTCGCACACCCGCCGATAGCGCGCCTCGGCGCCGGCGACCGAGATGTGGGACAGGACGGCGTCGATCCCGCTCGTCCGGCGCAGCAGAGCCCGCAGCTGGGCGGCCGTCCTGCCCTGCCGGGCCGCGGCGACCCCCAGCGCGATGCCGAACAGGTCCAGGGTGTCCAGCAAGCGCAGCCGCACGTCGACCGGTAAAGGGTTGTCGGCCGCCAGGAACCCGGCGAACGAGCCGTCGAGGCACTCGGCCGCTCCGGGATGCCCGGCGAGCATCCGCAGCGCCGCCCACAACGCGTCGTCAAGCTCGCCGAGCGCGGCCACCGCGAGCAGGCCACACATCGGCACCATGGGCGCACGGACCCGGGCGGCCAGCTCCGCGCAGCGGGTCCGCGCCGCCGCGATCGGCCCGTCCCCGCCCGAGAGGGAGCCGGCCAGATCCGCCTTGTTCAGCACCGCCAGCACCGGGCGTCCGGCGGCGGCGATCGCGTCGACGTCTTCCGGCTTGACCACCTCGGTGGTCACGTACACCACGAGGTCGGCGTCATCGGCGGTGGTCACCGAGATCCCCGCCGCCGCGCCGGCGCCGGCCAGCGCGCGGGCGACGGTGTCACGCCCCACGCCGGGGCGCCCGCGAACGAGCACGCCCACGCGCGCGGCGGCTCGCTCGGCGACCGCCGCCACGCGGGGGTCGGGGTGGCCGGCGGCGAAGCGCGCCAACTCGTCGACGAACTCCTGGTGTCCTTGTCCCGTCATCGTCCCCTCATGTCTCGCGTTCGGTTCGATGGATCCGACCCGGGGGCCGATCGGGTCCCACCGAATGGTGGCACTTGCGTCACTTTGATGCGAGCCACCGTTTGACTGTTACCAGCTGAAGGCAACTGTTGGGTATCAATCTGGACCACGGGCGGCTACAGCACTCGTTTATGCGCCACCATGGACAAATGCATGTGCAACCCGGGGCGGCAGTTTGTCGCGCCGCGCCGCGGGAGGATTCGGACGACCGTCGCGACCCGCGGTATCTCCCGGCATCAACGTTTCGCTCCCGCCGCTCCGCCCTCTCCGACGCCCAGCGGCAGACGTGGGACCGGCGGTGGCCCGAGCTGGGCCTGTCCGTCGGTACCCCGTCGGGCGAAGGCGGCGGCGAGCCGGCACTGGACACCCGCGCCTGGTTCGGCCGCGAGGCGCCGCTGGTGCTCGAGATCGGCTGCGGCAGCGGCATCTCGACGCTGGCGATGGCCAAGGACGAGCCCGATATAGATGTGATCGCGGTGGAGATTTACAAGCGAGGTTTGGCGCAACTGCTATGCGCAATCGACCGCGACGGGGTCGCCAACATCCGCTTGATCCGCGGCAACGGCGTCGACGTGCTGCAGCGGCTGATCCCCCCGCGCTCGCTGACCGGGGTCCGCGTCTTCTTCCCCGACCCCTGGCCGAAGGCCCGCCACCACAAGCGCCGGTTTTTGCAGCCGGGGACGGTTGGCCTGATCGCCGACCGGTTACTCCCTGGTGGTGTCCTGCATGCGGCGACGGACCACCCCGGCTACGCCGAGCACATCGGCGCCGTCGGCGATGCCGAGCCGCGGCTGCGGCGTGCCAATCCCGCGGCCAGGCTCCCGATCTCGGTGGTACGGCCTACCACCAAATACGAGACGAAGGCCCACGAGGCGGGCAGCGCCGTCACCGAATTCATCTGGCTACGACATGAGTAGGCGATGACCATGAGCCTGACGGAAGAACAGACCGCGGCAGCCGAACCGGTGGCGGTGTTGTCCGACGACGCGTCGCTGGGCGGCTTCTCCCCGCCGGGCGGCCGCGTGTTGCTGGTGTGGGACGCGCCTAATCTCGACATGGGGCTCGGCTCGATCCTCGGCCGGCGGCCCACCGCGCTGGAGCGCCCGCGGTTCGACGCCCTGGGGCGCTGGCTGCTGGCGCGCACGGCCGAGGTCAGCGCGAGCCGGCCGGGCGTCGTGGTGGAGCCCGAGGCCACGGTGTTCACCAACATCGCGCCGGGCAGCGCCGACGTCGTTCGCCCCTGGGTGGACGCACTGCGCAACGTGGGGTTCGCCGTGTTCGCCAAGCCGAAGATCGACGAGGACAGCGACGTCGACCGCGACATGCTCGCCCACATCGAGCTGCGGCGCAGCCAGGGGCTGGCGGCGCTGGTGGTGGCGTCGGCCGACGGGCAGGCGTTTCGTCAACCGCTGGAGGAGATAGCTCGCAGCGGAGTCGCCGTCCAAGTCATCGGATTTCGCGAACATGCGAGTTGGGCGCTAGCGTCGGATACCTTGGACTTTGTCGACCTGGAAGACATCAGCGGTGTGTTCCGGGAGCCGTTGCCGCGAATCGGCCTAGATTCGCTGCCTGACCAGGGAGCATGGCTGCAGCCGTTCCGGCCGCTGTCCGCTCTGTTGACCGCGCGTGTGTGACACTGGCTTGGAAACCGAAAGACACCACGCGGGTCGTTAACGATCCAGTAAGGAGCTTGCGTGTTCGCCTGGTGGGGTCGAACTGTGTACCGCTATCGGTACATCGTGATCGGGGTCACGGTAGCTCTGTGCCTGCTGGGTGGGGTTTTCGGGATGAGCCTGGGCAAGCATGTCACACAGAGCGGCTTCTACGACGAAGGCAGCCAATCCGTGAAGGCCTCGGTGCTGGGCGACCAGACCTACGGCCGTGACCGCACCAGCCACATCGTCGCCACCTTCACCGCCCCGGACGGCAAGACCGTGGACGACGCGGCGTGGCGGGACAAGACCGTCGCCCAGCTCAACAAGTTCAAGACCGACCACGCCGACCAGGTCGTCGGCTGGGCCGGCTGGCTGGCCGCGCCCGACAGCACCAACCCGTTGATCAAGGGGATGGTCAGCGAGGACCGGAAGCACACCTTCGTGTCCATCCCGCTCAAGGGCGACGACGACGACAGCATCCTGAACAACTACAAGGCCATCGCGCCCGACCTGCAGAGCCTCGACGGCGGCACGGTGCAACTGGCTGGCCTCGAACCCATTGCTAACGCCCTGACCGGCACTATCGCCACCGACCAGCGCCGCATGGAGGTCCTTGCGGTCCCGATGGTGGCGGTGGTCCTGTTCCTGGTGTTCGGCGGTGCGGTCGCCGCGGGCCTACCGGCGATCGTGGGTGGGCTCAGCATCGCGGGCTCGCTGGGAATTCTGCGACTGGTCGCCGTCTTCGGGCCGGTGCACTATTTCGCCCAGCCGGTGGTGTCGCTGATCGGCCTGGGCATCGCGATCGACTACGGGCTCTTCGTGGTGAGCAGGTTCCGGGAGGAGATCGCCGAGGGCTACGACACCGAGACCGCCGTGCGCCGCACCGTGATGACGGCCGGGCGCACCGTGACGTTCTCGGCGGTCCTGATCATCGCGTCGAGCGCCAGCCTGCTGGTGCTGCCGCAGGGCTTCGTGCACTCGCTCACCTACGCGATCTTCGCCGCGGTGGGGCTCGCGGCGCTGCTGTCGATCACGTTCCTGCCGGCCTGCCTGGGTATCCTCGGGCGCCACGTCGACGCGCTGGGCGTGCGGACCGCGTTCCGGGTGCCGTTCCTGCGGAACTGGAAGTGGTCGCGGGCCTACCTCAACTGGCTGGCCGACCGGCTACAGAAGACCAAGACCCGCGAAGAGGTCGAGGCCGGCTTCTGGGGCAAGCTGGTCAACTGGGTGATGAAGCGGCCGCTGGCGTTCGCCATCCCGATCGCCGTCGGCATGATTTTGCTGGTCATTCCGCTGAGCAACCTGTCGTTCGGCGGTATGAGCGAGAAGTACCTGCCGCCAACCAACCCCGTGCGCCAGGCGCAGGAGCACTTCGACAAGCTCTTCGCCGGCTACCGCACCGAGCAACTTACCGTCGTCATCCAGAGCACCAACCACAGCAAGGTCACCGACCAGCAGGTCGCCGACATCCGCAACCGGATCGCCGGGGTCAACGGGTTCACCGATAAGACCTGGGAGGAGCGACCCTGCCCCACGATCGCGGGCAACCCCTGCGTCGCCGGCCCGAACGGGACGACGGTGCCCAAGGACGGTTCGGTGCGGGTGATCCAGAACGGACTGGTCAATAAGAACGACGCCGCCAAGAAGATCAGCGAGCTGCGGGCAATAAATCCGCCGAAGGGCCTCAACCTCTATGTCGGCGGCACCCCCGCCTTGGAGCAGGACAGCATCCACAGCCTGTTCGAGAAGGCTCCGCTGATGCTGGTGCTGCTGCTGGGCGCCACGCTGCTGCTGATGTTCCTGGCGTTCGGGTCGGTGGTGTTGCCGGTCAAGGCGGTGCTGATGAGCGCGCTGACGCTGGGGTCGACGATGGGCATCCTGACGTGGATCTTCGTCGACGGCCACCTGTCGGGCGTGCTCAACTTCACGCCCACCCCGCTGATGGTGGTGGTGATCGCGCTGGTGATCGCGGTGGGCTTCGGCCTGGCCACCGACTACGAGGTGTTCCTGGTGTCTCGCATGGTCGAGGCGCGCGAACGCGGCATGTCGACCGCCGAGGCCATCCGCATCGGCACGGCGACGACCGGGCGCCTGATCACCGCCGCCGCCCTGGTGCTGGCCGTGGTGGCCAGCTCGTTCGTGTTCTCCGACCTGGTGCTGATGAAGTACCTGGCGTTCGGGCTGATGGCGGCGCTGCTGCTGGACGCCACCGTGGTCCGGATGTTCCTGGTGCCGTCGGTGATGAAACTGCTCGGGGACGACTGCTGGTGGGCCCCGCGCTGGGCCAGGCGGCTGCAGAACAAGATCGGGCTCGGCGAGATCGACCTGCCCGACGAGCGCAAGCGGCCGACCCTCAACGGGCGGCCCGCGCGGCCGCCCGTGGCGGCCAGCCTGGTCGCGGCCGGGCCGCGCAAGCCGCACGACCCCACCCACCCTGCGGCCCTCGAGCCGTCGCGGGCGACGCGGCCGGGTCCGGCCGAACCCGCGGCGCCCCCGGCCGACGCCGGGCGCGTGCAGGCCCGGCCGGGTCAGCCGACGGAGGCTCAGACGACGCGGCTGTCCGTGCCGAACTCGGGCCCGGCCCACGAGCATCCCGTCAATCCCGCGCCCCCGGCGCCGCCACGACCCGCGGCGCCACCGCCCCCACCGTCCAGCGGCCAAACGCGCGCGATTCCGGTGCCCGGCAAGCGTTCTGACGACACCGCCGACGATGCGGCCGAACCCACCACCGCCTTTCCGCGGCCCGAGGGCAACGACTCCGACGCGGCCACCGAAAAGATGAATACCCGGGGTGACAACGGCGACGCGCGCCAGCGCCGACGTTCCGGCGGCGGACTGTCCGCGCAGGATCTGCTGCGCCGCGAGGGCCGGCTGTAGGCCTCAGTCCGACGCGGTCGCCGGCTTGTCCGGCTCCGCCTGCACGATCGCGCCGCCCCCGTCCGCCTCCTCGGTCTGTCTCTCGGATTCGGCGGTCGGATCCTTGGCCAGCAGTACCTGCATCGCGTTGTTGAGGAACGCCACCGTCGGCACGGCCAGCAGCGCGCCGACGATGCCGCCTAGCACGCCGCCGGTCGAGATGGCGAGTACCACCCCGAGCGGGTGGATCGAGACCGCGCGGCCCATCACCAGCGGCTGCAGCACGTGGGCCTCGAGCTGGTTCACCGCGATCAGCAGACCCAACGTGATGAGCGCGTAGACGATGCCTTTGGCCAGCAGGGCGACCACGACGGCCACCAAGCCCGAGATCAGGGCACCGACGAGCGGGATGAAAGCACCCAGGAAGACCAGGGAGGCCAGCGGCAGCGCCAGCGGGATGCCCATGATCGCCAGGCCGGTGCCGACCCCGGCGGCGTCGGTGAGCGCCACCAGGAAGGTGGCCCGCACGTAACCGGTCAGCGACCCGTAGCCGGCCCGGCCCGCCTCGCCCACCCGGTCTCGGACGTCGGCCGGGAAGATCTTGGACACGTAGGCCCAGATGTTGCGGCCGCCGTAGAGGAAGAAGATCAGCGTGAACAACACCAGCACCGCCGCGGTGACGAGTTCGGTGATGGTGGCCGCGGTGGACAGGGCGCCGCTCTCCAGCTTGGCCTGATTGTTGCGCAGCGCCTCGATTGCGGCGTTGCCCGCGTTGTCGATCTGTTCGCTGCGCAGGTGCGCCGGCCCGTGGATCAGCCAACGCCGGGTCGACTCGATGCTGCGGGTGACCTGTTCGGTCAGGCCCGGCAGACCGTCGATGAACTGGAGGACGACGAACGCCAGGATGCCGCCCAGGATGGAGAAGCCGCCGAGCAACACCAGGGCGACCGCGCCGCCGCGGGGCAGACCGCGTCGGTCCAGCCAGTCGACGACCGGCAGCAGCAGCGCGCTGAGCAGCAGCGCCACCAGGACCGGGACGACGATCACCTCGAGCTTCTTCACCACCCACAGCAGCGCCATCAGCGCGACGAGGATGACCAGCAAACGCCAGGCCCAGGCTGCGGTCTTGCGGACGAGGGGTTCGACCGAAGCGTCGTCGGTGTTTGCCGGCATGGGGTGAGCCTATCCGGCGCGGGGCGTCGCCAAACGTCCGCGCGGCGGGCTCGCGCGGCCGCGCCGGCACGATCCGGTTACGACCCCGACACGGTCGGCGTCGCGCGGCGATGCCCGCGCCACCTGCACCGTTACCCTAAATCACGTGCCGCACGACGCACCGGCCCGCAATCTCGACTTCCCGCGCGAAGAGGCCCCGCGCGGGAAGTACTGGTGGGTGCGCTGGCTGATCCTCGGGATCGTCGCGATCGTGCTTGCCGTGGAGGTCGCGCTGGGCTGGCATCACCTCGCCAAAGCCTGGATGAGCCTGTACGAGGCGAACTGGTGGTGGTTGCTGGCATCCGTGGTGGCGGCGGCCGCGTCGATGCACAGCTTCGCGCAGATCCAGCGGACGCTGCTGCGTTCGGCCGGGGTGCACGTCAAGCAGTTGCGGTCGGAGGCCGCCGTCTACGCCGCCAACTCGTTGAGCACCACGCTGCCCGGCGGACCGGTGTTGTCAGCGACATTTTTGCTTCGGCAGCAACGGATTTGGGGCGCATCGACGGTGGTGGCCTCGTGGCAGCTGGTGATGGCGGGCGTCCTGCAGGCCGTGGGGCTGGCGTTGCTCGGGCTGGGCGGGGCGTTCTTCCTGGGCGCGAAGAACAACCCGTTCTCGTTGCTGTTCACCCTCGGCGGCTTCGTAACGTTGTTGCTTCTCGCCCAGGCGGTCGCGTCGAGACCGGAGCTGATCGAGGGCATCGGCTGCCGGGTGTTGTCGTGGGTCAACTCCGTTCGCGGCCGTCCCGCCGACACCGGCCTGGCCAAGTGGCGCGAGACGCTGATGCAGCTGGAATCGGTGAGCCTGGGCCGGCGTGACATGGGGGTGGCGTTCGGCTGGTCGATGTTCAACTGGGTGGCCGACGTGGCCTGCCTCGGGTTCGCGGCTTACGCCGCAGGCGATCACGCCTCGGTCGCCGGGCTGACGGTTGCCTACGCGGCCGCCCGCGCCGTCGGCACCATCCCGTTGATGCCGGGGGGGCTGCTGGTGGTGGAGGCGGTGCTGGTGCCGGGGCTGGTGTCCAGCGGCATGTCGCTGCCCAACGCCATCTCGGCCATGCTGATCTACCGGCTGATCAGCTGGTTGCTCATCTCCGCCATCGGCTGGGTGGTGTTCTTCTTCGTGTTCCGCACCGAGAACGTCGCCGTCCCGGACGACGAAGAACCCGCGCCGGACACCCGCTCGGCGCTGCCGCAGGCCCAGCCCGCCAACGATCCGACCGAGACCGCGTTGCAGGGCCCGCTGCCGCCCGATCGGAGCCCGGAGGCCGAGAGCTAACCGGCGGTGTTGCCCCGCGGCGGCCCGGACAACGGGTTGGCCGCCGCCGGCGGGACGGGCCCGGTCGCCGCCGGCGGGGACGCCGGGGTGCCCCCCAACGGCGGCGCGCCCGCCGCGGTACCCGGCAGCGCGGGCAGCCCGCCGGCCGCGCCCTGCGCCTGCTGCATCATGCCCATCGCCTGGGTGGGCGAGATCGGCAGCTTGCACTGCAGCGACAGGTTGGTCAACGGCTGGGCGATCGACGTCATGTCGCCGGCCACCTTCGGGTTGGCCTCGAAGTAGGACTTCAGGCCGGACATCGACTGGGGTCCCGCCTGCTGCTGCAGCATGGACGTCATCGTCTGGTTGGTCTCCGGGTGCGCGTCCAGGTAGTCGCCCATCGACTTGGAGACCGAACCGATCGTGCGAGCGACTTCGCTGGCCGAGCACGGGTCGCTGGCGCCCGTCGCCGGGGCCCCCGCCAGGACCGCCAGGGCGGCGCACGGCACGGCGGTGGCGATCAGCCCGGCAACGATCTTGCGGCGCCCCGTCACGGTGCCTCTGCTCATCGAAACTCCTTACGATCTGCGGCGTCACGCGCAGCGCCGACGCTCGCAAACGGCTGCTGTAGAGGGCCTCGTCGATCGCGGAGTTCCCCAGGGCCCCGCCGGCCACCGGAACATCCTGCCATCGCAGGCATCCGCCCTGCCAGGCCGCACGAACCCGTGTGAGCAACATCCCGCCGGTAACCGGTTCACAACGACTTGGCAGCGTCTTGACAACAACCCCGTCGCTGCAGCTCAGGAACCAGAAAGCTGACATCATCCACAGCCCGCTGCGGTATTCTCGCCAGCACGCGTAAGCGAAACACGGGGAGTAAGAGATCCAGCAGTTAATGATGCGCCTCAGCCGCAGCCTGCGTAAGTACCGCTGGTTGGTCTTCACCGGCTGGTTGCTGGCCTTGGTTCCGGCGGTCTATCTGGCGTTGACGCAGTCGGGGAACCTGACCGGCGGCGGTTTCGAGGTGGCCGGTTCGCAGTCGTTGCTCGTCCACGACCAGCTCGAGGAGCTGTACCACGACCAGGGGTCGTCCTCGCTCGCCCTGGTCGCGGCGCCGCGCCCGGATGCCAGCTACACCGACATCAACGACGCCGTCGCGCTGCTCAGGCGCACCGCCGCCGAGGTCCCCGGCGTCTCGGAGGTGCCCAGCCCCACCCAGCGGCCGCC
Organism: Mycobacterium sp. E1747; assembly: GCF_001667775.1. Lineage (GTDB taxonomy): Bacteria > Actinomycetota > Actinomycetes > Mycobacteriales > Mycobacteriaceae > Mycobacterium. The sequence continues at coordinate 62,300 of NZ_LZJI01000232.1, forward strand.
GCAACCCGACCGGCCGTACGTGCTGTCGCTGCGGTTGGATTCCCGCAACACCAGCGACGTCGCCAAGCAGCTGCGCACCAAGGTCGGCGTCAAGGGCGATCAGGCCGGCCAGACCGCGGACGGCCGGGTGCGCCTGTACGTGATCGGGCAGGGCGCGCTGACCGCCGCCGCGGCGCAGAACACCAAGCATGACATCGCCGCCGCCGAGCGCTGGAACCTCCCGGTGATCCTGATCGTCCTGCTCGCCGTCTTCGGTTCGCTTGCCGCCGCGGCGATCCCCCTCGCTCTCGGCGTCTGCACGGTCGTGGTCACCATGGGCCTGGTCTACCTGCTGTCCGCCTACACCACCATGTCGGTGTTCGTGACCTCGACGGTGTCCATGTTCGGCATCGCGCTCGCCGTCGACTATTCGCTGTTCATCCTGATGCGCTTCCGCGAGGAGCTGCGCTCCGGCCGCGAGCCGAAGGAGGCCGTCGACGCGGCGATGGCGACCTCGGGGCTGGCCGTGGTGCTGTCCGGGATGACGGTCGTCGCCTCGCTGACCGGCATCTACGTGATCAACACCCCGGCGTTGAAGTCGATGGCGACGGGGGCGATCCTGGCCGTCGCGGTCGCGATGTTGACGTCGACCACACTCACCCCGGCGGCGCTGGCGACGTTCGGCCGCTCAGCCGCCAAGCGGTCGGCGTTGCTGCACTGGTCGCGCGGATCGGAGGGGGGCCAATCCCGGTTCTGGAACCGCTGGATCGGCTGGGTCATGCGGCGGCCGTGGATGTCGGCGCTGGGGGCGTCGCTGGTCCTGATCGTCATGGCCGCACCGGCGTCCTCGATGGTGCTGGGCAACAGCCTGCTGCGCCAGTTCGACTCGTCGCACGAGATCCGCGCCGGCGTGGGCGCGGCGGCCGAGGCCCTCGGCCCCGGCGCGCTCGGCCCGATTCGCGTGCTGATCACCTTCCCCGACGGCGGGGCCGCCTCACCCGAGCACGGCCAGACCATCGCCGCGATCCGGCAGCGGATGACGCAGGCGCCCAACATCGTTTCCGTCGCGCCGCCACAGTTCGCCGAGGACAACGGCAGCGCCATGCTGTCCGCGGTGTTGAGGGTCGACCCCGAGGACATGCGCGCCCGCGAGACCGTCGGATGGATGCGCGCGCAGCTGCCCAAAGTGCCCGACAACGGAACCGCACGGGTCGACGTCGGCGGCCCGACCGCGCTGATCAAGGACTTCGACGACCACGTCTCCAAGACCGAGCCGCTGGTGCTGGCAATCGTCGCGCTGATCGCGTTCGTGATGCTGTTGGTCTCGGTCCACTCGGTGTTCCTGGCGCTCAAGGGCGTGCTGATGACCTTGCTGTCGGTCGCGGCCGCCTACGGCAGCCTGGTGATGGTGTTCCAGTGGGGCTGGCTGAAGGATCTGGGGTTCGCGCAGATCAGCTCGATCGACAGCACCGTCCCCCCGTTGGTGCTCGCGATGACCTTCGGGTTGTCGATGGACTACGAGATCTTCCTGCTGACCCGCATCCGGGAACGGTTCCTGCACTCCGGGAACACCCGTGACGCGGTGGCGTACGGCGTGAGCACTAGCGCCCGCACCATCACCAGCGCGGCCCTGATCATGATCGCGGTCTTCGTCGGCTTCGCGTTCGCCGGCATGCCGCTGGTCGCCGAGATCGGCGTGGCGTGCGCGGTGGCGATCGCGGTGGACGCCACCGTGGTGCGGCTGGTGCTGGTACCGGCGCTGATGGCGATATTCGCCCAGTGGAACTGGTGGCTACCCCCGTGGCTGTCCCGGATCCTGCCGTCGGTCGACTTCGACCGGCCGTTGCCCGCGGTCGACCTGGCCGACGTCGTGATCATCCCCGACGACATCTCGGCGCTGACGGCGCCCAATGCCGACCTGCGGATGGTGCTGAAGTCGGCGGCCAAGCTCAAGCACCTGGCGCCGGACGCCATCTGCGTGACCGATCCGCTGGCCTTCACCGGTTGCGGGCGCAGCAGCAAGGGAAGGCAGGGCGCCCTGCTGCAGGGGCCCGAACAGGATCGCGGCCGGGACCCCGGTCAGATACCCCACCAGGTCAACATCGATGACGAGAAGGTGGTGGTCGGGGCGGGCGCCCCCGACCACAAGGCCGGCAACGGTCACACCAACGGCGCCTCGGGGACCAAGAAGCTGGTGGGCGGGCTGGCGTCGCGCAACGGCATCGCCAAGGCGATCGTCGGGGCCGACCGGCCCGTCCACCCGGTGACGTTGTGGCGGGGGCGGCTCTCGGTCGCTATCGATGCGCTGGAGAGCGAGACCGACACCGACCGGCCCGTCTACGAGCGCCGCAGCCCGGTGGAAACCACCCACGTGCAGCTGCCCACCGGCGACCGGCTGCTGGTGCCGACCGGCGCCGAGACGCTGCGCCTCAAGGGCTACCTCATCATGTGCCGTAACAGCCGCCGCGATTACGCCGACTTTGCGGATATGGTGGAAACGTTGGAGCCCGAGACCGCCGCCGTGGTGCTGGCCGGCATGGACAGGTACTACTGTTGTCAGTCGCCCAGGCGGCAATGGATCGCCTCCCAGTTGGTCCGTCGACTCGCAGATCCGGATCCCTGTGATCTCAACGACGAGCAGGGGTCGGAGTCTGACGCCCGCTCGGACTGGGAGGAGATCAGGCAGCGCTGCCTCTCGGTGGCCGTAGCGATGCTGGAGGAGGCGAGGTGACGTTGGCACCTGACCGACGCGCGCCCCACCGGCCGGCGACCGAGCACCCCGAGGGGGACGGCGCGCCCGCCCCCGACACCGACCAGCCGGTGGAATTCTGGCCCACCTCCGCCATCCGTGCGGCGCTACAGGGCGGCGACATAGCGACCTGGAAGCGGATCGCCGCGGCGTTGAAGCGCGACCCGTACGGACGCACCGCCCGCCAGGTCGAAGAGGTGCTCGGAGGCACCCGGCCCTACGGCGTCTCCAAGGCGCTGTGGGAGGTGCTGGAACGCGCCCGCACGCACCTGGAAGCCAACGAACGGGCCGAGGTGGCTCGCCACGTGGGGCTGCTCATCGACCGATCCGGCCTGGCGCAACAGGAATTCGCCTCCCGCATCGGGGTGACCGCCGCGGAGCTCGCCGCCTACCTGGACGGCAGCACCAGCCCGTCGGCCGCGCTGATGATCCGGATGCGCCGGCTCTCAGACCGCTTCGTCAAGGTGAAGTCGACCCGCTCGGCCGAATCCAACTGATCACCTGATCGGCAGCACGTCCGACACCAGCCAGGCGTCGCCGTGCTTGGTCAGCGCCACCCGCAGTGCGGGCGCCGACTGGCTCGGCGGTTGGCCCGGCGCGTTCTGAGTGACCCGCAGGATCACCGCCACGCTGGCCGCCGACGGCCCCAGCGCCTCGACCCCGGCCGCCAGCGTGGCGGCCTGCGCGGTGACGTTGTGCTGGGCCAGTTCGGCGCTGGACTTCGTGTACTGCTCTTTGAATGCGGCGGCGTGCTCGGGGACGATCAGCACCGTGGCCCGGTCGATGGAGCTGTCCGGGGCGCCCGGGGTGAACGACGCCATCGCCTCCGCCATCCCGGTGGCGACCCGAACCACGTCGCGGGAGTCGTCCTTGAAGACGCGGTCCGACCGGGTCCAGTGCGTGTATCCGGTGACCACCGCGGCCACCAGCGCAGCCGTGCACAGGAAGACGACGGCCAACCGCAGTCCCGGCGCGTCGTCGTCGGTGCCGACGCTGACCGAATCGCGCCGCAGCAGCCAGAAATTGACCGTGACGCCCTCGACGATCAGCAGCACGAGCACCGAGCATGCCGAGACCCACCACAGCGGCCAGCCGAGGACCAGCCCGATCGCGAGCAACGCCGCGATCGCGGCCAGCGGGGCCACGATGTCGAACGCGAGCAGACGCCACAGGTTTCTCATCGGATCGATTCCAGGCCGGAGATCATCAGCTTGCCGTCCACGTCGACCACGTCGAGGCGCAGATTCCAGTGCACCGTCTGCGGTTTGGCGCCGGCGTTCTCGCTGACCGACGTCGCGACCAGCATCACCGCGTCCAACCGGCTGGCGAACGGCGGCAGCTTGGTGGTGACCACCGGGCGCGACGTACCGGGCTGGGTGTCCAGGTCGCGGTGCACGGTCTCGACGGCCACCGCGTCGATCCGCCCGGCGCTCTTGGACTGCAGCTTCTCCACCACCTGCCGGTAGGGCTGCATGGCCGCGTCGAAGTCGGTGTTCAGTTCACCGACCGTGCCGTCGTGCAGCCGTTGCAGGCTCGCATCGACGTTCCCGCTGTTCATGTTGATCAGCACCCCGGTCCACTCGGCGGCGGTTTGCATCACGCGGGACAGGTAGCGGCGTTCGGCGGTGTCGTCGCGGTGCCCCGACCACAGGAAGAACCCGAACACGATCGCTGCCACCGAGAGCACCCCGAGGACGGCCGACGCGATGCCGTACGGGGAGAACATCGGGCCGCCGGCGGCATCGTCGTCACGGGCTTCCTCGGCGTCGACGTCCTCCGCCTCGGCGTTTTCTGAGTTGGGTGGCTCGGGTCGCTGGCCGTCGGACATGGCCCGATCGTCGCACCCGGCAAAGATGGAAGGATGGCGGGGTGACTGTAGAGGCCATTCGCTCCGGCATCGACCTGAGCCACGTCGACACTGATACCCGCCCCCAAGACGACCTGTTCGGGCACGTCAACGGCCGATGGCTGGCCGAGTACGACATACCGGCGGACCGGGCGACCGACGGCGCGTTCCGTCACCTGTTCGACCGCGCCGAGGAGCAGGTGCGCGACCTGATCGTCGAAGCCAGCCAGACCGGCGCCGCCCCCGGCACCGACGAACAGCGCATCGGCGACCTCTACGCCAGCTTCCTCGACGAGGCGGCTATCGATCGGCGCGGCCTGCAACCCCTGCTCGACGAGCTGGCCACCATCGACGACGCGGCCGACGCGGACGCGTTGGCGGCGGCGGTGGGCGCGCTGCAGCGCACCGGGGTGGGCGGCGGCGTCGCGATGTACATCGACACCGACGCCAAGAACTCGGCGCGATACCTGGTGCACGTCACCCAGTCCGGCATTGGGTTGCCCGACGAGTCGTATTTCCGCGACGAGCAGCACGCCGAGGTGCTCGCGGCCTACCCCGGGCACATCGCCCGGATGTTCGCCCTGGTGTATGGCGGGTCCGCGGAGACGCACGCCGAGACGGCCGCCCGCATCGTGGCGCTGGAAGCCAAACTGGCGGCCGCGCACTGGGACGTGGTCAAGCGACGCGACGCCGAACTCTCCTACAACCTGCGTACGTTCGCGGACCTGCAAGCCGAGGGCAAGGGTTTCGACTGGGCCGGCTGGGCGACCGCGTTGGGCGGCTCACCGGAAGCCTTCGCCGAAGTCATTGTGCGGCAGCCTGATTACCTCACCGCGTTCGCCGGCATGTGGGCAAGCGGTGACCTGGAGGACTGGAAGCGTTGGGCGCGTTGGCGGTTGATCCGGGCGCGGGCGTCCTGGCTGACCGACGAGCTGGTCGCGGCGGACTTCGACTTCTATGGCCGCCTGCTCACCGGCGCCGAGCAGATTCGGGAACGCTGGAAGCGGGCCGTCTCGCTGGTGGAGAACCTGATGGGCGATGCCGTCGGAAAGCTCTATGTGCAGCGGTATTTCCCGCCCGGGGCCAAGGCGCGCATCGACACGCTGGTGGACAACCTGAAGGCGGCCTACCGGCTGTCGATCAACGAGCTGGACTGGATGACTCCGCAGACCCGGGAGCGGGCGCTGGCCAAGCTGGACAAGTTCGTCGCCAAGGTCGGCTATCCGGCGAAGTGGCGCGACTACTCGGCGCTGGTGATCCACCGCGACGACCTGTACGGCAACTTTCAGCGCGGCTATGCGGTCAACCACGACCGCGAGCTGGCCAAGCTGGGCGGTCCGGTCGACAAAGACGAGTGGTTCATGACTCCGCAGACGGTCAACGCCTACTACAACCCGGGGATGAACGAAATCGTCTTTCCCGCGGCCATTTTGCAGCCGCCGTTCTTCGATCCCGACGCCGACGACGCCGCCAACTACGGCGGGATCGGCGCGGTGATCGGGCACGAGATCGGCCACGGCTTCGACGACCAGGGCGCCAAGTACGACGGCGACGGCAACCTGGTGGACTGGTGGACCGACGCCGACCGCGCCGAATTCGGCGCGCGGACCAAAGCCCTGATCGAGCAGTATGAGGCGTACACGCCACGCGGGCTGGACGCCGGCCAGCACGTCAACGGTGCCTTCACGGTCGGGGAGAACATCGGCGACCTGGGCGGGTTGTCGATCGCTCTGCTGGCCTACCAGCTGTCGCTGCAGGGCCGGCCCGCGCCCGTCATCGACGGTCTCACCGGCGTGCAGCGTGTGTTCTATGGCTGGGCCCAGGTCTGGCGCACCAAATCCCGCCCGGCCGAAGCGATCCGGCGGCTGGCCACCGACCCGCACTCACCGCCGGAGTTCCGCTGCAACGGCGTCATCCGCAACATGGACGCCTTCTACGAGGCGTTCGGGGTCGCCGAAGACGACGCGCTGTTCCTGGAGCCGCAGCGGCGGGTCAGGATCTGGAACTGACGGGCACGCTTACCGGCTCGATCCGGGCCGGCACGTGCTTGTGCCACGGCGTGCCGGCGTAGGGATCGCGCCATTCCGTCGAGGTGAGCGCGTTCGGGGCGACGCCTGGTATCACGGTCTGCCCGTCGGCGTCGACGTAGTCGAGGCCGAAACCGTTGGGCAGGGCCGCATGCCCGGCCAGCATGGTCTCGGTGATCTCGACGGTGGCCTCGGCGCTGCCGGCCGCGGTGCTGATGCGGGCGCGGCACCCGTCGGTGAGTCCGAGCGTTTGGGCGTCCTCGACGCTGACGCGCAGCGCCCCCTCGGCGTCGCGTTTGCGCCAGGACGGGTCACGGAAGATGTCGTTGGCGGTGTAGGCGCGGCGCTCGCCCACCGACAGCACGATCGGGAACTCCGGTGTGGTGAGCCGCGGCGGCGCCTCGGTCAGCGCCGCCAAATCCGTTAGCATCTCCGGGATTTCCAGCGCGATCCGATGATCCGCGTGGCTGATCAGCGCGAAGTCTTCCTCGTAGTTGTGGACGGTGAACGTCACCCCGGACGGGCTGTCGAGAATCGCGTCGAACAGCGCGTTGCCGTCCGCGTGGCCCGCGCGGCGCACCGCGTCGGGATAGGTCAGCGCGGCCTTTTGGGCGAGCCCCCACAGGGCGGCCGCGCCGCGCAGGCCGTCGGGCAGCGTGGGTCCGAGCGTCTCGTACAGCACATAGGGCAGCAGCTTGGCGACCGTCGGGTTCGCGGTCGCGGTCAGGAACGCCTCGGTGTAGGCCTGCCGGCCGCGCTGGGCGGCCTCGGCCAGCGGTTGCAGGTCCGCGTCGTCCACCACCCCCAGCGCGCGCACCAGACGAGCCCAGATCTCGGGTTCGGGCAGCGTTCCGGGCAGCGGCTCGAGCAGCGGCCGGCGCAGCTGAAAAGCGTTGTTCGGGAACTCCAGGTTGAAGAAGGTGGCTTCGGGCTTCTCGAACTGGGAGGCCGCGGGCAGCACGTAGTGTGCGAGTCGGGCGGTCTCGGTCATCGCGACGTCGATGACGACCATCAGTTCCAGCGCTTGGAAGGCTTCGCGGCAGGCCGCCGAGTTGGCCAGCGAGTGCGCGGGGTTGCTGCTTTCCACGATCATGGCCCGGAACCGGTCGGGGTGGTCGGTCAGGATCTCCTCGGGGACGACGTTGCTGGGCACCAACCCGGCGATGATCGGGGCGCCGGTCACCGGGGTGCGGCCGGAGAATTGGCCGAACAGCGGCCCGAACGCCGAATGCAGGTGCTGGCCACCCTTTTTCGCGAAGTTGCCGGTCAATATCCACAGCAGCTTGTTCAGGTAGGAGCAGAGCGTGCTGTTGGGCGCCTGCTGCACGCCGAGGTCCTCGAACACCGAGACGCTGGCCGCCGCGCCGATGCGGCGGGCCGCCGCGCGCAACAGCTCCTCGTCGACCCCGCACCGTTGCGCGTAGCCGGCCACGGAGACTTCGCGCAGCGCGGCGCGGACGGCGTCGGCGCCACGGACATGCTCGGCCAGAAACGCTTCATCGCAAAGGTTTTCCTGGACCAGGACGGCGGCCAGCGCGGCCAGGCACCAAGCGTCGGTGCCGGGCCGCACCCGAAGGTGGAAGTCGGACATCTTGGCGGTGTCGGTGACGACGGGATCGATGACGATCATCGACCGGGCCGGGTCCTTGGCGATTTCGTTGAGCACCACGCGGGCGCGGGGAAAGCTCTGCGACATCCACGGGTTCTTCCCGACGAAGACGGACACTTCGGCGTGTTCGAATTCGCCGCGGGTGTGGCCGCCGTACAGCTGTCCGTCGATCCACGCCTCGCCGGTCTTCTCCTGCGCCAACGCGTTTGACCGGTAGCGCGAGCCGAGGGCCTTGAGGAAGGCGCCGCTGTACGCCCCGCCGAGGTGGTTGCCCTGCCCGCCGCCACCGTAGTAGAAGATCTTGTCCCCGCCGTAGGCGTCGCGAATGTGCTTGAAACCGTCGGCGATCTCGACAATCGCGGTGTCCCAGTCGATCGCCTCGAAGCTGCCGTCCGCGCGGCGGCGCAGCGGCGACGTCAGGCGGGCGCCGCTGTTCTGGTAGTGATCCAGGCGCAGGGCCTTGTTGCAGGTGTAGCCCTGCGACGCCGGGTGTGCCTTGTCGCCCCGGATGCGGGCCAGCCGGCGATCCTCGACTTGGACGACGATGCCGCAGTTGCATTCGCAGAGGATGCAGGCCGTGGACTTCCATTCACCGGTCATCGCGGGACGTCCTTTCTGGTCGCCTCGGCCAGCAGCAGGTCGCGTAGCTGGCGGTGCACGACGTCGAGGGGGGCCAGGTCGCGGCGCACCCGGGCCAGCACGATCGCGCCCTCGAGCGCGGTGGTGGCCAGTATCGACAGGTCGGCGGCCCGCGGGGGCGGTATCCCGTCGGCGATGAAGCGCTGCGCGATCAGGTCGGTCCAGCGTTCGAACACCGACGCCGCGCGCTCGACGACCGGCGCCATGCGCTCGCCGTCTTCCTCGCCGGCTTCCACCGAGACCGCGACCACGGGGCAGCCCGCGCGGTAGTCGCTGTCGAGCAGCTGGCAGCGGTACTTGTCGATCAGGGTGTCGATCAGCTGGGCGCCGCTGTCTGCCGCGGCGATGATCGCGGCGACGTGCTCGCCGGCGTAGTCGACCGCCTCGCAGAGCAGTTGCGTGCGCCCGCCGGGGAAGTAGTGATACGCCGAGCCCCGCGGCGCACCGCTGTGCTCGAGCACATCCGAGATCGCGGTGGCGTGGGCGCCGCGCTCCCTGATCAGCAGCGCGGCGGAGATCACCATCCGCTCGCGTGGACTGCGCATCGCCGCTCCTCGGATCACTAGTTATATATGATGCTATACATAATCGGCTGGCCCGCGAAAGCCCTTCGCTCGCTTCGCGCGCAGACACAAAATCGCCCGATTCCGGATCGGAAGGGGCGATTTTGTGTCTGGGCTGGGGACTAATTCATCCAGTCGGCGGAGCCGTCGTTCTTTTTGTACGAGCCGCCGCTGGAGTTCTTCACGACGATCGGGTCACCCGGACCGAAGTTGTCGAAGAACCACTTGGCGTTGGCGGGGCTGATGTTGATGCAGCCGTGGCTGACGTCGCGCTTGCCCTGGTCGTCCACCGACCACGGGGCGCTATGCACGTAGTCGCCGACGTTGTCGAAGCGGACCGCGTCCTCCACCGTCACCTTGTAGCCGTAGGTCGAGTTGACCGGAACCCCGTAGGTGGAGGAATCCATCACCACGGACGCCTTCTTGTCCTGCACGTAATAGGTGCCGTTGGGCGTCTGGTGGTTGCCCGACGTCATGCCCATTGACATCGGGAAGGTCTTCTCCACGGTGCCGTTGCGGGTGATGGTCAGCTGATGGGTGGCGTCGTCGGCCGTGGCGATCAGGGTGTCGCCGGTCTGAAAGTTGGTCACGGTGCCGCCGGCGTCGACGGTCACGGCGGTGTGCGCGGGCCAGAAATTGATCGGGCGCCAGCGCAGCTGGGTCGGGGTCATCCAGTAGAACTTGCCCGGCACCGGCGGGACCGACGAGACGTGGACGGCGCTGATCGCCGCGTCGGCGTTCTCGACCGTTCCGGGGAAGTTGATGATGATGGGCTGCCCCACGCCCACGGTCGAGCCGCCCTTGGGCACGAACGACGGCGGCCCGAACGGCGCCGTGCCGGTGAACGGGGTGGGATTCTGCCCGTCGGCCGAGGCCGCCGCGGGCTGTGCGGCGCCGCCGCGCCGAGGTGTTCGGTGCGGCCGCGGCGGGCTCCGGATCTGCAGGT
>NZ_LZJI01000233.1 GCF_001667775.1 Mycobacterium sp. E1747
ACCCGAGCCCGAGCCCGAAGCGGCCGCGCCCGCCCAGCCCGAACCCGAACCCGAACCCGCACCGCAGAGTTCCGGCGACGCGACCCCGGTGCTGATGCCCGAGCTGGGCGAGTCGGTGGCCGAGGGCACGGTGACCCGCTGGCTGAAGAAGGTCGGCGACTCGGTCGGCGTCGACGACGCGCTGGTCGAGGTGTCGACCGACAAGGTGGACACCGAGATCCCCTCACCGGTGGCCGGTGTGCTGGTCAGCATCACCGCCGAGGAGGACGCCACCGTGCCGGTCGGCGGCGAGCTGGCGCGGATCGGCACCGGCTCCGGGGCCGCGTCCGCCCCCACTCCCCCGCCGGCTCCCCAGCCCGAATCCAAGCCGGAACCCAAGCCCGAGCCGGCCAAACCCGAACCACCCAAGGCCGAGGCGAAGCCCGAGCCGCAGCCCGTGTCCCAGCCGGCACCGAAAGCCCAACCGGCGCAAGCACAACCGGCCGCCGAGCCCAGCGGCTCGACTCAGGACGGCGCGCCGTACGTGACCCCGCTGGTGCGCAAGCTGGCCACCGAGAACGGGATCGACCTCGCCGAGATCACCGGCACCGGCGTCGGTGGCCGCATCCGCAAGCAGGACGTGCTCGCGGCGGCGGAAAAGAAGCAACAGGCCCAGCAGGCGCCCGCGCCGGCCCAGGCACCCGCCGCCGACGGCAAGCCCGCCCCGGCGGCCGCACCCACCCCGGCGCCGGCGTTGGCGCACCTGCGCGGCACCACGCAGAAGGCGAGCCGGATCCGCCAGCTCACCGCGAACAAGACCCGGGAATCTTTGCAGGCCACGGCCCAGCTCACCCAGACGCACGAGGTCGACATGACCCGGATCGTCGGGTTGCGGGCCAGGGCGAAGTCTGCGTTCGCCGAGCGCGAGGGGGTCAACCTGACCTTCCTGCCGTTCATCGCCAGGGCGGTGATCGATGCGCTGAAAACCCACCCCAACATCAACGCCAGCTACAACGAGCAGACCAAGGAGATCACCTACTACGACGCCGAGCATCTCGGCTTCGCCGTCGATACTGAGCAGGGCCTGCTCTCCCCCGTCATCCACAACGCCGGTGACCTGTCGCTGGCGGGCCTGGCGCGCGCCATCTCCGACATCGCCGCGCGCGCCCGCTCGGGCGACCTCAAGCCCGACGAGCTGTCCGGCGGCACCTTCACCATCACCAACATCGGCAGCCAGGGCGCGTTGTTCGACACTCCCATCCTGGTCCCGCCGCAGGCGGCCATGCTGGGCACCGGGGCGATCGTGAAGCGGCCCCGGGTGATCGTGGACGAATTCGGCAACGAATCCATCGGTGTCCGCTCCATCTGCTATCTCCCGCTGACCTACGATCATCGGCTCATCGACGGCGCTGACGCCGGACGCTTCCTCACCACGATCAAGCACCGGCTCGAAGAGGGAGCGTTCGAGGCCGATTTGGGCCTTTAGGAGGACTGGCGAACCGTGGCCAAGCCCGTCATCGCCATCGCGGGTTCATCCGGCCTGATCGGATCCGCCTTGACCGCAGCCCTGCGCGCGGCCGACCACCGGGTGTTGCGCATCGTGCGCCGGGCGCCATCGAATGCCGACGAGCTGCACTGGAACCCCGAGAGCGGCGAATTCGACGTCGACGCGATCAGCGACGTCGACGCCGTCGTCAACCTGTGTGGCGTCAACGTCGGCCAGCGTCGCTGGTCGGGCGCCTTCAAGCAGGGCCTGCGCGACAGCCGCATCGCCCCCACCGAAGTCCTGGCGCATGCCGTTGCCGACGCCGGGGTAGCGACCCTGGTCAACGCCAGCGCGGTGGGCTACTACGGGGACACCAAGGATCGCGTGGTCGACGAAAACGACCGTGCGGGAAAGGGTTTCCTGGCCCAGCTGTGCGAGGACTGGGAAGCCGCGACACTGCCGGCCCAATACGGGGGCGCCCGCGTGGTGCTCGCCCGCACCGGGCTGGTGTTCTCCCCCGCCGGCGGCGCGCTGGGGCGGTTGCGACCGTTGTTCCGGACGGGCCTGGGGGCTCGACTGGGCAGCGGCCGGCAATACATGTCCTGGATCACCCTGGAGGACGAGGTGCGCGCACTGCTGTTCGCGATCTCCAACCCCGCGCTGTCCGGCCCGGTGAACATGACCGGGCCTGCGCCCGTCACCAACGCCGAATTCACCACTGCCTTCGGCCGTGCGGTCAATCGCCCGACCCTGTTCATGCTGCCGGGCATCGCGGTGCGGACCGCCCTCGGCGAGTTCGCCGACGAGGGCGTGCTCATCGGTCAGCGCGCCATCCCGTCGGCGCTCGAGCGGGCCGGTTTCGAGTTCCACCACAACACCATTGGCGAGGCGCTCGGCTACGCCACCGCCCCGCGCGACCACGACTAACGGCGATCGCGAGCGCGGCGAAGCCGGGCGAAGCGGGTCGCCGTCATCAGGTCTACGGCGATCGCGAGCGCGGCGAAGCCGGGCGAAGCGGTCGCCGCCATCACGACTAGCCACTGCGGTCCTCGAGTGTCACGCCAGCGTGGCTGACGCCGCCGAGGGTCACGCCAGCGTGACGCCGCGTCGCGGGGCGCCTGCCCGGCGAGTACCGTCGCGAACGTGGTCGATTCCATCCGCTCCAGCAGGGCCGCGATCGACCTACGCCAGCTCGGAACTATCGAATACCGCACGGCCTGGCAGCTGCAGCGCGAGCTCGCCGACGCCCGCGTCGCCGGCGGCAGCGACACACTGCTGCTGCTGGAGCACCCGCCGGTGTACACCGCGGGGCGGCGCACCGAGCCGCACGAACGACCGGTGAACGGCACCCCGGTCATCGACACCGACCGTGGCGGCAAGATCACCTGGCACGGCCCGGGGCAGCTGGTCGGGTATCCGATCATCGGCCTGAGCGAGCCGCTCGACGTGGTGCATTACGTTCGGCGGCTCGAGGAGGCGCTGATCAAGGTGTGCGGCGACCTGGGCTTGGAGACGGGTCGGGTGCACGGCCGGTCCGGGGTGTGGGTGCCCGGCGCCGCCGGTCGGCCCGACCGCAAGATGGCCGCCATCGGCGTGCGGGTCTCGCGCGCGACCACGCTGCACGGGTTCGCGCTCAACTGCGACTGTGACCTCGACGCGTTCGGCACGATCGTGCCGTGCGGCATCAGCGACGCGGGCGTGACCTCGTTGTCGGCCGAGCTGCGGCGCCCGGTGGCGGTCGACGATGTCCGTGCCGCCGTCGCCGCCGCCGTCGGCGACGCCCTCGACGGGATCCTGCCGGTCCGGGAACACCCCGGCACGCGCGTAGCATCAGCCATGTGACTGTCGCACCCGAAGGCCGCAAACTGCTGCGCCTCGAGGTCCGCAACGCGCAAACCCCGATCGAGCGCAAGCCGCCGTGGATCAAGGTCCGGGCCCGCATGGGGCCCGAATACACCCAGCTGAAGGGCCTGGTCCGGCGCGAGGGGCTGCACACGGTCTGTGAAGAGGCCGGCTGCCCCAACATCTTCGAGTGCTGGGAAGACCGGGAGGCGACGTTCCTGATCGGCGGTGACCAGTGCACCCGCCGCTGCGACTTCTGCCAGATCGACACCGGCAAGCCCGCCGCGCTGGACCGCGACGAGCCCAGGCGCGTCGCCGAGAGCGTGCTGACCATGGGATTGCGCTACGCCACGATCACCGGGGTGGCCCGCGACGACCTGCCCGACGGCGGGGCCTGGCTGTACGCCGAAACCGTGCGCGCGATCAAAGAGCTCAACCCCTCGACCGGTGTGGAGCTGCTGATCCCCGACTTCAACGGCGAGCCCGCGAGGCTTGCCGAAGTGTTCGAATCGCGCCCGGAAGTGTTGGCGCACAACGTCGAAACCGTGCCGCGGATCTTCAAGCGGATCCGGCCCGCCTTCAGCTATCAGCGCAGCCTGAACGTCATCACCGCGGCGCGTGAGTTCGGGCTGGTCACCAAGAGCAACCTCATCCTGGGGCTCGGCGAGACCCCCGCCGAGGTGCGCACCGCCCTGGCCGACCTGCGGGGCGCCGGCTGCGACATCGTCACCATCACCCAATATCTGCGTCCGTCCACCCGGCACCACCCGGTCGAGCGCTGGGTGCGGCCCGAGGAGTTCGTCGAGTTCGCGCGCGACGCGGAGGGGCTGGGCTTCTCCGGGGTGCTGGCCGGGCCGCTGGTGCGGTCGTCCTACCGGGCGGGACGGCTCTACGAGCAAGCGGCACGCACCCGCGCCTGAAGTTGCCGCGCCGACGAAGCGGTCAGCGCCGATACGTATTCTTTCACTATGGCTAAACCCCGCACCGCCGCTGAGAACAAGGCCGCCCGGGCGCAGGCGCAGGCCGCGCGCAAGGCCGCGGCAAAGGAGCGCCGCGGCCAGCTGTGGCAGGCCTTCAACCTGCAGCGCCGCGAGGACAAGCGGCTGCTGCCCTACATGATCGGCGCCTTCGTCGTCATCGTGGCCATCTCGGTGGCGGTCGGCTTGTGGGCCGGCGGGCTGACGATGTTCACCTTGATCCCGCTGGGCGTGGTGCTGGGCGCGCTGGCGGCGTTCATCGTCTTCGGCCGTCGCGCGCAGAAGAGCGTCTACAGCAAGGCCGAGGGCCAAACCGGCGCGGCCGCATGGGCTTTGGACAACCTGCGGGGCAAGTGGCGGGTGACGCCCGGGGTAGCCGCGACCGGGCACCTCGACGCGGTGCACCGGGTGATCGGCCGTCCCGGCGTCATCCTCGTCGGCGAAGGTTCGTCGGCCCGGGTCCGGCCACTGCTGGCCCAGGAGAAGAAGCGCACCGCGCGGCTGATCGGCGATGTGCCGATCTATGACCTGGTCGTCGGCAACGGCGACGACGAGGTTCCACTGGCCAAGTTGGAGCGCCACCTCAACCGCCTGCCGGCCAACATCACCGCCAAACAGATGGACACGCTCGAGTCCAGGTTGGCCGCGCTGGGGACGCGGGGCCTAATGGCGGCGACCCGCCGCGCCCGGCTTCGCCGCGCTTGCGATCGCCGCGAAGCCTAATGGCGGCGACCCGCCGCGCCCGGCTTCGCCGCGCTTGCGATCGCTGCGAAGCCTAATGGCGGCGACCCGCCGCG
>NZ_LZJI01000234.1 GCF_001667775.1 Mycobacterium sp. E1747
CTGCGCACCGCGATCAGCCTGCAACCGCGCCCCGACCCAGAACCCCGGCGCGAGCCCGAGCGCTCGTTCAGGAAGACTTCCACCGAGCGGGGCAGCTGCTACCGGATCACCCTCCCGGCTCCAGACGCCGCGAAATTCGACGCCGCGTTGGCGTCGCACCGGGACGCGCTGATCACCGAGTGGAAACACGACCGCGCCGAGGGAGGGGCAGAAAGCGCTCCGCCCCTGCCGGGCACCGTCGAGGCCTTCATGCGCCTGGTCGAGGCCGGGTGGGACGCGGAGGCGGCCCGCCGGCCCCACGGACAGCACACCACCGTGGTGGTGCACCTCGACGCCGAAAGGCGCGCCGCGGCACTGCACCTGGGCCCGCTGCTGTCCGACGCCGAACGCCAATACCTGACCTGCGATGCCACCTGCGAGGTGTGGTTGCACCGCGACGGCCAGCCCATCGGCGCCGGCCGAACCACCCGCCTGATCAGCCGGCGACTGCGCCGCGCGCTCGAGCACCGCGACCGCACGTGCGCCGTCCCCGGCTGCGGCGCGACCCGGGGTTTGCACGCCCACCACATCCGGCACTGGGAAGACGGCGGCCCCACCGAGCTGAGCAACCTCGTGCTGGTCTGTCCCCATCACCACCGGCTGCACCACTCCGGGGGCATCACCATCGCCGGACCCGCACCCCATCTCACCGTCACCGACGGCGCCGGGCGCACCCTGAGTCCGGGATCC
>NZ_LZJI01000235.1 GCF_001667775.1 Mycobacterium sp. E1747
GCGCCGGGCCGCGCGGTCAGGGTGCCCGTGTCGCGGTCGTAGACCAGGCGTGGCCGCAGCTCGGCGAACTCGGTGGACGGGTACTTGCCCGACAGCAGGTCGAGGGTGGCCTCGTACACGCTGCGGGGCAGGGTGGCGAAGGGGGCGCTGCGGCGCACGGTGTCGAACCAGCGGTCGGCGTCCAGCGGCTCCAGCGCCGCCGCCGCGACCGTCTGTTGCGCGAGGATGTCCAGCGGGTTGGCGGGCACCCGCATCGTCTCGATCTCGCCGGTGAGCATCCGCTGCACGGTCACCGCGCAGCCGATCAGGTCCGTGCGGTGCTTGGGGAACAGCACACCCTGGGACACCTCGCCTACCTGGTGGCCGGCCCGCCCGATGCGTTGCAGGCCGCTGGCCACCGACGGCGGCGCCTCGACCTGGATCACCAGGTCGACCGCGCCCATGTCGATGCCGAGCTCTAGGCTCGACGTCGCGACGACGGCCTTGAGCAGGCCGCGTTTGAGGTCCTCTTCGACCAGGGCGCGCTGTTCCTTGCTGACCGAACCGTGGTGGGCGCGCGCCAGCAGCGGCTCGGCGCCGTAGGTCTGGCCGCTGCCCATGATGTGCGCGGGCGCCCCGCCCGCCACCTTGGGGTTGGTCTCGCCGGACCGGTCCAGGCCGCAGCGTTCGGCGTGAATCTCGTTGAGCCGCGCGGTGAGCCGCTCGGCCAGCCGCCGCGAATTGGCGAACACGATCGTCGAGTTGTGCGCCTCGATCAAGTCGACCAGCCGCGCCTCGACGTCGGGCCAGATGCTGTTATTGGTCAGGTTGGCCATGTCGGGCACCGGCACCTGGACCGTCAACTCGACGGTCTTGGCCGCTCGGGGCGCCACGATGGTGGTCGGTTGCTGGCCGGACAGGAACCGGGCGAGCTCCTCGGGCGGGCGCACCGTCGCCGACAGCCCGATGCGCTGCGCGGCCGGACCCTCCCGGAGTTCTTGAGACAGATCCTGGAGCCGCTCCAGCGACAGCGCCAGGTGCGCGCCGCGCTTGCTGGCGGCGATGGCGTGGATCTCGTCGACGATCACCGTCTGCACGCCGGCCAGGGTCTCGCGGGCGGCCGAGGTGAGCATCAGGAAGAGGGACTCCGGCGTGGTGATCAGCACGTCGGGGGGCCGCGCGATGAGCTGACGGCGTTCGGCGGGCGGGGTGTCGCCGGACCGGACGCCGACGCTGATGGCGGGCGGCGGAAGGCCGTGGCGCTCGGCGATGCGGGTGAGCCCCGCCAGCGGGGTGCGCAGGTTGCGCTCGACGTCGACCGCCAGCGCCTTGAGCGGGGACACGTACAGCACGCTGGTG
>NZ_LZJI01000236.1 GCF_001667775.1 Mycobacterium sp. E1747
CGTCATGAGTAATCCTCTCAACCTCATTCCCAATGCGGTTGAGAGCCTTGCTAGTGGGCCGTTGGAGTTCACGCGGCACATGTCGGACCAGATAGTCGACTACGTCATTGGAGCTCTCTCCAAGCCGTTGCCGGCGCAAGATCCACTGGCCGCGTACCGCTACAACGAGGCCCGGGCCAGGACACTGCAAGATGGTTTCCGGCAGCGCCCGCTGTTGCGGATGCAGGACAAGAACCTTGAGCAGATCACCGTCATCGGCGGGGAACGCTCCGTCAGGTTTGAGGAGATCGCCACCGACACCGGCGAAGCTGGCATCGTCATCCGAGGCGGCAGCGATCTCGGGGATTTCGTCCGTAACGCTGTCCGGTTGGAGGAAGACCTCCACCTGTCGATCGACATCAACCCCAGACGCCTGTCCTGGAAAACCCGGTGGGGCGGGAAGATCACCACGATCAACGTCAAACGCGACAGCTCCGGCATCCACACCGTCGAACTCATCGCCTCGGCGCAGCGGGAGCACCTGAAACACGTCCTCGTGGGAACGACGCCCTTCTTCCCACCCGAGGTCCAGCCCTTAAACCTGTGGATGCTGCCGGCGAACTGCAGGACGGCGTGTGCGACAACGCTGTTCATCAACCTGATGCGCCAGTTCGTCCCAGGGTTGTCGACGGTCACGAACATCTTCAACCCGTTCGGATGGTTGAACCCGTTCGGCCCCGACGCACTGTTGAACATCAACCCGCTGCAATGGCCCATCCAGGTGCAGTTCGTCGACCCCCTGCTGGATCAATCGAGGACGACGGTGTTCACCGGGGCGTGGAACGACTTCCACACCGCCTCCCTTGACTCCATGCGGGATGCCGGGGTGTGCGCGCGGGCGTACACCGTGTTCCCGGACGACGTCGACCACCCGCAACCCGAGCTGGCGGCGCTGATGCCAAAAACCAAACTGAAAGACATTCCGATCATCGGGTCACTAGTGCCAGCGGTGGAAGCATTCCTGAAACACGGCAACCTCATAGACCTTCCCGACGATGCGACTGTCGCTGACCTTACGAGGCCGCAACGACCGTGTGTGATGGTGGCTTTCGAAGACCACAGTGGGTATGCGGGCCCCACCGGGACCGCCGCGGACGGGGTGATCAACCTATTCGCCTCCACCCTCGATGACCTGATCACCACCACCGTGTTCCCCGTCGACACCGATGACGACGGTGAGGTGGATCCGGTCTTCCGGAAACTCTTCGGAGTCGCACCGCCCGACCCCTGGGCCATATATCGGGATGGGCAGCACTCCGGGATCATCGAGTCGAACTACACCCAACATAAAGGCCCAGTCAAAACCGTCATGACGGGTGGTAAGTCACCCAAACTGGTCAATGACATTCAGACGTTCCTGATCAAGTGGGGTCTCTCGCAGATCCAGCAAGTGGTGGTCGCTGGCCAGTTCGCTAGCACCGGTGGGCCGCCGATCGGGGCGGGTTTGGATGAGCTCTACCAAGGACAGCTGGACAACAAGCTCCTCGCCTGGCAACGCTACACCGACCCTCTTCGCGCGCTCTACACCGGAGATTTGGGGTACCTCGAGTCGTTCGAGCGCGGCAACGCCGCCTACACCGTCTCCGCGATACTCACCCTGCGCCAAGGGAATTTCAAGACGAGGGCGTTCCGGTCGTTCAAGACATCGATCCGCCAATCAGCCCCATATATTTTGTACTACGACATTCTGCTTGATGATCGGGTTGGGTTTGAGCAGGACGGCATCCTCTACGTCGACCAGGCCCACGCCATCAAGTACGAGTACGACCGCAACAAGCCGATCACCTTCACCGTCTCCGTCGGAGACGACGCCAAAGACCAAGACCCATTCTCCCAAGGCATCAAAGCCCTACAAGGACTAGGCGCGCTCATCGGCGCGGTCGTCGGAATGGACACAGTATTTGGATGAGAGAGCACGTCAGAGGTTGTTTTCTGATAGACTCTAGCCATGAACACAGAGCAATGGAGACCTGTCCTCGGGTTTGAGGGCCTATACGAAGTCAGCGACCGGGGCCGGGTCCGGTCTCTGATTACGGGGAAGGTCGTTAAGCCACATGTGGGCAACCAGCGGGGTCACCTCCGGATTTCACTGAAGCAACATGCAGGCCCGTACAAGGGCTTGTACGTTCACCGGCTGGTACTCGAGGCATTTGTTGAGCCCTTCCGAAAGGGCATGGAGTGTCGCCATCTTGATGGCGATCCGACCAATAATCGTCTTGAGAATCTCCGCTGGGGAACGCAGAGCGAGAACAACCTGGACCGGGTCAAACACGGAACCCATCACCATACTCGGCGAACGCACTGCCCGAAGGGCCATCTTTTAGATGGGGTTTGGCATCGATCAGATGGCACTATCCGACAGCGATACTGCAAGACGTGTGAGTCGATTCGCCAGAAAGTGCGTAAGGCACAAAAGACGCACTGCGCGAAGGGGCATCCGCTTGAGGAGGCCAAGGTCCGTGCGGATGGTTCGCGGTACCGCACTTGCAAGATATGTGCCGCAGAGACGTTGCAGCTTGGTCGCGGTCTGATGGGCAAGCGGACGCACTGCAAGTACGGGCATCCGTTGGATGGGCAGTACAAGCGTCAGCGGTACTGCAAGACATGCAAGAGTGAGCAACAAGCGAAGAGGCGCGCCAAGGCTAAGGCATAGCCTCCCAATCGAATCGAAAACCCACCCAGCATCTTGGGTGGGTTTTTGCATGGAGGCGCAATGGATGTTTGTGATGCGATCGAGGAAGCCGAAGAGCTGGACGAGGCGACACCACTCGAGCAGGCGAAGGTGTTGATCGCTGACATCGAATCGTCGGGGTTCGCGTTGCAGCAGGACCTGAAGTATCCGGTCGACGCGCATGGACGGGTGATGATGCTCAACCACATACACCCGGATGCGTTGCCGTGCATCGTGTATCACCTGATCCGGTGCGGGTGGCGTAAAGACCCCACAAAACGACAAGTGAAGCAACGCCGGGTGGTGGGATCACCGTTCGCCGACCTGGTGGCCTATGTGCCGCTAAACGACCCTGACGAACCCATTGTGGCGCCGCGCCCGGAGCCGGCCAAACCGTGGTCGGTGAAGCCGCAAATCCGCGAGATCCATGAGAAGAGGCCAGACTGATGCCGTTGCCTATCGGAGCCAAAGTCTTTCTGGGGCAATTCGATGCCACCATCTCTGCATTTGGTGTGATCTCCGACCTCGACACCCCGGACCAAGTCGAATTCAGCATTGAGGGATTCGGGTCAAACGCGTTAATGAACTACTCGGCGATCCAGGGAGACCCCGGTCCTCCGGGGAACAACGCCCCCTTGGGTAACCGCCAGTTCCCAGTTCTCGACAGTACCGATGACCTTCCACAAAATCTGACCGATGACCCAGTTGACATTGGGAAGTACTGGATCATCCGCGTCTTCGACGGGGATGGCAATGAGATCGGCTCGAACTGGGCCATGTGGAACGGCACCGACTACGAGGTTTACAAGGAGGGAATGCCGGGAGAGGTAGGTCCGGTTCCGAAGGTAACTCCT
>NZ_LZJI01000237.1 GCF_001667775.1 Mycobacterium sp. E1747
CGCGTCGGGCCCGCCAACGAGCGCCGTGGCGCCCTCTTCGACACCCGTGCGGATATAGCCCATCACGCGGTTCCGCTGCACCTCCGAGATCACCGGACCGCACAGGGTCCCGGGGTCCTGCGGGTCACCACACGTGACGTTCTCGTAGATGCTCTTGAGGATCTCCACGCCCTCGTCGTAGCGGGACCGCGGCAACAACATCCGGGTGGGGTTGGCGCACCCCTGTCCGGCGTGCATGCAGGGGGCGATGCCGATCGCGCACGCCATTGCGAAATCGGCGTCCTCCAGCACGATGGTGGCCGACTTGCCGCCGAGCTCGAGGAAGAGCCGCTTCATGGTGGCGGCCCCCTTTTCCATGATCCGCTGCCCTACCACGGTCGAGCCGGTGAACGAGATCAGGTCGACCTTGGGCGAAAGCGTAAGTTCCTCGCCCACAAAGTGATCCGACACGGTCACGACGTTGACGACCCCCGGGGGGATGTCGGTCTTCTCGGTGATCAACCGGCCCAGCCGGGTCGCGTTGAACGGGGTGTTCGGCGCGGGCTTGAGCACCACGGTGTTGCCGGTGCCCAGCGCCTGGCCGAGCTTGTTGAGGGTGACCTCGAACGGGAAGTTCCATGGCACGATGGCCCCGACGACGCCCACCGGCTCGCGCCATACCTTGCGGGTGGTCAGGGTGCCGGTCAGGCTGATCACCTTGTCACCGAGGTCGGTCTCCCAGGCGTATTCGTCGATCAGCCTGGCGGGGTACTTCAGCCCGTCCTCCAGCGGGGCGTCCAGCTGGGGTCCGAAGGTGACGGCGCGCGGCGAGCCCGCCTCGAGGATGAGTTCCTCGCGCAGCTCGTCCTTCTCCGACTCGATCGCCTCGTGCAGCTGCAGGAGGCACCGTTTGCGCAGTTCGCGGTTGGTCGACCAGTCGCTCTCGTCGAAGGCGCGCCGGGCGGCGTCGATCGCCCGGTTCATGTCCTCCTTGGACGCGTCGGCCACCTCTCCGAGCGGCTCCTCGGTCGCCGGATTGATGTTGGTGAAGGTGCCGGCTTGCCCGTCGACGAGCTGGCCGTCGATCATCATCTTCGGCTCGAACCGCACCTTTACAGCCTCGGTCATCTCTGTCACTCTCTTCTGAGTCGTTGAAGGGCTACAGAGAGCCTTACCGGAAACTAGCCGATTGGCAAGCAACAGCCCCTACGGGCCTCGTCACTGGGGGGAAAGTGGACTTTTCATACCCGGCGGAAGTGGATGAGTTCCGCGTTGAGCTGCGCGACTGGCTATCGAAGAACCTGACCGACGAGCTGGTGGCCGCCCGTCGGCCGGCCGGACGCGACGACGCTGCCTTCGAGATGCTGCGCGCCTGGAGCGCGACCATGGCCGACGCGGGCTGGGCCGCGGTGTCGTGGCCTCGCGAGTACGGCGGCCGCGGCGCGACGGTTCTCGAGCAACTCGTCTATACCGAGGAAACCACACGGGCCCGAGCCCCGATGCCGCTCAACGTCATTGGGCTCAACAACATCGCACCGGCCATCATGCAGTACGGAACGGAGTCGCAGAAGCTCACGCTGCTCCCCCGCATGATGCGGGCCGACGACATCTGGTGCCAGGGGATGTCGGAACCGGAAGCGGGGTCCGACCTCGCCGCACTGCGCACCCGCGCGGTGCGCGATGGTGACGGCTTCGTCGTCAACGGTCAAAAGATCTGGACATCGCTCGGGCATCGGGCGCACTGGTGCCAGCTCTACGTGCGCACCGACCCCGAAGCACCCAAGCACGAGGGCATCTCCTGTCTGATCGTCGACATGACACTGCCGGGCATCGAAGTCCGTCCGCTGGTCACGCTCAACGGCGACGTCGATTTCGCCGAGGTCTTCTTTCACGACGTGCGCGTGCCGACGGACGCGTTGCTCGGTCCGCTGAACGCCGGCTGGCAGGTGGCCACCACCACGCTCAGTCACGAGCGGGCTGGGGCCGCCCGGCTGTACGCCGAAATGCAAGTGCGGCTCGAAGAATTGGCCGACGACATCGCCGCGCACACCGATGCGCTCGAAGACCCCGTGGTGCTGCGACGGCTCGGCGAAATCGCGCTGCGCATCAAGTATCTGGAAGTGCTGTGCCAGCGGTCGATCTCGGCCACGCTGCATGGCGGTGACGCCTTCGGATCGGCCAGCCTCGCCAAGACCGTGTGGGGTGAGATCGGACAAGACATGGCCGCGCTGGCCTTCGACGTGCTGGGCGCGAGCGGTGCCGGCGCGCCGTGGGCGAACTACCGCCTGACGTCGCGCTCGCTGACCATTGCGGGCGGTACCAGTCAGATCAACAAGAACATCACCGCCCAGCGGGTACTCGGGTTGCCGCGCAAATGAACCTCGAACTCTCCGACGAGCAGGTCGCGCTGCGCGACACCACCCGACGTTATCTCGCCGAAAAGGCTTCCATCGCCGAGCATGTGCGCCCGCTGCTCGACGACCCCACCGGCAGCACCGAACCGGTGTGGCGCGGCCTGGCCGGCCTCGGGACCACCGGCCTGTTGGTGCCGGAGGCCTACGGCGGCGCGGGCATGACGATGGTCGAGGCCGGAATCGTGGCCGAAGAGCTCGGTGCCGCACTGCATCCGGGGCCGTGGTTGTCGACCGCGGTCGCCGCCGCCCGGGCGCTGACGCGACTCGGGCCTATCGACGCCGCGGCCGAGCTGTTGAGCGGGATCGCCGACGGCACCATGATCGCCACCGTCTGCTTCCTCGACGCCAAAACCGCTTCGGTCGCCGCGAGCAGGCAGGGTGGCGACGACGTCCTGCGGGGCGCGATCACCGCCGTACCCGACGCCGCCGCCGCGCACGTGCTGTTGGTGCTGGCCGAGAACGGCGGCGGTCAAGGGCTTTTCGCGGTGCGCACCGACTCGCCGGGTGTTTCGATCGTGCCCGAGCGTGGTATCGACCAGACCCGCAAGCAGTTCCGGGTCACGCTCGACTCAGCGCCAGCCCAGCGACTGGCCGCGGCCTCCCCCGGGGACGTCGCCGCGGTGATCGACGACGTGCTGATCGCGAAGGCCGCCGACGCGCTCGGTGCCGCGCGAGCCGTCATGACCGCGGCCATCGAATACGCCAAAACCAGAACACAATTCGGGCAGCCGATCGGTTCGTTCCAGGCGGTCCAGCATTTGTGCGTCGATATGTTCGAGACCGTGGAATTGGGCCGCAGCGGCGTGATCCACGCGCTCTGGGCTGCCGACAACGCCGACGATGACGAGCGGCGCCAGTCCGCCGTACGGACGAAGGCGTTCGCCGGGCGACTGGCCACGGTGGGCGACACGGCCATCCAGGTGTTCGGTGGGATCGGCTACACCTGGGAGCATGACGCGCACCTCTACCTCAAACGCCTGCTCGGCTGGAGCGCGTTCCTGGCCGGACCCGATCGATACCTCACCGAACTCGGTGCGCGCCTTGCGGACAGGGGCCACCGGTGATGGATATCGAGGTGGCGGCACTGCTTTGCCGGATCATGTTGCAGGGGCTGGCAACCCGGCCGCCAACCGATTCGACGCTGGACCTGTCCAACGCCTTCGCTGCCGCCAGGGAAGTCATCGAGGCCTGGTCGGACGACAGCGACGCCGACCCCAGCGACAAGGCGGCGCACGTCCGCGCGGTGGCGCGAACGGAATTCGGCCGCAAGGGCTACGAGGCCACCACCATCCGGGACATCGCCTCCGCGGCCGGCCTGGGGACGGGAACCGTCTACCGGGTCATCGGGTCAAAGGACGAACTTCTCGCCTCGATCATGGAATCGTTCGGCCGCAAGGTCGAGGCCGGTTGGGTCAGCGTGCTGCGGTCGGATGCCACGCCCATCGAGAAGCTGGACGCGCTGGGCTGGGTCAACATCAATGCCCTCGATCGGTTCTCCGACGAATTCCGCATTCAACTCGCCTGGATGCGTCAGTCACCGCCGGACACTCCCAACCCGGGCTGGCTATACGCGACGCGCCTGCGGCAGATGAAAACGCTTCTGTCCGAAGGCATCCGATCGGGTGAGATCAGCGTGGACGCGGCGTCCACTGCGATGCTGGCACGCTGTGTCATCGGCCTGCAGTGGATACCGGAGAACATCCTTGCCGAGATCGGCAAGCGCGCGGCGCTGGTGCACGTCCGCGACACGGTTCTGCGTGGCGTCGCGGTTCGCGCCGGATAGGTGTTGAACCAAAAAACTGTTACCCCTACAGTTGGGCAATTAGAACTGCGTTGGCGGTGAACGAGAAGGGGATTTCCATGACTATTGTCGATCGGTTGCGCTACGACGGCAAGCGGGCTCTCGTCGTCGGCGGCGCGACCGGCATGGGTGCGGCCGCGGCCAAGTCAGCGGCCGAACTCGGCGCCGAAGTGATCGTGATGGACTACGCGCCGGTGAACTACGACGTCGCCCAGCCCATCCAGGTGGACCTGCGCGATCCCGCGTCGATCAACACCGCGATCGAGCAGCTGGACGGTCCGGTCCACGCCCTGTTCTCGGCCGCCGGGATCGCCGACGGAACCACCGACCTGATGGCGATCAACTTCACCGGCCACCGCCACCTCATTGACCGGCTCCTCGAGAACAACCAGCTGCCCTCGGGCTCGGCGATCTGCTTCATCTCCTCGGTCGCGGGGATGGGCTGGGAGAACGACCTGGACCTGCTGACGGAGTTCCTCGCCACGCCGGGCTTCGCCTCGGCGCAGGAGTGGGTCAAGGCGCACGAAGCCGAAGGCATCATCCACTACGGCTTCTCCAAAAAGGTGGTCAACGCCTACGTCGCGACCCAGGGCTACCCGCTGCTGAAAAAGGGCATCCGCATCAACGCGATTTGCCCCGGCCCCACCGACACCCCCCTGGCCCAGGCCAACGCCGACCTCTGGCTGACCTTCGCGCAGGACTACCGCGACGAGACCGGTTCGAAGGTGCACACCCCGGAGCAGATGGGCGACGTGATGGCGTTCCTCAACAGCGCCGCCGCCTTCGGCATCAGCGGCATCACGTTGTTGGTGGACTACGGCCACACGATGGCCTCGCTGACCAACGCCTACCCGCCGGGCAAGCCGATCATCGACATCATCATGGGGCGCGTGAAGCTCTAGGGGGCGATGGGCGCTCAGACCGCCGAGTCTGGATCGACGAGCAACCGCTCTGGGCTGCGCCCAAGTACGCGGCGCCACGCAATCTCGGCCGGGTCCTCCGCCAGGCGCAGTGAGGGCCGCGCGGCGAGAGCCGCCCGCACGCACTCCTCCACCGCGACCTTTGCAAGTGAGGTACCCAGACAGTAGTGCGCTCCGGCACCGAAGTTCATCAGCCGGGGCATCCCGGGACGCGTGAAGCGCCCCGGGTCGAACCGGTCCGGCTCGTGCCACGCCGACCCGTCCCGGCATGCCGAGGCGATGCACAACAAGACGATCGATCCTGCCGGGATGGTCGTGTCGTGCAAATCGATCGGCGCAATGGCGGTGCGCGGAATCAGGGGGATGCTGGGCTCGATGCGCATGGTCTCGGCGACCGCGCTGGCCAGCAGCGCATCATCCCCCGCTACCCCATCGAGCCGGTCGCGGTGCTGCAACGTGACAAGCAGGCTGCATGGGATTTGACTTCCGGTCGTGTCATGGCCGGCGACAAGCAGATTCGCGATCATCGCCACGGTCTCGTCCCGAGTCAGCCTGTCCCCATCGGCCTCCGCGGTCAGCAAACCGGTGATCAGGTCCGGAGCTGGATCTTCGGTCCGACGCTGCGCCAACGCCGCAACATAGCGACGCAATTCGACAATCGCTCTCGTTGCCTCCGCGATCTGGTCAGGGGTCATCACGTAGAACACCGGGCTCAACGCATCCCCCCATCGCGAGAATGCACTGACATCGCTATCCGGAACGCCAAGGAGGCGGCAAATCAGCCGGGTCGACAGGCCGGCACAGGCAGCCACCAGATCTCCGCCGTCCCGCGTTGCCGAAGCGATGGCGTCGGCGGCCAACTCAGCGGCGGTCGGCCTCAGTTCCTCGACCGAGCGCGGCGTGAAGGCCCGGGAGACGAGCGATCGAAGGCGGCGATGATAGTCGCCCTCGGTGGTGACCAACAGCCGGCTGTACCAGCCACGCAAGGGGCCGTCGCTGATCCCCATCAGATCGAACAGCGCCAGCCCGATTCCGTTCAGCCGCTCATCGCGGGCAAGCGCTTCGACGTCGCGCTGCCGCAGCACAACGGTGGCGCCTGTGATCTCATCCGTGGCCAGCGGGCCACGCCGCGCCGCCTCGCCCAGTACCTCGTGCATCCGTGTGGTGAAGCTACCGGTCAGGTCCACCATGGGTTTCGAAGTCATCCCGCACTTCCCTCCAGTCGACTCACAACGCGTGCGCGTGCCGCAAAATCTGCCCGGCACGCTCGCCGATGACGACGCACGGAGCCATGGTGTTCCCGGTGGTGACCCGAGGCATGATCGACGCATCGGCGATCCGAAGACCCTCCACGCCATACACTTTCAACGAGCCATCGACCACAGACATGCTGTCCCGACCCATCTTGGCCGTGCTTGTCTGATGGTGATAAGTCGTGGCCTCGTTGCGGATAAAGAGCGCCAGGTCAGCTTTGTTGAGGCTCCCCGGCATAACTTCGCGTTTGCTGAATCTCCGAAGAGGCCCCGAATTGCCAAGTTCGCGACACAATTCGAGACACAACACCGCGGCAGTGAGGTCGTCGGGGTGCGAGAGGAGATTGGCGTGGATCCGCACCGGGTCGCCCGGGTTCGGCCCGGACAGACGAATCTGCCCGCGACTTTTCGGACGCACCACCGCGCCATACATGCTCCAGCCTGACTCCGGTAAGCCGAATCGCTCGGCGTTCTTTTGGCTCGAGAACGGAAACTCGAGCTGATAGGCCTGAAGGTCCGGCGTGCGCAAACCGGAGTCGCTCCGGGCGAAAACGGTCATTTCTCCACCGCTGTTGCGCCAGGGCAACGGTTCCTGGTACTCCCAGACGCACGAGAAGCCCGGGTGGTCCTGTAGGTTTCGTCCGACGCCCGGCAAATGCTGTACGACCGGAATGCCGTGCGGCCGCAACTCATTCTGGTCACCGATCCCGGATTGCATGAGGACCTTGGGTGTATGAATCGCTCCAAGCGAGAGAACCACCTCGGATTTCGCACCGATGCGGTGCAAGTGGCCGTCCAGTACGAACTCCACACCGGTGGCGCGACCGCCGTCAAGTGCCACTCCGGTGACCAACGCGCCCGTCAGGACCGTCAAGTTCGGCCGATCCATCAGCGGATAGAGGTAAGTGCGAAAAACTGACTGGCGCAACCCATTACGGATACGCAGATCAACGATCGACGCGCCGCCTTGTGCCTCCATCAGCTCACCGTTTTGGCTCGGGAAGGTCGGAATGCCAAGACAGTTCGCCGCCGCGAGTCCCGCATGCGCGATGGGGCTGGGCTCGGCCGCGGGTTCGACGTGTACCGGCCCACCCGTGCCTCGGCGGTCCGGATCGGGGACACCCTGCCAGTCCTCGATTGCTCGGTAGATCGACAGCACCGATTCATAGTTCCATTGCGGGTCCTTGGTCTCGGAGGCGAAATAATTCCAGTCGTTTCGGTGACCCCGCGCCCACACCATGACATTGATGCTTGAACCGCCACCCAAGACCTTTCCCATCGAGTACGGAATGGCCCGCCCGTTCAAGTGGCAATTCGGTTCGGCGACGAAGTTCCAGTCGCGCTCGCTTCCCAGATTTGCCAGCCACATCTCCGGTTGCCTGATCTCCGGCCCCTCGTCGCAGCCACCGGCCTCGAGTACGAGGACGCTGACGCTCGGGTTTTCCGCCAGCCGGCGGGCCACCACGGACCCAGAAGAGCCGGAGCCGCACACGATGAAGTCGTATTGCGGCTTCAGTCTGGCAGCAAGTCGCCTCTGATTGCGGTGCACGCGGTCCGCGAAGACGGCTGCGAGAAAGCCTTTTTCATCAGTTGCCGATGTCATTTCGTCCTCATTCCCTTGAGCCGGCAAGGCGAGTAATCGACGGTTATTGAAACCGCGTCATTTGAGCCATGGTTCATGGCTACCTCACCGGTGTGATGAAGGGTGACGTCCGACGGGGACTGGCGCGCTGACCGGCTCCCGCTCCGCGTTTTGCGGATAGGTCGAACGGGACAAGCCCGTCTCCCTTGGCGAAAGCGACAAACGCGCACAACCGATTACACAAGACATGCCGCCAGGCAAATGACGAATTCGGACGGTCAGTTAACCGGATAGAGCGCTCAGTTGGCGCGTCCACGAAGGGTCTGGACGGGCGTCTCACCAAATGTTGCTTGGTAGGCAGCGGCGAACCGGCCGAGGTGGCCCAGCCCCCAGCGCTGGGCGACGGCCGCGACGGTGGTTTGCGAAGAGTGCGCCGAACGCAGGTCGGCATGCGCACGCCGGAGCCTGACCGCACGAAGGTAAGCCATCGGCGACATCCCGAGATGTCGCCGGAAGCCTTCCTGCAGCGCCCGCACGCTCACGTTGCATTGCCGGGCCAGCGCCGCCGTCGACAGCCCCGACTGCGGCGCTCTTTCGATGATGTCCATCGCTGTGCGTACAGCCGCCGGTCTGGCGGGCCGCACCGAGGAGGCCAACTCCTCGCGGTAGGGATGGTTCGCCACCAAGAGCAAACCGTAGACGAGGCTCTCCGCCAGCCGGTCTGAAACGGCCCAGTGCCGCATGGGGTTGTCGACACGGCCCAGTTCGCGGTTCATCCAGAAAAGCTGACTCACCCAGCTCCGGGTGGGGCCATCAGTGAGGGGCAACGTCGGGTCGAAGGCGACAGGCGCGTCCAGCCGGCGCCCCAGAAGGGTCTCGAGCGCGGTGTCGACAACCAGTCGATCGATCTTGACCCCCAGGTGACGACTGCCGCCGGGCCATCGTGTCACCGCCATGTCGGCATCGGGCCGGTATATCGACGCGGTCGTCGGAGATGACACCAGCTCCCGCCCAAGGTGCTGCGACTCAAGCCGACCCTGAATCGGAATGTGTACGTAGTAGCTGTCGCGCCCCTCCGCGAAACCGAGCGATACGTCGGTGTCGTAGGTGAGGTCGGCCAACGTGATGGGCCCGACCTGCACGAGTCGTTGAGTGAAGCGGAAGCCCTTCGACGGACCGAGCAGGCGAAGTTTGTGGGAATGGAACGCCGACTCACAAAGATGGATCGCATGCTCCGGGGAGCGGGTGCTAAAGGTGGTCGATCCGTCGCCATCGGAAGCTACCTGCGCCATCGTTCCCCTCTCGGTCGACACAACCGCTCCTCTGCAAGTACGGCCGAGCGGGGTCGGCGGTTCAATGTTTTGCCGCGGATTCCAGCCGTGCAACCCGAGCATGACACCCACCCCTGATGGAGCGCGGTGATCAACTGCGGCCAACACGGACGACGGTACAGAGGGGTTACCTGCCAATCCGCACCCTTGCCAAGTGGAGAGCTCTCCGGTAGCTTCGGTCAGCGATAGCGGAGAACTCTCCGCTAAGTCGATTAGTAGGAGTGCTCGTGCGTTACATCAAACTCGGCAATACAGGACTCGATGTGTCTCCCATCGCGATAGGAGCCATGACTTACGGCGACCCCCAGCGGGGGCACCCGGTGTGGTCATTGCCCGAATCGGAGTCTCGGGTGCTGATCAGGCACGCAATCGAGGCCGGCATCAACTTTTTCGATACCGCGAACATGTACTCACAGGGTTCCAGCGAAGAGATCCTCGGTCGTGCACTGCATGACTACGCCGACCGCGACGATGTGGTCATCGCCACCAAGTTGAGGCACCCCATGCGTCCGGGCCCCAATGGAAAGGGGTTGAGCCGCAAGGCAATCATGACGGAGATCGACCATTCGCTGCGTCGGCTCGGCACCGATTACGTGGACCTCTACCAGATTCATCGCAATGATCACACCACACCTTTGGAGGAGACGCTCGAGGCCCTGCACGATCTGGTGAAGGCGGGCAAGGTTCGCTATGTCGGCGCGTCATCGATGCCGGCATGGGAGTTCTCCAAGGCCCTCCACGTGCAACGCGCAAATGGCTGGGCGCGATTCGTGTCGATGCAGAATCACTACAACCTGCTCGCCCGCGAAGAGGAACGCGAGATGATCCCCCTCTGCCTGGACGAGGGCGTGGGGATGATTGTCTGGAGCCCATTGGCGCGCGGACGACTTGCTCGAGCGCCGCAGGACGCAAAGACCACCGCACGCTCGTCGAACGACGGATTCGCCGATTTGCTCTACGCGACCCACGACCCGCGATCCGACGCTGCCATTGTGGATGCCGTCGGAACTATCGCCGAGGGACGTGGCATCAGCCGCGCACAAGTGGCGTTGGCCTGGTTGCGTGCCAAACCCGCGGTGGCGGCACCAATCGTGGGGGCAAGCTGCGTCGGGCAAATCGATGATGCTGTTGCCTCGTTGGCTGTCGAGCTCACCCAGGACGAAATGCAGATGGTAGAGGCGCCGTACACTCCCCGCTACGACTTCCAAGGGATCTCCGACGATGCTCAATTGCGGGCGGTCGCGGCGCAGATACCTCAGCTGTCTTTTGTCCGCTAGTGCCAGCGGAATCGAACGCTGAGCGGCAACACGTTCCGGCCGCAAACGCAGCTTATGCTCGATACCGCGATGTGATTAGTCTTCGTCGGGCGGGGAGGGCCTGTGGCAGGCGAGAGAGTCGTCCCAATTCGTTCCGACGCGTTGCGAAATCGGCAGCTGATCCTCGATGTTGCACATGACGCGTTTGCCGAGTCAGGAACCACGTCCATGAATGAGATCGCCAAACGCGCAGGCGTCGGAGCAGGAACTCTATACCGCCACTTCCCAACGCGCGAAGCGTTGATCCTCGCGGTATACCGTCACGACGTCCAGCGGCTGGTGAGTTCGGTACCTCGATTGCTGCGCGCCCACCCGCCACTGGATGCGTTACGCGCATGGTTCCTCAAGCTCGCCGAATATGTTCGCGTCAAACACGGACTCGGCGAGGCGCTCGACAGTGCGGCGGCCGAGGATGTCGTCAGCCAGACCTATGCCCCGCTCGTCGCAGCAGCCGGCGAATTGCTCGATGCCTGCGCGGCGGACGGATCACTTCGGTCCGACCTTGATCCCGCGGACGTCGTGTTGCTCATGAGCTTCCTCTGGCGGGTCGGGGATGGTGCAGAGGGCAAGCGGCAAGCGAAACGAGTCATGGAACTCGCCATTCACGGACTGCAGCGCAGCTGACGCCGGCCACGGCGTCGCCACCTGAGCGCAGCCGGGGATTTACAGGACTACCGTCGGGGGGCATGGCACGGATCATCGTCATCGGCGGGCACGGCAAGGTCGCGCTTGAACTGGCCCCCATCCTGACCGAACGCGGCGACGAGGTGACCTCGGTCTTCCGCAATCCGGACCACTCTGACGACGTCGCGGCCACCGGCGCCCACCCGGTGGTTGCCGACATTGAGCGACTCGACACGGGCCCGCTGGCCACTCTGCTGGCCGGCCACGACGCGGTCGTCTTCTCCGCCGGGGCCGGCGGCGGCAACGCGGCGCGGACTTACGCCGTCGACCGCGATGCGGCCATTCGGGTGATCGACGCCGCCGCGCAGGCCGGCGTCAAGCGGTTCGTGATGGTGTCGTACTTCGGTGCCGGCCCGAATCATGGTGTACCGCCAGACGATCCGTTCTTCCCCTACGCGGAATCCAAGGCGTCGGCGGACGCGCACCTGCGCGCCAGCGACCTGAACTGGACAGTGCTGGGACCAGGGCGGCTCACCCTCGAACCGGCCACCGGCCGCATCGAGTTGGGCAGGGGCAAAGTTGAGGTCTCCCGCGCCGATGTCGCGCTGGTCATAGCCGCCGCGCTGGCCGACGACTCGACCGTCGGGCGAACCATCGACTTCAACAACGGCTTGGACACGACCGGGGTGCCCATCGCCGAAGCGCTGAAACGCTGACCGCAGAGGTGACGCGTGGGAAGCTTGCCGACTGTCGGTCTTTGCCCGACGAGGCGGGATCCGCCCTGAGCGCCGACCCGAGCAAGCTGCCGCTAATGACGCGGGCCTCGCGCCGAGGGCTTAGCGCCGGTCGGTGCCCCGTGCCTAAGGTTGCGCGGGAACGGGCGCAGGCGCCTTTCCCGATAGGCACTGTTGAAGCTCCGGACTACCGGGGGCGAAGTCGAAGCCGCAATTGCAATCGTGAGCGTCCTTGGGCGGGAGCCCATTGCAGAAGTCTGTGCCGGCCGAGGCCGATGGCGCGGTCCACATGACACCAGCAGCCAAGGTCGCCACCGCAGCGCCGAATGTGGACGTCAATACTCTCGTCTTCATGTTTGGGATTCCTTTTCTGGTGGTGAGGCATTTGTAGCAGGCCGGACGGTTCCGCGCTGTGTTTGACGGGGGCGCTAACCGGCCGCGCGCCACCGCTTCGCCGTGACGTTCGACGCTGTAAACTCCGCCACGCAGCTGGTCTGCCGTCGCCGCACCACGCGACTTCGGCATCGAGCGAGGCGGGTTGGTAACGCTTCGCGAGAGGGAACCCGGTGAGAGCCCGGGACTGTCCCGCAGCGGTATGCAGGAACGACCGCCGTCACCCAAGCACTGGTCGCAAGACCGGGAAGCGACGGCCAGTAGGAACTGTCCGGCTCCACAGCGGCTTTCGGGTCGCATCGTCGACCGGGCGTAGGAGCACCAGCCGGTGCGCGCCTGCGAGTCCGAAGACCTGCCAGTTGTGCCGGGCGCGCCGCGCCCGGCGGCTCATCGCCTCGTGGAATGGGCGTTTGGCTGCGCCGGTTGCGGTTTATGTACTACAGGTGCCACCGCGGCCGGATTGGCTTGCGTCCGTGGGCGGTGACCACCCCGTCGATTGAAGGACGAAAGATATCGTGACCCCGCAACCATTTACCGCAACGGTCGTCGGCTCCCCGCGCATCGGCCCGAAGCGCGAACTCAAACGCGCCACCGAGGGCTACTGGGCCGGACGCACCAGTCGCTCGGAGCTGGAATCGGTCGCCGCCACGTTGCGGCGCGACATGTGGGCCGGCCTCGCCGCCGCCGGCCTGGACTCCGTCCCGGTGAACACGTTCTCCTACTACGACCAGATGCTGGACACGGCGGTCATGCTCGGCGCCCTGCCGGCACGGGCCGCCCAGCTGCCCGACGACCTGGACCGCTACTTCGCCGCCGCCAGGGGCAACTCCGATGTGGCGCCGCTGGAGATGACCAAGTGGTTCGACACCAATTACCACTACTTGGTTCCCGAGATCGAGCCCACGACGACGTTCGCGCTCAACCCCGACAAGGTGCTCTCTGAGCTAAAAGAGGCTCTGGAACAGGGCATTCCCGCCCGCCCGGTCGTGATCGGGCCGATCACCTTCCTGCTCTTGAGCAAAGCGGTCAACGGCGGTGGCGCGCCGATCGAGCGGCTTGAGCAGCTGGTGGGAATCTACTCGGAGCTGCTGCCCTTGCTCGCGGACAACGGCGCGCAGTGGGTGCAGTTCGACGAGCCGGCATTGGTGACCGACATCTCCCCCGATGCCCCGGCGCTGGCCGAGGCCGCCTACAACGCGCTGGGCAAGGTGGGCAACCGCCCCGGCATCTACGTCGCCACCTACTTCGGTAATCCCGGCGCCTCCCTGGCCGGGCTGGCCCGCACCCCGGTCGAGGCGATCGGCGTCGACCTGGTGTACGGCCCCGACGTGGCGGTGGCGGGCATCCCGGAGTTGTCCGGCAAGACCCTGGTGGCCGGAGTCGTCGACGGGCGCAACATCTGGCGCACCGACTTGGCGGCGGCGCTCGGCAAACTGGCCACCCTGGCGGGTTCGGCTGGCGCCGTGGCGGTTTCGACCTCATGCTCCACGATGCACGTGCCGTACTCGCTGGAACCGGAGAACGATCTGGACGACGCGCTGCGCACCTGGCTGGCGTTCGGGCAGGAGAAGGTGGCCGAGGTGGTGACGCTCGCGCGCGCCCTGCGCGACGGGCGCGAGGCCGTCGCCGACGAGATCGCGGCGTCCAATGCCGCGGTGTCCTCCCGCAAGAGCGATCCCCGGCTGCACAACGACGAATTGCGGTCTCGCATCCACGCGATCGTCGCCACCGGCACCCACCGCGGTGACGCGGCAAAGCGCCGCGCCAGCCAGGAAGCGCGGCTGCACCTGCCGCCGCTGCCGACGACGACCATCGGCTCCTACCCGCAGACCTCCGCGATCCGCAAGGCGCGCGCCGCGCTGCGAGCCGGCGAGATCGACCAGGCGGAGTACGAAAAGCGGATGCGCAAGGAGATCGCCGACGTCATCAAGCTGCAGGAGGAACTTGGTCTCGACGTGCTGGTGCACGGCGAGCCGGAGCGCAACGACATGGTGCAGTACTTCGCCGAGCAGCTGGAGGGCTTCTTCGCGACGCAGAACGGATGGGTGCAGTCGTACGGAAGCCGCTGCGTGCGGCCGCCGATCCTCTACGGCGACGTCATCCGGACGCACCCGATGACCGTCGAATGGATCTCCTACGCGCAGTCGCTGACCGACAAGCCGGTGAAGGGCATGCTGACCGGTCCGGTCACGATCCTGGCCTGGTCGTTCGTCCGCGACGATCAGCCGCTGGCGGACACCGCCAACCAGGTGGCGTTGGCCATCCGCGACGAGACCGTGGACCTGCAGTCCGCGGGCATCGCCGTCATCCAGGTCGACGAGCCGGCGCTCCGCGAGCTGCTGCCGCTGCGCCGCGCCGATCAGCAGGACTACTTGCGTTGGGCCGTAGGGTCTTTCCGCTTGGCCACCTCCGGCGTCGCGGACTCCACGCAGATCCACACCCACCTGTGCTACTCGGAGTTCGGTGAGGTGATCGGGGCCATCGCCGACCTGGACGCCGACGTCACGTCCATCGAGGCGGCGCGCTCACACATGGAGGTGCTGGACGACCTCAACTCGATCGGCTTCTCCAACAGCGTCGGGCCGGGCGTCTACGACATCCATTCGCCGAGGGTGCCAACCACCGCCGAGATGGCGGAGTCGTTGCGCGCGGCACTGAGAGCGGTTCCCGCGGAACGACTTTGGGTCAATCCCGACTGCGGCCTGAAGACCCGCAACTCCGATGAGGTCACCGCGTCGCTGAAGAACATGGTCGCCGCGGCGCATGAGGTGCGTTCGGGCGCCTAGCCGAGTGTCACGCCAGCGTGGCGCTGCGCGCCGAGCGTCACGCTGGCGTGACGTCCGAAAGCACCTGGACGGGAACGTCGTCGGCCCACGGCTGCCGGGTCACCATGTCCGCGACGCGGACGGTGCCGCGCTCGAACTCGCCGGTCGCCGCGTCCACCAGCCGGTACGCCTGCGTCTGCTTGTGGATGGGCTGCGCGTCGAGCAGCACCACCCGCACCTCGCCCGGCTCGAAGTGGCACCGCTCCTGCAGCGCGGCGATCAGCTGCTCGTTGTGCATGTGGCCGTCGCCGAAGTTCCAGCCGATGGCGGTGCTGCAGATGCGTTCGCCGTCGGTCAGCACGTAGTCGTCCTCGTTCTGGCCCGCCATCGCACGATGCGCCAGGGTGAACAGCGCACGACCGTGAGTGTTGAACCCGCGGAACGCATATCCCATGTAAAGCGGGATTTGCGCGGCCTCCGGGCTGCCGTAGAACCGCTCCAGCTGAGCCTGCGGCATGCTGGCGATCGCCACGACGCCCCTGGCGATCCTCTCGCTCGCCGATCCCTTGATGCACCACAGCGTGGTGTCCCAGTTCCCGGCGTAGTACCGCATCCCCGGCAGAAACGAAATCTTGTGGGGAAACACGTTGCCCAACAGAACGATTCCCGCGATGACGACGAACAGTATCGCCACCACCACCGGGTGCCTCAGGTCGCGCAGGCCCAGGCGGGCGTGCGCGACGAACAGCGACAGCACACCGAAGATCATGAAGACGTTCCACTCCAGCGGCACGCCCATCGGGATCGACACCAGGATCCCGAGGTGGAAGCAGACCATGACGATGGCAGCCACGGTGATGGGCCAGCCGCTGTGGCAGAAGAACAGTGGCAGCGGCACCAGCATCTCGATGGCGGTGCTGAGGTGAGCCAGCCATCGCGACAACCGACCGGGCCGCAGATCTTCGGGGAACTTTTCGAAGAACTGCCGCTTGAGCCAGCGGGGCCGCACCAACGGGTTGTTGGACATCATCGTCGAGATCACGAACGGGAAGTGCTTGTTGAGCTTCGACGTGGCGGCGCCCATCCAGATCACCAGGAACACCACCTTGGAGCCGACAATCATGTCCACCCCGCCGAAGAGGAACGTCACCGCCATCGTCGCGTAGACCTCGCCCCGGGCGGCCAGGAAGATCACCTTGTCGCGTAGGCCGAGCACGCCGAGCAGCAGCAGAATGAGCACGATCTTCCAGGCCGGCAGCAGCCCGACCGTCGTGCCGAGCTCGGGCATCGGGCCCGTGCCGTCGGCGAACAGCGCGCTCAACGTCACCAGCAGGAACAGCGCGTACAGCGCGACGTCGATCGGCTTGCGCTTGGTGCCCTCGGTCAGCGGGACCCGATTCGGCCACGGTGGCAGCCGGATGGTGCCGAACCGCATCCAGTACAGGATCGAGCCCATCGGCGGGAAGAACCGGTTGTTCAGCGGGCCGAAGCCGCAACCCAGCCCGATGACCTCGAACAGCATCGTGTACAGCACGACCTTCTCGAACACGATCGGCTCCGACCACCACGACGCGACGTGGGTGAACCCCCCGAGCCCTCTGGTGGCCGAGGCGAACACCCACGCGCCAAGGATGTAGAGCAGGATTTTGACGACGTAGAACAGGTGCATCGCGACCGGCGTGCCGAAGCCCACCTCGGCCCAGTGCTTGGCCATCGGCCGGATCTTCTCGCTACGGGTGCCCTTGTTCCACTCGGCCATATCGAGCTGCGGCAGCTCAGGCTTGAGAAATCCCATGGTGGTCAGATTAAAACGTGTTCTAGGCCAGCGGCACGCGAGCCGCGCAAGAATCCTTTGCCCGCGACTCGGCCGCCGGATACCGTGAAACCGGATCGGCGCGGCCCTTAGGAGGCGTCCACCATGAGCAGGCTCCGAATCGTCATATCGGCGGCGGCGCTGGCGACGCTCGCCGTCTCGCCCGTTGCCGTCGCCGGTGCCGACCCCCCCGGGCCCGGTGATTCCTGCACCGTCTTGAACGCGACCACCCAGGACGCCAACGGCCGGACGATGTGGTGCAACCCCACGATGACGGGCGCGCACAACCTGGTGTGGCAATACGGCGGACCCGCCTAAGCCGCGGCCCTCGCGGCCGAGTGTCGCCGAGGGCTTTCAGCGTGAACGGAGGCCAAGGCGAAATTATCGCCCTGGGCGCGCACGTAAAACCGCGGGCGCACACGCGATTCACTCATCGAAGATGCCCGGCGCAATCGCCGGCGCCCGCTCGAGCACCCGGGCGTCCACCCTGAGATTCAGCGCGCCGAGGTCACGCTCAAAAGCGGGGACGTGATCGTCGACGAGTTGGCCGTCGCGGACGCCCATCCGTTGGGCGCGCGCCCGTTCCGGCGCCCGCAGTACGTCCAGAAGTTCACCGAGCTCGCCGGCGACGTTGTGGACGCGGCTGAGCGGGAGAGGTTTTTGGCCGCGGTGAGCACGCTGGCCGACCTGCGGGCGGGCGACCTCGGCGCGCTGAATCTCAGGGTGGACGCCCGGGTGCTCGAGCGGGCGCCGGCGATTGCGCCGGGCATCTTCGA
>NZ_LZJI01000238.1 GCF_001667775.1 Mycobacterium sp. E1747
CCGACCTCCCACAACTACTGAGGTGTCAACTATGTCGCGAGACATCTGTCAACTATGTCGTGGAATCACACACTGTCCCCGCTACCAAGTGAAACGGCCCCCGGAGAACTCTCCGGGGGCCGTTTTCATGCCAATTGGGAACATATTTGGGAACATAAGACTGTCTAACTACCGGTCTAGAGCAGCCCAAAGGGTGGCTAACGGGTGTTGAATTAGAGGGTTCAGTCGCCGCCGGGTTGTTTGCTGAGGAGGTTGGCGTCTGATACCTGATGGGGCGACGGCACACCGACACGACGCGGTGACAGCGCCTATCGGGGCACGAGGTTCAGAAGCACAAGGTCGTCGACGGCGTCCCGCGTCGGAAATGTCAGTACGCACCGGTAGCGTGTGCGAGCCAAGGAGAGGAGGGAAGCATGGATCTCACCGAAGCTCAGTGGCAGAAGGTCATTCACCATACGACTGCTGCCAATCATCCGAACCCTGGTCCGCGCAGTGCGCCTAACGTCGTCATGCTGACGCTTGCTGCGCTAGTCGGCGACGTCGACCAGATTGTGGCCTCCCACACCGAATACAAGTGGGATGCTCCGACGATCTGGCGGACGTGGGTATTCACTCCATCCGGTTTGGCTCACGTCGAGGCCAGTTTCGAGCCTGAAGAGTACGACGCGTTGGAAGACCGTCAACGGAGACGGCCGGGCAGCTTCGATAGGCCGGTGGACCCGACTGCCCTCACTGCCCGGATGCGACCGCTCCGGACGGCGACGTCGTTCGCGTTCACTCGGGTTTACCACCGAGCCTGGACCGACCAGATCGGCGCTCACACCCACTTCGCACCGCTAGAGATCGAGCTTTCCTTCGGCGCGGCCACCGAGCGCATCGGCATCAACACATGGTTAAGCGATCAAGCCAAGCGTGAACGATGGGAGGAGTTCGTTAATGCCGCCCGAACGGCGGCCATTACAGGAGGGCCGTCTACTTGAGGATCTTCATTAGCAGTGTGCGTCGGGGCCTAGAAGAGGAGCGCGATGCTTTACCGGGGCTCGTGTCAGCGATCGGCCATACGCCGGTGCGCTTCGAAGACTTCACCGCTCAGACGGTGCCAAGCAGGGAAGCGTGCCTCGCCGGAGTCGCAAGCTCTGAGGTCTACCTGCTGTTGGTGGGGCCCCACTATGGACATGTCTTTGAAGACACCGGGCAGTCCGCCACTCACGATGAATGGATGGCCGCCACGACGGCCGGCTTGCCGCGCTTGGTCTACCGCAAGTCAAACGTCGAACTCGATGCCGACCAAGTCGCTTTCGTGGCCGGGATCGAGGACTACGCATCGGGCGTGTTCCGTGACTCGTTCAGTTCCACGGCCGAGTTGCTGACCAAGGTGGCGGCCAAAGTCCGCGAACTTGCCGAGAGCGGCAGACCCCTCGACTTCGTGCCCATAGCGGAACCGCCGGTTATCCAGTGGCGTCAACAGTTCGAGTTGGGCGGTCAAAATCAGCAGTTCTCACCGGCCATCATCGAAGTTCACGTGCTGCCGTCACCGGCAGCGCCGCTGTCGGCGAGGGCCTTGGCAGACGTAAAGGATGCGTTGGTCGGACGCATGCGCCGTAGCGGCCTGGTTGACGACCGCGCCGGGCTAGAGCCCCGTGCTGTCAAAGACGCGATCTATCTGCTGTTCGGCGATGACGAACGCGTGGGTTGGAACTCTGCTGTCCACGGCCGGACGGTAGGACTACGTATTGGCCAAAGCGGCCAAGTATCGGCGTGGGCATCGTTACCCCGAGACGGTCTCGGCGCTGTTCTCGATCCCTCACAATTGCCTCTGCAGGTCGCGGGCATGCTCCGATTGATCGGTCAGACGCAGGCGCTTTCGTCGCCGCATGTGGCGATCGCCGTGGGCGTCGAGCCGGTAAGAACATTGGCGATTGGCGATGCCTCCGCTATGCCACGGACGTCTGCGCAGTTCCTGCTGATGTTCGATCACCCCCTACGGGCAGAACCCGATGAGCTGATGACGCTAGCCGCACTCGACCGTGGTGCCCCCGAAGCTGGGGAGATCCTGAGTCGCCGATTGATCGAGGCGTTTCAACAGCATCGGTGACCTCAGGCGGTCAGTTCGACGGTGTCATCGCCGAATTCGGCGACGACGCGCAGCTGTCCGCCGAGCGCAGCGACGTACGCCTGAAGCGTGCCAAGCTCGGTGTGCGACGGGTCGCCGCTCTCCAGCTTCGACACGCGGGCCTGAGAGACGCCCATGAGGGCCGCAACGTCGGCTTGGCGGGAGTGGCCCAGCGCCTTGCGGATCTCGGCCAGACGGTGCGCCTGGACGGCCTCACGCATCTCCTCGCGCGCAGCCCGGGCTCGCGCGGTGTCGAGCCGACCCTGCGCGATCGCATCCGCGCGGATGTCTCGCCAGTGGCGCGCCATGGTCATCACCCTCCGTGCTCGGTCGCCAGCCACCTCTCGAAGCGCGTCCGCGATCGGAATGTTCCTGTCGTACCAGCGCTTCCAATCACCTGCCTTATCGCCGCCCAGGAGCAGGATCGCCTGCCGGGCCGGGTCAAAGATGAACAGGACGCGGATGCTGGTGCCGGCCGGACGCAGCTCCTTCATGCTGTGAAACTTCGAGCCGTTCACCTTGTCGACAATCGGCCGACCCAGTGTCGGCCCCTCCAGCTCCAACAGGTCGATGGCACCGGTGACCGCCGCCATCGTGTCCCTGTCGAGCGAGAAGAACCACTGTTCGACCTCGTCGAGCAGGATCACGTCCCAACGCTTCGACACGAGTATAACCTCTACGTTATATCGTGCGGTGGCAGATTCGCTGGAGCATCGTCGCCGTCGGTCCAGCTGTTGCCGAGCAGGAACGAGGCGGCTTGCTCGGACGCTTCGCTGTCGTCGTTGTCGAGCACGTGGGCATAGGTCTCCAGGAAGAAACCGATGTTGGCGTGGCCGATGCGCTCGCTGACGATCTTCGGGCTCACCCCGGCCCGCAGCGCGCCGGTGGCATAGGTGTGGCGAAGATCGTGAAACGTGATGCGGGACAACCCCGCCCTGGCCGTCAGACGTTCGAAGCGCTGGCGGATCGAATCCGGGTGGGGAGGACGTCCGTCGGGATAGGTGAACACGAAGTCACCCGG
Source organism: Mycobacterium sp. E1747 (assembly GCF_001667775.1). Taxonomy (GTDB): domain Bacteria; phylum Actinomycetota; class Actinomycetes; order Mycobacteriales; family Mycobacteriaceae; genus Mycobacterium. The sequence goes on from NZ_LZJI01000238.1 coordinate 3,135, forward strand.
GTGGTAGACGTCGCCGAAGAACTCCCGCTCGGTGTTCTGTTGGGCGCGCCACTGCCGCAGGGCACCGACTGTCGTCTTGTCGATGGAGATGGTCTGGTCGGCATTGCGGGTCTTGCCGCCCGCCTTGTCCACAACTTGGCCGCCGACGACCACCCGGTTGTCGTGCACGGTCACCTTTCCGGCATCTAGATCGACCGCCGACCATTTGAGTCCGCAGATCTGGCCTCGCCGTATCCCGGTGGTCAACTCCAGGAGGAACAGTGCGGCAAAGCGGTCCTCCCGCACCGAGGCCAGGAAGGTCCGAATCTCCTCGGGTTTCCACACGTGCCGGCGGGTACGTGGGTTGCGCGGCGGCTTGACGTTGCTCGCCGGGTTCTCGGAGATGTATTTCCAGGCGACGGCATCGGCGAGTGCCCGGTGCAGGAACGAATGAATGTTGCGGACGTCTAGAAGAACATCAAGCAGTTCGCTCCGGCGGAGCCGCGCTCATTCGGCGTCGCGATTCTTCGTGTGCTGTTCAGCCGCCGCTTCTATTTGGCGCGTCACTGCCTTGAAGGCGATGAGCGCGCCGGTGAGAGCTAGGAGCCCCGCTACGACGGTTGCTATCGGCTGAAGCCACGGCTGGACGGCTGCCATTGCATCACTATGTCAGCCAAGGCCCCACCCGAAGCGACCCTTACGTCACTATGTGACCTACCTATGCGCGCCCGATTCCCCGCGCGATGTGCTCGATTGCCTTAACTGCGCGACGCCGCTCTCCATCAGCCCTCGATGTCGAGGGGTAAGCGCCGGTCTGGTTCTTGAGAGTTTCCAGTGTCAAGAAGTACCGGTCGGTATACTCCCTGCCACGGGTGTCGTTGTAGTGGAACGTGATTGTGAACTCGTCGGGGACGGGTTCGTCGGGATCCTCAGCCTCTTGATACAGGTTATCCATCACCATTCCCGGCGTGAAGGTGGGGATCACGCGGTCATATCGTCGCTGAAGGTAGGGGGTGGTCTTCCCTTCAGCTTCAGCTCCTTTCAAAACTGGCAGCGGAGGGTCGAATTCGACCTTCACATTGGTGGCGACGGACTGCCCGGCATTCGTGATGTGGAGTTCGGCGTTGCTAGTGAGCACGGATGGCTTCAGTTCCGCAACCATCATCGGCCTCGTCCGATCTCGGCTGTCAGTCCGCAACGCAATGAGGGTCCATATGGCCACGACAGCGGTCACGAGGGTCGCCGCGGAGCCCAATCCCGTCCACATGGTTGATGGCTCGGCCCAATGACGTTGGGCGGCTGTGATGAACAGCCCCGTCCCCGCCAGCGCAATGGCGGTGAGACCGATTCCAACCGCAATTGAACGCTCATGCATGGCCATACCCTCCCAAGTCGTTGGTCATGGACCCACCTGACCGGTGCTACTGAGAGCTCGGCCAATTGGACAGCTTCGAATCGGCGTCATAGCCCTCAGCCGGCGTCTTCAGCCCAAGCGTGTCGAGGGGGCCGTCGATGCGGCCAATCACGTCGAGGCCCCCTTCGGCTGTCTCGATGTAGACCAACTGCACCTTCGCGTCGCCGAGGGCGCCTGACCCTGTGGCGAAGTATGTGCCGTCGAACTCGCCATGGGAAAGATTCACTTCAGCGACTGTTCGCCGTGCCTCAAAAGTGACGATGACATTCGCGAGCTCGACAAGTACTTCCTGGCCCGCTGGGTCGATTCCTTTGACGTAGATTTTCTGGCCGTTAATCGTGGGGCCGGGGTAGTCGCCCGTGAAAAGGAATGGAAACTTGCCTTTGCCGTAGCGCTCCTCACCCTGGCGTGCACTCTCCGCCCACATCTCTTCGTGAGTATGTGTGTGGTGTTTCCTGACGTGTTCTACGAGGCCGTCGAACATGCCGACTTGTTCACCGTCGCCAGTGAAGAGCGGACAGGTCCCTACAAATTCTCGTTGGTCAGTTAAGCCGTCAAGCGCAACTACTATCTCTGTCTTCTTCACGAGGGTGACCCAATGGCGGTATTCCGCTTGCGTGGCGCTGTTGACGACTTGTCCAACGAACTCCTCGGTGATTTCACCCGGCGTAATGGTTTTAATGCCATAACGGGCAGCCTTCGCCAGGGCTGTCTTCGTAAATCCGCTAGAGGAGACGAGAACCCGCACGTTCGCGCCTAAGTCGTCGAACTTGGTACGGGCTTGCTCGACCCACTGAACATCCTGCTTACGCTTCCAATCACGGCACTCAATGCAAACGATGCTCTGATGACCCGCGACCGTTCCGACGGCAACGATGTCGACCTCTCGCCGTTCGTCCGAGGTGATCTCCATCGGCTCGACCGATTCCTGCACAATCGCGCCATCGCTCTTCGCCATGGTCAACAGCGCTATGAGTCTCTGGAATTCGTTAGACCGCTTCGGCATCCTGACCCCCGATTCTCCGTCGATGTTGATGCCACGCTACGGCGCTGGCCCGACATTGGCGTGGGCGCGGCGGCGTTTGTGAAATGTGGTTGCGGTTGGCCCGTACGAAACTAAGCGGGAGCTAGATCGTTGGCCGGAGTGACTAGTGGGGCGCAACCCTGACCAGCGCGCTTATCCGCCGGGGAGATGGTTCGGCCGCTTAGCCACGGGGAGGTATTTGCCTAGGAGACCGGTTCCCAGCGCCATCCGTCGTTGTTAACGCACACGATCTGCTTGCCATCACCAGCGATGCCGCTGGCGCCGTGGTCACCCTTACGGCAGAACTCGCCCGGCTCATAGCAATTGCCGCCGTTGGTAAGAGGCGTGCAGTTGGTAGGCGATGGCGGCGGGGCGGGAGCCGCCGGGGCGAGGAATGCTGCCGAGAGCGCCAGAGCGGCGAGTACGTTCACGCCGCATATTGTTGGGCGGGTGCTCCTGCGGTGTCCCCGAAATCAGTGGGCTCACGGGCGGATTGATTGCTGCCTCAACTTTTGTTTGACGATGGCCGCCCGCGTTCTGGCGGCTGCGCCGGGGGTTCCGCCTCACCTCCCGTAGTGGAGGGGTTTCGCAGCGGACTACACATTGACCGGGGCTAGCAGAAAACAACCGCTTGTAGGTTCGCTGGCTCTGCTGCTCGGTCGGCCAGCGGCACCACCTTAGGAGATGAAATGTCCACAACCCGCACCCGCAAGGCCCCGGCAGCGTGTGCCGCTCGACGGCGCAACCTAGCTTGCCGCCCGCTCGCCCTGGGCCGCCATCACGGCGCACACGAAAGCCTGCCGCTCACGGCGACTAATCAGCCTGCCGGCATACGACGGCCCTACCAACCTCGCCGAAGCACTGTTCATTCGCGCAAAAGCCGAGCATCCGGCCCGGCAGACCGACCACGCCCAAACTCGAGCTTGACCGCGCGCCCGAAAGCTAGGCGACGGTGCGCACTGCTGCGCCTCTGAGGCCGTACAGCGATGGACGGGTCAAGCTGAGCTTGCCCAAAGTTACGGTGGTTATACGCGCTGACTACCATCCGATGGCCCGCTGATAAGTTCTGCGCCATAGCGCATGGCCAGTGTCGAAATTGGCCCCGCCGCGTTCTCAGGCGCTTGGGAGCATCTGCAGTCATAGACCGCGCCAAATGAACTCGAAAGATATGGCCGTTACGATAGCAGCATTGCATCTATTTGGTCACGACCTCAGATTAAGTTAACATAGGCCGGATGTGGTTATATGGCACATATCACAAATGGAGGGTAACGCCATTAATCCTAGCAAGCATAAGATTGATAAATTGCTTCACGGCCTTCAAGATGCGATGCAGGCCGCTTTCAAGGCCGCCGAGGCGTACAGGCATCAAGGTATACGCGGGCAGGCGCGGGAAACATCACTTGTGGATTTTCTCAATAGAACGCTGCCGGACAAATTTAGAGCGATAAGTGGTGAGGTGGTGGACGCGGCTGGCCAAACATCGGGCCAAATCGACGTAATTATATTCGATGCGTCAGTGAATATGCCGTTCCCACGGTTCCATGAAGATGATCCGTATATCTTGCCCGCCGAAGCTCTGTTAGCCACGATCGAGGTGAAGAGCCGTTTGACCAAGGACAGGGTCAATGAAGCGGTCGACGGTTTGAAGCGTTTGATTGCGCTCCAACCATTCGGCGGGGATTGGGCTTCGGCTAGGCGTGGGAATGACCTGATGAGGTACCCGCGCGTCTTCACGTCTGTGTTCGGATATACCACCGACATTGTGTCCGGTAAGAGTTGGGCATACGGCGAGCTGAGGAGATTCCGCGACTCCTGTGCTGCAAAGGGCGTTCCATGTGAGTACCTGAATCGAGTCGTCGTCCTTGATCGCGGTACTTTATTTCCTGCAGAAGGCAACTCCTTGACAGCTGCGAGTGATGAGGAAAGCGTGCCCTTGGCGGATTGGTTTTTCCATCTGATCAATTTTCTTAACCGTGAAGTGTCCCGTCGGCAATCGGTCGACTGGACGTTTTATACTCCCACTGCTAATCGTCGGCATCGGAATCACCTTCCCCCAGATTTCAGCGCGCCCCCGCCTACCAAGCGCGGCACGGCGCAAATGAAGGAGTTTTTGAAGGGCAGGGTAAATTTTACGCCCAGAGTCCGCGATCCGAAACCGGCAACCAAGACGGTGAACAGGAGAAGCGTGAATCGTCGGCGCCGCGATGGCGTATAGTATGGCCGCGAATACCATTCATTGGCAGCCATGTTGTAGATGCGCCGACCGCATAGCAAGGCGGGTACGATCCCATTTCGGGGATGCGGACGCCTGGACTTACTGGCCACGTGCATTTGATATGCCTGCAACCGAGTAATGAGGTCTCAGTCTTCCTCGTCCGCCTCAGGTTGCGTCCAGCAGAGTGGTGTACGAGTCGGGCCTGATCAGGATGTCCGGCGTGTCGTAGCCGAATGATTGAAGGTCATCGCGTGATTCTTCGAGAGACCGTCCAAAGTCACTCGAGCAAAGGAATCGACGCGATGACCACTGTCCACGATATCGACCTGCCCACCGTGCTGGCTGAACGACTCACTACCACCCAGCCCGACGTACTGCGCGAGCTGCTTGCCACGTTCATCCACACCCTGATGGGCGCTGAAGCTGATGCCCTCTGTGGTGCCGGATACGGTGAGCGCAGCACCGAGCGCACTAACTCCCGCAACGGGTATCGGCACCGCCAATTCGACACCCGGGCAGGCTCATTGGATTTGGCGATCCCCAAGCTGCGGCAGGGCTCGTATTTTCCGGACTGGCTGCTAGAACGCCGCAAGCGGGCCGAGCGGGCCCTGACGACGGTGGTGGCGACCTGCTATCTGCTTGGGGTATCGACGCGGCGGATGGACAAGCTCGTCGAAACCCTGGGCATCACGGGGCTGTCGAAGTCGCAGGTGTCGGTGATGGCCAAGGAGCTCGACGCCTCTGTCGAGGCGTTTCGGACCCGGCCGTTGGATGCCGGCCCTTACACGTTCATCGCGGCTGATGCGTTGGTATTGAAAGTCCGTGAGGGCGGGCGGGTGGTTAACGTGCACGCCCTGATCGTCGTCGGGGTCAACGCCGACGGTTACCGCGAAATCCTGGGCATTGATGTCACCACCGCCGAGGACGGTGCGGGCTGGCTGACGTTTCTGCGGTCGCTGACCGCCCGGGGCCTGTCCGGAGTCCGACTGGTGACCTCTGATGCCCATGCCGGGCTGGTCGCCGCGATCGGGGCCACCCTGCCTGGGGCGGCCTGGCAGCGCTGCCGTACGCACTACACGACGAATCTGATGTCCGTCACCCCGAAGGCATCGTCGCCGTGGGTCAAGACACTGTTGCATTCGGTGTTCGATCAGCCGGATGCTGAATCGGTTGGGGCTCAATATGATCGGATTGTCGACGCGCTGACTGACAAGCTCCCCAAGACCGCCGAACACTTGGAGGAGGCCCGTGCGGATCTACTGGCGTTCACCGCGTTCCCCAAGCAGATCTGGCGCCAAATCTGGTCGAACAACCCCCAGGAGCGCCTCAACAAAGAGATCCGCCGGCGCACCGACGTCGTCGGCATCTTTCCCGACCGCGACGCCCTGATCCGCCTCGTCGGCGCCGTGCTGGCCGAACAACACGACGAATGGGCCGAATCCCGGCGCTACCTCGGCCTCGAGGTCCTCAGCAAATCCCGGGCCGACCACACCCCCTCAGCAGAACAGGAGGACACCCCCGCGGCACTGACCGCCTGAAACCATTACGACGAAGAATCACACGACGACGTCATACACCACGTCCCTGGACTTGACCCCGCCTCATCCAGCTTCGAGTTGTCTACAGTATCAATCTCTTTGCGGCCGAGCGCTGCCATCAACAGCTTTGCTTTGACCTCTCGGATCTGGGGTTTGGTCATGTGCCGATAGTCGACAAAGGCATGCCCAGGAGCTCTCTTGGTGCCTGGTAGGAGGGGAGTTTCACTGTCGTCGATCCCGCGAGTGCCGGCTTCTTGGATCTCTACGACGGAGCACGCCCACACTCCCATTGATTTCGACCGCGCATTGGCATTGTGCCAGTCCCGGCTCTGCTGGGCGGTAACTATCGAACTCCTCGAGAATGAGGGTTTACGCTTATCCGATCCCTGCGGGCCGAACGAATCTAGATTCGGTTTGCCGTACTGGGAATCCCAAATATGAGCACACACCTGCCTGTAGAGCAGTTCCGGCGGATCCGAATCGTGCGGAATTGCGATTTCCTGTGGTTCGAGTTCGACGAAGCTTTGATCAGTCACGTTTGGAGGTGCTCCCCAATGAAGCCATAGGCCTCAGTGATCGTCTGAGTTGTCACATTCACCGCAGTTGTTCCTTGAGTGAGATGGAAAAGCTGAAACTCCGCTTCTTCTGTAATCTCGATGGTCAACACTTCGCTGCTTGTAGCCCACTCAAGGCTCACGCCACCCGAAACCGTAGGGAAAATTCCTGGCTGAGAGATCCCATGCGACTGAACGAATTGCAATATCGCCCGTGCTCCATCGAGAGCCGTGAAGGACACCACCTTGCTTTCTGGGTACTCGTCGTCCCAGTCTTCTTCTAGCGAAGCCAATTCTATAAAGCGCCGCGACCACGGTTCACCGTCGATCTCGAGAACCTGAACTACTGAGACATCAAGTATTCGATCCAAGCGTTCACCGACGAAGCGCAGACGCCCATAAAACCGGACGACGGGTGCACGTTCGCTTGAGTCGAGAACTGCCTTCAGATCATCAAGGATTTCTTCACTCTTATATCGCCCATTGATTGAGCCGTAAGTATCTGTCGAAATCGTGTAGTTCTGTTCGTCGGCATTGATCGCGGTCAGGCGTCCGACAATCCATCCGTACTCGGTGTGCCGCGGTGGTTTTAGGAGCTTCTTGAACTTTGGAGCGAGGTTTTGCCTTATCCGCCTTGAGATTTCGGGGGTGATCGTGACCACGTCGCTGACGCCACCAGCATGGCTGCTAGGCGCGACGATTTCCATCCGCTCATCGTCGCGGAGTGATGAGCCGAGGTCGCGAAACTCCTTATAAGCAAGCAACGAGATCACGTCGGCCTCTGGTGACTCCGCGCTCGCTAGTGCAATCTGCTGCTCAACAACGGTGCGTCCGTATTCGTAGAAAGAGTCGTACGGTGTCGCGTGGGGCCTTTCCAGCAGCGACACCGCGCTGCCGTCTTCGATATCGGAGAGCACCAGATCAAGCTGACTTGCGAAGTCTTCAGGGAGGTCGTCCTCGTCGTGGATTTCTCTCCACTGCGCCGCTGCCGCCGCCAGAACCAAGGCTTGGTATCGACCCAGTTCGTCGAGCGACCGGATCGGGATACGACCACCTTCGAACTCTTGGCCGATCATTTTCACCCGAGCAAAGAGTGCAGCTTGGTCGTCGCCGCCCTCCCCGTCCATCCGCGCAGTGTAGAGGACCCAGAATGTTCTCATGCCAATTACCCTGGTTTCTGCCACCGACATGTCGCGCTGACCTGCGACTTCACGCCTCGCACCTTGGCGGCGCCAATGCGGCTTGGGAGCCGGGTCGCGACCAGGGCCTCGCCGCTCGTGCAGCTAGTCGAAAATCCGCCGGGCGCACCCGGCGGTTGCCGGTCGATTGGACGGCCAATCTGGTGGCAGATTGAGCCCTGTTTGCCCGCGGCGCGCTATCTCGCCCCGCACTCCCAGCTAACACGCAAACGCAAAGACTTCCGATTTGGGAACAAATTTGGAAACAAAACCCTCCGAAACGGATCGAAATCGATGAGCCGCCCTGGAACGGCCCGGAATATCAATAGCCATTTACCTGCATAAATGAGACTTAACGGGTCTAGCAAACTATTGAGACGACAGCTCATAACCCAGAGGTCGCAGGTTCGAATCCTGTCCCCGCTACCAAGCGAAACGGCCCCCGGAGGAGACTCCGGGGGCCATTTTCATGCGCTACTCGGCCAGCACGCCTTCGATGGCGCTGATCACCTCGGGGGCGTCGGGGGCGGTGCGGGGCCGGAACCGCTGCACCACCTGACCGTCGGGCGCAATCAGGAACTTCTCGAAGTTCCACTGGATGTCGCCGGCCTCGCCGGCGGAATCGGCGGCCTTGGTCAGCTCGGCGTAGAGCGGGTGCCGGTCATCGCCGTTGACGTCGGTCTTGGCCAGCAGCGGGAACGTCACGCCGTACGTCGCCGAGCAGAACTCTGCAATCTCCTCGGCGGTGCCGGGCTCCTGGCCCATGAACTGGTTACAGGGGACGCCGACGACGGTCAGGCCGCGCTCGGCGTAGTCCTCGGCGAGCTTCTCTAGCGCGGTGTATTGCGGAGTCAGCCCGCACTTGGAGGCGACGTTGACGACCAGCGTCGCGCCGTCGGCCAGTTCGGCCAGCGTGGTCGGCCGGCCGTCGAGGGTGGTCAGGGGGATGTCTTTGAGGGTCACGCCGACGACGCTAACGGAACGCGGCGAAACCAGCCAGATTCGAGGCGCCACTAGGGCAACAGCCGTCGGCGCCTGGCCTCGGACACCGATTCGCCGCGCCTGGTGGCGCCCAGCTTGATGTAGATGCCCTTGAGGTACCACTTGACGGTGTTGATCGTCACCCCCAGATTTCGGGCGATCTGCTTGTTCGACATTCCACGGTCCAAGAGCCGCAGCACCTCGATTTCACGAGGGCTGAGCGGTTCTTCCGGCGTAGGCGCGCGGTCGGAGTCGCGCGTGACGACCGGGATGGCCGCGTGTTTCGCGTCGGCGTGGGCAGTGGCCAGCAACCGCGAGAGATAGTCGGGCGGAACCTCGGCCAGCTCGGTCGGCCAGCGCCGGGTTCGGCTGGCGTCGCGAAGATGGGCGATGGTTTTGAGGATCTCCGGCCCGGCGTCGACGATGGTGCGCAGGAGCCCGGCTCGCGCACCGTCGAGCAGCGCGGGCACGAGGGTTTCGGCGGCGCCTTCGGGGCCGCCGGTGAGGGAAGCCACCCTGGCGAGTTCGATGGTGCTGAGGAATGCGCCGAGATGCCATCCGGCGGCGGTGCTTTCGTGATGCATCCTGGACAGCAGATCGTGCGCGGTGTCGTAGTTGTTTTCCGCGCATGCGATTTGGGCCCGCATGCCCAGTTGGTAGTGCCGGGTGGCCATCGCGATGCCGTCCGTCCCGTTCGCCACATCGTTGCCGCGGCTTCCGACAACCCGTTGCGCCCGGCTGGTGTCGCCCAGCGCGAGGTGTAGACGCACGCACTCACTGTCGAGCGCTGCGGACAGCCTGGGCAACGAAAGCTGTTGAGCCGCAACATGTCCTTCATCCAGTAGGCCGAGCGCCTCATCGATGTCGCCACGAAGCACCTTGATGCGGGCCAGGGTGCTGTAGGTCGCGATCATGAAGTCAACGACACCGCTCTCGGCGCCGAGCTCGTGACATTGCTCCAACAGCCCTTCGGCCCTATCGATGTCACCGCGTTCGTAGTGGAGCCGGCCCAGCAGGGCGCCCGCCAGCCGGGCGGCATGCGAATGGGGGCCGGCTTCGTTTCGGGCCAGGGCGAGCGCTTCGGTGTAGCGGTTCTGCGCGGTGGGCAGGTCGAGCTGGGCGAATGCGGCCAGGCCCGCGAAGCACCGCCCGTACACACCGGCGAAGGGGCCGCCGGCGGTTTCGTGAAAGGTGGTTGCCCATTGTTGGCGCATCTGTGCGCTTTCGTAGGCGAACGTATGGATGTCGACGAAAGTGCGGATGTTGGCGGAGACGGCCACGAGAAATGGCCGGTACGGCGGGTTCTCGACGAGGTAGGGCGCGACGAGGGCGCTGGCGCGGTCGATGCGATCGCCATAGACGTCCGTGCAGGCCTGCACCACATCGGCTTCGCCAAGGACGCCTGCGCCGAGATCGGCCGAGGGCGACGCGGCGCGAACGTGACCGAGGGCCACGTTCACATCCGGGGCCTGGTGCAGCAGGCAATGGGCCCACGCGATGGCGATCTGCAGGTTCGGCCTGCTGGCCAGCAACGTCTTCGGCAGCTTGTTGACCAGCCCGAGCAGCGTTGCCATCCGGCTGAGTTCCACCAGGGGCATCGCGTGGCGCTCCACCAGATCCACCGCCCCAGCGGCGTCGCCTGCGGCGATTGCGTGCGTGACCGCCTCGCCGACCAGCCCGTGGTCGGCAAACCAGCTCGACGCGGTGCGGTGCAGGTCGACTACCCGCTCCGGGTAATCACGTTCGAGCCGTCGGCGCAGGTGATCGGCGAACAGGTGGTGGTACCGGAACCACTCGCGGTCGTCGTCGAGTGGCCGCAGGAACATGTTGCGGTGCTCGAGTTCTTCGAGGATCGACTGCCCGTGCGGCTGACCGCTGAGGGCGGAAGTCAGCTCGCCACAGAGGCGATCGCAAATGGAGGTGGTCACTAGGACGTCGAGCAAGTCGGGCGGTAAGGCGTTGAGGACGTTTTGGGCCAGATAGTCACCGACGGAGCGGTGACGGCCGGAGAATGCGCTGACCAGCTCCGACGGATCTTCGCAGCTGCGCAACGACAGCGTGGCCAGTTGCAGGGCGGCGATCCAGCCGTCGGTGCTCGACCATAGCCGGCGCACGTCGTCGTCGTTGAGCGCCAAGGCATTCAGGCCGAAGAACGCGGCCGACTCTTCGGGGTCGAAGCGCAGCTGCGCGGTGTCGACTTCGATGACCTGGTTGCGCACCTTCAGCTTCGCGATAGCCGGCGTCTGGGTTCGGCTCGTGATGACCAGGTGCAAATTGTCCGGCCCGGTGTCGAAAAGGAACTCCAATGCCGTAGCGGTGTCGGCACTCTCGATGAGGTGCCAGTCGTCCAATACGATCGCCAGCGGTCGGTGGCGTTCGGCGATCCGGTTGACGAGTTCGGCCAGCACGTACCGCCGAGCGTGACCCGTGTGCTGTTCGAGGAGATCGCTGAGATTGGCGGCCAACGATGGTTCGACCCGTCGGATCGCTTCGATGAGGTGCGCCAGGAAGGACACCACGTCGTTGTCGTCGCGGTCCAGGCTGAGCCAGGCCACCGGGACGCCTTCGGAGAGGAGCACCCGCTGCCACTGCACGGCCAGGGTGGTCTTACCGAAGCCGGCTGGGGCGTGGATCAATACCAACCGCTTCGCGCGGCCGGAGCGCAGCAGGTCGATGAGCCGCGCGCGCGGGACTAAGCCGTCGTCATAGGTGGGGGCTTGCACTCTGGTCGCCACGACCTGCGTCGGTTGCGCTGCCGTCTGCATCCCAATTGCCTCGCCTCAACCCCGGGCTTTCCGTAGCGCTTAGTGTAGTGAGCCCGCGCAGCGCCGGTGTTTGCTCAGGAGCCCACCACCCATTCGGGTAGTGAAACGAGAAGTCCGGGTAGACGCCGCGTCGAGCCGTGGGTTCAGCGGTTACCGTTGAATCGAGTGGCATTTACCTCTGGGGGAGGCGACTTGTCGGTAATTCAGCCGGTCGATTATCCCGCCCGCATGACCTAGCCGTGGCGAGCCCCTCCGCCGATTCCACTCGGCGACAGATCGTCAAGGCCGCCTCGCACCAGTTTGCGCGGCGGCCTTATCACGAGGTCGGCCTCGGTGACATTCTCGCCGAGGCTCGTCTGACCAAAGGCGCGTTGTATTTCCACTTCACCTCGAAGCAGGCGTTGGCGATCGCCATCATCGACGAGCAGACCGCCGTCATGACGATCGCCATGCAGGACCTGATGTCCCGGGGGCTTTCCGGCTTGGAGACCCTGGTCGACTTCTCGTTTCTGGTAGCCGTGCAGGAGATCAAGTCGGCCCTGTTCAGGGCAGCGGTGAACCTGATCGAGACGGTGGGGCAATCGCAAGGACGGCATCAGAACCTGTTCGGCCAATGGATCAAGACCTTGGCGGCAATCGCTGAACAAGCCATCGGTGAGGGCGACATCGATGACCGCTGCGCCCCGGAGGACCTGGCACGGATGATGTTGTCCGCGCATACGGGACTGCGAAAGACCAGCAATCTGGATGAGCCCGAACGATTCTTGCGCGACCTGCAGAAGTGCTGGACCCTGCTGCTGAGCGGAATTCTGCGGCCTGATCGTAACGAATACTTCGATCAATTTCTTCGCCGGCGGGCGACGCTTGCGGCAAAAGACGCCGACTCTCCATAACGACGGCGCGGCGCCCGCGGGCAAGTTCGCCGATCTGCTTGGTGTGCCGTTCTGACGCCGAGGGCGGGCGGCCGGCGCATCCGGCGCGGGGCTTGTCATTCTGCGAACGGCGGTTCGCATAGCGGCCACCCCCGAGGTACATTCCACTGGACTTCGTTATTGAATACGTGTGCAGGGCCACGAACGAGAGGGATGGGGTGCACTGGTGACAACGTCTTCGCCGGTGCAGATCAACTCCCAGCGCCTCCCGCCCTACCGGTGGATCGCGGTAGGCGTGCTGGTCATCCTGGCCATCATTTTCACCCTGGTGTATGTGCAGTTCCGCGGTGGCTTCACCGCGAAGACGAACCTGACGATGGTGGCGTCGCGGGCCGGCCTGGTGATGGACCCCGGCTCGAAGGTCACCTACAACGGCGTGGAGATCGGCCGCGTCGGCAACATCTCCGAGACCGTGCGCGACGGCAAGCCGGCCGCCAAGTTCACGCTGGAGGTGTATCCGCGCTATCTGTCGCTGATCCCGGCCAACGTCGACGCCGACATCAGGGCGACCACGGTATTTGGCGGCAAGTACGTGTCGCTGACCACGCCGAAAAACCCTTCGCCGCAACGGATCAACCCGCACACGGTGATCGACGCGCGGTCGGTGACAACGGAGTTCAATACGCTGTTCGAGACGTC
>NZ_LZJI01000239.1 GCF_001667775.1 Mycobacterium sp. E1747
CCGATCCCGAAGTAGTTCATCATCATTCCGGTCGGCGCCACCAGCAGCAGCCACAGTTTGTGGGCACCCTTCAGGCGCGGCACCGCGAAGGCCAACATCGCACCGATGGTGACGAACGAACCGCCGTTGATGAAGCCCCACCAGTACGGGAAGTGGAGGAACTCGTACGGCTGCACGCCGTAGTACTCGTAGGTCCGCAAGTTGATGCCGATCGTCTCCATCAGCGCATCGGTGGCGATGCCCAGCCCCAGCAGCATGACAAAGTGGCGGGCATGCGCTCCGTTACGGATGACGAAGTAGCAGAAGTAGGACTCGAGACCGAGGAAGGCCACGTAGCACAGCGGGATGAGCGCGGGCACGGTGATGCCGAAGTTGGTGAAGGCCGGCACCAGGTTCTTGGCCCAGTGCAGATGGCCAAGCATGTCGAGCATGGGTTCGCACTGGCTGCAAATGAATCCGCTGGCGATGACCAGCAGCGGAATGTAGTTCTTGCTTTTCACGGCGGCCCTGATCGCCCACGGCAGCGCAAAGATGACCGCGGCCGCGCCGGCGACAAAGAAGAAGGCGATCTGGGCCGGTGCGCTGGCGATGAAGTCGCCCGGACTCGGCTTGATATTCGGCGGCCAGCCCTCTTGGCCGACCAGCGGCCACCAACTCGCACTGAGCATCGAACTCATCGATATCAACCTTTCTGACTGTCGTGGCTCACCCGGTCGTCGCAGTGCGGTCTCCCCGCCCTTCCGGCCACCGGCAACCCCCTGGTCTGGTGTGGATCAGCTCACACTAACACGCTGTTCAGACAGCGTGTATACCCTGTTGTAAATTCGCTTATGTTCTTTGGGCGAACCCCAGTGAAGTGCGCAGATCAAGGTAAGGTTGCCGCGATGACCGAAATCACGCGACGTGCGGTCGGTCGACGACGGGCGGCGGACATCGATACGGCTTCAGCTGCGGAAAGCATCTTCACGGCCACCGCACGCCTGTTGGAGCGGCACGCGTTCAACGACATCAGCGTCGCGCAGATCCTCACCGAGGCGAAGGTCTCCAGGGCCACCTTCTACTTCTATTTCGCGTCCAAGTTCTCGGTGCTCAGCGCCTTGCTCGAGCGCGCAATGAACGACATTTTCGAAACCGTGCAGCCGTTCTTGGCCCGCCCGCCCGAGGAGTCACCGACAACTGCGCTCCAACGCAGTATCCGGGCCGTCACGCAAGCCTGGCACCGGCACCGCCCGGTGCTACAGGCGGCGAACCATCACTGGCACTCCGAGCCGGAATTGCGCGATCTGTGGTTGGCCATTGCGGAGCGCTTCATCGCCGCCGGGGCCGTCGAGATCGAACGTGAACGCGACGCAGGGCTCATCACCTCGCCGGTGCCCAGCCGAACGCTGGCCGCCACCCTGTTCTGGGGCACTGAACGGGTTCTCTACATCGCGGGGCTGGGACTCGAACCGGATCTCGCCGACGAGGAGGCTTCCGTCGACGCGTTGGTAACGATGTGGCGGGGCACCCTGTACGCGCCCTGACGGGCGAGTGCCCTCTCCCCAATCACCGGCTCCTCGCGGTCCGAACGCGCCTTCGCTACCGCATCGGCCGAACGGTCCATAAGCCGGCAGCGGCTTTTACTGCTACACCAGCATCGGGTGTGCATCCACAGGGTGGAATCGAGATGGCGGTCGACGCACGTTGTCGGCGCCGCGCGGATGGACAATCTGCGGCCACCAGAACCAGCGGCCCAGCAAGGTCGCGATCGAGGGCATGAAAAGCGTTCGGACAACCAGGGTGTCGAGCAGCAGTCCCAACGCGATGGTGGCACCCATCTGGGCGACGATGCGATCGTCGCTACCCAGCATCGAAGCCATCGTGAAGGCGAACACCAGACCGGCCGAGGTGACCACCGAACCGGTGCCGGCCATTGCCCGGATCGTGCCGGTCTTGAGCCCGGCGTGGATCTCGTGCCTGATGCGGTGGACCAGTAGCAGGTTGTAGTCGGACCCGACGGCAAGCAAGATGATGACCGCGAAAAGCATGACGGAAAAGTGCAGCCTGATACCGAAGAGGTCCTGCCAGATCAGCACGGAGAGTCCGATGGACGCCGCTATCGAGCTCGCGGCGGTACCGACAATAACCAACGCGGCGACCAGGCTTCGCGTCAGCACCAGCATGATCATGAAGATCAGGGTGAGCGAGGCCACCGCGGTGATCATCAGGTCGTAGGTGTTGCCGTCGTGCATGTCTTTATAGGTCGCGGCAGTGCCGCCGAGATAGATTCGGGCATCCGATAAGGAGGACTGCTTCAGGCCCTGCTGTGCCGCGGCGCGCTCCGAGTCAACCCGCGAAATGCCCTCCGGCGTAGCCGGATCCCCCGCATGGTTGATGAAGAAACGGGCGGACTTACCGTCGGGTGACAAGAACATCCTCAGGCCCCGCTGAAACTCCGCGTTGTCGAAGGCCTCCGGTGGCAGGTAAAAGAAGTCATCGTTTCGGGAGGCGTCAAAGCTGTGCCCCATGGCAATGCCGGTATTGCTCATCGCCTCCATCTGGTTGAGCATCGCCTGGAAGGTGCTGTGCGCCGCTAGCGTAAGCCCACGGGTCGTTTTCATGCTGGCAAGCATCGGCGGCAGCAGCTCGGCCATCTCATGCGTGAGACCGTCGGTGCGCTTTATCTCGCTTGTCAACTCGTGCAGCTTCTGATCGAGCTGGTCGACCCCGTCGAAGCCGTCGAAGATGGACCGGATTGACCAGCAAATCGGGATGTCGAAGCAGTGCTTATCCCAGTACAGGTAGCTGCGGATCGGCCGCATGGTGTCGTCGAAATCCGCTATGTGGTCCCGTAATCCATCGGTGATGGCCGCAGTTTCCTCGGTGTCACGCGCCGTATCGTGTGTTACGTCGGATAGCCGTTTGGTGATGTCATACAGCCGCTGCATGTAGTCGATCGTGACCTGCTGCTCATCGGCCATCTTTAATATGTCGGCCATCCGGTCTTTCAAAAACGACATATTCTGCATGGTCGTCTGGCTTTGCATGCTGTTGAAAAACGGAATCGAGCTGTGCTCAATGGGAATTCCCAGGGGCCGGGTGATGTCTTGCACCATCACGATGCCCGGGACGCGCAGCACGTTCTTCGCCACCCGATCCAGCACCAGCATGTCGGCGGGGTTGCGCATGTCGTGGTCGGCCTCGACCATCAGCATGTCGGGGTTCAGCCGCCCCTCGGAAAAGTGCCGTTGCGCAGCCGCGTAACCGACATTGCCTGGAGTGCTGTCCGGCAGGTAGTAGCGCTCGCTGTACAGCGTCTTGTATCCGGGCAGGCCGATCATGCCGATCAGGACGACAATTGCGCTGACGACCATGATCGGCGCGGGCCAGCGCACGACGGCGGTGCCGACGCGTCGCCACAGGCGACCCTGACGCGCCGACTTGGGTTCCAACAGACCAAATTTGGTGGCCACAACGAGGACGGCCGGCCCCAGGGTCAGCGCTGCGGCGACGACAACGATCATGCCTATCGCGACCGGAACCCCCATCGTGGTGAACCACGGCAAACGCGTAAAGGTAAGGCAATAAGACGCCCCGGCGATCGTCAGACCCGAGCCCAATACGACGGGGGTGACGCCGTGAAGAGTGGTGTAATACGCGGCCTCGCGATCCTCACCGGTCGCGCGTGCCTCTCGATAACGTCCGATCAGGAATATCCCGTAATCGGTGCCGGCCGCGATGGCCAGCATCGTCAGGAGAGACGTCGCGAACACCGCGAGTTCCATGAACCCGTAATTGCCGAACACCGCGATGACACCCCGGGACACCGCCAATTCGACCAGTGTCACGAAGAGCTGTATCAGCGTGGTGGCGATCGAGCGGTAGACAAGGAACAACATGATCGCGATCGCACCGAGGGTGAACGCGGTAATCTTGTTCAGGCTTGCGTTGCCGATCATGTACTCGTCGTAGCTGTGCGTGGTTGAACCGGTGACATAGGCCGTCACCCCAGGCGGTGCGGGCGTCCGATCCACTACCTTGTGGACAGCTTCGACCGACTCGTTCGACAACGTGGTGCCCTGCTCGCCGGCGAGGTTCAATATCACGTAAGCGCCCTTGCCATCGGCACTTTGGACCCCGGCCGCCGTCACGCGGTCGCTCCAGAAGTCCTGAACGTGCTGCACGTGCTCGGGATCTTGCTTCAACTGTCGGATGATGCTGTCGTAAAATCGGTGGGCGTCCGCCCCGAGTGGCTCAATGCCCTCCAGAACGATCGTGGCGGTGCTGTTGGAGTCGAATTCCTTGAAGTTGTGGCCCAGGCGCATCATCGCCTTCATCGATGGCGCATCCATGGGTGCCATGGGTGCCGCATGCCGCTCCCCTACCACTTCCAACTGGGGCGCGATCATGTTCACGACAACGGTCAGCGCGATCCAACCGATGATGATCGGCACTGCAAACCATCGGATCAGGCGAGGCAGGAACGGTCGTTCAACATGCGCGCCTGGCGTTGATGCCGCCCCTTCCCCGTTAACCTCGGGCTTCATCGTCTGACCCCGATTTGCCGGAAGTGCCGACTGCCCACTCCGCGACGCGGATAGACCGATTTTCGGAACGAAAAGGCGAGTGGTCGAGACGTATAGACATATTTAAATACGGTTAAAAACACGATGGGTGGTTTCTACCACACGTTTCGCGGCCGGGTCCAGCTTTCGAACAGCCCCCTAGCAAACTCAGATTTAACCCGAGGCTTTAACGGCCGCTTCCAAAATCTCCACCCGCCCGGCATCACCGTCCACCCGAATCAGCTGGCCGTCCCGGATCCGCCGGCTTCCGAGTTCGGTGCCGCACACACAGGGGATGCCGAGTTCCCTGGCCACGATCGGACCGTGGCTCAACAAGCCCCCGTGATCCGTCACGACGGCTCCAGCGACCAGGAACAACGCCACCCAACTAGGATCCGTGGTCTCGCATACCAGGATGTCGCCCTCGCCCAGTTCGGTGGTTGCCGGGGCCTGCACTACCGGTGCCCTACCGGTCACCACGCCGGGGCTAGCCGCAACGCCCGTCAAGGGACCGGCGTCGTCGGGGGTAGGAACGTCCCGGACCATGGTGATTTCCGGCTTACCCGCCCAGGCTTGCGGCAGCCGGCGCGACTGGCGCTCCGCGAATTGCCCACGCCTACGGGCGATTTCGCTGAGTTCATCGGCCACGCGGCCGCTGTGGAGGGCGGCATAGCTAAGGTGGAAGACGTCGTCGGGTTCCGAGAGCGATCCAGCCGCTACCAGGTCCGCACCCAGCCGTCGTGTGCAAGACCGAGCCACGTCGAATGTCATCAGGTAACTGGCCTTGCCCTGCTCGCGCAGGGCCAGGAAACGCGCCGCGGCCCGGATTGTGGCGTCCTTCGATGGGCCGCTGCAACGCGGGCGCGGCAGCCCTCTCCCGCGTAATCGCCTGGCGCCGCGCGGACAACTGGTGGGCGCTGCGCCGGTGCGGCGCCCGCGGATGGTCGGCGTCGATAGATCGCTAGTCGTCCAGCCGCGCCAAGATGGGCGACGGGTCCTCGCGCCATGACACGCCGGCGAGCTGGCCCTCATCGCGACCGTGGTAGCCGTGGCGATCGGTGAACTCCCGCAACGTAATCCGGTCGTGCGCCAGCGCCCAAAGGTCCGCGGCGACCTGATTCTCGTCGGCACCCACACCGAACAGCACCGCAGTTTCCAACTCCGGGAGATTGAGCCGAGCCAGGATTGCGGTGACCCGCTCGGCCAATCCCGAGCTGACCAGTGCCACCACAAGGTGCAGGATCATGATCTTCTCGAACTGCTCACGCGATTCGTCAAGCGAACCAAGCATCCGACACGGTCCAATCCCTCGACACGTGTCAGCGCGTCGAGCCGCCAGGAGCGCAGTTCGGCGACCATCTTGTCGTGGGCCCGCGGCAGGGCGGCCAGCAGCAAGGGCGCTTTCGCAATGATCGGTGCATAACGTCGCCGCGAATTGTTGTCGACGGTGTCGGGGCGTACGTAACCGAACGGTTGCTGTTCAACTGCGGACGCTGAGGTTCCCGGCATCAAGCCGGCAATATCACGAAACATGTTGATATTGGCAGCAGCTCGTCCATCGAACATGGTCCAGCACATGTCCTCGGCGCGCTAGGTCAGGTAGATTTCGCTGGATTTGTACACCCCGAGGCGGACGAACATGTTCCGGAACGCCATCTCTATGGGCTCTTCGATGAACGTGTAACCCAAAGTGGTGAAGACCCCGGGGAATGCCTCGGCGACATTGCCTGTCGTCCAGGTCAGCGCCGGATCGATCTCGGGATTGTCCAATTGCTGCGCAACGACAAATCGACTACTCATCGGCGGCGCGTCAGTGCACTCGGTGCAGGATGCCCTGCTCGAAAAAGCCTGCGCCAGAGTTCCCTTCGCATTCGAGCGACATAAAGTCATCATGCGTGCCAAATGAGGGCCCCTCTGAGTCTCCGCCCATTGGCACGAAGAACCCGGCCAATCGCGACGAGAGCGTCACCAGCTTGGCACCGCCATCGCTGTCGCGCAGCCCGGCCAGCCGGAACTGCCCCGCAGCGTTGCGCCCGAAGGAAATGTCGGCGATCGTGCGTGATCTGTCCGCGTCGATCAGGAAGCCGTCGGAGCGCAGTGTGCCGTCCGCCCCCAGAAACTTCATCACCGTGATGAAGGCGTCGCCGATGATCGCCACCAGGCCTGCGTATTCGATCCACTGCGCCGCTTCCTCCCGGAAGCCCCAAGTGCGATCGCGCATCCCGCGCGCCTGCACCTCCCACTTGACGCCGTCTGGCTCCAGCGTGCCGGTGACGTCATAACCCTGAAAGCGCGTCCTTAATCGTGGTGTCCAACACCCGACGCAACGTGCCGACCCGATAGCCGCTGGACACACACGTATACAGTGACGTCGTACTGGCATGATCATGACCCATCTGGTCCTGGACGAACTTGACATCCCAGCCGTCTTCGATCAAGTGGGTGGCATACGAGCGGCGCAGCGAGTGCAGATCTAACCCCTCTGGCAACTCCAGATCCGAACAATAGCGACGGAACCGGCGCAGCAGTGTGTTCTCGGCGACCAACGTGCCTCGCTCGCTGGGGAATAGGTCGAGCCCATCGGTCATACACCGCTGGCCATGTGCGAGCCAGTCCCCCATCACCTCGGGAGTCCATATCCCCACGCCAGCCACGCATTCCTCAATGACGCCGAAGCCGGGCCCGGCCCGCTTCGCCCGCTCTTCCGCGTCATGGGCATCGGACCAGAACCCGACTCCGCCCAAGACGCCTGGCAACGAATCGAATACTTCTTCACCACCTACCTCAAGTAACTGCCAAACCAACTCCCGTGAAACGGCGCCAGCACCGCCAGTCCGTGACGAGATATCGTGGGCGGTCGCAAGACGCCTTATGCAGCCTTCGCGGTAGCCGCGCCGCACACGTCCGGGTGCTGGCCTTCGTGACATCGATGTCTTAGCTCGGCCGCCAGGAGCCGTATAGCTGAGCGGCATAGCGACCATCGAGAACATATGCGACGCGGTGACGGGTCGCCGCCACCCCGCCCTGGCGGAATTCTCATCCAAATGTCCAATTGGGCATCGAGTGGACATTTGAGTTGAGAAATGGACATCAAACTTGAGAAGCCACTGTAGGTTCTCACCTTCGGCTGCATCCTGAAAAGGTCTGACCAGCGCTTTATCAATCTGTCTCACACTTGCTGCATCGGAGCCTGTCTCATGAACCGCTGCATTTCCTACCTGCCGCCCGCTGCACGCATCAGCATGCGCCGCCTTATAGCCCGCCAGCTTGCTGCACTCCGGCGCGAACGCGGCCACCCTTCGTAGCCAAAGTCCTAGCGGAACTCACGAGGATGACATTCCAAGAGCTTGATGATCTTGTCGCACATCGCACCATATTGATCGATATCACCGCGGTTATCAGTGAAGAGCAACTTTCGCGCTCCGCGCAGTCGCGCTTCGAACTTCGGATACGCGAAGAGGGTCTTCCAGTCAGCCTCGGCGCAATCTCGGCGCACCACATATGTGGCGTGTCGTCCCGCTAGAGGGCTGATCGCAACGGCGTTCTCGCCAGACCCGTTGTCGGACTTGATCGCTAGGACCAGGTAGCGGATTCCGATACCATCGGATGAGTCGGATCCTCTATGCCAGACACATCGGTGTGCTCCGAAATGCTTCTGAAGATCTTCCAAGACGGTCAGGCGATGCTCGTCAACGCGATATCCGCTGTACCGCTTGGAAGCACGCATCTCCCCGAGGAACTTCCGAAGCTGTTCGCCCTGTGGTAGCACCTGGAATGCAAGGTCCGGTGTCGCCCGATGTGCCAGCGCCCTTAAGCCGACAGCGTTGTCACGAAATGGTCGCAGGAAGTCATAACGCTTCAATTGCAGTGCCGCCAAGCTCGCGCGCGAGTGGCGCAGAAAAGTCTCCAAGTGCGCATCATTCGTGCTCAGGAGGCTCTCGACGGAACCGATCTGGTCGCTGAGCCGTCGCCTTGCCCCTTCGAGCCGCAGGCTGGTCTCGATAGGTTGCCTGGTCAATGGTTGCAGCCGACCTAGTAGGTCCCAAAGGGATTGCCCATTGCCGGCACTGGCGATGGTGAGAATCACTGCGCGCCGCAGGAAGTCGATAGCGGCCCTGGTGCTGCGTAATCTGTCGTCTAGGGAATGGGTCCCTTGGGTCGTGCCGACGATCCTGCGGAACTCTCTCTCCAGTCCGTGTTCTGCGAGATCTGGATTCGTGAGAATCGAGCCGTGGTCGCGGACTAAGGAGTCAAGGAGTTGCCTTTCCTGGTCGATGACGACTGCGAGGGCTATGAGGTCCTGGTGCGCAGTTGTAAGTCTCGGTTCGCTGTGTGTGGGACGGATTGCGTCGTACCGCCATGTCAGATAGGAGTATTCGCCCGATCGGTTCGCGGCGAACTGCCGCAGACAGGTAAGGATCGCTTCTCGGTCGGCTTGTCGCTCCGACTTTCCGGCGACGATGTCTGCGACAGACTCCAGGTCTATCGTGGCTGTCAGTCGTGGCAAGTGGGGGACTCGCTCACGGGGACGACCGATCGCAGCCACTTCGTTAAGGAGGGAGGACTTGGTAGCGCCCACACCTCCAACGCCCTGACCCTTCAACTCCGCTTTGTTACGGGCGCTCGATTTGGCGTCGGGGCGATTCGGTTGAGCCGCCAAACGTCCCTTGTGTCTTGCGACTATTCGTCGTAGCCGTGCCTCCGAAAGCCCCGTACTTGGCTTTCCATCCTGCCGATAGCTCTTCAATCGCCTTACGTGGGTTCTCCGACGCCTCGGCAAGTAGATACTGCCTGGCGATGTCTAGAGCATCCTCGGGCCTAATTGGAGCGGGCCGAGACTTCACCCCGGCGGCGCCGGAATTCTGTTGCACGGTACCAGTTGACTGTGGCATCGGTCGCCGGACGTCCGTTCCAAGGGCTGGTTTGGTACCGCGAACGGTTTGCTCAGCACCATCCGTAGTTGGTGTACTCCGCGCTTCCCCAGAAGCCAGCCTGCGCAACTTGTCACTAGCAACTAGCTGGCGCAGCGCCGACCTCGAAATCCCAAACCTGGACTCACACTCCCGAAATAGGTCGTTGATGGCATGGCTCGGGTTCTCCGAAGTAGCAGCAAGTCGATAGCTCCTGTAGATGTTGAGGGCATCGGCGGATGTGAGCCGCGAGGATTGCCGCTTTTCGCCGGCTGGTTTGGGCTGGGGAGAGGTGGCGGTTGCTGTTCGCTGTCGCTGGGCCTTGCCGCTGGCCACATCCAGCGGGGTGGGGATAGTGCTTGCTGCTCGTCGTTGGCCCTTGGCGACAGCTGCTCTCGGAGCCGGATGCGGGACTTCATACGCTTCCCGCAACCGTCTGGCAACAGGTGCCTCGACCGTCGAGGATGCGGACTTTACGCGCTCGCCCTGCGCATTAAGCTGCGCCAGGACCTCCTTGCTCGTGACGCCGAGCTGCTTGGCCAACTCGTGTACCCGCGCCTTACCGGCCACTGCTTAGCTCCTCACCGAGTCCACGGAATCGGCGCGTCGTTCCTGATCACATGCGTAGCGTCTGAAGTTACTGCCCGCCACCGACGCTTTGCGCACCATCAGTGACAGCTACATCGGCCCGCCCATCTTCTGCAGAGACAACCTGGTAGAACCACTTGGCGATATCGGACATCAGGTGGGTGCGGCCCGGCGCATTGGTGAAGAAGTAATCGCTCATCTTTTCGTGAGCACCTTGGTTGTCGGCGACTGCACCCGTGACCGCATCGTCGAAGTCGGGCGACTCTACGAACTGCTTGGCGGAGTTGACCTTGGCCTGCTGTACCAGCGCATGGTCGTCGAGCAGTGCTCGCAGCAGCGCTTCGAGAAACGACACCTTCTGCGACTGAGTGAAATCCTCGGACCCGAAGAGGTCGTTGAGACGATCCAGTACCTGTTGGAAAGCAACCATTTTCGGGTCACGCTTCTCACCCGATCCGGCCGCAGTGATCCCGGACAAGCCGACACGTACACCGAGGCCAATGTCGATGCGGCCGCGGTCAATCTGCTTGACCTGCTTGAGCACTACATCGGATAGATCGATGGGCGCTGTGTAGTTTTCCGACTGGATGAATCTGTCGAGAAGTCGCAGGTAGATCTGCCTCTTCTCCAACTCAGGATCGCCGTAGTCGATGATCTGCGACATGAAGTCATAAAGGCGGACGAACGACCCGACGTCCTTGCGGAACATGTCCAGCTCGGCTAGCGCAGCCTTGTCTCCCTCGCCGCCGTTGTGAATCAGAGCCGCGGTGTACCGGTCAGCGAAGCGCTTTTGGCCCGGGCCGACCGCCCCGGCAAGAGCGCTATTGCCCTTGCCCTTCACGAAAGCTTCAGCGCACCGGTCGATCTCGGCTTGGGTGTAGATCGCGGCGGTGTCGAGCTTTGCGGCGAGGTCATGCACCAAATTCGGATCGGTCGCAGTTTCCAAGAACGCATCGGTGAAGTACGGCTCGAACGCATCCTTGATTGCGGCGGGTTCGTTGACGAAGTCCACGACCTGGGTCATGGCCGCGGTCTTTACGATGCCCGATGGGGTGCGGTAGGTGCGGTTTAGCCGAGACAGCGTCTGCACGGCGGTCACCCCGGACAAGATCCGGTCGACGTACATCGCGCAGAGCAGCGGCTGATCGAACCCGGTCTGGAACTTGTTGGCGACGATCATGATTTTGTAGTCGTCGCCGCGGAACGCGGTGCGCAGATCGTGCACGCCCGGGTTCATGGTCGCTTCGGTGAAGTCAGTCGGGCCGGATTCGGGATCCTGCACCGCACCGGAGAACGCGACCAGGGTGCCGTAGCCGTAGCCCTTCTTGGCGATGTAGTCGTCAATCGCGAATTTGTAGCGGACGGCGGCCTTGCGGGAGTCGGTGACGACCATGGCCTTGGCGTGACCGTCGAGTAGTGCGGCGACGTTCTCGCGGAAGTGCTCGACGGATATGGCGGCCTTCTGCGAGATCGTCTGCGGGTTGAGTTTGACCCAACGCATCACTGCTTTGGTGGCCTCGTTCTGGTCTACCTCGTCACCGCCACCCGCGTTCTGCCCGATCTGGAAAGCAAGCTTGAACGAGTGATAGCCCGTCAGCACGTCGAGGATGTAGCCCTCTTCGATGGCCTGCTTCATCGTGTAGACGTGGTACGGCACCGGGTCCTCGCCCGGCGCCGGCTCGCGGCCAAACAGTTCGAGCGTCTTGGCTTTTGGGGTGGCGGTGAACGCAAAGTAGGAGATGTTCTCGGATGCCGCTCGCTCAGTCGCCGCGGCGGCCAAGATCGCCTCTACGTCAACCTCTTTGCCTTCTTCGATCTCCTTCACCTCCTCGGCGGTCAATACTGCTTTCAGCTTTCCGGCGACCTGCCCAGACTGTGACGAGTGCGCTTCGTCGGCGACGACGGCAAATTTTTTGCCCTTGAGCCCCTTGTTCTCTCGAATCGCCTGCATCGCGAATGGGAACGTCTGGATGGTGACGACGATGATCAGTTTCCCGTCGGTGAGCGCCTTTGCCAGTAGCCCTGACTTCGAGGCGCCGGTCTTCGCTGCCTCGTCGCGGTCGATTGCCACGACGATGCCCTGATCGTTGTCGATCTGCTTGATCGCGTCCTGCAGTTGAGCGTCGAGGACGTTGCGATCAGTGACCACGATGACGGAGTCGAAGACCTTCTGATCGTCGACCTGCAACCGGGCCATCCGGTGCGCTGTCCACGCGATCGAGTCGGTCTTTCCAGACCCCGCAGAATGCTGGATCAGGTAGCGCTTGCCAACGCCCTCGGTGGTGACTGCCGCGGTGAGTTCGGTGACCGCTTCCCACTGATGGAAGCGGGGAAACCGCAGCGTTGCCGACTTGCTGGTCTTTCCGCTGATAGGGTCGGTTGAGGATTCGTGCTTGATGTACATGAGCCGACCCAAGATGTTCAGCCATGCGTCGCGCTGCAGCACCCGCTCCCAGAGGTAAGAGGTTCGTGATCCTTTGGGATTCAGGGGATTCCCGGCGCCGCCGGTCTCGGATCCGCGGTTGAACGGCAAGAAATGCGTTTTCTCACCGGCCAACCGAGTGGTCATCCACACCTCGTCGTTAGATACCGCGAAGTGCACCAGGGCCCGCGCGCCAGTCGTGAACAAAGGCTGTAGTTTCCCGGACACCGGGTCCTTTGGTAGGCGCGATGTGCGGTACTGGGTGATTGCATCGGCGACGGTCTGGGTGAAATCCGTCTTGAGCTCGGCTGTAGCCACCGGCAGTCCGTTGACGAAGAACACAAGATCTATCGATTGATTGCCAGCGGTTGAGAAGTGCACCTGGCGCATAACCCGCACCCTCACAGCTGAGTAGTCGGCGTTGCGCTTGGCGTTCAGCGTGGACTCGGGTTGGAACACGCACATCTGAAATCTTGCAGCCAGGTGGGAGAATCCCTTTCGCAACAGGTTTAGGGTGCCGCCACCGTTCTCCAACGGTGTGTCAAGGACCTTCACGATTCGGTCGAGCACCTGCGCCTGCTGTTTTGCGACATCCTTCGAGCCGGGCTTGACGACTTTCTCCACCTGGTCGGGCTGGGTGTCCGCAAGCCAGCCAAGGACATCCTCGGGGAACAACGCGCGTTCCTTGTCGTAACCAGTGTCGCTCGGCGAGTACTTCCAGCCGTGGGCGGCGAGATACTCGGCTAGTTCCTTCTCGAACTCAATCTCGTTGTACTGCGCCATCAAGCCACCTCATTTCGCACATCGATCTGCCCTGTCACTGCAGCATTTATCAGCGCGGATCGGCGCTCGCGGGCAAGCTCAATAAATTTTCTCGTCTCCGCGATTAGCGTGTCGATCTTGGACGTCTGCTCGTCGAGATGAGCAGCAATGCGGCGTTGCTCATCTAACGGGGGGACTGGTATGCGAATCGCTGCGGCAACTGGCTGATAGATCGTCTTGTGGGTCGACCCAATCATGAGCGCCTGGAACTCATTTCGCATCGCCCTAAAGACGTACACCAGATACTCGGGCAAGAGTCGAGGTCCACAAACCCAGTTCCAGTAATCCTGGCTCGTCGCCATCGCAGTCGGCATGATTCCGGTGAATCCAACCGAAGCCGTACGTGAAAGCACCACCGTTCCAGCGGGCAAAAGCTCAGCGGCTGAGTTCTCGAGACCCAACTTGCTGATCATGCTTGATGACTCCCCGAGATATGTCCGTGTGGAGTCGCGAAGCTGCCAAACATCGGCGAGTGTGAACCATGGGATATCGCAGTCAACCCAGTACTCTGCGACAGACCGGCTCGGTGTATGTCCGGTTTTCATCGCTGCGAATCGCCTGATGTTGGCAACAGTCCAATGCTCGGGAACGTAAGGCGTCCAACCTAGCGTGCTCGGCCGAAGGGGAGCATGTTCGTCCAATCCCCTCGTGACACACCGCTCGAGCACGGCCTGCCGCCGTTCGTGGAGCAGTTCGACGAGCTGATTCTGTTCACAAATGAGCGTGTCGATTCGGGCCGTCTCCCGGTCGAGGAAGTCTGCGATGGCGCGCTGCTCGGTCAGCGGCGGCACCGGAAATTCTTCATTGAAGAACGCCTTCTGATCCAGGTTCTGAATGCCAGTGGTGCGGCGCACAGACCTCTCCGTGCGCTTCGTGGCATAACTTGCATCGAGTGCGTAGAGCCAGAAGCGAGGCATCTGACTCCGCTTGACACGCAGGCGTGTAATGAAGTTCGACGACACGGCAGGGTATGCCCCGTTGAACATCACCGAGAAGCCGACTGGGTTGTTGTCGGTTCCCCCGGACTTCTCGAGGAGGATGTCGCCGGGCTCTAGCAGCCGGCCTTCGCGATCCTTCTGGGACACCGACCGCAATGTGTCGACAGAACCTACAGCCGAGCGCGGCCGGTCGAAGTCCGCGACGCGGACACAGCGAATGTCATCATCGTCGCCGCGAGGATCGTCGCCCCATACGCCGGTCTGCGTGCTCTCAATGATGTTCCTGAGGCGGCTTACGTCCCAACCGGCCGGCAAGTTGTCGAACCAGTCGGTCATCTCTCCACCTCCCGCAGCAAGTCCATGATCTTTGCGACCTGCTTCTCCAGGTCCGTATCGATCTCGGCAAGCGGCCGAGGCGGCACATATTTGTAGAAGTGCCGGGTGAACGGGATCTCGTAGCCCACCTTGGTTTTCGCCGTGTCGACCCAGGCGTCGGGAACGTGCGGCAGGACCTCTGCTTCGAAGTATGCCTTGATGGTCTCCGCGCGAGCCGCATCGCCCGCGGTGTTCCCGCCGTAGGTGAACGGGATGTTCTCCGTGTCCCGCAGCTTGGCGTCGGGCTTCGGGTTGCCCTTCCGGTCCGTCGCCATCTTCCCCGTCTCGGTCCGTAGCGGCCGCTCGACGGTCACCGCCCAGTACCCGAAATCGTTGGCGGTGAATACCTTCGAATAGTCCGCGTCGGCCTCGTCGAACGCGTCGTATAGCGCCAGAATTCGGTCTCGCGCGTCAGCATCAAGCTCGCGGTTCTTGGAGCCCAGACTTTTCCGCATCTTGGTCCAGAATGAGGTCGCGTCGATTAACTGGATCTTGCCGGCGCGCTCGGGACGCTTGGCGTTGTCCAGAATCCAGATGTACGTGGCGATGCCGGTGTTGAAGAACATGTTCGTCGGCAGCGCAACGATCGCCTCCACCAGGTCGGATTCGAGCAGCCACTGTCTGATCGAGGAGGGACCCGACTCTGCCGCTCCGTTGAACAAGGGCGATCCGTTGAGAACAATGCCGGCGCGGCCACCTCCGTCGTGCGCTGGCCGCATCTTCGACGCCAGATGCGACAGGAACAGCATCTGTCCGTCCCCAATTGACGGTAAACCGTGGGAGAAGCGCGAATTCTGAGCTAACGCCTCCTTTTTCACGGACTCCTGCGACGACTTCCAATCCACCCCGTACGGCGGATTGGACATGCAGAAGTCGAAGGTGCGATCGAAGAACAGATCGTCTTCCAGTGTGTCGCCGAGCTTGATGTTCCCGACGTCCTGGCCTTTGGCGATCATGTCGGACTTGCAGATCGCGTAGGACTGGTCGTTGATCTCCTGCCCGTACAGCCGCAGCCGCGCACCGGGGTTACGTTCGAGAAGTCGCTCCTCGGCGACGGAGAGCATGCCGCCGGTGCCCGCGGTGGGGTCGTAGATGGTCCGCACGGTCCCAGGTTCGAGTAGCGCAACGTTGTCCTCGGCAAACAACAGATCCACCATCAACCGGATCGCGTCACGCGGGGTGTAGTGCTCGCCGGCCTCTTCGTTGGAGGCCTCCGCGAACTTGTAGATGAGGTGCTCGAACAGGTCGCCCATTTCTGCGTTGGACACAGAGTTTGGGTGTAGGTCCACCTCCGCGAACTGCGACGTCACGAGGTACAGCCGATTTTTCTCGTCGAGTGTGGCGAGTTCGTTTTCGAACTTGAACCGCTCGAACACATCAATGTTGGCCGAGAACCCGGTGATGTAATCCATCAGGTTGGCGCGCAGACCTTCCGGATCCTTCAGGAGGAGCTTGAAGTCGAAGGGGCTCGTGTTGTAGAAGGCGAGGCCGGTTTTGCGCTTCACCTGCACATCCAACGCGCCTCCGGAGTATTTCTCGGCCAACTCACGCACCTCGTCGCGGGTGGGTTCGAGGATGCAGTCCAGACGCCTCAGGATCGTGAAGGGCAGGATCACCCCGCCATATTGATGCGGCTTGTACACACCACGGAGCTGGTCGGCGATACCCCACACGAAGTTGCCCAGCTTGCTCAATTGACTCTCCTTCTGAAACTGCGCTTATCGTGGGTGTCGCACGAGTGTGGCACCCCAGCTCTGGCGGACGGCGGGATCACTCGTTGTCGCCCATCGGCGCGTCGTATCGCACGGCGTCGAGGATCGCGGTGGCGGAAGCTGCAGCGGCCTCGGCGACCGCCGCGGCATGTCGAGCAAGTTGCTCGATCTCACGTAAGGCTTCGACTAGGCGTTCCTGATCCGGTAGCGGGACTAGCGGAATTTCAAGGTCCCGCAGGTCAACGCGTTGAATGGACGCGCCCTTCTTGAATCGTTCGTTCCAACTGCCGCACAGGCACCGTGCTACGTAGTGCGGTTCGCATTGCTTGTCATCGACGCGCAGACGATGTACGCCACTGCCGACGATTCGGCCGCCCTGCTCATCGACCACCGCCCGGATGGCATTCCAGGTCGTCACCAGCACGTCGCCGGCTCGCGTTCGTTCGTCTCGTCCGCCTGCCAGGCTTGGCTGTCCATCGGTCGGCAACTCGTCGAGCACCGGTAGCCCGTCGCGCACCTCGCTCGGCGTTATCAGTACAGCGGCATCTGCCTCGTCGAGGTCGTCTCGCTTGATGCGTCCGTTCTGGATCGAGGCCACACCTAGTTGCACTAGTTCCTTCACGGTCAGGAGCCGCGGTGCTGCCGACGGTCCCTGCGGTAACTGCACTACCGCGCGATCCAACAACGCGGAGAGTGCGCTCTGGAGAACACGCTGCGAGTCGGAGAGACGAGCCGCCACGTCCTTCGGATCTGAGCCAGGTGCTTGTACCCAGCGCCGAGGATCGAGCTGTGCGTCCTCAGCGAGTAAGTCCAACGTTTTGACCAGTGCATACGGCGGCGCGTCGACCGCCGATCCGTTTAGGCAGTCGTCTAGCCACCCAAGTACGTGTGTCTCAGGACTCTCCGCCGCCGAAGCGTCAATCAGTAAGACGTCGACCGTGTTGGACGGATCGTCCGCCTGCCGCAATATCCAGAGTGCTACCGGAATGGTAGTGTGCGGCAGCATCTTTGGGGGTAGCAGAATGACGGCTTCGATCCAGCCTGATCGGAGCAGTTCGGCGCGGATCGCGGAGCTGCTGCCACGCGCCATCAACGGTGCCACGGATGTGACGACGTATGCACTCCCGTCCGGCTTCAAGTGAGCAATTGCGTGCTGGAGCCAGGCCAACTCAGAGTTGTTCGCGGGCGGTATGCCGAAGGTCCAACGCGGATCCGCGATGTTCTGGGAGCGCGACCAGTCCATACCAAACGGAGGTTCAGCGACGACGGTGTCGGCTCGAAGATCTGGGGCAGGGTCTTCGAGCAGCACGTCGGCGCACTCGAACTCGGCGTCCAGCCCATGCAGGAAGCTACGCATGCGAGCAAGCCGAATGGCGCGCACATTGATGTCGTGTCCGACCAAGCGGCCACCCCCCGCGTGTTTCGTCCGAGTCCGAATGAGTGCCTCAGCAATCCCGCATGCGGGGTCATAGACGAGGCCCTTGGTCGACGACGCGAGGTTCGAAAGGAGTTCTGATACGCGCGAGTTCACAATCCCGTGTTCGCCGACTCCGTACCCGGCGGCGCGACCGCGTTCACCGCTTCCGCGTCGGAGCACCTCGTCTGCCGCGATCGCCAAGCGGTCAGGCTCGATCCCGTCAACGGCGCTCACCACGGCCGCGATCGGGAGTGTGTCGAGCCCGTTTGTCTCCCGCTCAACATCATCGAGGGTTGAAAGAATGTCGTCCCACCGCGCGTCTGTCGCAGTCCGCCGCAGTACATCCGCTGTTTGAGACCGACTGGCTGCCGCTATCAGCCTCCAATTCGCGTCGGCGGCTTCTAGCGACAGCTTCTTTGCACAACACAGGGCTAGAGCGAGCTCACCCGCTACCGAACCCGATACACGTCCCCGCAGCGCGTTCATCGAATGCGAAAGCGCCGCCAGACCGCTGTCGCGTTGTATCTGGATCTCCGGCTTCGTTTCAGCAAGCCAAGCGATGACTTTATCCAGGTCGTACAGCGGCTTAGTCGCTGACTCCGGCGCCGGATCTGGAAATGGCGGATCGCTCGGCCGCTTCCTCCAATTGGTGACTGCTCCTCGCGTGACGCCCGCCAGGTCTGCGATCTCGCTCGGAGTGAGCAGCACCCCTGCCGATTCACCCATCAGGCCACATCCATGTCCGACACGGCTGCGACAGATCGCGACGACGGCTGCTCGGGAAGTAGCCTGACCTCAGCGGCAGCGAGCTCCAGCCTTCGAGACAAACCGCTGGCGTGTGCAACCACCGTTGTCTTCACTCCCCGCGAAGCGAGTGCAGCAATCGCGTGCGTGAAAATTCCGTCGCCCGACACCAGTACGAGCTCGGTGAAGCGGTCGGCGATGTCTTCGCCAAGCACTTCAAGCAAGGCCAAATCTGCGCCGTTCTGGCCTGGACGCATGACGTACCTGACACGCTTCCATGCGGAGGCGAGGTCCAGCAATCCAGTTGGACCAACGCCGATCACAACCTGGTCACCAGGCTGCGCCGGAACGCACTCGCCTATGACCGCCTTGGCCCATGCGACGTAATCGCGGACAGCGGATAGACCACCGACAACATTTTCGATATCGACCAGGACGATCCGGCGCCTAGCGATCTTGCGCCCCTCTGCGTCCTTAAGTTTCGTGAATGACATGCACTGATGCTTGCACGCAGTTGCCGCTTTGGTCAAGTCTTTATGTGATTCACACTTGATGTGAATTATTGAGTGGGTGTCGAAGTCTCGCTCGTCCTCCCGTTCTTGCTGGTGGTTGTCAGCGCATGCGTGCTTCTTCGATGCGTTGAGTTCAGGGGCTTTCAGCTGACCACGGCTTCCCTGGCAGGGCCGCGGCGAAAGCCGACACGACTGCGTGGCAGCGTCGTTCCAGGCGGCCTGATCGTCGACGGCTTGGCTGCAGCGACAGGCATGCCGACCCCATCCCGAGGTCGTGGCCTGGACAACGCTGTCACCTCAGCACCTTGCACATGAGACACGAGCAAGCACGAGCGCCGAAGCCTCGCGGGACCCTCACCGCCGTTGGTTGTCGTCATCGCGTGAGTGCGTCGATAATGACGGGAAGGTACCGACGAACTTGCTCCCGGTCGCTGTCTTTCTCCCGTTCAGTCAACCCGACGTACGGCGTCTCGATCTGAGCCTCCCAGCGCGCAGCCAGCTCGGCCGGAATCACTAAGGATCCATCTTGCTGGCGCACGCAATGGTCATGGACGTACCGCTGCCAGTGCGCCCAACGCTCGTATGCCCGCTTACCGCGCCATGTTGGCAAAGCGCGACAGGTGCAACTGGTGCGCGACGGTAACCGTCTTGGTGGGACCGTTGCGGTGTTTGGCGAGAATGAAATCCGCCTCTCCCCCGCGCGGATCGTCCCGTTCGAACGCATCCGGTCGATTCAGCAGGATGACCATGTCGGCGTCTTGCTCCAGCGATCCTGACTCGCGAAGGTCGGACAGCATCGGCTTCTTGTCGGTGCGCTGCTCGGGGCCACGGTTCAGCTGGCTGATCGCCACCACCGGCACCTCGAGCTCCTTGGCCAACAGTTTGAGTTGGCGCGAAAATTCGGATACCTCCAACTGCCGCGACTCCACCTTTTTTCCCGATGACATCAGCTGCAGATAATCGACCACGACCAGACGCAGGTCGGCCTTTTGCTTCAGCCGGCGCGCCTTGGCCCGGATCTCCATCATGGTCAGGTTCGGCGAGTCGTCGATATACAGTGGCGCCTCGCTGATTTCGCTCATCCGGCGCGCCAGCCGCGTCCAGTCGTCGTCGCTCATCCGACCCGAGCGCATGTCGGAGAGTTTGATCTTCGCCTCGGCAGAGAGCAGCCGCATGACGATCTCGGACTTGCTCATTTCCAGCGAGAAGATGACGCTGGCCAGCCGGTGCTTGATCGAGCAGGACCGCAAAAAATCCAGTCCAAGCGTGCTTTTGCCCACGCCAGGCCTGGCCGCCACGATGATCATCTGCCCAGCGTGCAGACCGTTGGTCACCTCGTCGAGCTCGGTGAACCCGGTCGGCACGCCGCGCGCCACGCCGCCGTTGGAAGCGATGGCGTCGATCTCGTCCATCGTCGGCTGCAGCAGGTCCTCGAGCGGAACGAAGTCCTCCGTCGTCCGCCGGTCGGCGACCTCGTAGATCTCCGCCTGCGCGCGATCGACCACCTCGGCCACGTCGGCACCCTCGGCGCCCGCGTAGCCGTACTGCACGACCCGCGTCCCCGCTTCCACCAGCCGCCGCAGCAACGCCTTCTCGGCGACGATGGTCGCGTAGTAGCCCGCATTCGCGGCGGTGGGCACGGTTGAGATCAGGGTGTGGAGATAGGGGGCGCCGCCGATCCGGCGCAGCATCCCGCGGCGGTCAAGTTCCGCGGCCACGGTCACGGCGTCGGCCGGCTCGCCGCGACCATACAGGTCCAGAATGGCGTCGTAGACGTTCTGGTGCGCGGGGCGGTAGAAGTCGCCGGGCCGCAGCCGCTCCAGCACGTCGGCGATAGCGTCCTTGCTCAGCAGCATGCCGCCGAGCACGGCCTGCTCCGCGGCCAGATCCTGCGGTGGCTGGCGGCCGAAGTCCTCACTGGGCGCCGATGAATCCATGCCTGCCGACACGTCATCGACGACCGCCATAGATCCCTCCTTCTCGGCCATGCGTCCGAACGTACATTCGAAAACCGGTTTCTTCAGAGTAAGTCAAGGAGCCGACACTTTCGTCGCATAGAAGTCGCATAGAACTAGCACGCTTCGCGCCGGGGACGACGTTAGGCGTTGCTGGCTAGTGGGTGAAAGGGCCGCTGTTCATGAACCTGTGCATCGTGTGTGCATACCCATCGACACCTGTGTTGAGTGGGGTGTGGAAAACCTGTGTATGAATTCAACCGGCTGTGACATCACTGCTGTTACGGGCCATGTAACGCGACGAATTTCGTGTGGACAAGAATCTCTACGGCGTGTCGTCGCAGGTTACCGCTCCGGGCGTGTTGGCTTGCAGCCGCATTTTCACAGCGTTACGGCAGGGTAAAGAGGACTCTCGGGATACACCCGAGCAATAGTTCGCTAGGGCGCGCGTCCGCGACCACCGTCCGTGGCGCCGAAGACCGTGTCGGCTGCACAACTGAGCCCGGCGGCGGCCGAAGCTGGCCGCCGCCGGATAAGAGCAAAGGTTGCCGCGTTAGCTCTCCGCCACGACCTCGAGAGCGACCTCGACGTCGACCTCGGGGTGCAGATGCACCGACACCGGGTGGGTACCCACGGCCTTGATGTGCGACTTGGGCAACCGGACGATCCGTTTGTCCAGGTTGGGTCCGCCGGCCTTCTTGATGGCCGCGACCACGTCCCCGGATGTCACCGAGCCGAACAACTTTCCGGAATCGGCCGCAGTGCGCACCGGCAGCTGGACTGAGCCCAGCGCCTCGATCGCCGTCTTGAGTTCGTTGGCGTGCCCGAGATCGCGCACCGCCTTGCTTTCGCGGGACCGGCGGATCTCGTCGGCCTGCTTCTGCGCGCCGCGCGAAGCGACGATCGCCAGGCCCCGCGGCAGCAGGAAGTTGCGGCCGTAGCCGTCCTTGACCTCGACCGTGTCGCCGACCGTACCGAGGTGGTCGACGTCAGCCGTCAGTATCAGCTTCATCGTTATTCGTACTTTCGCTCGAACTTCGGCGGCTATCGCGCCGAAGAGGTGAAGGGCAGCAACGCCACCTCGCGGGCATTCTTCACCGCGATCGCGATGTCACGCTGGTGCTGCACGCAATTACCGGTGACCCGACGCGCCCGGATCTTGCCGCGCTCACTGATATAGGTGCGCAGCAACCCGGTGTCCTTGTAATCGATCGATTGGCCCTTCTTGGCGCAGAAGACACACTTCCGCGTCTTGACCGGCTTTTCCGGAGCCGGACGTCGCTTGCTCGACTTCGCCATGACTGTCTTTCTTTCCGTTTCTTACTGTTGAAGTTCTTTAGAACGGCGGTTCGTCGTCGCCGCCACCGAATGACCCGGACGCCGGGGCGCTGCCCCACGGGTCATCGGCCGGCGCGCTGCTCGCCGGTGCTGATGCTGATCCCTGCCGGGACCCGCCGCCGCCGCCGAAACCACCGCCGCCGCCGCCACTGCGGCTGGCCTTGTTTACCTTGGCGGTGGCGTAGCGCAGCGACGGCCCGATCTCATCCACCTCGACCTCGAAGACGGTGCGCTTCTCACCTTCGCGAGTCTCGAAGGACCGCTGCTTGAGCCGGCCGGTCACGATTACCCGTGAGCCCCGGGTGAGGCTCTCGGCGACGTTCTCGGCAGCCTCGCGCCAGATGTTGCACCGCAAGAACAGCGCCTCACCGTCTTTCCATTCCGAACTCTGGCGGTCAAAGATCCGCGGTGTCGACGCCACGGTGAAATTCGCGACGGCGGCGCCGGACGGAGTGAACCGCAGTTCGGGGTCAGCGGTCAGGTTTCCGACGACGGTGATGGTGGTGTCACCAGCCACAATTTCCTCCTAGGTCCGCCTGCTGCTCGCTTCTCAGACGGTGGATGGCACGTATCCTCGCTGAGCCTACGCAAGTCCACCGACGGTGGGCCCACAACTCAGCCACAGGTGTTAGTGCTTGTCGGTGCGCATCACCTTGGTGCGCAAGACCGACTCGTTGAGGCTCAGCTGACGGTCGAGCTCGGAGACCGTCGCCGGCTCCGCCTTGAGGTCAACCACGACATAGATGCCTTCGGCGTGCTTGGCGATCTCGTAGGCCAGCCGGCGCTTACCCCAGATGTCGACCTTCTCGACGGATCCGCCATCTTTGCGGACGACGTTCAGGAACGTCTCCAGGGACGGAGCAACAGTGCGCTCGTCGAGCGTGGGATCAAGAATGACCATGATTTCGTATGGACGCATGGAAACCTCACCACCTCCTCTGGTCTCAAACGGCCACGGTCGTTCCGTGGCAGGAGGGTCGCCTGCGTCGGCAACCGGACCAGGCTACCGGATGGGCGGGCTGGCCTCCAAAATCGCGGCGGATCCGGGCGCCCGAGCAATCCGGCTACTGCCGGGCGGCCAAATAGTCGGCGGCCCGCGCGACCGTCGCCTGATCGGCCTTCGCGAGGGAGCCCGCGTCGAACGGCGGCTGCGGGTCGTACTCGATGAGCAGCTGTGCGGCCTGCGCGGCCTGCCGATCGACCAGCAGCTCTACCAGCCGCAAAGCCATGTCGATGCCGCTGGACACCCCGGCGGCGGTGATGATCCGCTGCGGAAGGTGCTCGACGACGCGGTCCGGGACGTAGTGGGCGCCCAGCTCGTTGAGCAGGTCGCAGGCCCGCCAGTGCGTCGTTGCGCTGAGGCCATCGAGCAGGCCCGCCGCGGCCAACAGCAGCGCACCGGTGCACACCGACGTGGTGAACGTCGTGACCGGGTGTACGGCCTGCAGCCAGGCCCGGATGGTCTCGTCGTGAATCAATTGCCGGGTTCCGATACCGCCGGGAACCAGCACCACATCCGGCGAGGCGACCTCGTCGAATCGCGCATCGCAGCAGAGGCCGAGCATCCCGTTCTCCGTCCGCACCTCGCCCCGGCGGTGACCGATGAACACCACCTCGACCGACGGAACGCGTTGCAATACCTCGTAGGGACCAACCGCGTCGAGCGCGGTCACCCGGGGGAACAACGGGATGGCGACCAGAGTCACCGCGCTACCGCCGGTTCGGCCTCGGGGTGCGGCGCCGGCGTCGGCGCGCGCCTAAGGCTGGCCGGCCGCAGCCAGTCCGGCAGCCATCCGGGCGGGGTGTCGGGGGCGCGGTCGAAGGGCCCACCCGACGGGTCGTCCACCCGGCCGCCCCAGCGCACCAGGTCTTCGCCGGGCCGGTAGATCTGGCGAATCACCAACGCGCACAGCATGATGACGGCGATGTCGCGCAACAGCACCGTCGTGGTGAAGAACTGCTCGGGCAGCGAGCGGTTCGGATTGCCGTACAGGTAGTACATCCGCGGCACCCACACCACCGCGTCGATGGTCATCCACGCCAGCAGGATCCGGCGGTGCGGCAAGGCCAGCACCGCCAGCGGCACCAGCCACAGCGAGAACTGGGGGCTCCACACCTTGTTGGTCAACAGGAACACCGCCACCACCAAGAACAGCAGCTGCGCCAGCCGGGGACGCTGCGGCGCGGTGAGTACCACGTATACTATTGCGGCACAACCGATTACAAATAGCACAGTCACCACCGCGTTCAGCACGGTTGGCGGTTCCCAGAACCCGAGCCTGGGGTCGAATCCATGCCAGCCGGTGAACGATTTGACGACGTTGTACAGCGAATCCATGTCGTCGCCGCGCCGGGTGTTGAGTCGGAAGAATTCCGACCAGCCTCGCGGAAACAGCACCAGGATCGGCAGATTCACCAGCAGCCACGTCGTCGCCGCCGTCACCGCAGTGCGCGCCACCGCGCGGAAGCGGCCTGTTCGAACCGCCAGCACCACCATCGGGCCGAGAAACAACAACGGATATAGCTTGGCCGCGGCGCCCAATCCGATCAGCACGCCGGCCAGCACCGGTTTACGCCGGGCCCATGCCAGCACCCCGGCCATGGCCAATCCCGTTGCCAGCGCGTCGAAGTTGGTGAAGATCTGAAAGATCAACAGCGGGGACGCGGCCACCAGGGCCGCATCCCATATTCGACGACCCGCCAGGCTTGCGGTCGCCCAGACGGTGGCCAGCCACGCCAGCGCCAATCCGAACGCTGCGATGTTGAAGAACATCACCACCTCGGCGACCACCGGGAGCGGGGTCAGCTTGCTCAACGCGGTGTAGGTCTTCGCCAGCGCCATGGACACGTACTGATACATGCCGGTCAGCACCGGATACTCCATGTAACGCACGGCGGGCCGGCCGTCGTAGCGAGTCTGCGGCGTGCCGCTGCCGTCGGTCTCGATCCAGCTCGACTTGTAGGGAAACTTGCCCTGGCTCAACAACTCCGCGCCGTAGAGCGGCACCGTATCGGAGTAACACAGCTCGTAATAGGCGCGTTGGTTCTCCCAGTTGGCCACCCGCTGATCGCCCGTCCCGGTTCTGGTGCTCTGCAGGCAGGCCGCCTTCGTCGACCAGCCGAGCGCCATAAACACCAACCCGATCAAGAACATCACCCGCAGCGGGGTCATCACCCGCGTCCGGCCGATCAGCGCGTGCCCGCCCACCGGCCCCCCGATCACTTCCGCCAGCGCGGCGCCCAACGAGTCGGTGCGGCTGGGGCAATCGCGGTTGTCGACGCTGCGCAGATCGCCGGCCAACCGCGCCGGAGAGATGGTGGCGCTGGGGTGCTCGGCGTCGGTCACGGCGGCGGTTGCGGCCCGGGAGCTTGCGGCCCGCCCGGCGGGACACCCGGCTCGGGTCCGCCCGGGGCCGGCGGCGCGTTGGTGATCGTGGTGGGCGGGCCGACCGGGATCGTGATGCCGGGCGCCACCTCGATGGTGGGCTGAATGACGGTCACCGACGGCGCCGGTGGCGGAGGCGGCGGCGCCGGGACACCCGCGTAGCCGCCGATCTCGGTCGGCTTGGGGAACGACTCGTTCGACGTGCCCTTCAACGCGCCGTCCATTGTGGACTTCCAGATGTCCGATGGCAGCCCCGAGCCGTAAACCGGTGCGCCCGAGGCGGTTACGAGGGGCACATCGCCTTTCGCGGTGCCGACCCACACGGCCGTCGACAGCGACGGCGTGTACCCGACCATCCAGGCGTCCTTGTCAGCGGTCGTATCGCCGAGCTGCGTGGTGCCCGTCTTGGCCGCCGACGATCTGCCGCCGGCCAGGGCGTGCCCGCGCGAGTAGCTGGCGATCGGCTCCATGGCCGCGGTGACGTTGTCGGCGACGGCCTTCGGGATCCGCTGTTCGCCATTGTTGTCGGACTTGCTCGCGTCGAAGAGCACCTGTCCGTCGGAGCTGACGACCTTTTGCACGAAGTGCGGCCGGTGGTAGAGACCCGAAGCCGCCAGCGTGGCGTACGCCGAGGCCATGTCGATCACCCGAGTCTGGTACTGCCCCAACACAACTCCGTTGTTGGGCGGGCCGCCCTTGCCGTCCTCGGAGAGCGTGTGCGCAACACCCGGGAAGCTGGTGGCGATGCCGGCCTGGTGCGCGGCGTCCGCGACGGCCTGCGGCCCGCCCTTGAGCTTGAGCATCAGCCGGTAGTAGGAGGTGTTCAGCGATTGCTTGAGGGCCTGAGCGATGTTGCACGTGCCGCAGCCCTCACCGTCGACGTTGGTTATTTTGATGCCGTCGACCGACAGCGGTGAGCTGTCGACCTGGTAGCCCAGTCCGATCCCCTGCTCGAGCGCGGCGACCAGCGCGAAAACCTTGAACGACGAACCGGTTTGCAGCCCGGCCTGCGCGAAGTCGAATCCGTTGGCGTCCGTACCGCCGTAATAGGCACGTATCGCCCCGTCGTGCGGATCGATCGATACCACGGCCGACCGCATGTCGGGGTCTTGCCCGTCGAGGTATTTCGAAACCGCCTTTTCCGCGGCCTGCTGGGCTTTCGGGTCGATGGTGGTGGTGACCTGCAAGCCCTGGGTGTTCAGGGTCCGCTCGTCGATGTTGAACAGCTCCATCAACTCTTTGGTCACCTGACGCTCGATCAGGCCGTTGGGCCCCGTCGTCTGGTTCTCCGCGCGCGCCTGGTCCGGCGGCACCGTCTGCGGAAACTCCTGCGCCGCGCGGTCACTGGGTGAGAGCGCCTTGGTTTCCACCATGCCATCGAGGACCCAGTTCCACCGCGCCCTGGCGCCCTGCGGGTCGATGGCCGGATCGAGCGACGACGGCCGCCGAATCAGCGCGGCCAGCAGCGCCCCCTCCGCGACGGTGAGCTGCTCAACCGGCTTGTTGAAGTAGGCCTTGGCGGCGGCGGAGATGCCGTAGGCGCCGCGACCGAAGTAGATGATGTTCAGGTAGGCCTGCAGCACATCGTCTTTCGACCACTCCCCCGACATCTTGGTGGCGATCACGAGTTCCTTGGCCTTACGTATCAGACCGCTGAGGCCGTGCTGAGCCGAACCGACCAGCGCGTTCTTCACGTATTGCTGGGTGATCGTGGACCCACCCTGCAGGTCGCCGTTGCCGAAAAGGTTGTTGCTCACAGCCCGCGCGAATCCGGTGAAGTCGAAACCGGGGTTCGAATAGAAATTACGATCCTCGGCGGCGATCACCGCCTGCCGCACGTGCACCGGCACCTGGCTGATGTTGACGTCGACCCGATTGCCTTCGGGCGGAATGATCTTGGCGATCTCGGATCCGTCGCTGGCCAGGATGGTGGAGACCTGGTTCGTGCGCAGGTCGCCCGGCTTGGGGATGTCGACAATGAAGTACGCCATCGCGAACGTGACGACCGGCAGCAGCACCAGCACCACCGCCGACAGGTAGGCCGCACGCCGCACCCACAGCCAATTGATCTGTTGCGTCCAGTGAACGTCATCCCGCGCCCCGCGTCCGAACCCGTCGGGGCCGCCCGGCCGTCGCGGGCCAGATGGCGGTGGCGGACCCTGCGGTGGGCCGCCCGCGCTCCGCCGCTCGCGCCGCGGCGGCGTCCGGCTGTCCAGCGCGGCCTTGACCTCCTCGAGTGCATCCCGCTGCACCGGCGCGGACGGGGGGCCATCCAGCGCGGCTTTGACTTCTTCGACCCTGGGATCGGCCCGCCGGGGGAACCGATCGTCGACCACCGGCGGCAGGATCGTGGTCATCCGGTCGTCCGGGGCAACCCCACGCCGCTGAGAGCGCGCCGGCGGCGCGTCACGGGGGCGCTGTTCCCGTCCATGTTTGCCCACGCGTTCAGTCGCCGGCCCACTCGCGTTGTCGGACGACTGGTCGTGGGGTCCGTCGTTACTCAATGGCCGTGCGCGCGCCGTTTCGCGCCGTCCGCGTCGTTCGGGTGCCCTTGGGTGGGCGCAGCGCGCCGAGTACGTAGGACTTGACCAGATGATTCCAACTGCAGGTCCGGCACACCTCCACCACGTGGACAGCGAACTCCTCGAATCGCGTCGCCAGCAGGACCAACTCTTCGGCCGTGCGGGCCGACCCGGACACCGGACCCAGGTGTTCGCCGAACACCCACGACACCAGCGTCAGCTGTTCCTTGCGGCAGATCGGGCACATGACCTGGCTCGGTTTCCCGTGAAACTTGGCGGCGCGCAGCAGATAAGGATTCGCGTCACACACCTCGGACACGCCGGTGCGGCCCGAGTACACCTCGGCCAGCAGTGCTCGCCGCCGGAGCGCGTAGTCCACCACTTGTCGCTGCAGTCGCACGCCCACCAGAGTACGTCGCCATCCGGACGGCCGATACGCAACCAAACGGTGGCGGCCTCAGCCGGGTGATCGCTCGGTCGTTCCCGTGCCGAACCGGGGCGGGACTCTACGATCATCCCCGTGGCGAAATGGCTCGGGACATCCCTCGGCGGCGGCGCAGCGGCGAGCACCCGCGCCAAAGACGTCAACCGGCAGGACGCCTGCAAGATCCTCGACAACGCCCTCAACGACGGCGAGCTGTCGATGGAAGAGCACCGGGAACGGGTGAGCGCGGCCACCAAGGCCGTCACGCTCGGCGACCTGCAGGACCTGGTGAGCGACCTGCAGACGGACAGCAGCGCCCTGCCGACAACCACCGTCAAGCGCCTGCCGGTGCCGCCGAGGCTCGGCGGCTGGGGGGTGCTCGCCGCCGCATTCGTCGTGTCGGTACTGCTCGGCATCGGCATCGGGTGGGGCATGTACGGCAACACCACG
>NZ_LZJI01000240.1 GCF_001667775.1 Mycobacterium sp. E1747
AACGTCCGCTACTTCGCCACGCTGTACGGTTTCGAGCACCACGCCGCCGACGCCGCTATCGAGCGGGTCGGGCTGGCCGACCACCGGACCGCGTTCTGCGGCAACCTTTCCGGCGGCCAGCGCACCCGGGTGTCGCTGGCCTGCGCGCTGGTCTGCCGGCCCGATCTGCTCGTGCTCGACGAGCCCACCGTCGGCCTGGACCCGGTGTTGCGCGCGGATCTCTGGGAGCAGTTCGCCGACCTCGCCCGCGGCGGGACCACGCTGCTGGTCTCCAGCCATGTCATGGACGAGGCCGACCACTGTGGCGACCTGCTGTTGATGCGCGACGGTCACCTGCTTGCCCACACCACCCCGGCCCAACTACGAGAGGACACCGGATGCCCGTCACTGGAGGACGCGTTTCTGTCCATCATCAAGCGCAGCACCATGCGCCAGGCCGGCTAGGGCTCAAGGGCTACACCGCCACCACGACGCGGATCCTGCGCCAACTGGCGGCCGACCACCGCAGCGTCGCGATGATCCTGTTCGTGCCGATCTTGGTGATCACGTTGATGTACTACATGTTTCAGAACGCGCCGCACCGCCCCGGCACGCCGGCGCCGTTCAACAACGCCTGCCTGATCCTGCTGGGCCTGTTCCCGCTGTTCGTCATGTTCATCATCACGGCGATCACGATGCAGCGTGAGCGGGCCTCCGGGACGTTGGAGCGCATCCTGACCACTCCCCTGCGCCGGTTCGACCTGCTGATCGCCTACGGCACCGCCTTCTCGGTGGCCGCCGCGGCGCAGGCGGTGCTGGCATGCATCGTGTCGTTCTGGTTGCTCGGGTTCGACACCGCGGGCAGCCCCGCGTGGGTGTTCGTGATCGCGATCGTCAACGCCGTCCTCGGCGTGGGCCTGGGCCTGTTGTGTAGCGCCTTCGCGCGCACCGAGTTTCAAGCCGTGCAGTTCATCCCGCTGGTGATGGTGCCACAACTCCTGCTGGCCGGCATCATCGTGCCGCGGGCCCTGATGCCGCACTGGCTGCAGTGGGTCAGCAACGTGATGCCGGCCAGCTACGCGCTGGAGGCGCTACAGCAGGTGGGCGCACACCCGCAGCTGACCTACGTCGCGGTGCGCGACATCGTCGTCGTGCTGGGTTTCGCGCTCGCTGCGCTGTGCCTGGCCGCCGCGACGCTGCGGCGGCGGACCGCCTAGTGGCGATCGCAAGCGCGGCGAAGCCGGGCGCGGCGGGTCGCCACGGAGGCTCCTAGTGGCGATCGCAAGCGCGGGTCGCAGGCGGCCCGGGCGGCCGGCCGGCGGTTCCGGCACCCGTGACCGCATCCTGGCCAGCGCACGAGAACTGTTCGCCGCCAACGGGATCGGCAACACCTCGATCCGCGCGGTGGCGGCGGCAGCGGGCGTCGATTCCGCGCTGGTGCACCATTACTTCGGCACCAAGGAAAAACTCTTCGCCGCCGCCGTGCACATCCCGATCGATCCGATGGAGGTGATCGGTAAGCTGCGCGAGGTACCCGTCGACGAACTCGGCCACACGCTCCCGTCGATGTTGTTGCCGCTGTGGGACTCCGAGGTCGGTGCCGCGTTCGTCGCGGCCCTGCGGTCGATCATCGCCGGCTCGGAGGTCAACCTGTTCCGCACCTTCATCCAGGATGTAATCACGGTGGAAGTCGGCCCGCGCGTTGACAATCCACCCGGCAGCGGACACATCCGTGTCCAATTCGTCGCGTCGCAACTGATCGGCGTGGTGATGGCGCGCTACATCCTGAAGCTGGAGCCGTTCGCCTCGTTGCCGGCCGAGCAGGTCGCTTCGACCATCGCGCCGAACCTGCAGCGTTACCTCACCGGGGACCTGCCGGACGGCCTTGCGCCATGAGCCGCGCGTGCTCGTCGTCGTCGACATCGCGAGCCTCATCGACGAGCAACACCGGGATGCCGTCCTCGATCCGGTAGGCGCGCCGCAGCCGGGGGTTGTACAGCAGTTCCCCCTCGGCTGAGTCCACGAGCAACAGCGGGCCCCGGTCGGCCGGGCACACCAGGATGCTCAGCAGCGAATCGTCAACCATCGGCGGACCCCTTCAGTTCGGATCGTATGGCGGGGGTCAGCTTTCGGAAGTGCTGGCCCTCGGCGTCGAAGTACCACACCTGGCGACCCGGCTTGGGAATTCCCGCCGCGCGCAGCGCGCTGACGGTCGG
The DNA here is from genome assembly GCF_001667775.1 of Mycobacterium sp. E1747. Lineage (GTDB taxonomy): Bacteria > Actinomycetota > Actinomycetes > Mycobacteriales > Mycobacteriaceae > Mycobacterium. The sequence continues at coordinate 2,196 of NZ_LZJI01000240.1, forward strand.
ACGGTAGGTCGCGCTCAATGTCATCTCCGGGCAGACCTGGACGATGTCGGGCCCCACCCCGATCGGAATCTTGGCGACGGCGTCCGTCAGGTCGGCCGCGGTGATACTCGCGCCGGGCAGCAGCGTCACCGCCGAGATCGCGACATCTCGGTCGCCCACCCGCACGTTGTAGGTCACCGCCAGGTCGACACCGTTGACGCAGCCCAGCACGTTGTTGACCGGCTCGTCGAACACCAGGCCGCGCGCGGTGTGGACCACCGAGCCGCGCCTGCCGGCCAGCCAGTAGTCGCCGTCGTCGTCGCGGTAGAACAGGTACTCGGTGGAGATCCAGGTGTCGCCGGCGGCGAAAACCCCTCGTTTGACCGACGCCGTCGGATCGATCGGGCCCTTGGAAGCGGCGAGCAGCACCCCAACCTGTTTCGGCTCGGCGACCTGGACGAAGCCACGCTCGTTCTCCAGGATCAGGTCGTGCTCGGCGTCGTAGGCGGCCAGCTCGATGCGCCCGGCACCGGGCAGTGGACGACCCTTGCTGCCTTGCTTCGCGCCGGACACGTTGGCCAGCACCGCCTGCCCGTCGGTGGTGGCGAAGAATTCGACGACGTGAGCGGGCGCGAACGCGTCGACGACCCTTTCCCACAGGCCGGTCGGCATGCCGGACCCGATGAACAGCCGGACCGGGTGGTTGCCATGCAGCACGAACGCGGGGTCGTCGACGATCTCGCGCAGCATGGCCCAGGTGTAGGACACCACCGTGACGCCGTACTGCCGCACCTCTTGGACGAACCGGTCGCGGTGCAGGCCGCGGGACAACGCGATGCGGGTGCCGCCGACCACCGCCCCGCCCAGGCTCACCAGCAGCGCCGACTCGTGGTGCAGCGGGGTCAGGCAGTAGACGGTGTCGCGGCGGTCCAGGGCGGCCGTCGACGCGGTCCCGAAGGCCGACACCGCCCAGCGGTAGTTGGTGATCTGCTTGGCCACCAGTTCGCCACCGGCCGCACTGAACGCGATGAAAGCGAGGTCGCGGGCCAGTCCCGGGTTGGGGCGGTACCACCCGGGCAGTTGGACGGCGTCCGGGTCGATCTGCTCCATGTCGATGACATCGCTGTCGTCGGGCAGGTGCAGATCGCGTGCCTCGCCGCCGCCGAGTACCAGCACCTGCCGGAGGCCCTGGCGGTCCGCCGCCAGCACCGCCTCGAGATTGGTGGGGTCGGTCAGCAGCTCGGTCACGCCGCCGAGCCGGACCGAGGCGGCCAGGTCGGCATCCGGTCGCATCACGACCCCGATCGCGCCGAGGCGGGACAGCGCGGCGATGGCCACCAGCGCGCTGGGTCGCGTCTCCATCAGGACGCCCACCCGGTCACCCTGCCGGACGCCGACCTCGATAAGGCCCCGGACGACGTTGTTGATGCGCCGGTTGACGGCCTCGTAGGTGTGCACCCGCCCGTCGAAAAGCAGGAATTCGCCCTGGGGGGCGTCGTGCGCCTGCTCGTCGATGATCCGGCCCAGCGAAATGCGGGTGTGGTCGTTCATCTGCCCCAGGCGGACCAGGCGCGGCAGCGTGCGGGCCGTTTCGACAGCCAGGGTGCGCATCGACTTGTTGGCCGCGACCACCGTGTTGGCCGCGCCGCGGACCATGCCCAGCGCCGCCTCGGACACCTCGCCGAGGCCGTGGGTGATCCGGGAGCTCAGCGCGACGCCGCTGTCGGTGTGCTCCGCGGGCTGGTCGGCCATCAGGTCGATGCCCGCCGGCTTGTCGCCGCCGGCGGACAGCCACTTCACCCACTCCGCGACGGTCGGCCAACTCTGTTGCGCCGCTTTCGATCCCACCACCAAGCCGAAATGGCCTGTGCGGATGGTGGATTCGTAGACTTCGGCGTCCGGCGCCGCCCGCCGGATGCCGCGCACCGAGGCGGGCTGCCCGATGTCGTCCACCTCGCCGACGAAGGCCAGCACCGGGCAGGTGATGTCGGTGAGCGTGACCATCTGGCCGTTGACGGCGAAGCCGCCGGTCATCATCCGATTGTGGGCGATGAATTGCTTGAGCAGTTCGGAGATCGCCGGGCCCGACCAGGCGATCCACCCTTCGCGCTCGAGGAACCGGCGCTGCTGTTCGCGTGGCAGCAGCGCCTCGCGGTCGTGCAGCTGGCGCACGAAGTCGACGCGTGCCTTGGCGGTCTTGAGCGGGTCGAGCAACTGAAAACCGGTGCGCGCCATCCAACTGGGGATGGCCAGCCGGCTGAAGACGTGGTCCGCCATGAAGTTGGCGGCGGGCGCGGCGAAGTTTGGCGGGATTCCCATCGGCAGGGCGGCCAGGGTATCGACCGGCGAACCGAAGGTGACGATGCTGGCCAGGCTCTTCGACCGCCGGTAGGCGGCGACCTGATAGCACCACATGCCGCCCTGCGAGTAGCCGACCAGGTGGATGTCGCTGCCGGTGACGTGCTTGACGGTGTCGATGGCCTGACTGAGCGCGACGATGTGGTCGGCCAGGGTGCGGCGCATGCCGCCTTCCACCTTGTCGGGCTCGCCGAAGTCGATCACCCAGGGATCCAGCCCGTTGGCGTGCAGGATGCCCACCGCGCCCTCCTCGCGCGTGACGTCCCACATGTTCGCCGACATCATCATCGGGTGCACCATCAGCACCGGCGGACCCACCCGCGGCTTCTCGCGCCGGCTGTCCGGCGGGAAGTAACGCCGCAGCTTGTACATCGGTACGCTCTCGACGATTTGCGACGGCGATGGGACGCTACCTGTTTCCAAGCCCCCCAGCCGGACAACCTCCAGCCCGTTCTGCGCCGTAGCAATCAGGCGCTCGACCGGTCGCGTGACAATCGACAAGTTGAGATCCACGGCCGCTCCCTTGCGTCTTGACAGCTCCGACATCATGGCACATCGGCCGCCACGGCGGTCCTGGCCAGGCGATTTGCTCCGGCCGGTCAACCGTTGCAGGCGTGCGGGTCGAGTCTGGATCCCCGACCCGCACCGTCGCGCGCCGCCGCGTCGAGGATCAGCGCGACCCGCGCCGCTAATGTCGTCCCCCGCCCCCGCGACTAGAAGGGTGGAGGTTCGTCGTCGGGGGGTGCGGGGCCGGGCGGCGCCGGTTGGGCGGCCAGGCGGGCTTGGCGGTTGCGGTGGCG
>NZ_LZJI01000241.1 GCF_001667775.1 Mycobacterium sp. E1747
TCGCCGCCGAGGTCGAAGAAGGAGTCGTCAACCCCGACCCGGTCGAGGCCGAGGACTTGGGCGTAGATGGTGGCTAGGAGTTCTTCGATTGGGGTGCCGGGCGGGCGGTAGTGGCCGGTGTCGGTGTAGTCGGGTGGGGGCAGGGCGCGGGTGTCGAGTTTGCCGTTGAGGGTGGTCGGCAGGGTGTCGAGGGTGAGGATGGCGGTGGGCACCATGAAGCTGGGGAGCCGGTTGGTTAGTGCGTGGCGCAGTTGGGTGGGGTCGGCGGGGCCGGTCACATAGGCGGTGAGGCGTGTGTCGCCGGGGCGGTCTTCGCGCACGATGACCGCGGCCTGCTCCACGCCCTCGAGTTGGGTGAGGGCGGTGTGGATTTCGCCGAGTTCGATGCGGTAGCCGCGGATTTTGACTTGCTGATCGGCGCGGCCCAGGTAGTCCAGTTGCCCGTCAGCGCGCCAGGCCACCAGGTCCCCGCTGCGGTATATCCGGGTGCCGGGCGGCCCGAACGGACACGCCACGAACCGTGAAGCGCTCAATCCGGGCCGCCGCCAGTAGCCGATGCCGATGCCGTGCCCGGCGATATAGAGTTCCCCGACCACTCCGGGTGGGACGGGGCGCAGCCAGGGGTCCAGGACGAACAGCGCCGCCCCGGGCACCGGTATCCCGATCGGCACCGGCCCCGGTCCCGCGGTCAGGGGGGTGCTGATGGTGGCATAGACGGTGGTTTCGGTGGGGCCATAGCCGTTGAGCATGACCCGTTCGGGCGCCCAGCGGTCGGCGATCTCGGGGGGGCAGGGTTCCCCGGCGGCCATCACCGCCACCTGATCCAGCCCGACCGGCGACAGCGCGGCTAGCGCTGAGGGGGTCTGACTCAACACCGAGACACCTTCGGTGAGCAGCAGGGCGTGCAGCTCGTCGGGGGAGCGGGTGACCTCTTCGGGCACTACCACCAGTCGGCTGCCGTGGGCTAGGGCGCCCCAGATCTCCCACACCGAAAAGTCGAACGCATACGAATGGCATTGGGCCCACACCTGCCCGGGCCCCAACGGAAAACCGGCGTCGAGGTCCTCGAACAGGCGGGTGACGTTGCGGTGGGTGACGGCCACCCCTTTCGGGGTCCCGGTGGTGCCCGA
>NZ_LZJI01000242.1 GCF_001667775.1 Mycobacterium sp. E1747
CCGACCTCCCACAACTACTGAGGTGTCAACTATGTCGCGAGACATCTGTCAACTATGTCGTGGAATCACACACTGTCAGCCCGACAAGAAAAACCAGCCCTGAGCTGGTCTTTTCTCTTTTTAATCGACCGCACGAACGTTCGGCCGACCCAAGATTGTCACAAGCATCGAAACGAGTCACCGCACGCGTCTGCGAGGAAATCAGGCCTCGGCGGCCAACGAGCGAGCAGCAAAGCTACGCGCAGCTAGCTCCAGCATGTCCGCTTGGGCGTGGACGTAGGTCCGCATCGTGACGGAGATGTCGGCGTGCCCGGGCCATGCGGCGGCCAGGGCAGCCTCGCCCAGGGCCAGCCGCTCGGCGGCTTGACGCGCCTTCGCCGCGAGAACCCCAGCCGGCAGGGCAACGGGTAGCGGCAGGACACGTCCGGCGAGGGCCACACTTCCTGCACAACTCTCGACCATAACGGTTGGCGTTAATAACGCGAACCGTTATTATCTGGTGTGATCCGCTCGTTTCGGAACAAGGATACCGAGGCGATCTGGAAGCGCCGCCACATCAAAAAGCTCAGCCCGGAGCTCAGCAGACTCGCCTACAACAAGCTCGTTCTCGTCAACGCCGCCGAGAGCATCAACGACCTACGCGTACCGCCAGGCAACCGACTCGAAAAACTGACCGGCGACCGCGCCGGCCAGTACAGCGTCCGCGTCAACAGCCAGTGGCGCATCTGTTTTACCTGGAGTTCCAGCGGCGCAGCCGACGTCGAGCTCGTCGATTATCACTAGGAAGGACAAACCGATGCCAGACTTCGCCCCTACTCATCCCGGCGAGATCCTCTTGACCGAGTTCCTCGAACCGATGGGTATCTCGCAGTACCGAATTGCCAAGGCGATCGACGTGCCCGCACGGCGAATCAACGAGATCGTGCACGGCAAGCGCGGCATCAGTGCAGATACCGCACTACGGCTCTCCCGCGCGCTGGGACTCAGCGAGATGTTCTTCATCAACATGCAAGCCCACTACGACGCCGAGATCGCGCGCGACCACATCGCCGCCAAGCTCGACGCCATCGAACGCATCGCCTGACAGGCCAGCAACCGATCGAAGGTGACTCGCCCGAGGAGTTCCCAGCCACCCACCCGCGCCCCCTTCACTCTCTCGCACTACTCCACCCCATTCCGTCCCACCGCATCTCTTCTCGTACGCTCCAAAACCACAGCGCCCCTGGGATTCTCACTTCGTCCCACTTCCTCACCACGGCCCAATAACCGCCCGGCACGGCCGGACCTGTGCTCGAGCCGCCGAGCGGTTCCAGTGCTCGACAGCCACGGCCAAGAAATGGGCCGACCGCTACCGCGCCGGCGCCACGTGAACCAGCCCGACGCCTTCGAACCCGTAGGCGCCTGCAGGCCGGGTCGGCCGCACAGGGCTGTCTCGTTTCTTTAGTTTCGAGACATCACCGCAATGCCTTGATCGCCTGAAGCAGTTCATGCAGACGGAGGGCGTCGTCGCTGTGGGTATAGGCGTCGAGCCAGCTCGTCACTTTGGCTATGAGCTCGGAAGGTATGGGTGAGCCCTGCCGCGCCACGGTCTGCAGCACGATGTCGATGGCGGTGTACGAATCGCCTGAACCGACGGTGGCGTAAAGCTGGTCGCGATCGCGTTCGGTGAGGAGCGGGCTGATCGCATCGGCCAGCTCAAACGCCAGGTCGGTTGCTGCCCAATCGTCCACGGTCTCATTTTCCTTGACTGGAGGCGCCGCCGAAGGGTTGTGTGGCGCCATAAATTGCCGCGCAGTAAATTTTTTCGGTATGTCTGGCAACTTCGACTTCGCGGTGGGCCAGCGCGTGCGGGTGTACTGGTGATCCATGGCGGTCATTCGCGTGAAGAGTGTCCCCGAATTTCGCGGCGAGGACGTGGTGTTGTTAGCCGCCGACCGCGCCGGGCTTGACGCCTTTTCCGCGGCGCTGACGCTGGCCCAGCAACGTGGATCGTCGCAGCTACAGCACGGTCGCCGGGTCCACGAGTTCGTGATCGAGGCAACCGCGGCCAACATCGAGCTATCTGACGATCGAGTGACCTGGCGATTAGATGACGCAAAAGCAGGCGAAATCATTGAGAAGGCGCAGGTGTTGGCTGGCAATGGAGGTCGCCCGGGTCACCACTATGTCGATGACATGTCCGGTCCGGCGCCCACACTCGTGCTGTCGCTTAATGAGTACCTATCGCCGAGCTGGTTGACCGCCGGCAAGGAGCCGATCTTCGACGACGATGCCCCGTAATGACCAACCGCGCAAGATCTGACGACATGGTTGACTTTCGCACCGGGCCTCCGGTGCGAGCACTTATTGCAGATCTTGTCCGTCCCAACCCAAGCTGGGGTAATGGACCCACATCACAGCGGCGCGATGGGTATTACACACCGTGGGCGCCCCGTCGCCGGCTCCTGCTGGTTGGGGCGGGGCGAGAGTCGTTGCAAGACAACTAAAGTCATTAGATTCCCGACTGGGGTCAAGTGGTCGCAGGTTCAAATCCTGTCAGTCCGACCGTGTGATGTCGCAAGACATCGGAATAGCCGCGGACCTGCTTAGGTCTGCGGTTTTTTCCGTTTGGGACCTTTTGGGGCTCACTGAACTCGTGGGTATCGGGGAGGAACCCAAGATCTGGCGGTCGCCAGACGAACGCTCTGATGTCGTCGAATCGTGGAATGGCCGTCGTGTCTGTCAAATTGTACGAAGCGCGTGCCCTGCCAGGCGTATCAGTTCGGTCGTTGCAGCTGGGTCGAGGACGCTAACACCGGCCATGATGCCGGAAAGAAGGAGCGTCTTTAGTCGGTGTGCTCGAGAAGGCCGTGGACGGCTCAGAGGAAGCGGTGAAGCGCGCCCATCGCGTTGCTGCCGAGATCAAGGCTGAAGCTGCACAGCCACAACCAAATCCACACCGGCTACCGCGACGATTCTTCTTAGCTGCTCTGCCAGACTGAACGCCTGGGCCGCGCCGGTGCCGATGGGCAT
>NZ_LZJI01000243.1 GCF_001667775.1 Mycobacterium sp. E1747
CGGCGGTGCGTCGACCACGACCGCGTCATAAACCGGAAGCCGGTTTTTGTCGACCCGCACCACCGATTCCTTGATCTTTCCGGTCAACAGCACGTCGCGCAGACCGGGCGCGATCGTCGTCGCGAATTCGATGGCGCCGATGCGGCGCATCGCTCGCCCGGCGATGCCGAGGTTGTAGAACATGTCCAGGTATTCCAGGAAGGCCGCCTCGATGTCGATCGCCAGGGCATTGACCTGGCCGCCGCGTTCGGCTGTCGCGATCTTGACCTCCTGGTAGGGCAGCGGCGGCACGTCGAAGAGTTGCGCAATGCCTTGCCGCCCTTCAACTTCCACGAGGAGGACCTTGCGGCCGCCGGCTGCCAGGGTCAGCGCCAGTGCGGCCGCTATCGTCGACTTGCCCGTGCCGCCTTTGCCGGTGACGAAATGCAGGCGGGCCTTCGACAGCCGGGCCGGCCAGCCGACGGCGCCACCGCCGCTCGATGTGTTTGCCACCTTCGCATGCTAGCCCGGCCGCGGCGTGGCCCCCTGGCAGGCCAGAGTCGTCCAGACCCGCCCGATAAGCTCGCGCCATGAGCCAACCGATCGCATGGGAATACGTCACGGTCCCGCTGCTGACGCACGCCACCAAACAGATCCTCGACCAGTGGGGTGCCGACGGTTGGGAACTGGTGTCCGTGCTGCCCGGGCCCACCGGCGAGCAACACGTCGCGTATCTGAAGCGCCCGAAGTAGATGACGGCGTCGGCCCGGCTCGCCGAACTCGGTATCGCGCTACCGGGGGTGGTGGCGCCGCTGGCCGCCTACGTGCCGGCGGTGCGCACGGGTGACCTGGTCTACACCGCGGGTCAGCTGCCGATGCAATCCGGACAGCTGGCCGGGACCGGCAAGGTGGGGGGCCGGGTCAGTCCGGAAGAGGGCAAGGCGCTGGCACGGATCTGCGCACTCAACGCCCTGGCCGCCGTCGATTCGCTGGTCGGCATCGACGCGGTGACGCGGGTGGTCAAGGTTGTCGGCTTCGTCGCGTCGGCCCCGGGCTTCAACGGCCAGCCCGGCGTCATCAACGGGGCCTCCGAGCTGTTGGCCGAGGTGTTCGGCGATGCCGGCGCGCACGCGCGGTCGGCCGTCGGCGTGTCGGAGCTGCCGCTGGATGCGCCGGTGGAAGTGGAGCTGATCGTGGAGGTCGGCCCCCGACCGTGACCGCCGCGCCCGAGTCGCTGAGCCATCCCGCCTACGGCAGGCTGCGGGCGGTCACCGAGACCGCCTCGGTCCTGCTGGCCGACAACCCGGGGTTGCTGACGCTCGAGGGCACCAACACCTGGGTGCTGCGTGGCAAGGGCAGCAACGAGCTGGTCGTCGTCGATCCCGGCCCGGACGACGACGAGCACATCGCCCGGGTTGCCGGGCTGGGCCGGATCACGCTGGTGTTGATCAGTCACCGGCACGGCGATCACACCGACGGCATCGACAAGCTGGTCGAGCGCACCGGCGCGACGGTGCGCTCGGCGGGCAGCGGCTTCTTGCGCGGCCTCGGCGGTCACCTGACCGACGGCGAGGTGATCGACGCGGCCGGCCTGAAGATCAAGGTGATGGCCACTCCCGGCCACACCGCCGACTCGCTGTCGTTTCTGGTCGACGACGCGGTGCTCACCGCCGACAGCGTGTTGGGCCGCGGCACGGCGGTCATAGATTCCGAAGACGGCAGCCTGGCCGCCTACCTGGAATCGTTGCGCCGGCTGCGCGGCCTGGGGCCGCGGACGGTGCTGCCCGGTCACGGGCCGGACCTGGCCGATCTGGAGGCCGTCGCGTCGGGTTACCTCATGCACCGGCACGAGCGCCTGGAGCAGGTGCGCGCGGCCCTGCGGGACATCGGTGAGGACGCGACCGCACGCCAGGTCGTCGAACACGTCTATGTGGACGTCGACGAGAAACTCTGGGACGCGGCCGAATGGTCCGTTCAGGCGCAGCTGAACTATTTGCAGCGAGACTGAGAATCAGCGGGAGAAGTTCGGGTAAGGGCCTGCGCAATTACCGACTCGACGAAATTCGCGCGCGCTTGATCTGATTGCTCGGCTCTGCCCCGCAAGCGGGAGGTACCCCCACCTCGCCCCGCTTCGCGGGCCGCATCGTCGCCTCACTACCTCGCTCGGGTCGGATTCTCGCTCGGTCGCGCCCGCGCTTCGCGCGCGCTTACCTCGCTCGGGTCGGATTCTCGCTCGG
>NZ_LZJI01000244.1 GCF_001667775.1 Mycobacterium sp. E1747
CTGGCCCAGCGTGGTGAACAGGTGCATCTCGCGCGCGCGGACCGTGCGCGCGGCCGACTTCGCCAGAATCCAGTTGATCAGCCCGAGGTCGCGGAACCGCCCCGACGGGATGCGGCCACCTTGAGCCGCGGTCACGGTTGCTTCACCAGATACGGGGAGACGGTGCTGCGGTGCTCGTCGAGATCCAGCGCGCGCCCCAGGGCCGGGAACGCCCGCTGCGGGCAGTTGTCGCGTTCGCAGACACGGCAACCCGCGCCGATCGGTGTAGCGATGTCACCCGACAAGTCGAGTCCTTCCGAGTAGACGAGCCGGTGCGCGTGGCGGAGCTCGCAGCCGAGGCCGATCGCGAAGGTTTTACCCGGCTGACCATACCGGGCGGCGCGGCGCTCCACGGTGCGGGCCACCCACATGTAGTTGCGGCCGTCAGGCATCTGGGCTATCTGCACCAGGATCTTGCCGGGGTTGGCGAACGTCTCGTACACGTTCCACAGGGGGCAGGTGCCGCCGCTGGAGGAGAAGTGAAAGCCGGTGGCGGACTGGCGTTTTGACATGTTGCCGGCGCGGTCTACCCGGACGAAGGAGAACGGCACGCCGCGCATCGACGGCCGCTGCAGCGTCGAAAGCCGGTGCGCGATGGTCTCGTAGCTCACCGAGTAGAACGAGGACAACCGCTCGACGTCGTAGCGGAAATTCTCTGCGACATCGTGGAATTGGCGGTACGGCAGCACCGCGGCCGCGGCGAAGTAGTTGGCCAGCCCCAGCCGGGCCAGCGTGTGCGACTCGTCGCTGGTGAACTTGCCCTCCTCCACCAGGGTGTCGATCAGATCGCCGTACTCGAGGTAGGCCAACTCGGCGGCCATTTTGAACACCTGTTGGCCCAGCGAGAGGTGGTTGCTGATCTCTAGCGTCTTGGTCGCAGGGTCGTAGCGGTGCAGCACGGTGTCGCCCAGATCGATGCGCCGGTTGATGTGCACGCCGTGCACCTCGGTCAGCCGGCGCTTCAGCTCACGGGCCAAATCACCGTGGTGCAGTCGCATCTGGATCGTCAGGTCCTCGGCGGCGGTGTCCAGCTCGTGCAGGTAGTTCTGCCGCTGGTAGAAGTAGTCGCGCACCTCCTCGTGCGGCATGGTGATCGATCCGGTGCCGCTGCCGTCGGAGAACCGTTCCTCGGTGGCGGCGGCCAGTTGCGCCGTGGTGATCCGGTAGCGCCGGTGCAGGTTGACCACCGCGCGGGCCAGCGCGGGGTGGGAGCCGACCATCTCGGCCACCTCCGCCGGGTCGACGTCGATGTCCAGGTCGCGGTCCATAGTGACCTCGCGCAGTTCGGCCACCAGCCGGGTGTCGTCCTGGGAGGCGAAGAACGTCGCGTCCACGCCGAACACCTCGGTGATCCGCAACAGCACCGCCACGGTCAAGGGCCGGACGTCGTGTTCGATCTGGTTGAGGTAGCTCGGCGAGATCTCCAGCATCTGGGCCAGGGCGGCCTGGGAGAACCCGCGCTCGTTGCGGAGCTGACGGACGCGGGAGCCGACGAAGGTCTTGGACACTTGGCCCAGGATAGCGGGTTGCTAAGTGGAAGTTGGCAGTGTTCGCATGCGGCCGCGGACCGCGTCGCGATTGGTTTTTGGCACAGGTCGTTGGCATGATTCGCACGAGACCGCAGGGCTAGCCTGGGGTGCCCACGAGGAGGAAACAGGGAGTTAAGCCGTGAGCCTGGACAAAGAACTGATGCCGGTTCCCGACGGGCACCCCGATGTCTTCGAGCGCGAATGGCCGCTGCGGGTGGCCGACATCGACCGCACGGGGCGGTTGCGGCTGGACGCCGCGTGCCGGCATATCCAGGACATCGGGCAGGACCAGCTGCGCGAGATGGGCTTCGAGGAGACCCACCCGCTGTGGATCGTGCGCCGCACGATGCTCGACCTGATCCGTCCGATCGAGTTCCAGGACATGCTGCGGTGCCGCCGGTGGTGTTCGGGCACGTCCAACCGGTGGTGTGAGATGCGGGTCCGCGTCGACGGGCGCAAAGGCGGACTGATCGAATCCGAGGCCTTCTGGATCAACATCAACCGCGAGACCCAGATGCCGTCGCGCATCTCCGACGACTTCCTGGCGGGACTGCACAAGACGACCTCCATCGACCGGCTGCGCTGGAAGGGCTATCTGAAGCCGGGCAGCCGCGACGACGCCGCGGAGATCCATGAGTTCCCGGTCCGCGTCACCGACATCGATCTGTTCGACCACATGAACAACTCGGTGTATTGGAGTGTGATCGAGGACTACCTGGCTTCGCACCTGGAGCTGATGCAGCTGCCGCTGCGCATCACGATCGAGCATGAGGCGCCGGTCGCGCTGGGCGACAAGCTGGAGATCATCTCGCACGTCCACCCGCCCGGTTCGACCGATCAGTTCGGTCCCAACCTCACCGATCGCGCTGTTACAACGCTCACATATGCGGTCGGCGACGAGACGAAAGCCGTCGCCGCGCTCTTCTCTCGCTAACCGGACAAGCGTCCCGTTAAATTCCGGCTGACCTGCGGATTCCGGTTACTGGCCGGTAGTTTCTGAAACGGTTCAGTTCCCGTTCATCTTCGCAATATTTGCTAAATCCGGCCGGGTCATTGCCGAAATTGGCAAATGAAATGGGTGGAAATGGGTGGTCAGGCTGTGCCATCTTCGAATTAGCACACCAGCGAAGTTGAGCCTCTAGCTACCGCCGGTGCCGCGTTCACCAACTCAGAAGTGAAGATTCGTTAAGGAGCATGCCCAATGTCTTCCGTTGGCACCCCCAAGAGCGCCGAACAGATCCAGAAGGACTGGGACACCAACCCGCGGTGGAAGGACGTCAGCCGCACCTACACCGCCCAGGACGTCGTCGCCCTGCAGGGCAGCGTGGTCGAGGAGCACACGCTGGCCCGGCGCGGCGCCGAGGTCTTGTGGGAGCAGCTGCACGACCTGGAGTGGATCAACGCGCTGGGCGCGCTGACCGGCAACATGGCCGTCCAGCAGGTCCGCGCCGGCCTCAAGGCCATCTACCTGTCGGGTTGGCAGGTCGCCGGTGACGCCAATCTGTCCGGTCACACCTACCCCGACCAGAGCCTGTACCCGGCCAACTCGGTGCCGCAGGTCATCCGCCGCATCAACAACGCGCTGCTGCGCGCCGACGAGATCGCCCGGGTCGAGGGCGACACCTCGGTGGAGAACTGGCTGGCCCCGATCGTCGCCGACGGCGAGGCCGGCTTCGGCGGCGCGCTGAACGTCTACGAGCTGCAGAAGGCGATGATCGCGGCGGGCGTCGCCGGGTCGCACTGGGAGGACCAGCTCGCGTCGGAGAAGAAGTGCGGTCACCTCGGTGGCAAGGTGCTGATCCCCACCCAGCAGCACATTCGCACGCTGACCTCGGCTCGCCTGGCGGCCGACGTCGCCGACGTGCCGACCGTGGTCATCGCCCGCACCGACGCCGAGGCGGCCACCCTGATCACCTCCGACGTCGACGAGCGCGACCAGCCGTTCATCACCGGTGAGCGGACCAAGGAGGGCTTCTACCGGGTCAAGAACGGCCTCGAGCCCTGCGTCGCGCGGGCCAAGGCCTACGCGCCGTACTCCGACCTGATCTGGATGGAGACCGGCACGCCGGACCTCGAGCTGGCCGCCAAGTTCGCCGAGGGTGTCAAGGCCGAGTTCCCCGACCAGATGCTGGCCTACAACTGCTCGCCGTCGTTCAACTGGCGCAAGCACCTGGACGACTCCACCATCGCGAAGTTCCAGAAGGAGCTCGCCGCTATGGGGTTCAAGTTCCAGTTCATCACGCTGGCCGGCTTCCACGCGCTGAACTACTCGATGTTCGATCTGGCCTACGGCTACGCCCGCAACCAGATGACCGCGTACGTGGAACTGCAGGAGCGCGAGTTCGCCGCCGAGGAGCGCGGTTACACCGCGACCAAGCACCAGCGCGAGGTCGGTGCGGGTTACTTCGATCGCATCGCCACCACGGTCGACCCCACCTCGTCGACCACCGCGCTGACCGGCTCCACCGAAGAGGGTCAGTTTCACTGAGGACGAGCGGGCATTGCCCGCGAGGACGAAGTGAAACGAATGGCCTGAGGCACTGAGGACGAGCGGGCATTGCCCGCGAGGACGAAGTGAAACGAATGGCCTGAGGCACTGATCCCTTCCGGAGCCGAGCAGTCGCGAACTCGCACCGCTGCGATCCAGATCGTGCGAATCAGCGCCTGCTCACCGTGAAGTAGCATTGGCCCCGCCCAGCGAACCTGGGCGGGGCCTATTGCGGTGCAAGACGATACGAAACCGAAAGAGATGACAGTGAGCGACGCAGCGATTCAGCGAGTAGGGGTGGTCGGGGCCGGCCAGATGGGATCCGGCATCGCCGAAGTCGCGGTCCGCGCCGGCGTCGACGTGACGGTGTTCGAGACCACCGAGGCGCTGATCACGGCGGGGCGCAACCGCCTCGTGAAGTCGCTGGAGCGCGGCGTCAGCGCCGGCAAGGTGACCGAGCGGGAACGCGACCGCGCGCTGAGCCAGCTCACCTTCACCACCGATCTGAAGGACCTCGCCGACCGCCAGCTGGTCATCGAGGCGATCATCGAGGACGACGCCATCAAGGCCCAGGTGTTCGCCGAACTCGATGCCGTCGTCACCGATCCCGACGCGGTGCTGGCGTCCAACACGTCCAGCATTCCGATCATGAAGATCGCGGCGGCCACCAAGAACCCGCAGCGGGTGCTGGGTCTGCACTTCTTCAACCCGGTGCCGGTGCTGCCGCTGGTCGAGTTGGTCAGCACGCTGGTCACCAGCGAGGCCGCCGCCGCGCGCACCGAGGAATTCGCCAGCGCCGTCCTGGGCAAGCAGGTGGTGCGCTGCTCGGACCGGTCGGGATTCGTCGTCAACGCCCTGCTGGTGCCCTATCTCTTGTCGGCGATTCGCATGGTGGAGGCGGGTTTTGCCACCGTCGAAGACGTCGACAAGGCGGTTGTCGCCGGGCTGTCGCACCCGATGGGCCCGCTGCGGCTGTCCGATCTGGTGGGCCTGGACACCCTGAAACTGATCGCGGACAAGATGTTCGAGGAATTCAAGGAACCGCAATATGCTCCGCCGCCGCTGTTGCTGCGCATGGTGGAGGCGGGCCGGCTGGGCAAGAAAACCGGCCGGGGTTTCTACAGCTACTGACGCCCCGCCGCACGGCGTCGATACTCCAACACGGGGAGTCAAGACAGCGTTGGGTTTTCCGGTGAGTATGCTTCGCGTTAAATACGCGAAAGGACACTCGGGAACCCCATGGCCACGTTGACTCCGTTCTACGAAGAATCGCAATCCATCTACGACGTCTCGGACGAGTTCTTTGCACTGTTCCT
>NZ_LZJI01000245.1 GCF_001667775.1 Mycobacterium sp. E1747
GCACGTGGTGCCCATCCACAGTTACGGGGAGATCGACGGCCGGCTCTATGTCGACATGCGACTGATCGAGGGCCGCGACCTGTTGCAGTACATCGCCGAAAACGGCGGGCGACTGTCCCCGGAGCGCGCGGTCGCGGTGATCGAACAGGTGGCCGCGGCGCTCGACAGCGCCCACCAGGCGGGGCTGGTCCATCGCGACATCAAGCCGAAGAACATCTTGGTCACCAAGGCGCGCGACTTTGTCTACCTGATCGACTTCGGAATTGCCCGCACGCTGGCCGATACGTCGCTCACGCAGACCGGTCACACGATGGGCACCGTCGCCTACATGGCGCCCGAGCGGTTCAGGGGCGCAACGGATCACCGCGCCGACGTGTATTCGTTGGCCTGCGTGCTGCACGAGTGCCTGACCGGCACGCGACCCTATGCCGGCGAGAGCCTCGAGGAACAACTCAACGCCCATCTCAACACCCCGCCGCCGCGACCGTCGGCAACCGCGGCCGGCGTCTCCCCGGCCCTCGACGCGGTGGTCGCCCGCGGGATGGCCAAAGATGTTGAACAGCGCTATCAGTCGGCGATGGAACTCGCCGAGGCCGCCAGGGCGGCATTGGCCAACCCGGCCGGAACCGCGGCACGGAATCCGCCGCAGGGGCCGGCCGCGCCGCTGCCGCCAACCGTCGGGCCGCCCACGCAGGACTACCCCTCCACCGGCCCCAGTCCGAACCCGCAGCCGTCGTATCGCGCCCCAACACACTCCCGCCGTCTGTTGCTGGGCATCGTCGGGGCGTCCGCGCTGGCGCTGGCCGCGGTAGTGGCGCTGGTCATCGCGCTGGTGACCCAGAACGACGGCTCCGCCAACGGCACGGCGTCCACCAGCGCGTCGCGCGCCCGAGTCCCGGGCCGGCAGGGCGCAACTTCGGGACCGACCGGGCAGGCCATGGCGACGGTGCCGCCGTTGCCGGCGTTCGCGCCGCCTGCCGATCTGGGCGCCAACTGCCAGTACCCCAGCGCACCGGACACCGTCGTCAAACCCGTCAGCCCGCCCCCGTCCGGCAGGGTCTCCACCGAGCCCGCGGAAATCCCGGCCACCGTCTCCACCAACTTCGGTGATATCGGCATCCAGCTAGCCAACTCCGAATCCCCTTGCACGGTAAATAGTTTCGTCAGCCTCGCCAAGCAGCAATTCTTCGACAACACCCAGTGCGCCCGGCTGATCAACTCCACCGACGGTGGATCACTGCTGTGCGGCGGTCCCGATGCCGACGGCTCGGGTGGCCCCGGCTACCAATTCGCCGACGAGTATCCGACCGATCAATACCCGCCCGGGGATCCCGGGCTCAGGGCGACCGTGCTCTATCCGCGCGGCACCGTGATCATGGCCGTCGACGGCCCGAACACCAACGGCAGCCAGTTCTCCTTCGTTTTCCGGGACTCCGAAATGCAGCCGACGAGCACCGTGCTCGGCACCGTCAGCCAGGCGGGTCTGGCGGTCTTGGACAAGGTCGCCGAGGCCGGCATCGCCGGCAACCGGCAGAGCGGCGCCCCCACCAACCCCGTCACCATCAGCTCGGTGCGCATCGGGTAGAACGCGCCACACCGGGTACCCGACCTGCGATCCGAAGCAAGGAGGGTGTCATGGCAACCAACAGCGCGGTGGAGATCCGTTTCGGCGCACCGGAGAACGTGCTGGAAGTGCAAGTGGGCACCGTCGAGGTGGACGTACCGCGGTCCGTGGGCTATTTCGGCGGATTGATCGCCGCCGCCGGGCTGGGCCTGATCGAACCGCCGCTGGCGCTGTTCGTCGCGGCGGTACCGCTGTTCAAGGTGCTGACGAACAGCGCGCTGCCCCGCGCGGTGCGCGTCGTGGGCGAGGTGCTGGAAGGGGCGGCCAAGCCGGTCGGCAGCGACGCTGAGGGCGTGATCGTGCTGGAGGACCAGCACGTGTCCGACACGAAGGTCGTCCGCTTGCGCACGCGAAACAACCGGGGGTAGCGGGGGCCTGATGGCGGCGACCCGCGGCGCCCGGCTTGGACTTTTGCGGCGACCCGCTTCGCCCGGCTACGCCGTGCTCGCGATCGCCGCGGCCGCGCCGGCAATTACTGTCTAGGCCGCCGAGGTCACGCGGTAGACGTCGTAGACTCCTTCGACGTTGCGCACCACGTTGAGCAGGTGGCCGAGGTGCTTCGGGTCGCCCATCTCGAAGGTGAACCGGCTGATCGCCACGCGGTCGCCGGAGGTGGTGACCGACGCCGAGAGGATGTTGACCTTCTCGTCGGCGAGCACCCGCGTGACGTCGGAGAGCAACCGGTGCCGGTCGAGCGCCTCGACCTGGATAGCCACCAGGAAAACCGACGACGGCGATGGCGCCCAATGCACCTCGATGATCCGCTCGGACTGCTGTTGCAGCGACGCCGCGTTGGTGCAGTCGGTGCGGTGCACGCTCACCCCCCCGCCGCGCGTGACGAACCCCATGATCTGATCGCCGGGCACCGGCGTGCAGCACTTGGCCAGCTTGGACAGCACCCCCGGCGCGCCGGGCACCGAGACGCCGACGTCGTCGCTGCTGCGCGGGCGGCGCAGCATGGTCGTCGGCGTGGAGCGCTCGGCCAGATCCTCTTCTGCCTGGTCGATCCCGCCGAGTTCGGCGAGCAGCCGCTGCACCACGTGGCGGGCCGAGACGTGGCCCTCGCCGATCGCGGTGTAGAGCGCGGACACGTCGGTGTAGTGCAATTCGCGGGCCACCGCCGCCATGGATTCGCCATTGACCAAGCGCTGCAAGGGAAGTCCACCCCGGCGCACCTCGCGGGCCATTGCCTCCTTGCCGGCTTCCAGCGCCTCCTCACGGCGTTCCTTGGCGAACCACTGCCGGATCTTGGCCTTGGCGCGCGGCGAGACCACGAACTGCTGCCAGTCGCGCGACGGCCCGGCGTTGGGCGCCTTCGAGGTGAAAACCTCGACGACTTCGCCGTTTTCCAGCTTTCGTTCCAGCGCCACCAGCCGGCCGTTGACCCGGGCCCCGATGCAGCGGTGGCCGACCTCGGTGTGCACGGCGTAGGCGAAGTCCACCGGCGTCGATCCGTTGGGCAGCGTGATCACATCGCCCTTGGGGGTGAACACGAAGATCTCTTGCACCGCAAGGTCGTAGCGCAACGATTCCAGGAACTCGCCCGGGTCGGCGGCCTCCCGCTGCCAGTCGAGCAGCTGACGCATCCAGGCCATGTCGTCGATCTCGGCGGCGGCGTGCGGATGCGGAACCCCGTTGCGGCCCTTGGCTTCCTTGTACCGCCAGTGCGCGGCGATACCGTATTCGGCGGTGCGGTGCATGTCGCGGGTGCGAATCTGCACCTCAAGCGGCTTGCCCTCGGGGCCGACAACGGTGGTGTGCAGCGACTGGTAGACGCCGTATCTCGGCTGGGCGATGTAGTCCTTGAACCGCCCCGCCATTGGCTGCCACAGCGAATGCACCACGCCGACAGCCGCATAGCAGTCCCGGATCTCGTCGCACAGGATCCGGATGCCGACCAGGTCGTGGATGTCGTCGAAGTCTCGTCCCTTGACGATCATCTTCTGGTAGATGGACCAGTAGTGCTTGGGGCGGCCCTCGACCGTCGCCTTGATCTTCGAGGCGCCCAGGGTGTTGGTGATCTCGGCGCGCACCTTGGCCAGGTAGGTGTCCCGCGAGGGGGCACGGCCGGCGACCAACCGGACGATCTCGTCGTACTTCTTCGGGTGCAGGATCGCGAAGGACAGGTCTTCCAGCTCCCACTTCACGCTCGCCATCCCCAGCCGGTGAGCAAGGGGAGCAATGACTTCCAGCGTCTCGCGGGCCTTGCGGGCCTGCTTCTCCGGCGGCAGGAATCGCATGGTGCGCATGTTGTGCAGCCGGTCGGCGACCTTGATCACCAGCACCCGGGGGTCGCGGGCCATCGCGGTGATCATCTTGCGGATCGTCTCGCCCTCGGCGGCGGTGCCCAGCACCACCCGATCCAGCTTGGTCACGCCGTCGACGAGGTGCGCCACCTCCTCACCGAACTCCTCGGACATCTGCTCGAGCGTGTAGCCGGTGTCCTCGATGGTGTCGTGCAGCAGCGCGGCCACCAAAGTCGTGGTATCCATGCCCAATTCGGCCAGGATGGTGGCGACGGCCAGCGGGTGGGTGATGTACGGGTCGCCGGAGTGGCGTAACTGCGTGGCGTGCCGCTGGTCGGCGACCTCGAAGGCGCGCTGCAGCAGCGACAGGTTCGCCTTCGGATAGATCTCGCGGTGCACCGCCACCAGCGGTTCCAGCACCGGGTTGAGCGTGGTGCGCTGGGAGGTCATCCGGCGGGCCAGCCTGGCCCGGACCCGGCGCGACGCGCTGCTGGTGGTCTTCAGCGTTTCGGTCGGCGTCTCGGGCGGCTCGGCCGCCCGGGCCGTGACCGGCTCCCCAACCAGCAGGGACTCCGCGACGTCAGTGGGCGCGTCAAGCGCCTGCGCCGCGCTCTTCTCGTTCGCCACGTTTGTCACCTCCGACCTCGAGGATATCGCGCAAGTCCCATGCCCCGACCGCGTTGAGTGTGCGATGAGGGCTTTGAGTGTGTGGTTGGGCCGACGAGATGGCCAAACCCACGCCCTGAGACACTCAGCGCCGCCAGTTCACACCCAATTCCGCGGTTGGCTCGCTAGACCCGGCTCAGGCTGTGCACCGGCAGGTCCACGACCGCCTGGCGGCCCCCGAGCGCGGTCAATTCGACGACCACCGCAGCCGCCATCACGGTGGCGCCGGTGCGTTCCAGCAGCCGGGCGGCCGCGGCCAGGGTGCCCCCGGTGGCCAGCACGTCATCGATGATCACCACGTGGCGCCCCCGCAAGTCGATGCCGTCGGCGGGGATCTCCAGCGTGGCGCTGCCGTACTCCAGGTCGTAGTGCTCGGCGTGCACCGGCGGCGGCAGCTTTCCGCCCTTGCGGATGGCCAGCACGCCGGTGCGCAGCCGGTCGGCGACGGCCGCGGCCGCCAGGAACCCGCGGGAATCGATCCCGGCGACCAGGTCGGCGCCGGAAGCGATCGCGGCCAGCGCGTCGGTGACCGCGGTCAGTCCCCGCGGGTCGGCGAACAACGGGGTGAGGTCCTTGAACTGGACCCCCGGCTTGGGGAAGTCCGAGACCTCGCGAAGCAGCGAGGCGATGACGTCGGCCACCGACGAGGTCCCGCCGACGCTCGTCACTGCACCAGCGCCCATCGGTCCATGTTCCAGCCCGCACCCCAACGGGTCGGGTTCTTGCTCACCGCGTACATCTTCTTCGACATCAGGAGCGTGCGTTGCTGCCGGTACAGGGGCAACGTAGGCATGTCGCCCCACAGTACCGGCGCCGCCTCGCCCAGCAGCCGGACGCGTTCGGCGGGGTCGGCCGACACCGCGAGCGCCCCGATGGCGGTGTCGATCTGCGGGTTCGAGTAACCGGACAGGTTGTTGCCGTTGCCTCCGTGCAGGTCGTAGGCGTCCATCGCCGACGACCCTGTCGAACCGCTGCCGGTGGCGCCGCCGGTGCTGGCCAGGAGCACGTCGATCTTGCCGTCCTTGAGGGCCTGCGGCCCCGACGTGTCCAGGGCGACGTTGACGACGCTGATACCGGCCGCGGCGCAGGATTTGGTGATCACCCCGACGTTGACCGCGAGCCGCGCGTTGGGCCCCGAGTAGCCGATCCGCACCGTCGTCGGTGCGCCGCCGAGCGCGACGCGGGCGGCGGCGGCGTCCGCCTTGGCGAACTGGGCGGCCTCGGCGGCGCCGTCGCCGGCGGTGACGGGGTCGTCGGCGGCGGGGTTCAGGCGCGAGTTCGCGATCGGCACCCCGGCGTCGCGCGCGAGGGTGTCGCGGGGCGTGCACAGCGCGAGCGCGCGCCGCGCCTGGGGCTGCGAGAGCGGCCCCTGCGGGGCGAAGATCAGCTGCTCGATGCCGGCAGACGGTGAATCGGCGCGGACGTAGTTGTCCGGGGTCGTCAGCGTTCCCGACGAGCCCGCCGCCACGTCGACCACGTCGACGCTGCGGTTGTTGACGCGGTCCTGGATATCGGGGCCCTGCGGCCACACGGTGATGCGCTTGGTGATGGCCTTGGGCCCCCACCACCGGTCGTTGGCGACGAGCACCACCGCGCCGCCGTCGAGGACGCGTTCGATCTTGTAGGGGCCCGACGACGGGAAGTTCTTGAGGTCAAGGCCGGGCTTGAGGTCCCAGATGGTGTTCCACAGCTTGGCGATCTGCTGCACCAGCGCGGTGTTGTTGCTGAGCAGCGCCGCCGTCACGTCGATGTGCAGCTGGTCGGCGATGACGTGCGATGGCATCAGCGTGGTGGCGGTGAACAGCTGGTTGTAGTCGACGACTCCGCGGTCCGGGATGAACGACACCCGCGCCTTCTTTTGCCCCGGAAGGCAATCGACGTTGGCGATGTCGAGGTAACCGGCCTGGGTGGCGACGTTGAAGTCGGGGTACCGGCCGGACTGGGCCGCCCACGCCAGCACCAGGTCGTCGCAGGTCACCGGCTTGCCGTCGGAGTAGACAGCGTTGTCGGCGATCTGGTAGTCGAGCACCAGGGGCGAACCGCCGACTATCGAGACGGTGCCGAAGTCACGGTCGGCCACGGTCTGCCCGTCCGGGCCGTGGTAGCTGAAGCCGGCGAGCGTGCGGGCGAAGGCCTGGGCCCCGGCTGATACCGCGCCGACGACGGTGTTGGTGTTGTAGCTGACCAGCCGGCCGTCCACCACGTATTCGATCTGGGAGGCCGCGCTGCCCGAGCACGCGGCCAGCGTGACGGCCGCGACGAGCATTGCGGCCAAACCGATAGCGCCCCCAGCGAGGCGATACCTGGCGGCCATGGCGACTACCGCCGGCCGGCGTTTCGCTTGCCGCTCGGACGCCGGGTTCCGGTCGGGCGGGCCGGGCGCGCGCCCGGCGCCGGCTTGTTCGGGGCGGGCTTGTCGGACGGGGTGGTCGCCGGCGCCGCCGATTCGTCCGCGGCGGCCGTCGTCTCGTCGGTGGCATTCGTCTCGTCGGCGGCCTTCGTCTCGTCGGTGGCCTTCGTCTCGTCCGCGGGTTCGGCGCCGCCCTTGCGGCGTCGCGTGACGCGGCGGGTGTGCGTGCGCACCAGCTCCGTGCGCTCGCGCAGCGTGACCAGCAGCGGGGTGGCGAAGAAGATCGACGAGTAGGTGCCGACGATGATGCCGACCAGCTGGACCAGCGCCAGGTCCTTGAGCGTGCCGACGCCGAGCAGCCACACCGCCACCACCATGAGCGCCAGCACCGGCAGCACGCCGATCAGGCTGGTGTTGATCGAGCGCATGAAGGTCTGGTTGATCGCCAGGTTGGCCTGCTCGGCAAACGTGCGGCGGGTGGTGTGCTGGAAGCCGTGGGTGTTCTCCTCCACCTTGTCGAACACGATCACGGTGTCGTACAGGGAGAAACCGAGGATGGTGAGCAGGCCGATGACGGTGGCCGGGGTGACTTCGAAACCGACCAGCGAGTACACCCCCGCGGTGACGGTCAGGTCGAAAACCATCGTCGTCAGCGCGGAGACGGCCATGTACCGCTCGTAGCGCACCGTGATGTACAGGCTTACCAACGCCAGGAACACCACCAGCGCGATCAGCGCCTTGTTGGTGATCTGGTCACCCCAGGTCTCGGACACCGCCGCGTCGCTGATCGCCTGCTTGGTGGGCTTACCGTCGGCGCCCTTCGGCTGGAAGGCGTCGAACAGGGCGTTGCGCAGCTTGGTCGTCTGGTCGTTGGTCAGCGTTTCGGAGCGGATCTGCACGGTCGCGGACCCGCCGTTGCCGACGACCACCACCGACTCCGGATCCCGGCCGATGGTTTTCCTGAACACGTCGGACACCTGCGACGTCTGGACGGTGCCGCGGGGCATCGACACCGTGGTGCCGCCCTTGAAATCGATGCCGAAGGTGAAGCCTCGCAACAGGATTGACAGTATCGCCACAGCGACGATCGCCCCGCTGATCCCGTACCACAGCCGGCGGCGGCCGATGACCTCGAACGCGCCGGTGCCGGTGTAGAGCCGCGAGATGAAGCCGTGCCGTTGCTCGCCGGCGCCGCCGTCGGTCAATTGGGCGGCGTCGCCGGTGGCCTCGGTGATCTCGGTCGCGTCCTTGGCTGCCTTGGAGGCACTCATGGGCTATCCCCGTCCCGTCTTCACTTGCGACGAAGCCCGGCGCTCGCGGGCCACCTGCTGAACGGCCCCCAGGCCGTTGTATGCCGGTTTGGCCAGCGTCGGCGACTTGGACGCCAGGTAGATCATCGGCCAGGTCACCAGGAATACGACCACGACGTCGAGGATCGTGGTGAGCCCCAACGTGAAGGCGAATCCGCGCACCTGACCTATCGCCAGGGCGTACAGCACCGCGGCGGCCAGGAACGTGACGGCGTTGCCCGACACGATCGTCTTGCGGGCCCGCACCCAGCCTCGGGGCACCGCCGATCGGAACGACCGACCCTCGCGGATCTCGTCTTTGATGCGTTCGAAGAACACCACGAACGAGTCCGCCGTGGTGCCGATACCGATAATCAGACCCGCGATACCGGCGAGGTCCAGGGTGTAGTTGATCTGGCGGCCCAGGATCACCAGGATCGCGAAAACCATTGCGCCGGAGGCGATCAAGGACAGTGCCGTGAGCAGGCCCAGCACCCGGTAGTACAGCAGCGAATACAGCAACACCAGGACCAGCCCGATGGCGCCCGCAACGAGCCCCGCTCGCAACGAGGTCAATCCCAGTGTCGCCGAGACCGTTTGGGCCTCCGACGCTTCGAAGGACAGCGGCAGCGAGCCGTACTTGAGGACGTTGGCCAGCTGCTTGGCGGTCGCGGCCGTGAACGGCGGGTCGCCACCGGTGATCTGCGTCCGGCCGCCCGGAATGGCTTCCTGGATCATCGGCGCGCTGACGACCTGGGAATCCAGCGTGAAGGCGGTCTGGGTACCGATGTGGGCGGCGGTGAAGTCAGCCCAAGTGTTGGCGGCCGCCGGTTTGAATTGCACGTCAACCACGTAGCCGATGCCGCGCTGGTTCATCCCGGAGGTGGCGTCCTGGATCTGGTCGCCGCTGATGATCGACGGCGCCAGCAGGTACGCCACCTTGTGATCGGTCGAGCAGGTCACCAGGGGCAGGTTGGGGTCGTCGTTGCCGGCGAGGATGTCCTCTTTGTCGCAGCGGGTCGCCTGGAACTGCAGCGCCAGGAACTGGACACCCTGACGGGTGCTCTGCCGCCACTTCTTCTCATCGGCGATGCGATCGGCGAGCTCCTTGCGCGGGTCCGGGGGCGCCGGCTGCTCGGCCGGGGGCACGTCGGCCGGTGGCGCGTTCCCCGCGGGCGCTGGCGCGGGGCTGGGCGCTGGCGCGGGGCTGGGGTCCTGCGGATACGGCCGCGGCTGGGCCGGCGGCCGGCCACCCTGCGGTGCGGGCGGGGGCGGTGTGTC
>NZ_LZJI01000246.1 GCF_001667775.1 Mycobacterium sp. E1747
CCGGCGGCGCGCGCGCTGCGGGTCGACAAACTCACGCTCGCCGCGCTCGAAGCCACCCTGACCGGCCCGCCCCCGCCCGTGGCCGAGGCGTTGGTCGCCGACGTCGGCGAGTTGCGGGCCCGCGCCGCGTCGCTGGCCGCCGCCCTGCCGGGGGCCGAGGCGGTGGATTGCGTCGCGGCCGTCGGCGGGGGCGGGGCCCCGGACGTGCGGCTGCCGAGCGCCGCCGTCAGCCTGCCCGAGTCCTACGCCGCCGCCCTGCGCGCCGCCAGCCCGCCCGTCGTCGGGCGGCTGGAGGCGGGCCGCTGCCTGCTCGACCTGCGCACGGTGGCGCCGGAGGACGACGCGCTGCTGGCCGCGGCGGTGCGGGCATGTTCGTCCTAGCCACCGCCGGCCACGTCGACCACGGCAAGTCGACCCTGCTGCACCGGCTCACCGGCATGTGGCCAGACCGGCTGGCCGAGGAGCAGCGCCGCGGCCTGACGATCGACCTCGGGTTTGCCTGGACCGAGATCGGCGGCCGGCAGCTGGCGTTCGTCGACGTGCCCGGGCACGAACGGTTCGTCGCGAACATGCTCGCCGGCGTCGGCCCGGTCCCGGCGGTCCTGTTCGTCGTCGCCGCCACCGAGGGCTGGATGCCGCAGTCCGACGAGCACCTCGCGGCGCTGGATGCCCTCGGTGTCCGCCAGGGACTGCTGGTGATCAGCAAAGCGGACCTCGCCGATCCCGGCCCGGCCATCGAGCAGGCGCGCGAAAGATTCTCCGCCACCTCGCTCACCGATGTTCCCGTCGCGATCGGCACCGACCTGGACCAAGTGCGCGCGGGGCTGCTGGCGCTGACCGACCGGCTGCCGGTCCCCGACCCGGACGCCGACGTGCGGCTGTGGGTGGACCGGAGCTTCACCGTCCGGGGCGCGGGCACCGTCGTGACCGGCACCCTGGCCGCGGGCACGGTACGGGTGGGCGACGAGCTCGAGCACGCCGGCCGGCGCGTGACGGTTCGCGCGGTGCAATCGCTGGGCCGCGACCAGGCGGCGGTCGCTCCGGTGGCGCGCGTCGCGCTGAACCTGCGCGGAGTCGACCGCCAGCACATCGGCCGGGGCGACGCCGTCCGGACACCGGGTGCGTGGCTTGACACGACGGAGGTTGACGTCGCGCTGCGGTCGGCGGGGGCGTTACACCGGCAGCTGGTACTGCACGTCGGGTCCGCGGCCGTGCCGGTGCAGGTGCGTACGCTCGGGGCGGCGGCGGCCCGGCTGCGGCTGGCGAAGACCTTGCCGCTGCGCGTCGGGGACGTCGGGCTGCTGCGTGACCCCGGCGAGCACCGGATCGCGGCGGGCGTCGAAGTGCTCGACGTCCGGCCGCCTGCGCTGCGCCGCCGGGGCGCCGCGCGGGAGCGGGCCGCGGAGCTGGCGACCGGCGCGGCCCGCCCGCCCGCCTGCGCGCGGGCGGCCGAGCTGCGCGCGATGGGTCTGCCGCTCGTCGGCCGGCGGGTGGGCGACTGGGTGGTGGATCCCGACTGGTGGGCCGGTCGGCGCGACCGCGCGACCACGGCGGTTCGGCGTTGGGCGGAAGACCACGACCTCGCGGCGGGGATGCCGATGGAGACGTTGCGGCAGCGGGCCGGGCTGCCGGGGGCCGAATTGTTGCCGAAGCTGCTCGAGGGCACCGAACTTCAGGTGGTCGACGGCGTGGTCCGCGCACCGGGGGCGGGCCTGCCGGCCCGCGTCGACAAGGCGGTGCGCACCGTCGAGGAGTGGCTGGCCGCCGAGCCGTTTCGGGCGCCGGAGGCCGACGAACTGGCCGAGCTCAAGCTCGGCCCCCGGGAGCTGGCCGCGGCGGTACGCGCCGGGCGCCTAGCCCGGATCGCCGACGGCGTCGTGCTGGGAGCCGGCGCGTTGGAGCGGGCGGCCGGCGTCCTCGCGGGGCTGCCGCAGCCGTTCACCGTCAGCGACGCGCGCCGGGCGCTCGGCACCACCCGGCGCGTCGCGGTCCCGCTGCTGGAGCAGCTCGACGCCCGGCGGGTGACCAGGCGGGCCCCGGACGGCACTCGGGTGGTGCTGGCTACAGCCGCTCCTTGACCGCCGCCGACAAGCGCGCTCCGTCGGCCTTGCCGGCCGCGATCGCGGTGGCCGCCTTCATCACCAGGCCCATCTGCTTCATGCTTGGGCGCTCGCCGATCTCCTCGGCAACCTGGGCGATCGCGGTGTCGGCGACGTCGGCGAGTTCGGCCTCGGTGAGCGGCGTCGGAAGATATTCGTCGATGATGCGGGCTTCGGCGTGCTCGTTGGCGGCGAGTTCCCCGCGGCCGTTCTGCGTGTAGATCTCCGCCGATTCAGCCCGCTTGCGGGACTCCCGCGCCAGCACCTTGATCACTTCGTCGTCGGAGAGGTCCCTGGCCTGCTTGCCGGAGACCTCCTCGGTTTGGATCGCGGCGAGCAGTAGGCGCAGCGTCGCCGTGCGCAGCTTGTCCTTGCTCTTCATCGCGTCGGTAAGGTCGGCCCGCAGCCTGGATTTGAGTTCGGCCATGCCGAAGACGCTACGCGCCGACCGCCTGGCCATGATTGAGAAATGCCCGGACCACCGACAGGATGGAGCCCATGACGAACGACGGGCCCGCTTGCGAACAACACGGAACACGGTGACCGCGCCGCCCCCTGGCTATCCGGTTGGCCCGCCACCGGCCTACGGCCCCCCGCCCGGCTACGGCCCATCACCGGCCTACGGCCCGCCACCGGGCTACGGCCCCCCGCCGGGCTACGGCCCGCCACCGGCCTACGGCCCGCCACCGGGCTACGGGCCGCCACCCGGCTATGGGCCGCCGCCCGCGTGGCAGTACGGCCCGCCGCACCTGACTCCCGGGGCGGTCAAGCCCGGCATCATCCCGCTGCGACCGCTGACCCTGGGCGACATCTTCAACGGCGCGGTCGGCTACGTCCGGGCCAATCCCAAGGCGACGCTGGGGCTGACCGCCATCGTGGTGGTGGCCATTCAGATCATCACGAAGGTCGCCTTCTTCGGACCGTTGGCGGCCTACGGCAGGCTGACGACGGATCGGGCCGACGAGCTGACCACCGGGGTGATCGGCGCGTGGTTGACGTCGGTGGGCGCCGGCGCGGTGGTGGCCTGGCTGGGCGGCATGCTGCTGTCCGGGATGCTGACCGTCATCGTCGGGCGGGCGGTGTTCGGCACCCCGATCACCATCGGGGAAACCTGGGCCAAGCTTCGGGGCCGACT
Source organism: Mycobacterium sp. E1747 (assembly GCF_001667775.1). Classification (GTDB taxonomy): domain Bacteria; phylum Actinomycetota; class Actinomycetes; order Mycobacteriales; family Mycobacteriaceae; genus Mycobacterium. The sequence continues at coordinate 3,235 of NZ_LZJI01000246.1, forward strand.
GCTGCCCCTGCTGGGTCTGGCGGCGCTGGAGGGGGCCGCGCTGGCGGTCATCGCCGGCCTGGTGGCGGTGATCATCGGGGTGCTGGCGGCCATCGGCCGTGCCGCCGCGGTCGTGGTCCTGGGTCTGCCGCTGGCGCTGGCCGTGACCGCGTTGCTGGTGTACCTGTACACCGTGGTGTCGTTCGCACCCGTCCTGATCGTGTTGGAGCGGCTGCCCGTCCTGGACGCCATCACTCGATCGTTCAGGCTGGTCCGCAACGGCTTCTGGCGGGTGCTGGGTATCCGGTTGCTCACTTTCCTGGTGACCTCGGTCGTCGGGGGTGCGGTCGCGGTGCCGTTCAACATCGTCAGCCAGTTCTTCATGATCACCTCCTCCACGGCCGCCTTCCTGGTGAGCACCGCGATCGCGTCGGTGGGCGGCGCGATAGGCGAGATCATCACGGCCCCGTTCAACGCAGGAGTCATCGCGCTGCTCTACACGGATCGCCGAATGCGCGCCGAAGCATTCGATCTCGTGCTGCAGACCGGCGCCGCCGGCGGGCCGTACGCGGGCGCCTCCACCGACAACCTCTGGCTGACCCGGCCGGTCTGAGGACGAGTGGACAGTGCCCTCCATCGACATCGACCGCGATGCCGCGCATCAGGCCGCCCAGGACGAGCTCAACAAGCCGATCTACTCCAAGGGCTCGGCCGGGCAGCAGATGGCCGAGTGGCTCAACGAGCTCATTTACCGGCTGTTACAGAAGACCGCCTCATTTCCCGGCGGGTGGCTCACGGCCACTGTGCTTTTCATCATGCTGGCAATCGCATTGGCGGTCGCGATCCACATCGCGCGGCGCACCATGCGCACCAACCGCGGCGGTGACTACCAGCTGTTCGAAGCCGCGCAGCTCACCGCGGCCCAGCATCGTGCGACGGCCGAAGACTATGCGGCCCAAGGACAATGGGCCGCGGCGATTCGGCACCGGCTGCGGGCGGTCGCCCGCCAGCTCGAAGAGACCGGCGTGCTGAACCCGGCACCCGGCCGGACCGCCAATGAACTGGCCGTCGACGCCGGTGCCGCACTGCCCCATCTCGCCGGTGAATTAGCGCAGGCCGCAACGGCTTTCAATGACGTCACCTACGGCGAGCAGCCCGGAACCCAGAGCGCGTACCAGATGATCGCCGACCTCGACGACCACCTGCGCTCCCGCTCTGCGGCCGTTTCCGCGGATGCCGGGCGGCCCGCCGCACCCGACTCATGGGCGCAGGTGCGGTGATGACGACCACCACGCGTCCCTACGCCGCGAGCCCGACGGCATTGCAGCGCTGGCGATCCTGGCGCTGGGTGATCCTCACCCTGATCGTGCTCGCCGTCATCGCCGGCGTCGATGCCTACCTGACCGCGCCGCGTCCCGGAGCGCGGATGGATCCGGCGTCGACGGGTCCCGACGGTGCCCACGCGCTGGTCGCGCTGCTGCGCGGCGGCGGGGTCGACGTCGTTGTCGCCGACAGCATCGCCGATGTCGAACGGGCGGCGCGTCCGGACGCACTGATCCTGGTGGCCCAGAGCCAATATCTCACCGAGCCGCTGCTGGACCGGCTGTCCGGGGCGCCCGGCGATCTGCTGCTGGTGGAACCCACCTCACGCACCCGCGAGGCGCTGATGCCCGGCCTGCGCGTCTCGGCGGCCGACGCCTTCGACAGCGACCCCGATTGCCCTTTGCGCGAGGCGACCCGGGCCGGACCGGTTCGATTCGGCCCCAGCGACACCTACCGCGCCACCGACGGCCGGCCGTTAACCCGTTGCTACGACGGCGCGCTCGTCCGCTTCCGGGACGGCGGGCGGACCATCACCGCGGTCGGCAGCACCGACTTCCTGACCAACGGCGCCCTGTTGCAGGCGGGCAACGCCGCCCTGGCGATGAACCTCGCGGGTGCCCGCCCCCGGCTCGTCTGGTACGCGCCCCACCGCATCGAGGGCGAAGCGGCGCCGTCCGGCTCGATCGCCGACCTCATCCCGCAGAACGTGACGTGGATCGTCTGGCAACTGTGTTTGGTCGTGCTGCTAGTTGCCCTGTGGCGAGGCCGGCGGCCCGGCCCGCTGGTCGCCGAGGAACTGCCCGTCGTGGTGCGCGCGTCGGAGACCGTCGAGGGCCGCGGCCGGCTGTACCGGTCCCGCCGGGCGCGTGACCGCGCCGCCGCCGCGCTACGCACCGCCACGCTGCAGCGGCTGCTGCCCCGGCTCGGCCTGAACGCCGGCGCGTCGGCGCCCGCGGTGGCGGGCGCGGTGGCCGCCCGCAGCGGGGCGGATCCGGCGTTCGTGTCCTACCAGCTGTTCGGTCCGCCCCCGGCGACCGACAACGACCTGTTACAACTTGCCCGTGCGCTCGACGACATCGAAAGGCAGGTCACACGGACGTGACGCAGACCCCTTCCCCCGCAGAGGCCACCCCCACGGCTGAGTCGGCGCGAGATGCGCTGCTGGCGTTGCGCGGCGAGCTCGCCAAGGCCGTCGTCGGACAGGAAGGCGTGGTCAGTGGCCTGGTGATCGCGCTGTTGTGTCGCGGCCACGTGTTACTGGAAGGCGTTCCGGGAGTGGCGAAGACGCTGCTGGTGCGAGCGCTGGCGGCCGCGTTACGGTTGGAGTTCAAGCGGGTGCAGTTCACTCCCGACCTGATGCCCGGCGACGTCACGGGGTCGCTGGTGTACGACGCACGCACCGCCGCGTTCACGTTCCGGCCCGGTCCGGTGTTCACCAATCTCCTGTTGGCCGACGAGATCAACCGCACCCCGCCGAAAACGCAGGCCGCGCTCCTCGAGGCCATGGAAGAGCGGCAGGTCAGTGTGGAAGGCGTGGCCCAGCCCCTGCCAGACCCGTTCATCGTCGCCGCGACGCAGAACCCCGTCGAATACGAGGGTACCTACCAGTTGCCCGAAGCCCAGCTGGATCGCTTCCTGCTGAAGCTGAATGTGACTCTGCCGCCGCGGGATTCGGAGATCGCCATCCTCGGTCGGCACGCCCACGGATTTGATCCGCGCGACCTGTCGGCGATCAAACCGGTGGCCGGGCCCGCCGAACTGGCGGCCGGTCGCGACGCCGTGCGGCAGGTACTGGTCGCCGATGAGGTACTGGGCTACATCGTCGACATCGTCGGGGCCACCCGGTCCTCGCCCGCGCTGCAGCTCGGCGTCTCTCCGCGCGGGGCGACGGCGCTGTTGGCCACCGCCCGTTCCTGGGCCTGGCTGTCCGGGCGCAACTACGTCACCCCCGACGACGTGAAGGCGATGGCGCGCCCGACGCTGCGGCACCGGGTGATGTTGCGCCCCGAGGCCGAACTCGAAGGGGCCACCCCCGACGGCGTCCTCGACGGGATCTTGGCGTCGGTCCCGGTGCCCCGGTAGTGGTCCTGACCGGACGCACCGGGCTGGTCGCGCTGATGTGCGTCCTGCCCATCGCGCTGTCCCCTTGGCCGGCAAGGACTTTCGGTGTCCTGCTGATCACCCTTTTGGGGGTGGTGATGCTGGACATCGCGCTGGCGGCCAGCACCCGCAAGTTGCGTTACGTCCGGTCGCCGGACCGCTCCGCCCGGCTCGCGCAGCAGGTGGACGTCGGGCTGCTGATCCACAACGACGGCCGGCGGCGGTTCCGCGGCCAGGTTCGCGACGCCTGGCCGCCCAGCGCGGGCGCGCGGCCGCGCATCCATCCCGTGAACATCCCCGCCGGGCAGCATCAGCACGTGCAGTCCCAACTACGGCCGGTCCGCCGCGGCGAGCAGCGCGCGGCGGTGGTCACCGCCCGATCCATCGGCCCGCTCGGACTGGCGGGACGGCAGGGTTCGCAAGCGGTGCCGGGACTGCTTCGGGTGCTGCCGCCCTTTCTGTCCCGCAAGCACCTGCCGGCGCGGCTGGCCAAACTGCGTGAGATCGACGGACTGCTCCCCACGCTGATCCGCGGGCAGGGAACGGAATTCGACTCACTGCGCGAGTATGTCGTCGGTGACGACGTGCGGTCGATCGACTGGCGCGCCACCGCCCGTCGCGCCGACGTCGTCGTGCGCACCTGGCGCCCCGAACGCGACCGGCGCGTGGTGATCGTGCTGGACACCGGGCGCACCGCGGCGGGCCGGGTGGGCGTCGACCCGACCGCCGCCGACCCCGCGGGCTGGCCGCGGCTGGACTGGTCGATGGATGCCGCGTTGCTGCTGGCGGCGCTCGCGTCGCGGGCCGGTGACCACGTCGACTTCCTCGCCCATGACCGGGTCACCCGAGCCGGCGTTTTCGGGGCGTCGCGCACCGAGCTGCTCGCGCATCTCGTCGAGGCGATGGCTCCCCTGCAACCGGCGTTGCTCGAACCTGATTGGACCGCAATGGTTTCCGCCATCGCACGACGGGCCCGTCGGCGTTCACTCGTGGTGCTGCTGACCGACCTCAACGCGACCGCTCTCGACGAGGGTCTGCTGCCGGTGCTGCCGCAGCTGTCGGCGAAGCACCACCTGATGGTCGCGGCCGTCGCGGACCCGCGTGTGGATCAAATGGCCGAGGGCCGTTGGGATCCCGCCGCCGTCTACGACGCGGCGGCCGCCGAACGATCCCGCAATGACCGCCGCGCGATCGCCACGCGGCTGCGCCGCAGCGGTGTGGAGGTTGTCGACGCCCCGCCCGCCGAGCTTGCGCCCGCCCTGGCTGACCGCTACCTGGCGATGAAGGCCACCGGCCGGCTTTAGCCCGCCGACGATGCACGCCGCGCAACGGCGTGAGAAGAAAGCGGGCAATCGACTTTAGCCCGCCGACGATGCACGCCGGCGCAACCGCGTGCGAAGGAAGCGGGAAATCGGCTTTAGCCGGTGGGAATCACGTCCGGCGCGTCCTCGATGTCACCGGTCTCACCGGTCCGCACGGCGCGGCGACCGAAGTACACGATGTAGGCGAGGAACGCCACCTCGGCGATGACCCCGATACCGACCCGAACGAAAGTCGGCAGCGGCGAGGGCGTGACCAGCGCCTCGATCAGCCCCGAGACCAGCAGCACGCCGGCCAGCCCGATGGCGACCGAGACGACGGCGCGACCCTGTTCCGCGAGCGCCTGCCCCCGCGGCCGGTCCCCGGGGGCGATCACCGACCACCCCAGCCGCATCCCGGCGCCCCCGGCCAGGAACACCGCCGTGAGCTCCAGCAGCCCGTGCGGTATCAACAGACCCAGCAGCAGGCCGCCCTTGCCGGCCTGGAACATCAGCCCGGAGATCAATCCCAGGTTGGCGGCGTTCTGGAAGAGGACGAACGGAATCGGCAGCCCAAGTAGGACCGACGACGCGATGCACTGCGCCGACACCCAGGAGTTGTTCACCCAGATCTGCAGGGCGAACGCGGCGGCGGGATGTTCGCTGTAATAGGCGGCGATGTCGTGGTTGACCAATTGTTCGATGTCGCTTGGGTTTCCGGCGGCCGACTGCACTTCCGGATTGCCGGCCACCCAGAAGGCGATGACCACGGCCACGGCGTAGAAAGCCACCGCGGTACCCAGCCACCACCGCCACGACCGGTAGGCGACCACCGGGAAGGACACCGTCCAAAACCGCACGAAGGTGCTGCTCAACGGCGCATGGGCGCCGGTCACCACGGAGCGTGCGCGCGCGACCAGACTCGAGAGCCGACCGATCAGCAGCGAGTCTGACGACGCTGAGCGCAACGTCGACAGGTGGGTGGACACCCGCTGGTACAGCTCCACCAGTTCGTCGACTTCGGCGCCGGTCAGCGAGCGACGTTTCCCGACCAGCCGGTCCAGGCGGTCCCAGGTGCTGCGATGGGCCAGCACGAATGCGTCGACGTCCACCCTGCGCAGCCTAATCGCCCTGTACCGTTCGGTGTTATGTCGGAGGTGGTGACCGGTGACGCCGTCGTACTCGACGTGCAGATCGCCCAGTTGCCGGTGCGGGCTTTGAGCGCACTGATCGATATCGCCGTGATGGTCGTCTGCTATCTGCTCGGACTGATGTTGTGGGCCGCCACGCTGACCCAGTACGACGCGGCACTGAGCACGGCCGTGCTGCTCATCTTCACGGTGCTGGTGCTCCTCGGCTATCCGGTGACACTCGAAACGGCAACACGCGGACGCTCGGTGGGCAAGATCGCGATGGGCCTGCGCGTGGTGTCCGACGACGGCGGCCCAGAGCGGTTCCGGCAGGCCCTGTTTCGGGCCCTGGCCGCGGTGGTGGAGATCTGGATGCTGTTCGGGAGTCCGGCGGTCATCTGCAGCATCCTGTCGCCGAAGGCCAAGCGGATCGGCGATATCTTCGCCGGCACGGTGGTGGTGAACGAACGCGGGCCTCGGCTGGGTCCCCCGCCGGTGATGCCCCCGTCGCTGGCCTGGTGGGCCTCGTCGCTTCAACTTTCCGGCCTGTCCCCCGGCCAGGCCGAAGTCGCACGGCAATTCCTTTCGCGCGCACCGCAACTAGATCGCCAGTTGCGTCACCAGATGGCATACCGCATCGCCGGCGACGTGGTGTCCCGCATCGCGCCGCCACCCCCGCCGGGCGCGCCGCCGGAGCTGGTGCTCGCCGCCGTGCTAGCCGAACGGCACCGCCGCGAATTGGCCCGGCTGCGTCCCGCAATGCCGCAGCCTGCCCCCGCGCCGTGGCCATCCTGGTCGCCTGCGCCACCACAACAACCCGTGCCGTGGCCGGACGCGGGTGCGACACAGCAGGCCCCGTCGAATCCCGCCCCGGGCGGTTTCTCGCCGCCGAGCTGACGGGCCGCGCTAGCTGGAGACGCTCGCCGCCATCAGCAGGACGTCGGCGATCAACAGCGCCCAACCGAACAGGGGAACCGCGATCCCGCCGCGACGCTTGGCGGTGAACAGCGAAATGACGATCACCACGACGGCGACCGCGGGGGCGCCGTAGAACGCGACCCCGAAATTGATTCCACCGTGGCCCAGGTTGGGGCAACTGCGATCGGCGCAGCCGTCGGTGCTCATCACCGCACCCAGCGCGAAAAGCATCACGATGGCGGCGGCGGGCACTGTGGCCAGCGCCAGCGCCCAGTTGGCCCACGGCCACACGTTGCGGTTGCCACTTCTGGGACCGCTGCCACCCTGCGCGGGGCCGGTCACGCCGGACGTTCCGCCACCTACCGCAAGGTTGGAGTTATCAGCGTTCATCCCAGAGGTCCTACCCGCCGCCCGTCACGCGCAAACCGGACGGGGTATGCCGGTGGCGGGCCGGCGCAGTCGCCGAACCGCAGGTCATCGGCGCTTCCAACATCTGCTAGGCCCGACCGTTGCATCGCGATCGTTTCCGATATATCGTGATACTTCGAAGCGCACAGTCGGTGCGCAATACCGAGAACGTAAGGACTCCAACCATGAGCAACCACCCATTCATTCCACCCGTCGGACCGTTCGCCGGTCCGGGCTTCGGCTTCGCAGCCGGTCCGGGGCAACTGCGCGCCCTGCACGGCGCCAGGCGCCACGCCCGGCGCGAATTCTTCGAGAACCTCCGCGACCACGCGGGCGAACAGGGTTTCGGCCCAGGCTTCGGTCCCGGGTTCGGGCCGGGTTTCGGTCCCGGGTTCGGCCCGGGTTTCGGTTTCGGCCCGGGCGGCCGGCGCGGCGGATGGCGGCGCGGCGGCCCCGGCCGCGGCAAGCGCGGTGACGTCCGCGCGGCCATCCTGGCGCTGCTGGCCCAGCGGCCGATGCACGGCTACGAGATGATCCAACAGATCGCCGAGCGCAGTAACGGGCTCTGGAAGCCCAGCCCCGGTTCGGTCTATCCCACGCTGCAGTTGCTGACCGACGAGGGGCTGATCACCGCGAGCGAGAGTGAGGGCAGCAAGAAGCTGTTCGAGCTCACCGACGAGGGCCGCGCGGCGGCCGAGAAGGTCGAGACCCCGCCGTGGGACGAGATCGCCGAAGGGGCCGACCCGGGTCACATGAACCTGCGGGCGGCTATCGGTCAACTGTTCGGCGCGGTCGCGCAGTCCGCGCACACCGCCACCGCCGAGCAGCAGCAGCGGATCGTCGAGATCCTCAACAACGCGCGACGCGAGGTCTACGGCATCCTGGGCGAAGACTGAGCCCTGGCGCACAACGGACCCTGGATCAGGTCACTGATCAAGTTACCGAGACCCAATCCAGGGTCCGCTGCACCGCCTTACGCCAGCCCGCGTAGCCGGCGGCGCGCTGCTCGTCGGTCCACGCCGGCGTCCACCGCTTGTCTTCGTGCCAGTTCGCCCGCAGGTCGGACGGGTCGGCCCAGAAACCCACCGCCAGACCCGCCGCGTAGGCCGCGCCCAGCGCGGTCGTTTCGGCGACCACCGGCCGCACCACGTCGACGCCGAGCACATCGGCCTGAATCTGCATGCAGAGGTCATTGGCGGTGATGCCGCCGTCCACCTTCAACACCTCAAGGCGCACACCGGAATCCGCCGCCATCGCGTCCACCACGTCGCGGCTCTGGTAACAGATCGCCTCGAGCGTCGCGCGGGCGAGGTGCGCGTTGGTGTTGAACCGCGACAACCCCACGATCGCGCCGCGGGCGTCGGATCGCCAATAGGGCGCGAACAGTCCGGAGAACGCCGGGACGAAATACACCCCACCGTTGTCGGCTACCTGACGCGCCAACGACTCGCTTTGCGCGGCGCCGCTGATGATGCCCAACTGGTCGCGCAGCCATTGCACCGCAGCGCCGGTGACCGCGATCGAACCTTCAAGCGCGTACACGGGTTTGGCGTCGCCAAACTGGTAACAGACGGTGGTCAGCAGCCCGTTGTTCGACCGCACGATCGTCTCGCCGGTGTTGAGCAGCAGGAAATTTCCGGTGCCGTAGGTGTTTTTCGCCTCGCCCTCCGACAGGCACACCTGGCCCACCATCGCCGCGTGCTGGTCACCGAGGACCCCCGTGATCGGCACCTCGCCACCGACCGGCCCGGTTTGCGCGGAGACGCCGTATGGCTGCGGCGACGACGACGGCGCGATCGCCGGCAGCATCGCGCGCGGGATGGCGAAGAACGACAGCAGATCGTCGTCCCAGTCGAGCGTTTCGAGGTCCATCAGCATGGTCCGGCTGGCGTTGGTCACGTCGGTGACGTGCACGCCGCCACGCGGACCGCCGGTCAGATTCCACAGCACCCAGGTGTCCGGGGTGCCGAACAGGGCGTCGCCGCTTTCGGCGGCCTCGCGCACGCCGTCGACGTTGTCCAGGATCCATTGCAATTTGCCGCCGGAGAAGTACGTCGCCGGCGGCAGACCCGCCTTGCGGCGGATCACCTCACCGCGGCCGTCGCGTTCCAGCGCCGACGCGATGCGGTCGGTGCGGGTGTCCTGCCAGACGATGGCGTTGTAATAGGGCCGCCCGGTGCGCCGATTCCAGACCAGCGTGGTTTCCCGCTGATTCGTGATGCCAAGGGCAGCAATGTCTTTGGCAGCCAAATTGGCGCGGTTCAGCACCGACATCAGCACCGAGGAGGTACGCTCCCAGATTTCGACCGGGTCGTGCTCGACCCAGCCGGCGCGGGGCAGGATCTGTTCGTGCTCGAGTTGATGGCGAGCCACTTCGGCGCCGTCGCGATCGAAGATCATGCAACGCGTGCTGGTGGTTCCCTGGTCGATGGCGGCGACAAAGTCGGACACGTCAGGAGTCCATCATGGTCTGCCCGACCGGACAAGCTCACCGCGTAGCTTGCTTTACCGCCGACAACCCTGTTCCATCGGCGTTGTGGGCGAACAGGTCAAGCGCACCACGTACAACAGCGCACATCGGCGGGAATACCGGCGCAAGCTTCAGCTATGCCTGGACGTATTCGCGACGATGCTGGCGCGTTCGCGCTTTGACTCCGACAAGCCGCTCACCGGCATGGAAATCGAGTGCAACCTGGTCGACGCCGATTACCAGCCGGCGATGTCGAACCGCGACGTGCTGGACGCCATCGGGGATCCGGCGTTCCAGCCGGAATTGGGCGCCTACAACATCGAATTCAACGTGCCGCCCCACGCCCTGCCCGGACACACCGCGCTGGACCTGGAAGCTGAGGTGCGGGCCAGCCTGAACGACGCAGAGACCAAGGCCGGCCTGGGTGGGGCGCACATCGTGATGATCGGAATCCTGCCCACGCTGATGCCCGAGCATCTGGCCACCGGTTGGATGAGCGACTCACGCCGGTACGCCGCGCTCAACGACTCGATCTTCACCGCACGCGGCGAGGACATCCCGATCAACATCTCCGGCCCCGAACCGCTGAGCTGGCAGGCCGTGTCGATAGCGCCCGAATCCGCTTGCACCAGCATCCAATTGCACCTGCAGGTCGCCCCGGAGATGTTCGCCGCCAACTGGAACGCTGCTCAGGCGGTGGCCGGACCGCAGCTGGCGCTCGGCGCCAACTCGCCGTACTTCTTCGGCCACCAGCTGTGGTCCGAGACGCGCATCGAACTGTTCACGCAGTCCACCGACACCCGGCCCGAGGAGCTGAAGTCCCAGGGCGTGCGGCCGCGGGTGTGGTTCGGCGAAAGGTGGATCTCCTCGGTCCTCGACCTGTACCGGGAGAACATCCGCTACTTCCCGCCCCTGTTGCCCGAGGTGTCCGACGAGGATCCGCTCGCCGAGCTGGCCGCCGGGCGGGCACCGCGGCTGTCCGAGATGCGGCTGCACAGCGGCACCGTGTACCGGTGGAACCGGCCGGTCTACGACGTGGTCAACGGGCGGCCGCACCTGCGGCTGGAGAATCGGGTGTTGCCGGCCGGCCCGACCGTGGTGGACATGCTGGCGAATTCGGCCTTCTTCTACGGCCTGTTGCGCAGTCTGTCCGAGGATCACGATCCGGTCTGGGCGAGCATGGATTTCGCTGCGGCACAGTCGAATTTCCTCGAGGCGGCACGCAATGGAATCGATGCCCGGCTGCAGTGGCCTGGTGTGGGCGACGTGCGGGCCACCACGCTGGTTCTCGACACGCTGCTGCCCATCGCCGACGAGGGGCTGCGCCGCTGGGGCGTCGACGCCGAGGTGCGGGACCGCTTCCTGGGGGTCATCGAGGGCCGCGCCCGAACCGGCCGCAACGGCGCCAGCTGGCAGGTGTCGACAGTGCGCGCGCTGGAAGACACCGGAATGACCCGTCCCGCGGCGCTGGCCGAGATGCTGCGCCGGTACTGCGAGCACATGCACGCCAACGAACCGGTGCACACCTGGCAATCATGACCGCGGAGTACGTTGAAAATCATGCCGAACGATCAGGTCATGGATTGGGACAGCGCGTACCGCGAGCAGGCGCACTTCCAGGGCCCGCCGCCGTGGAACATCGGTGAGCCGCAACCGGAGCTGGCCGCGCTGGCCGCGGCCGGGAAGTTCCGCAGCGACGTGCTGGATGCCGGCTGCGGGGTCGCCGAGTTGTCGTTGGCGCTGGCCGCGCAGGGCTACACGGTGGTCGGTGTCGACCTCACGCCGACCGCCGTCGCGGCGGCGACCAAGGCCGCCCAGGAGCGTGGCCTGACCACGGCCAGCTTCGTGCAGGCGGACATCACGTCGTTGCGCGGTTATGACGGCCGGTTCTCGACGATCGTGGATTCCACGCTGTTTCATTCATTGCCCGTCGACGGCCGCGATGGCTACCTGAGCTCCATCCACCGCGCGGCCGCGCCGGGGGCCGGCCTGTTTGTCCTGGTGTTCGCCAAGGGCGCCTTTCCCGCCGAGATGGAGCCGAAGCCCAACGAGGTCGACGAGGACGAACTTCGCGCCGCAGTGAGCAAGTATTGGGAGGTTGACGAGATCCGCCCGGCCTACATCCTGTCGAACGCCGTCGAGATTCCCGACGCGCCCTTCGAATTCCCGCCGCATGACCGCGACGAGAAGGGCCGGATCAAGATGCCCGCCTACCTGCTGACGGCGCACAAGGCGGGGTGATCCTTCAGCCTGCTCAAGCCGATGTCGCCGCGGTCGCGGCGATCAGCGCCTCGGCGAAGGTCTCCAGATCGTCGGCCGTGGTGTCGACGTGTGGCGAGATCCGCAGCACGGGCCCGCTCAGCCGCAGGGGTGCCCGCTGCACGCCGACGAAGGTGGTCAGGATCCGCCGTTCGGCCTGCAGCCACGACCGCACCGCTTGCGGGTCGGCGCCGTCGACGGGGGCCAGCGTGGTGATGGCGCTGGGCTCGTCGACCTCCTCGACCACCGCCCAGCCGGCCACGTCGGCCAGTACCCGGCGGCTGTCGCCGCCCAGGTCGGCCAGCCGCACGCGCACCGTCTCCGGCCCGTACGCCAGATGCTCGCCCAGTGCCAGCGAAAACCCAAGGCGCGCAGCGACATTGGCTTCGCCGAATTCGAGCTGCTGGGCCACCGAGAACGAGCCCGCGAGCCAATCCGGCGCCGCCAGCCGCGGCCGCAGGCCCTCCAACAGCTCGCGGCGCACCGCGAGGGCCCCGACACCGCGCGGCCCGGCGAGCCACTTGCGCGACGACGCGTAGGTGACGTCGGCGCCGACCGCGCAGTCCACCTGGCCGAGCGCCTGGGCGGCGTCGACGACGAGCGGCAGCCCCAACTCGCGGCACAATTGCGCCACCATCGGCAGCGGTTGCACCACACCGCTGTGGCTGCCGACCGCGGTGAGGTGGACCAGATCGGGCGGGTCGGCTTCCAGCGCCAGCGCCGCGTCGTCGAGCGCGACCCGGCCATCCTCGAGCGTCGGCAGCAGCCGGCGGGCGAATCCGTGGGCGGCCAGCAGTGCCAGGTTGGGACCGTACTCGCCGGGCAGGCACGCCACCCGGCGGCGGTCCGCCGGCCAGGCGCCGAGCAGCAGATCCAGGGCGTTGCACGAACCGGTGGTGAACACCACCTCGGCGTCGGGCATGCCGGACAGCGCGGCGAACGCCACCCGACCGGCGTCGAGCGCGGGCGCGGCGGCCTCGGCCGCGACGTAGCCGCCGACTTCGGACTCGTTGCGCGCGTGCTGGGCGGCGGCGTCGATCACGGCAAGGCTTTGGCGCGAGCAGGCCGCGCTGTCCAGGTGCAGCCCGGCCACCGGCAGGCGGGCCGCCCGCCATCGGTCAGCCAGCGAACCCGCGGGCGTCACTTGACGGCCAACGACAACCCGAAGTCACCCGCGGCGTCCGTCCACCACCGAGTGGGCCGTAATCCCACGCCGGTCAATTCGGCGCTCACCCCGTCCGGGTGGAACTTGCACGACACCTCGGTGAGCATCTCCTCGCCGGCGGCGAAATCGACGGTCAGGTCGAGCGCGTCGACGCGGACCCGTTGGGCATGGCTGGCGCGCAACCACATTTCGATGCGTTCCTCCTGGGCGTTCCAGCGCGCCACGTGCTGGTAGGCCTCGACGTCGAAGTCGGCGTCGAGTTGCCGGTTGATCACCGCCAGCACATTGCGATTGAACGCCGCGGTCACTCCGGCCGAATCGTCGTAGGCGCGCACCAGCCGGTCGGTGTCCTTGATCAGGTCCGTGCCCAGCAGCAGGCTGTCGCCGGGGCGCATCTGGGCGGACAGGCCGGAGAGGAACTCCGCGCGCGGTCCGGGTGTCAAGTTGCCGATCGTGGAACCAAGGAACACGAACAGGCGCCGCCCGCCGGTCGGGATCTCGCTCAGGTGCTCCTCGAAATCACCGCAGACGGCGTTGATCTCGACTCCGGCATATTCCCGTTGGATGGCCGCCGCGGCCGTCGAGAGGATGCCGGCGTCGACGTCGAACGGGACGAACCTGCGCAGCGATCCGCGCTCGCGCAGCGCGTCGAGCAGCAGCCGGGTCTTCTCCGACGTCCCGCTGCCCAGCTCCACCAGCGTGTCGGCCTCGCTGGCCGCCGCGACGTCGGCCGACCGTGCGCGCAGGATCTCGGCCTCGGCGCGGGTCGGATAGTACTCGGGCAGCCGGGTGATCTGATCGAACAGGTGGCTGCCCAGCGAATCGTAGAACCATTTGGGCGGCAACGACTTCGGCGTCTGTTGCAGGCCTTCGAACACGTCACGGCGCAACGCCCGGTACGCGGAGTCAGCGGCCAGGTGGTTGGACAGCGTCAGCGTCATCGATAACCTTCCGAGTGATCCAGCGGGGTCAGCGCGACACCCGTCGCGGTGACCTCGACGAGGTGGCGGTCCGGCACTTCCTCCCAACCGGGGTCGTCGTCGTAGGGCTCGCTGGCCACCACGACGCCGTCGGCGCGGCGCAGGATCGACAGCGTGTCTCCCCAAGTCGTCGCCAGCAGGCGAGAACCGTTGGCGGCCAGGATGTTCAGCCGGGCGCTCGGGTCGGCCGCCGCGATCCCGGCGATGGTCTGGCCGAGCGCGTCGAGGCCGCGGTCGAAGATGGCCGCCGCGAGTAGTGCACTGTCGCAGACGGATTCGGCCCGCGAGGTCACCGGCAACACGGCGCGGTCGACGACCCCGTTGTGCGACAACAACCACTGGCCGTCGGTGAACGGCGCCGTCGCGCTGATGTCGATCGGCATCCCGACCGTCGCCGAACGCACCGCGGCCACCACGCAGTGGCTGCGCAGCGCTGGTGCGACCGAGTCGAACGACGCGTCACCCCACAGCGGCGCCGGGCTGCGCCAGCGGCGCGGCGCAAGGCCCTCCGCGGAGCGATCGAAAAACCCGACACCCCAACCGTCGGCGTTGAGCAGGCCGTGCTTCTGCAGGCGCGGGGCATACGACTGCACTCGCAGTCCATATGGCGGGTCCAGCACCAGCGAGGAGAGGCTGACCTGGGACCCGAGCCAACCGAGGTGGCGGCACATCAGGCGGAATCCTCGACGTCCCAAGCCAACCGGACGCCGGAGAAGATCTGACGCCGGATCGGGTGGTCCCAGTTGCGGAAGCTCGGCCGCAGGATGCTGGGCTCCACCGCCCACGAGCCGCCGCGCAGTACCCGGTAGTCACCAAAGAAGAACGGCTGGGAGTAGCGCTCGTAGATCATCGGGACAAAGCCCGGCCAGGGCCGCAGCGGGGAGGACGTCCACTCCCACACGTCGCCGAGCATCTGCTCGGCCCCGTACGCCGAGGCGCCGGCGGGGTAGGCACCGACGGGTGCCGGGCGCAGCGCCGCGCCACCGAGGTTGGCCAGGGCGTCGGACGGCGGCCGCGAGCCCCACGGATAGCGGCGACGGCTGTCGGTGGTCGGATCCCACGCGCAGGCCTTCTCCCATTCGATCTCGGTGGGCAGCCGCGCGCCGGCCCAGGCGGCGAACGCCTCGGCCTCGAAGTAGGTGACGTGCTGCACCGGTTCTTCGGCCGGGATGTCCTCGACGTTGCCGAATCGGGTGCGCGTCCGGATGTCGGGGTTCCAGAACTGCGGCGCGGTCAGGCCGGCGCGCTGGCGATGCTTCCAGCCGCGCTCCGACCACCAGCGCGGCTGCCGGTATCCCCCATCTTCGACGAAGTGCTGCCACTCGCCATTGGTGACGGGCACCCGGCCGATCCGGAACGCGGGCACGTCGACTACGTGGGCGGGACGCTCGTTGTCCAAGGAGTACGGTTCGCTAACGGCGTCGACGCCCAGCACGAACGGACCGGCGGGGACTAACACCGAGGTGCCGGCCACGCCGGGCCGGCCCGCCGGCAAGGGCGCGGGGTCGCGCAGCAACGGGGGGCCGCCGCGCAGGTTCAGTGCCTGCAGCATGGTTTCGTCGTGCTGGTTCTCGTGGCTGATCACCAGTGCGAACGGGAAGCTGTCGGCATCCTCGGGCAGGGCGTCGAGGGCGTCGAGGGCGGCCTCGCGCACCGTGCGGCAATAGGCCCGTGCTCGGTCCGGCGACAGCAGCGGCAGCTCGACCCGGCTCGCGCGGGAGTGCACGAAGGCGTCGTAGAGGCCCTCGACGGCGGGCGGCAACATGCCGGGCTGGCTGGGGTCACCGCCGCGCAGCAGCCAGAATTCCTCCTGCTGACCGATGTGCGCGAGGTCCCACACCAGCGGGCTCATCAGCGGGTCGTACTGCCGGTACAGTTCGGCGTCGTCGAACTCGACCAGCCGCAGGGTTCGCGTCCGCGCACGCGCGAGGTCGTCGGCGAGGCTTGCCCGGCATGACGATCGCAACCGCGGCGCAACCGGGCGCAGCGGGTCGGAATCATCCGCTGAAGTCACAGCTCCCCTTGCGCCAGGCGCGCCACGGTGGGCGCGATGCCGTGCTGGATCACCTGATCGGAGAAGTCGTCGCCGGGACATCGGCACCGCTCGACGGCGTCGACCAGCCGTTGCATCGAATCCCCGAGTTCGGGCGGCGCCAGCTCGGCGGCGACGGCCACGCACTTGTTGGCCGCGGCGTAAAGTCGCCGGTCCCGCAGGCCCACCCGGGCCGCGGTGTCCCAGGCGGTGGCCACCGGTTCGACCGCCTCGGCCGCCGTCTCGGCCGCGGCGGGATCGTCGAGCAGGGCCGTCAGGGTGAACACCACGGCCGGCCAGAACTCGTCCGACACGCTGTCGAGATAGCGGATTTCCAGCCACTGCCTCGGGCGCACCGGCGGAAACAGGGTGGTCAAGTGGTATTCCAGGTCCGCCACGGTGGGACGGCGATCGCCGAGCAACACCCGGCCGTCAACCCAGTCGGCGAAGGGCACCCAGCGCGTGACCGCGGCGGCATCCGGGGCGTGCACCAACATCACCGGGGCCTTAAGCGCGTAGCGCGCCCAGTCGGTGCCTGGTTCGTCGTCGCTGGCGCCGAGGATGGGCCCGCACCGCGCCGAGTCCATCTGCCCCCACACCCACTGCCGGGTGGAAGCCCACCCGGTGAACTCGCCGCGCAGCATCGGGGAGTTCGCGGCGATCGCGATCATCGTGGGGCCCAGCGCGTGCGCCAACCGCACCCGCGCCGCCCAGCCGGCCCTCGGCCCGGCGTCGAGGTTTACCTGGATGGACGCGGTGGACGTCATCATCGCCGAGCCCGCGTCGCCCGAGCGGCTGGACGCGAAGAACTGCTCCATCGCGCGGTAGCGCGCGCCAGGGTTGATGCGCTTGGGCGGCCGCAGCGGGTCCGCCCCGAGGAAAACCAGACCCAGCCCGGCGTCGGCGAACGCCGACCGCAGCACGGCCTGATCGCGCCGCATCCCGTCGATGGCGCTGACCACCCCATCGGCCGGCGGACCGGACAGCTCCACGGCACCGCCGGGCTCCACCGTGATCCGGCTGCCACCCGGCAGCTCGGACAAGCCCCCCACCACCTCCCCGATCTCGGCCCAGCCAGGCCTGCGGTGCGGGTCGGCCGGGTCGTGGCAGTGGCCCTCCAACTCAAGACCCACGCGACCCAACGGGGCGTCCACCAGACAGCCGTCGGCGATGTAGCGCGCGGCGGCCTGGGAATCGGCCATCTCGGAGCCGGCGGTAGTGATAGCGGCGAACGTCATATCACTATCCCTTCGGGCCTGAGCAAGCCTGAACACGCGTCTGCGGGCCTGTCTCCCCACCCAACCCGAGGGGACGGTGACCGCCATTCCTTCATCTAGCAGATGGCCCCGACATATTCCCGATCGCGCCGACTTTCACGCCTGCCGCCACGGCCCCGAAGCCCCGCTCACTGACCCAGCGCATTCTGCATCGCCCCAGCCAGCACGTTGACCGCCGGCCCGGCGTTGCCAGATTGGCAGACCTTGGCCTGCAGCAACACGTTTTCGCGCAGCCTGGTTTGATTGAAGCACCGCCGATCGGTGCCGGCTTCCTGCTTGGTCCAGTTCGCGTCGGCCGGACCGGGCGGCCCACCGTCGAACGACCACACCTGCGTCGCCCCGTTGTCCAGATGTATCGCGGTGGTCTGGCCCGAGCAGCCCACCGTCCGGTCCACCACGCGGTGGAAAGCTCGGTCGGCGGCCTCGTCGGTGGCGAACACCCCGACCGCCTGCTTGACGAAGTGGGTCTGGTCGTTGGCCGACGTCTGCGTGACGGCACCGTTGAACGATGCCAGGTCGGGGTCCTCGTACACCTCGGGCAGCCCGATGTCGGCCCAGTTGTTGCAGACGGGGACGTCGACCCAGTCGCCCTGGACCGGTCGGGTGAACACCGACTCCCAGGCCATGGGCCCGCCGACGACGTTGCCGACCGAGCCTTTGCCCAGGACGGCGTAGTTCACCACCCCCGGTTCCGAGGGGTGGGCGGTCGCGACGGGTAGCGCGACCCCGCACTGGATGGCCAGGCCGATGGTGATTGCGGCGCCGCGAACCCGCATGGTCATTCCAGCGATCATGCCAGGACGCCGGCGCGTTGGTCAGCCCCCGTTGCCCCGCACGCCCTCTTCGACCACCTTGGCGAGGTCGGGGTCGACGTTGCGCCAGTACTCGAACACCCGGGACAGCACCGGCTCTTTGACACCCTTGGAGACGTGTCCAATGATGTTGTGCGCCAACCTATCCCGGGCAGCGTCGTCGAGGACGTCGCGCACCATGGTGCCGGCCTGTCCCCAGTCGTCGTCCTCGGCGTGCAGGGTGTACGCGGCGCGGACCATGTCGCCGTCGGCGTGCCAGCGCACCTCGGCGGCGCGCGCCGGGTCGGCGTGCGGGCCGCCGTAGGAGTTGGGCGCATAGACGGGATCGGAAACGTTCTTGACCCGCATCGCCCCGTCCTTCGAATAGCTGTTCACCTCGACCTTCGGCGTGTTCACGGGAATCTGCCGATAGTTGGTCCCCAACCGGGCGCGGTGCGCGTCGGAGTAGGAGAACCCGCGGGCCTGCAGCATCTTGTCGGGGCTCAGCCCGGTGCCGGGCACGATGTTGTTCGGCTCGAAGGCCGCCTGCTCGATCTCGGTGTGGTAATCGGTGACGTTGCGGTTCAGCGTCATCTTGCCGACATCGATCAGCGGGTAGTCGCCGTGCGGCCACACCTTGGTCAGGTCGAACGGGTTGAACCGATAGTTACGGGCCTCCTCGTACGGCATGATCTGCATCTTCAGCGTCCAGCTGGGGTGATCCCCGCCCTCGATCGCCTCGTAAAGGTCGCGCTGGTGGTAGTCACCGTCCTCGCCGGCCAGCCGGTCCGCATCCTCCTGGGTGAGGAAGTCGATGCCCTGATCGGTGATGAAATGGTATTTGACCCAAAAGATTTCACCGCCGGCGTTGATCCAGCTGTACGTGTGGCTGCTGTAGCCGTTCATGTGCCGCCAGGTCTTGGGGATGCCGCGATCACCCATCAGCCAGGTCACCTGATGCGCGGACTCCGGTGAGAGCGTCCAGAAGTCCCACTGCATGTTGTGGTCGCGCACATTGCTTGCCTGCAGCCGTTTCTGGGACCGGATGAAGTGCTGGAACTTCAGCGGGTCGCGCATGAAGAAGACAGGGGTGTTGTTGCCGACCAGGTCGAAATTGCCTTCGCTGGTATAGAACTTGAGCGCGAAGCCACGTGGGTCGCGCCAGGTGTCCGGGCTGCCCCGCTCACCGGCGACGGTGGAGAACCGGGCCAGCATGTCCGTCTTGGTGCCGGGCTGAAAGACCGCTGCCCTGGTGTATTTACTGACGTCGTTGGTGACCTCGAAGGTTCCGAAAGCGCCGCCGCCCTTCGCGTGCGGCTGACGTTCCGGGATGCGTTCCCGGTTGAATTGGGCCATCTGTTCGATCAGATAGTGGTCCTGCAGCAGGATCGGACCGTCGGGGCCGATCGTCAACGATTGGTCGTCGCTGGGCGCAGCGATGCCGGCGTCGGTGGTGGTGAAACGCTCCGTCATGGCGCTATCTCCTCGTTTGGTGGGCTGCCCTCAGGTATCCGCGACGAATAGTCATGCGTACCAATGACTATTCCCCTTTCTGGACAAGGTCAAGAAACGCATCGGTGGTCACGGACGCGGTGCCGGCGCGGCGGGCGTTGGGCTGACGGCGCTCGCCGGTGGCTGGCCCGGGCCGCTGAGGCCCGGCCCGCCGGCCGGTCCGGCGGGGCCGCCGGGACCGCCGGGGGGCATGGGCACGATCAGGCCGGGGCCGCCATAGCCCCACTGGCCGCTTGGGCCCGGGCCCCACGGTCCGTTGCCCGGTCCGGGGCCACCGGGACCGCCGCCTGGTCTGAACATTGGGCCGTGGTGATCGTGACAGTGGTGGTAATGGCCGTACACGAACGCGCCGACGAAGAAGACCGTCGAGATGATGAAGACAATGCCGGCGACGATGATCACCCACGCCGCGGCCGTGTACAGCGCCGGCGGCTTCACCCGTTCGGCGGGTGGCGGCGCGGGTGAGGTCGTGGCGGCGGGGGTCGGCGGCGGCGTCGGTCCGGGTGTCTCGGTCATGCTTTGAATAGTGCCCAGGGCCCGTGCGGGCCTAACAGGTTCGCCGCAGAAAATTGCTGTGAATCGACCTGCGGGTGACAAAACGACGCGCAGCCCGGCACTCTCGCGAGCACCGGGCTGCTGGTTGTTTCAGTGAGAGCTTGGACTACGGCGTCCGGGACGGGGCGACCGACGTCGGGATCTGGCTCGGGCCGGGTGCACCCGGGGTGGCCGCGCCGGGCCCGCCCTGCTGGATGCCGGCCGGCCCACCCTGCTGCGCACCCGGGCCACCCGGGCCGCCCATGCGGTGCGGGTGCATCCACGCCGCGTGGTGCTTGTGGTGGTGATGACCGTGGTGGCCGCCGCGGTGGCCGAGGATGAAGCCGGTGAAGAAGATGACCGCGACGATGAACACGATCCCGGCGACGATGGCGACCCACGCGGCGAGGTGGAAGACGCGTGCCGCCCGGTAGGGGGCCGGTGCCGCCGCGGCGGCTGCCGGGGCAGTTGCGGTCGAGGACCGCGTGGTGGGGGTTTCAGATGTTTCACTCATGATGCAAATGATGAAGCCGTTAACAGTAGTTGCGGCTATGTGTCACTTATGTAGCAGCTGTGAGTGATTCGCCGCTTGCGCCCTCACCGGCCCGAAGCGGGTTCGACCCGTTCGGACAGCATGAACCGGTGGCCTTCGGGAGATCGCAGCCCCATCTCGCGCCTGCCCCACGGCTCGGTGGTGGGTACTTTGATGACCTCGGCCTGCTCAGAGACGGCGCGCCGGTAGAAGGTGTCGACACAGTCGACCGTCAGGTACGCAAGGTAACTGTGGTCGCCCAACTGGGCCGCAGGTAGGGCGTCAGGACATCGGCCAAGCCGGAAGGTCACGGGCCCCGCGGCGCAGAACGTCCAATTTCCGGGATCCGGTTCGGTGATGTCGCAGCCGAGCACCGACCGAAACCACTCAGCGGCCGCGTCCAGATCGTGCACCGCCAGGACCGGGTCGGCACTTAGGAATTCCATGGCAGCAGTGTGAACGACGAACCAAGCCGGCCGCACATTGGTCTAGCAGGCGACCGGACTTGTCCTTACTCCGGTTTGAGCGGGTTGACCGCGAACTGGATCACGCGGTAGGGCGCGGACACCCGCGCGCGGGTGTCCCACTGGCTCACGAAGATTCGCAGCTCGTCGAGCGTGGAACCGGGCGAGATGTACCCGCCGTACGGTTGCGCGAGCCGGTTGTCATACGGCGGCGGCAGGCTTTCCGCCGGATCCGGCCATTCGTCGTGCTGGACCACCGTGGTGACCGGCGCGTCGCCGAGTGACGTCGGATCGTCGGCGACGCGGACCTCCATGTTGCCCGTGACGGCGTTGAAATACGACAGCACGGCCTTGCCGTCGATCTGCCGCACGCACACCTCACCCACCGCCTCCGGCCACAGCGGGGTGGGCGGCTTGCCCCAGCCACCGCCCGGCCCGGCCGCCCAGCCTTGCCAACGGGACCGGTCGGTGAACGTTTGCGGGGTGGCCCGATACAGCACGACGGGATCCCTGCGGGTGAAGCTGTCGGCCACGATGTACACCCAGCCGGTCGGCGAATCCGGGGTGGGGATGGGGTCGTAGTAGCCGCTGATTTGCGTCTGTGAGCCGCCCTGGTAGGAGGCGGGCCGACGCGACCCGGGAATGGTCTGCCACCCGGCCCGCGCGGGTTCGGCCGTCACGAGCCGGGAGCTTTGCGGTTCCAGGTTCTTCGTCGTCGTCACCATCACGTAGTTGCGCCGGTTGATCTGCACCACCCCCGCGGGCAGCTGCGAGGCGCCCGGCGGGGTCGGATCGGCCAGCAGCGGTTTGCTGATGCCGGTGACGCCGGTGTAGCGCACGCCGGCCGGGTCGTCGACGGACGCGGTGTCCACATGAAGCGCCACTGGTGCGTACCAGCCACCGAACCCGACGCCCTGGCCGGCGAAGCTGTCGCCGCAGACCTGCAACAGTTCGGCGGGGAACTCAACGAACTCACAGAGGTCGGTCGCGCCGATGCCGTAGTCACCGGTGGGCGTGCCGGTGCCGGCGGTGGGGCCGATCCGCAACACCTGACCGGGCGCCAGCGGCCCCACGATGGGCTCGGGTTCCGGCGCGGGAGGGTCCGCGTGGGCGAGCCAAAACCATTGCGGCGCAATCAGAGTCAATGCAAGCGAGCACCGCGCGATCAGTCGAGTGTGGGCGGTGCTCACCCGCTTGTCATAGCTGGGCGGCCAGCAGCTCGGCGATCTGGATGGTGTTCAGCGCCGCCCCCTTGCGGAGGTTGTCGCCCGAGACGAACAGGGCCAGCCCGCGCCCGTCGGGCACTCCTGGGTCGTGCCGGATCCGGCCGACCAACGACTCGTCGACGCCCGCGGCGGCCAACGGGGTCGGCACATCGACCACCTTGACCCCGGGCGCACCGTCGAGCAGCTGCCGGGCCCGCTTGGGTGACAGCGGCCGGGCGAATTCGGCGTTGATGGACAGCGAGTGCCCGGTGAAGACGGGCACACGCACGCAGGTTCCGCTCACCGCCAGCTCCGGGATGCCGAGGATCTTTCGGCTCTCGTGCCGCAACTTCTGGTCCTCGTCGGTCTCGCCGGAGCCGTCGTCGACCAGCGAGCCGGCCAGCGGCACGACGTTGAACGCGATCGGCGCGACGTAGGTCTTGGGTGCGGGGAATTCGAGCGCGGAGCCGTCGTGCACCAACTGCTCGGCGCCGCCGATGACCGCGCGGGCCTGCGTGGCCAGTTCCTCCACCCCGGCCAGGCCGCTGCCGGACACCGCCTGGTAGCTCGAAACCACCAGGCGCACCAGCTCGGACTCGTCGTGCAGCACCTTGAGCACCGGCATCGCGGCCATCGTGGTGCAGTTCGGATTGGCGATGATGCCCTTCGGTCGGCGGTGAGCGTCCCTGTCGAAATTCACCTCCGACACCACCAGCGGCACGTCGGGATCCTTGCGCCAGGCCGACGAGTTGTCGATGACCGTCACCCCGGCCGCGGCGAAGCGTGGCGCCTGCACCAACGACATGGTTTTGCCGGCGGAGAACAACGCGATGTCTAGGCCGGCCGGGTCCGCGGACGCGGCGTCCTCGACCTCGACCTCCTGCCCGCGGAAGGGCAGTTTGCGGCCCTGCGACCGCGACGACGCGAAAAACCGCACCGATGCCGCGGGAAAGTCCCGCTCCTCGAGCAACCTGCGCATCACCTGGCCCACCTGGCCGGTGGCGCCCACGACCCCTATGGCAACCATCTACCTACCCGTCCCCGCATACACCGTCGCCTTCTCGTCCCCGCCAAGCCCGAAGGCCTCATGCAACGCAACGACGGCCTTGTCTAGTTCGGTGTCGCGGCACAGGACCGAGATGCGGATCTCCGAAGTGGAGATCAGTTCGATGTTCACGCCGACGGCGGCCAGGGCCTCACAGAAGGTCGCGGTGACGCCGGGGTGGCTGCGCATGCCCGCGCCGATCAGCGACACCTTGCCGATGTGGTCGTCGTAGAGCAGTTGGGTGAACCCGATCTCGTCCTTGAGCGCGTCCAGCTTGGCCACCGCCGTGGGCCCGCTGTCCCGCGAGCAGGTGAAGGTGATGTCGGTCTTGCCGTCCTCCACCTTCGAGACGTTCTGCAACACCATGTCGATGTTCACGTCGGCCTCGGCGACGGCCCGGAACACCCGCGCCGCGTAGCCGGGGATGTCGGGGATGCCGACGACGGTCACCTTGGCCTCGCTTCGGTCGTGCGCGACTCCGGTCAGGATGGGGTCTTCCATGGCTATGTCCTTGATCGATCCGACGACGACGGTGCCGGGCTTGTCCGAGTACGACGAGCGGACGTGCACCGGAATGTTGTAGCGGCGGGCGTATTCCACGCAGCGCAGCATCAGCACCTTCGCGCCGCAGGCCGCCATCTCGAGCATCTCCTCGAAGGTCACCTTGTCCAACCGGCGCGCGTTGTGCACGATCCGCGGGTCCGCGGTGAAGATGCCGTCGACGTCGGTGTAGATCTCGCAGACGTCGGCGTGCAAGGCTGCCGCCAGGGCCACCGCAGTGGTGTCCGAGCCGCCGCGGCCCAGGGTGGTGACGTCCCGGGTGTCCTGGCTGACGCCCTGGAAGCCCGCGACCAGCACGATGCGGCCCTCCTCGAGCGCGGCCTGCAGCCGTCCGGGGGTGACCTCGATGATCTTCGCGTTGCCGTGGGTGCCGGTGGTGATGACGCCGGCCTGCGAGCCGGTGAACGAGCGCGCCTCTGCGCCCAGCGATTCGATCGCCATGGCCACCAGGGCGTTGGAGATGCGTTCGCCGGCGGTCAGCAGCATGTCGAGTTCCCGCGGCGGCGGGGCCGGGCACACCTGCTGGGCCAGGTCCATGAGGTCGTCGGTGGTGTCGCCCATCGCGGAGACCACCACGACGACGTCGTTCCCCTGCTTCTTGGTCGCGACGATGCGTTCGGCGACGCGGCGGATCCGATCGGCGTCGGCCACCGATGATCCGCCGTACTTCTGCACGACCAGCGCCACGTTATGTTTCCCGCAATCTTCCCGCCCATAGGCCCCGTTTAAGTCCACAACAGAATACGTGGCTGCGCGTAATGGTTTACGCCCCGATGCTGACCGCCGCAGCCTGCGGTTTTGTCATGATTTTCGGCGATTTTCCTCCCGGGCGCCAATCGCGGTAGAGTTCAGGGCGTGCAGCGGGTGCTCCTCCTCGGACGCCGCGACGGGGTCTGATCCAGACCGGCTTCCCGTCGCGGGTGTTCGCGATGCGCCGGTCTGAGGTTCCTTCTGACACCCCCGGAGCAACTATCGTGACTTCCAATCCCGACGCCTATACGTCAGCCCGATCGATCGTCAAACCCGCGGGCCCGCCGGGCGCCGATCAGCCCGCGTGGAATCCCCAGCGTGGTTCGGCGATGCCGGTCAATCGGTACCGGTCCTTCGCCGAGGAAGTCGAGCCGATCCGGCTCCCCGACCGCAGCTGGCCCGACCGCGTCATCGACCGCGCCCCGCTGTGGTGCGCGGTGGACCTGCGCGACGGCAACCAGGCGCTGATCGACCCGATGAGCCCGACCCGCAAACGTCGCATGTTCGACCTGCTGGTTCGCATGGGTTACAAGGAGATCGAGGTCGGCTTCCCGTCGGCCAGCCAAACCGACTTCGACTTCGTCCGCGAAATCATCACCGACGGCGCCATCCCGGACGACGTCACGATCCAGGTGCTGACGCAGTGCCGTCCCGAGCTCATCGAGCGCACGTTCCTGGCGTGCGAGGGCGCGTCGCGGGTCATCGTGCACTTCTACAACTCGACGTCAATCCTGCAGCGCCGCGTGGTTTTTCGTGCCGATCGGGCCGCGGTGCAGGCCATCGCGACCGACGGCGCCCGCAAGTGCGTCGAGGAGGCCGCCAAATACCCTGGCACACAATGGCGTTTCGAATATTCGCCGGAGTCCTACACCGGCACCGAGCTTGAATACGCCAGACAGGTGTGCGATGCCGTCGGCGAGATCATTGCGCCGACACCGGAAAACCCCATCATCTTCAACCTGCCCGCCACGGTCGAGATGGCCACCCCTAACGTCTACGCCGACTCGATCGAGTGGATGAGCCGCAACCTGGCCAACCGGGAATCCGTCATCCTGAGCCTGCACCCGCACAACGACCGCGGAACAGCCGTCGCCGCAGCGGAATTGGGCTTTGCCGCGGGAGCCGACCGGATTGAAGGCTGTCTGTTCGGCAACGGCGAGCGCACCGGCAACGTGTGCCTGGTAACGCTGGGGCTCAACCTCTTCTCCCGCGGCGTCGACCCCCAGATCGACTTCTCCAACATCGACGAGATCCGCCGCACGGTGGAGTACTGCAACCAGCTTCCCGTCCACGAGCGTCACCCCTACGGCGGCGACCTGGTGTACACCGCGTTCTCCGGCAGCCACCAGGACGCGATCAACAAGGGCCTGGACCAGATGAAGATCGACGCCGACGCCGCGGACACCGACGTCGAGGACATGCTGTGGCAGGTGCCCTACCTGCCGATCGACCCCAAGGACGTCGGCCGCACCTACGAGGCGGTGATCCGGGTCAACTCGCAGTCCGGCAAGGGCGGCGTGGCTTACATCATGAAGTCCGACCACGGCCTGGCCCTGCCCCGGCGGCTGCAGATCGAGTTCTCCCAGGCGATCCAGAAGATTACCGAGGGCGAGGGCGGGGAGGTCTCCCCGAAGGAAATGTGGGACGTGTTCTCCGAGGAGTACCTGGCCCCGGTGTGGCCGCTGGAGCGGATGAAGCAGCGCGTCGAGGCGTCGGAAGAAGACAGCGGCGCCACCACAATCGCGGCGACCGTGAAGGTCAACGGGGTGGAGACCGAGATCAGCGGCGCGGGCAACGGTCCGCTCGCGGCCTTCGTCCACGCGCTCGGCGGTGTCGGATTCGACGTCGCGGTCCTCGATTACTCCGAGCATGCGATGAGCGCCGGCGACGATGCACAGGCCGCGGCCTACGTAGAGGCGTGCGTGAACGGCCGCACGGTCTGGGGCGTCGGCATCGCGCCGTCGATCACCACCGCGTCGCTGCGGGCCGTCGTGTCGGCGGTCAACCGCGCGTCCCGCTAGAGCTCGCGTTCAGCTGGCGCGGCCATTGCGCCGAGCCGACACCCAGCGGCGAACGGCGGTTCGCGGCGGCCTCGGGAAATAGGGCATCAGGTGCCGGGTCCGTTCGGTGTCTTCGTTGAGATCGTGCAGCCGGGCGGTGAGCAAATCGGTCATCAGCAGATGGCCCTGGTCGGTGCCCTCCGGCGACAACACCCGCAGGGGCCTGCCGTCCGATTCGGCGAAAACATTTGCGGCGTGCCGCAATGTGGCGTGGGCGCTTATCGTGCCGCCCGCCGGTGCAGCCGGCGGCCCGGAACGCACCACCTCGCCGACCAGAAATGCCTCCAGCGGGTCGGTGGTGTAGTCGCGGGTCAGGTGCATGCCGCTGCGGGCGATCTTTTCAGTGAGCACCGAACGCGCCAGCAAGAGAACGGAGATCACGTACGCGGTGACGGCAGCGATGATCACCGGAAGCATCGCGGGCCACGCGCGGGTGAGCTCCAGGGTGAACATGATGGCCATCAGCGGCGCCCGCATGATGCCGCACACGACGGCGGCCAGGCCCAACATCGCCCAAAAACCCGGAAACACGGGCGGCAACCAGTGCCCGACGAAGGCTCCGAGTGCACTGCCGATCATGAACACGGGGGCGAATACACCGCCCGAAGTCCCCGAGCCGAGAGATAGTGCCCAAATTGCGGTCTTCACCACGAGGATGCCGATGATCAGCGACAGTCCGGCGTGCCCGGAGAGAAGCGCACCGATCACGTTGTAACCGACCCCGAGCGCGCGCGGTTCGATCAACCCGCCGATGCCGATGATCAGACCACCGAGCGCCGGCCACCACATCCAATGGATAGGTAGCCGCGGAAAGGCCCTCTCGGCCCAGTAGACCAAGTGCGTCGCACCGATAGCCACCGCGGCGCCGGCGAGCCCGACAACGACCGCCAAAGCATCAATGGGCCAACGAATTTCGGCTGACCAAGTGGTCACAGGGAATATCGGTGCGCTCCCCAGGATCAGCAGTCGCACCACGGTGGCGACGGCGACCGAGCCGGCGACGGGTACCAGGCTGCGCGGCCGGAACTCGAAGAGCAGCAGCTCGACCGCCAACAAGACAGACGCCAGTGGAGCGTTGAACGTGGCTGCGATGCCACCGGCGGCACCGGAGGCGAGCAGAATCTTTCGCTCGTCAGCGGTCAGATGCAAGAACTGGGCGACAACCGAACCCGTCGCGCCACCCGTCATGACGATCGGACCCTCGGCGCCGAACGGCCCGCCTGTGCCGATACTGATTGCCGCCGAGATTGGTTTCAGGACGGCCACTTTGGGCTCGACACGGCTGCTACCCGTGAGGATCACCTCGATCGTCTCGGGCATGCCGTGGCCGCGAACCTGATCAGACCCGTAGCGAGCCATCAGGCCGATCACCACGCCACCCGCGACGGGGGCGCCCAGGATCAGCCACCACGGATGCTGATTAGCGGCGGGCGACACGAGGGCATCGGAGACTCGTTGATAGAAGACAAGATTGGTAACAAGTCCGATCAGCTGGAGCAGACACCACGCCACCCCCGCCGATAGTGCGCCGACGAACAGCGCGATGCCGGTGATCAGCAACACCCGCCGGTCGACGGCGAAATCGGCCAACGGTCCACTCACTGGATGCTTTGTCCTCACTGCTGGCTTGAACGACGCCGCCGTGCGGTCATCGCTTTGCGATCTTTCCCCGGAACGCCACGCGCAGGAGGGGGCGCTCGCACCCCGCGCTGGCCTACTGATGGCAATCATTAGCCTCGGGGCAACGCCTGGGGAGTTCCCGGATTCCAGCTGAGAAGTCGCTGGAATTGACCCGCGATTGGGCGGGCACTCACGGGGGCTATGCCGGGAAGTACGCGCGCAGCAGCCGGTCCACCAACTCGGCAGGGTCGTCGGCGCCGGGAAGCGTAAGACTGCTGAACGCATAGCCGTTGAGCAGTCGGCTCAGCTCGTCCATCTGCTCTGGCGTCGGAGTGAAGCCCGCGGCCTCGAGGATCAGCGTCGCGGAGTTCACCGCGGCGGCTTGCAGGTCCTTGAGGAACGGCTGCAACTCGGGCCGCCGGGTACCCTCCATGAACAGCTCGAACCGCGCCAGGGTGTACCGGCGGAACTGCTCGTCAGGCATTGAAAGCAGTTGCGTCATCAAGGCTTTGACGCCGTCGCGATCGAGTGATCCGAGCGCGCTTCGCAACGCCTCGACGCGCCGCCAGTGCAGGTCGACGGTGCGGGCCGCCGTGGCTTCGAGCAGGGCCTGGCGGGTCCGGAAGTAGTTCGAGGTCGTGCCCGCGGGCAGGCCCGCCCGGTCGTCGACCTGGCGATGCGTCAGGCCCCCGACACCCACGTCGGCGAGGATGTCGATCGCGGCGTCGAGCAGCTGCGCGCGGCGCTCGGGGTTGGGCGGCATCAGTCCTGGAAGCGCAGTCGCCAGAACATCGTCAGGAACGCCGGATACACGACGACCAAGAGTAGGTAGCTGAACCACATCGGAAACCAGGTCACGAATGTGAGGTCCTTGATCACATAGTCGAGGTAGATGTGGAGCGGCACGCTACCGGCGATATAGACCACCGACGCGGTGAACAGCGCCCGATGCCGGTTGCTGGAAAACCGGACGCGCCGCCACACCAGGATCCCGGTGATCCCGGCGTAGGTCATCGGAACGAGTAGGAGTCGGTCGTTGGTCAACGTCGCGGCGTGCTGCAGGGTGAGGGCATCGCCGGAGATCACGCGGTATAGATGCAGCGCGAACCCGAGCGAGATGGTCAGCGTGGCCGCCGGGCGGAAGAAATAGCCGTGGCGGCGATAGGACCCCCGCCACGACCCGGTGTGTACTACGCCAGTAGTGCTACCCATGCCGCGACCTTACCACTACGTCTGTAGTGGTACATCATCGCTCAGAACAGGGCGAGCTGCTGGTCGACCGTGGTCGTGTCGGTGAACTCCTCCATGCTGGTGCCACCGACGACCGCCCGGATGGAGTCCATGAACTGCGCGTCGGAGACCACCGGCACGCCGAGCTGCTTGGCCAGGTAGCCCTTGCCCTGATCCGGGGCCGGGTCGTTGCAGACCACCAGCGAGGTCTCCCCGTCGACGCCGTCGCTGTAGGCCAGCCCGGCATGCAGGATGCGTTCGACCAGTTCTTCGTGGGTGCGGCCGACCTCGGCCGCCAGGGCCACTCGCATGCCCTGCACCAGCGGTCGCCCGGACACGTAGAGCCCGGGATTGAGATAGGGGCAGGGCATCCGCGAAGCCAGCACCTTCAACGGGCGCAGCTCGTCGTGAGTGACCCGGCCGTTCGGCCATCGCCGTCGGGTCACCGGATGCACCGGCAGCCAGATGTCGCGCTCGCGGGCCCGCTTGAGCGCCGAAGCCAGCACACCGGTCAGGACCAGCGCGTCGTCGAAGGCGTCGTGCGGCCGTTCCTGCGTCACGCCCCAGTGGGCCGCGAGGGTCTCCAACCGCAGGTTGTCGATGCCGAGGTTCAACCGCCGAGCCAGCTCGACGGTGCACATGACGGAGTCGATCGGCAGTTCGGCCTCGGCGAGCTCGGCTTCCGCGGCCAAGAACGCGTAGTCGAACGCGACGTTGTGGGCCACCAGCGTGCGGCCGTCCAGCACCTTGACCACATCGTCGACGACGTCGGCGAATTGCGGCTGGTCTTCCAGCATGGCCGCTGTCAGGCCGTGCACGTGGGTTGGGCCCGGGTCCACGCCGGGGTTGAGCAGGCTGACGACGGAATGCTCCACGCGACCGTCGGCGTCGAGGCCCAGCACCGCCAGGCTGATAACCCGCGCCTGACCAGGCCGAAAACCCGACGTCTCGACGTCGATGACGGCCCAACCCCCGTCCGGCTCGCTGGCCGGCCGCCCCCAGGACACCCGGTTCATGTCGACAGGATGGCACGTCGGACCGACATTGCCGGGTCGCTGCGCTGCCGTGTCGGTCGCTGAATTCAACCAGGGCGACCCGCCACGCCCGGCACCCTGCGCCGCGCTCGCGATCGCCTCATACAACCAGGGCGACCCGCCGCGCCCGGCGCCCTGCGCCGAGCTTGCGATCGCCTCATACAACCAGGGCGACCCGCCGCGCCCGGCGCCCTGCGCCGAGCTTGCGATCGCCCTTAAACTGCCCGGGTGGTTACCACCCGTGCACGCCTTGCCCTCGCCGCGGGAGCGACCGCGCGCTGGGCATCGCGGGTGACCGGACGCGGCGCCGGCGCGATGATCGGTGGCCTGATCGCGATGACCCTCGACCGCTCGGTCCTGCGTCAGCTGGCGGCCGGGCGGCGCACGGTCGTCGTCACCGGAACCAACGGGAAGTCGACCACCACCCGGATGACCGCCGCCGCGCTGGGCACGCTTGGTCCGGTGGCCACCAACGCCGAAGGCGCCAACATGGACGCCGGGCTGGTGGCTGCGCTCGCGGCGAACCGAGAGGCGCCGCTGGCGGCCCTGGAAGTCGACGAGATGCACGTGCCGCACGTATCCGATGCCGTCGAACCCGCCGTCATCGTCTTGCTCAACCTTTCGCGCGACCAGCTGGACCGGGTCGGCGAGATCAACGTCATCGAACGCACCCTGCGGGCCGGGTTGGCCCGGCACCCCACCGCCGTCGTCGTCGCCAACTGCGACGACGTGCTGATGACGTCGGCGGCCTACGACAGCCCGAACGTGGTGTGGGTGGCCGCTGGCGGCTCGTGGGCGAACGACTCGGTCAGCTGCCCGCGCAGCGGCGAGGTGATCGTCCGGGACAAGGGGCATTGGTATTCCACCGGCGCCGACTTCAAGCGGCCCAGCCCGCAGTGGTGGTTCGACGACCACACCCTGTACGGGCCCGACGGGCTGGGCGTGCCGATGCGGCTGGCGCTGCCGGGCGCGGTCAACCGCGGCAACGCCGCCCAGGCCGTCGCCGCCGCCGTCGCACTGGGCGCCGACCCCGCGAAGGCGGTGGCCGCCGCGTCGAGCGTCGACGAGGTCGCCGGGCGCTACCGGACCGTCCGCGTCGGCGACCACGAGGCGCGAATCCTGCTGGCCAAGAATCCGGCCGGCTGGCAGGAGGCCCTGTCGATGGTGGACAAGCACGCGGCCGGGGTGGTCATCTCGGTCAACGGGCAGGTGCCCGACGGGGAGGACCTGTCCTGGCTGTGGGACGTGCGCTTCGAGCACTTCGAGCACACGTCCGTGGTGGCCGCCGGGGAGCGGGGCACTGACCTGGCGGTGCGGCTCGGCTACGCGGGCGTCGACCACACCTTGGTGCACGACACCGTGGCCGCGATCGCGTCCTGCCCCCCGGGGCGGGTCGAGGTCGTCGCCAACTACACCGCCTTTCTTCAGCTGCAACGGGCGTTGGCGCGCCATGGCTGATTCGACGGTGCGGATCGGGCTGGTGTTGCCCGACGTGATGGGCACCTACGGCGACGGCGGCAACGCACTGGTGCTGCGCCAGCGGTTGCGGTTGCGGGGCATCGCCGCGGAGATCGTCGAGATCACGCTGGCCGAGCCGGTGCCGGACTCACTGGACCTCTACACCCTGGGCGGGGCGGAAGACTACGCGCAGCGATTGGCCACCAAGCATTTGATCAGGCACCCCGGGCTGCAGCGCGCCGCCGAGCGCGGGGCACCCGTGCTGGCGATCTGCGCCGCTGTTCAGGTGCTCGGGCGATGGTACGAGACGTCGGCGGGTGAACGCGTCGACGGCGTGGGCCTGCTCGATGCGACGACCTCGCCGCAGAATGTCCGCAGCATTGGCGAACTGATCACCAAGCCGTTGCTGCCGGGCCTGACCCAACGGCTCACCGGTTTCGAGAACCACCGGGGCGGCACCGTTCTGGGCCCCGCCGCGTCGCCGCTGGGTGCGGTGGTCAAGGGCGCGGGCAACCGGGCGGGTGGCGGCTTCGACGGCGCGGTGCAAGGTAGCGTCGTGGCCACCTACATGCACGGCCCCTGCCTGGCCCGCAACCCCGAGCTGGCCGATCTGTTGTTGAGCAAGGTGGTCGGTGAGCTGGCACCGTTGGAGTTGCCCGAGGTGGAGTTGCTGCGCCGGGAGCGGATGGGGGTGCGCTGACGTGAACGTGGACATCGCGAGAGACAGATTCGCGGGCGTCGGCGCCGTGCTGGTCGCGGCCGCATTGATCACGCCGGCGCCGGCGCACGCCACCCCTGAGGTGCCGAGCGGTCGTTACACGGTGCTCTATACCGACAGCGACAAGACGACCACATGGCTTTTCGCCCCCTGCGGGTCGGACTGCACGCTGGCGACCTCCCAGGACGGCGGGACGTTCGTCATCAGCTGGGAGTTCGACCTCGCGAACGGACGCTGGACCCACAGCGGCGCAACGCAGGCACCGTGCGCGAACGGGTCATCGGTCCCGGCAACCGTCGACTACAACTTCGACGCCGTGTCGCTTGCCGGTGAGGGCCGGACGACCACGTCCGACGGCTGTGGCGGTCCAGGCTCGACGGTCACCCGGCCGTTCCGATTGATGAAGACCTGAGCGACTCAGACCATCGCCCGGCGGCCGGCGAGCGCGCGGCCGAGCGTCAGTTCGTCGGCGAACTCCAGGTCCCCGCCCATCGGCAGCCCGGACGCGATCCGCGTCACTGTCAGCCCCGGGATGTCGCGCAGCATCCGCACCAGGTACGTGGCGGTGGCCTCACCTTCGGTGTTCGGGTCGGTGGCGATGATCACCTCGCTGATGTCGACGTCGTCGACCCGCTCCCCGATCCGGCTCAGCAGCTCGCGGATCCGCAACTGCTCGGGCCCCACCCCGGACAACGGATCCAGCGCTCCGCCCAGCACGTGGTAGCGGCCGCGGAACTCGCGGGTGCGCTCGACGGCCTGCACATCCTTGGGCTCTTCGACGACGCACACCAGCGAGCCGTCCCGACGGGGATCCGAACAGATGCGGCACCGCTCGTTGTCGGAGACGTTGCCGCACACCGCGCAGAACCGCACGCCGTCGCGGACCTTGCCCAGCGCCGCGGTCAACCGGTCGATGTCCGGCGGTTCGACCGACAACAGATGGAAGGCGATGCGCTGGGCGCTCTTGGGTCCGATACCCGGCAGCTTGCCGAGCTCGTCGATCAAATCCTGGACCGGTCCTTCAAACATGTTGGAGGATCTACAGCTTCGGCGCCGGTGGCTGTCCTGGCGGCGGGCCGCCGAAACCGCCGGCCAGCGCGCCGAGCCGCTCCTGCGCCATCCGGGTGACCTGCGTGGAAGCGTCGGCCATGGCCCCGACGATCAAGTCCTGCAGCGTCTCGACGTCACCGGGGTCGACCACCTGGGGGTCGATCTGCACCCCGACCACCTCGCCGCTGCCCTTGACCGTCACCTTGACCAAGCCGCCGCCGGCCTGTCCGCGTACCTCGGCGTTGGCGAGCTGCTGCTGGGCCTCCATCAACTTCTGCTGCATCTGCTGCGCCTGGGCCAGCAGCGCCGACATGTCGCCTCCGGGTTGCATGACAGTCCCCTCGCATCTTGGTCTCGAGTTGGTTTCGCCTGCGTGTGTCCGGCGATTCGAAACACCCAGCGTAGACCGCGCGAGGCTACCTTTGCGCCGTGGACCTACGAGTGAGCAGGCGTGTCGGCATCAGGATGGTCATAGGTGTGTTGGTTGCCGCTTCGGCGGCGATCATCCCGACCGCAGGGGCGGTCCCGTCCAACATCGCCGGCATGGTGGTTTTCATCGACCCCGGCCACAACGGTTCCAACGACGCGTCCATCGGGCGTCAGGTGCCCACCGGCCGCGGCGGCACCAAGGACTGCCAAGCGAGCGGGACGTCGACCAACAGCGGCTACCCGGAACACACCTTCACCTGGGACACGGCGCTGCGGGTCCGTGCGGAGCTGAACGCCCTCGGCGTTAGGACCGCGATGGCGCGTGGCAATGACACCGGGCTGGGACCATGCGTCGACGAGCGCGCCAACATGGCCAACGCGCTGCACCCCAACGCGGTCCTGAGCATCCACGCCGACGGCGGGCCCGCGTCGGGCCGCGGATTCCACGTCAACTACTCGGCCCCGCCGCTGAACCAGGTGCAGGCCGGGCCGTCGGTGCAGTACGCCCGGATCATGCGCGACCAGATGCAGGGCTCCGGCATCCCGCCCGCCAACTACATCGGCCAGAGCGGGCTGTACGGGCGCTCGGATCTGGCCGGGCTGAACCTGGCGCAGTACCCATCGATCCTGGTCGAGTGCGGCAACATGAAGAACCCCGCGGACTCGGCGCTGATGGAGTCGGCCGAAGGCAGGCAGAAATACGCCGACGCAATGGTCCGCGGCGTCGCAGGTTTCCTGGCCTCCCAGGGCCAGGCGCGCTAGGCCCGGAAGCCGGCAGCCTCCCCCGGCCGGCGCGGACCCGGGGACCCGCCGCGGTGGCCCGCCCCGGCCGACGCCATCGCTCGGCAGTCGATACCGACGCCTGCACCTCCCGTCTCCGCCCGGCCGCCTGACCAATCGCGGCTTAACGTGGGGCTAACACACTTGTCACCCAGAAGAATTTGCCTCAACGCGGCGCGCGCGGAGGTGACCTTCTGTAGGGTCTGTTCTACGCATGTCGACTTGCGGTGTGGGAGAACCGATGATCAATCTGTCGACGACGACAACGACAACGTGTCCGTTGCGGCCGACGACCGGCGCGCGACACCTTCTGACCGGCCTACGCAGCGATTTCAGCCGACTGCGCAACGGCAGGAAACGCAGCCATCCGCGCTGCGCGTCTCCGCCCATCCGGGGCTCGGGGCAATCCCCCCCGAAGGGCCGGCCCCACCTCGGGGGGAACGCCCGCGCCACGGTGGACGCTCATTTGCTTAGGCGTCAATTCAGCAAACCACCGCAGCCAATGGTCGTGCCCGCCGAGCGATCAGGATTCATACGCGCTTACCGCCCCGTCGGATAAGAAGAGGGTGAGCGGCCGTGGAGACATCGGGTTTCACTTCCACTGCTGTTATCGGCATGGCCTGCCGGCTGCCGGGGGGCATCGACTCTCCCGAGCGGTTGTGGGAGGCGCTGCTGCGCGGGGATGACCTTGTCACCGAGGTGCCCCCGGACCGATGGGACGCCGACGAGTACTACGACCCCCAGCCGGGCGTGCCCGGCCGCTCGGTGACGAAGTGGGGAGGATTCCTCGACGACGTCGCCGGCTTCGATTGCGAGTTCTTCGGGATCACCGAGCGCGAAGCCACCGCGATCGACCCGCAGCACCGACTGCTGCTGGAAACCTCGTGGGAGGCCATGGAACACGCCGGCCTCACCCGAGAGGCGATGGCCGGCTCGCTCACCGGCGTGTTCGTGGGTCTGACGCACGGCGACTACCAACTGCTGGCGGCCGACGCGCACGCCGTGGAGGGGCCGTACGGATTCTCCGGCAGCAGCTTCAGTTTGGCGTCCGGCCGGATCGCGTACGCGTTGGGCGTGCACGGCCCCGCGGTCACGGTGGACACGGCTTGTTCGTCCGGGCTGACGGCGGTGCACCTGGCCTGTCGCAGTCTCGGCGACGGTGAAAGCGACCTCGCCCTGGCCGGTGGCGCGACCGTGATCCTTGATCCCCGAAAGTTCGTCGCGGGGTCGGCGGAAGGCATGCTGTCCCCCACCGGAAGGTGTCATGCGTTCGACGTCGGGGCCGACGGGTTCGCGTCCTCCGAAGGCTGTGTCGTGTTGCTACTCAAGCGATTAGCCGATGCGCTGCGTGACGGTGACCGGATTCTCGCGGTCATCCGCGGCACCGCCGCCAATCAAGACGGGCACACCGTCAACATCGCCACCCCGTCGGTCGCGGCGCAGACCGCGGTGTATCGGGCGGCATTGGCCGCCGCGGGCGTCGACGCCGCCACCATCGGCATGGTGGAGGCCCACGGTACCGGCACACCAATCGGCGACCCGGTCGAATACGCCAGCCTGGCCGCCGTCTACGGGGTCGACGGCCCCTGCGCGCTGGGCGCGGTGAAAACCAATCTCGGGCATGCGCAGGCGGCGGCGGGCGCGGTGGGGCTGATGAAGGCGATCCTGTGCCTGCAACACGGCGTGGTGCCCCAGAATCTGCACTTCACCGAGCTTCCTGACCAGCTGGCCGCCATCGAGACCAATCTCTTTGTGCCACAGACGGTTATGCCGTGGCCAAGGGATGGCGGTCATCCCCGACGGGCGTCGGTGTCGTCGTACGGGCTTTCCGGAACCAACGCTCACGCCATCGTCGAGCAGTCACCCGAATCCGGCTCCGTGCGCGACCTTTCGGTTGATTCGCCGAGCACCGAACCCCTGGTGTTTCTTCTGTCGTCCAGCTCGGCCGACGAGCTGCGCCGCACCGCCGGCAGGCTCGCCGACTGGGTGGCGGCACACGACGACGTCCAGTTACCGGATCTGGCCTATACCCTCGCGCGCCGGCGTGCGCACCGCCCGGTGCGCGGCGCCGTCGTTGCGGGCAGCCGTCCGGAACTGATTGCGGCTCTGCGGAAGACGGCCGCCGGCGACAGCCCCTTCCCGGCGGCGAGCGGCCATGACGACCGGGGACCGGTGTGGGTGTTCTCGGGGCAGGGGTCGCAGTGGTCCCAGATGGGCACCGAATTGCTCCGTACCGAACCGGTTTTCGCCGCGGCCGTCGCCGAGGCCGAGACCCTGATCGCGCGCGAAGCCGGATTCTCGGTCACCGAGGCGATGACCGCGGCGCAGACCGTCACCGGCATCGACCGAATCCAGCCGACGCTGTTCACCATGCAGATCGCGCTCGCGGCCGCCTTGCGCTCGTACGGCGTGCGCCCCGGCGCGGTCATCGGGCATTCCCTCGGCGAGGTCGCCGCGGCCGTCGTGGCCGGTGCCCTGTCGCTGGAAGACGGGGTGCGGGTCATCTGCCGGCGGTCGCGGTTGATGTCCCGCATCGCCGGATCCGGCGCGATGGCGACGGTGGAACTTCCTGCTCAGCAGGTTCTTTCGGAGTTCATCACCCGCGGTATCGACGACGCAGTGGTGGCGGCGGTCGCCTCGCCGCAATCCACGGTGATCGGCGGGGCCACCCAAACCGTTCGCGATCTGGTCGCATCCTGGGAGCTCCACGATGTGCTGGCCCGTGAGATCGCCGTTGACGTCGCATCGCATTCGCCCCAGGTCGACCCGATCCTCGATGACCTGGCGGACGAACTTGCGGACCTCCAACCGATGCCACCGGAAATTCCCTTCTACTCAGCCACCCTCTACGACGCCCGTGAGCGGCCGGTCTGCGATGCCGAATACTGGGTGCAAAACCTCCGCCAAATGGTGCGATTCGCCCCCGCGGTGCGGGCCGCGATGGAAGAGGGTTACCGGGTTTTCGCGGAGATGGCTCCCCACCCGCTGCTCACCCACGCGTTGGAGCAGACTGCCCGCAGTCTCGACACGCCGCTGGCCGCGCTGGCGGTCATGCGCCGCGGCCAAGCGCTGCCATTCGGGCTGCGCGGCTTCGTAGCCGACCTGCACGGCGCCGGTGCCGCCGTGGATTTCTCGGTGCTCCACCCCGATGGCAGGCTGGTGGACGCGCCGCTGCCGACGTGGGCCCACCGGCCGCTGTTGTTGCGCCGCGGTGATCACGAATCACCGACGCACGGTCGCAGCATCTCGGTCCACCCCCTGTTGGGTGCACACGTGCGCTTGCTGGAGGAACCGGAACGCCACGTCTGGCAGGCCGAGGTGGGCACCGCCGCCCAACCGTGGTTGGACGACCACCGGGTCCGCAATGTTTCGGTGCTGCCGGCGGCGGCATACGCCGAGATGGCGCTGGGCGCCGCGAGCACCGTGCTGGGTGACGAGGCTGAGGTCGGTGATTTGTGTTTCGAACGCGCGCTGTTGCTGGATACGCAAACCACCGTCAGCGCCTCGGCGGCGGTGTCAGCACCGGATGTCGTTGAGTTCGCGGTGGAGACCAAGCAGCAGGGGCAGCACGCGACCGCGGTTCTTCGCGCCGCCACCGGGCAGCAGCCGGCCGCGCGGAACATGCCCGCGCTGCTGGCCGCCCACCCGCACCACGAAGACGGCGCCGAGGTGCGCCGGCGCCTGGACCGACGCGGTCTTCAGTATGGCCAGGCCTTCAGCGGCTTGGTCGCGTTGCGCACCAGCGACCAAACGCCCGATACCGCGCTAGCCGAGGTCGCGCTGCCCGGCCAAATCCGTTCGAAGCAAGAGGGTTACGCGGTACACCCAGCGCTGCTGGACGCATGCTTTCAGTCCATCGCTGCACACCCGCGGGTGCAGGCGCTCGACGACGACGCGCTGGCGTTGCCGCTGGCGATCCGGGCGATTCGTCTCCACGGCGCCACCCGGTGCGCCCGCTACTGCTACACCCGGGTGACGCACGCCGATACGGCTGGGATCGAGGCCGACCTCGACATGCTCGATGAGCACGGGACCATCCTTCTCTCGGTGCTGGGGCTGCGGTTGGGCACGAGCGCAGCCGATGACGGCCACGCCCCACGGCTGCTGGCCGAGCGGCTGCTGACGGTCGACTGGCGACAGCGCGAGCTGGCCGACGACCAATACGCCGCCGCCGGAACGTGGCTGCTGATCACCACCGCTGGTGACCTAGGCGCCGCGTTGACCGATGCTCTGAAAGGGCATGGTGCGCAGTGCATCACTATGTGCTGGCCACCGCACGCCGACCATCATGCGACGGCACAACAGCTTCGAGACCACCTGCGTACGGGCGGATTCAGCGGGATGGTGATTCTGACGGGACCCAGAAACGGCGGTGCCGCTGACCAATCCACGCGCCTGGGTTCTGAGTCTGTGCAGCATCTGATCCGCATCACCCGCGATCTGCCCGACTTCCCTGGCGAACTCCCGCGGCTCTATGTCGTGACCCGCAACGCGCAGGCCGTGATCGCCGGCGACGTGCCCGACCTGGAGCAGGGTGGGCTGCGAGGTTTGGTGCGGGTGATCGGCACCGAGAATCCCCACCTCCGGGTCACCCAGATCGATATGGACCAAGCCACCGACCCGGAGCAGCTGGCTCGGCAACTGCTCGGCGGCTCGGAAGAGGACGAGACCGCGTGGCGCCAGGACACCTGGTATGCCGCACGCTTGTCCCTCACGCCGCTGCGGCCTGAAGAGCGACGAACCACCGCCGTGGATCCGGGCCGGGACGGGATTCGTCTGCAGATCCGTACACCCGGTGACCTTGCGTCGATGGAATTCGTTTTCCAGGAACGGCGTTCGCCGGGCCCCGGAGAGGTCGAGGTCGCGGTCAGCACTGCCGGCGTCAGCTACCCCGACGTGCTGGCCGCGCTGGGTCATGACCCGCAGCACGGGCTGGGCACCGATTTCGCCGGGGTCGTGACCGCGGTCGGAGAAGGCGTCGTGGAGCACAACGTCGGCGATCGCGTCGGCGGGTTGTGCGGCGGCTCTTGGGCCACCTTCGTCACGTGTGATGCCCGCCTGGCGGTCGCCCTGCCGGCCGACCTGTCCGACGGGCAGGCGGCCGCGGTGCCGACCGGGCACGCCGTCGCGTATCACGGCTTGCATGAGCTCGCCCACATCAAGGCCGGTGATCGCGTCTTGATCCACTCCGCGAGCGGCGGGGTGGGACAGGCGGCGACCGCGATCGCCCGTGCGGCGGGCGCCGAAATCTTCGCCACCGCGGGCAGTGAGGCGCGCCGGCAACTTCTGCGGGACAGGGGCGTCGGCCACGTTTACGACTCGCGTAGCACCGACTTCGCCGACCTGATCCGCCGCGACACCGATGGCCACGGCGTGGACATCGTGCTCAACTCGGCCTCCGGCGCCACCCAGCGAGCCGGGCTCGAATTGCTCGCGCCGGGTGGCCGATTCATCGACCTCAGCCGGTGCGAAGCCCGGCTCGGACACATCCCCGCACGCAATATCGCTTTCCACAATGTAGACATGGCGTTGCTGTCCGCCACCGAGCCGGACCGAGTGCACGCCCTGCTGACCACCGTGTACCGGTTGATCGCCGAGGGAGTACTGCCGGTGCCGGCCCCCACGCACTACGCACTTGCCGACGCGGACAACGCTATTCGCCTCATGGCGGGCGCCCGGCACGTCGGCAAGCTCGTGCTCGACATACCGCGAAGCGGTGTCCGACGAGTGCCGGTGCCGCCCGCGCAGGCCCCGGTCTTCCGCCGCGACGGCGCGTACCTCGTCACCGGCGGGCTCGGGGGCCTCGGGGTGTTCTTGGCCGACATGATGGCGGCCAACGGCTGCGGGCGCCTCGTGCTGTGCTCACGCTCGCAGCCGACTCGCGAAGCCAGGGAAACGATCGATCGCATCAGGGCAAGCGGCGCCGACGTCGCGGTCGAGTGCGGTGACATCGCCGAACCCTCCACCGCGCGCCGCTTGGTGGCCATCGCGACCGCCACGGGGCTCCCGGTGCGCGGCGTGCTCCACGCGGCCGCGGTGGTAGACGACGCCACCCTGAGCAACATCACCGCAGAGATCGTCGAACGTGATTGGGCGCCAAAGGTTCACGGTGCGTGGCAGCTCCACGCCGCCACCCTCGACCAGCCGTTGGACTGGTATTGCTCGTTTTCCTCGGCCGCCGCCCTGGTGGGATCTCCCGGCCAGGGCGCCTACGCCGCGGCCAACAGCTGGCTGGACGCCTTCACCCACTGGAGGCGCGCTCAAGGCCTGCCGGCGACAACCATCGGCTGGGGACCCTGGGCCCAGATCGGGCGC
Organism: Mycobacterium sp. E1747; assembly: GCF_001667775.1. GTDB lineage: Bacteria > Actinomycetota > Actinomycetes > Mycobacteriales > Mycobacteriaceae > Mycobacterium. Next base: position 44,662 of record NZ_LZJI01000246.1, read on the forward strand.
GCCACCACCCTGGCGGAGACTTCGGACATGGCGATCCGGCCGGACGAGGGCGGGTACGCGTTCGAAACACTGCTGCGTCACGACCGGGCCTACACCGGCTACGCACCGATCACGGGCGCTTCGTGGCTGAAGCTGCTGGCCGAGCGCAGTCCCTTCGCCGAGGCGTTTCGCCCCGTCGGAAACGGCACGGGCACAGGCAAACTACGCGCCGAGCTGAACAAGCTCCCCATTGACGAGTGGCCCGCCTCCCTACGGTGTCTGGTCTCCGATCAGGTCAGCTTGATTCTGCGTCGTAGCGTCGATCCCGATCGGCCGCTGTCCGGATACGGCCTGGACTCACTCGGTGCGCTCGAACTACGTACTCGCATCGAAACCGAAACGGGGGTTCGCATCCCGTCCGCCGACCTCTCGACCGTCACGATCCGAAGTCTGGCGGGGCTGTTGTGCGAAAAACTGGCACCCGCGGAAGTCGCCTGATCTCGGGTGGTGATGGATGCAACTTGACGAGCGCGCGCTTCCCCTGACGCGGGGGCAGCTGGACATCTGGCTGGCGCAGGAGACGGGCCGCTCCGCCACCGACTGGCAACTTGGCCTCTTCGTCAAAATCCAAGGGCGCGTTGAGCGGAAGCCACTCGAGTGGGCGATCCGCCGGGCGCTGCGGGAGGCCGAGCCCATCAGGGCGGCATTCTATTCCGAGGACGGGCAGGTTCTGCAGCGGGCGATTGACGATCCCGAGGTTGACCTTGCGTTCCATGACCTGCGCGCCTCGGAAGATGCCGTGCGCGAGGCCGAGGACATCGCGGCGTCGATCCAGCGCACACCCATGCCATTCACCGGACCGCTGTTCAAGTTCGCGCTTTTTCGGACGGGCGTCAACGAATTCTATTGGTTCACCTGCTGCCACCACATCGTCGCCGACGCGTCGGGCATTGCGCTCGTCGGTCATCGGATCGCGACCATCTACTCCGCGGTTATCTCGGGCGCGCCCATGCCGTCCCCGTTCTTCGGCTCGCTGGCGGATTTGGTCTCGTGCGAATCGGAGTACGAAGCGTCGGCCGACTACGCCGAGGATGAGGCGTACTGGTCGGAGAATCTTCCGTCTGACGGAGCACCGGACCGCTGGTTCGGTGTGAGTGAGCGCGGACCGTACCGTTCCTCCGCGCCGATCCAGCTGGACCCTGCGGTCCTTCGCCGAGTCGAAGAGTTGTCCCACGGCTTGGGAATGCCTCGGTCATCGGTCATCACCGCCGCGTGCGCACTGTTGGTGCGGGCGTGGAGTGGCAACGGTTCTGAGGTGGTGCTCGACTTCCCGGTGAGCCGGCGGGTTACCCCGGAGTCGAAGACCCTCCCCGGCATGGTCTCTGACGTCGTTCCGCTGGTGTTGAAACTCTCGCCGGAAGCCACGGTCAGCGACCTCTGTCGGCACGTCGACGCCCGGATACGGGAGGCGTTGCGGCACCAGCGTTTTCCGGTGCGGGCGTTGGAGCGCAAGGTACGCTCCGGCGACCCTCGGCAGTCCGCCCAGCGAGTGAGCGTCAACTTCCTACCCGCCGTGTTCTCCTTGGACTTCGGTGGCCTGGCGGCCTCGGCGTCCTACACCAATTCCGGCCTCACCGACGGCTTCGGGTTGTTCTTCTCCGCCGTCGGAGACCGGCTGCTGTTCGGCATCGAGGGTGCTGGGCAGCGGTTTGCGGGCTTCGCCGTCGCGGACCTGGCTGAACGCTTGATGCGGGTGCTGGCGGCAATGGCCGGCGATCCAGAACGTCGGCTGTTGTCGATCAACTCATGCAGCGCAGACGAGTACGCGCGGCTCGATGGGTGGGGCAACCGGTCGGTGCTGACCCGGCCCGCACCCGGACCGGTGTCGATCCCGGAGCTGCTCGTCGAGCAGGTCTCGCGCGCGCCGGCGGCCGTGGCGCTGTCGTTCCAGGGCTGCTCGATGACGTACCGGGAACTTGACGAGGCCGCCAATCGGTTGGCTCATTTCTTGATCGGGCGGGGCGCGGGCCCCGGGCATTTCGTAGCTCTGCTGCTGGCGCGTTCGCCCGAAGCCGTCATCGCGATGCTTGCGGTGCTCAAGACTGGAGCGGCGTACCTGCCGATCGATCCAGGGCTGCCGCAGGCGCGGATCGAGTTCATGCTCGCTGACGCCACCCCGATCGCGGTCGTGACGAACGCGGGTTTGCGGTCGCGGCTGGACGGGTGCCAGCTGACCGTCGTGGACATCGCCGACCCCGCGGTGGTGACACAACCGGCTACCGCAGCATTGCGGCCGCCCGCACCCGACGACATCGCCTACCTGATCTACACCTCCGGGACCACCGGGGTTCCCAAAGGTGTCGCCGTCACCCACCACAACGTGACGCAGCTCTTGAAATCGCTCAACCCTTCAGGACGAGTCTGGGCGCAGTGGCATTCGTTGGCGTTCGACGCCTCCGTCGAAGAGATCTGGAGTGCGCTGCTGTTCGGGGGCCGGCTGGTGGTGGTGCCCGAATCGGTGGCCCGCTCACCGGACGGCTTCCGCGCCTTGCTGGTCGCCGAAGAGGTCGGGATACTGAGCCAAACGCCCTCAGCGCTGGCGGCCTTGCCCACCGAAAGCTTCGGAGCGGCAACGCTGCTGGTGGCAGGCGAGGCGTGCCCTGCCGAGGTCGTCGATCGATGGGCGCCCGGACGCGTGATGGTGAATGGCTACGGGCCGACCGAAACGACCGTGTGCGCGACCAGAAGCGCACCGTTGACGCCGGACTCGGGCACACCGCCGATCGGTGCGCCGGTATCCGGGGCGGCGACGTTCGCCCTCGACGAGTGGTTACGTCCGGTTCCGGTCGATGTGGTTGGCGAGCTGTATGTTGCGGGCCGCGGCGTGGGCGTCGGATATTGGCGCCGGGCCGGCCTTTCCGCTTCGCGGTTTGTCGCCTGTCCGTTCGGATCGCCCGGGGCGCGCATGTACCGCACCGGGGACCTGGTGCGCTGGGACGCCGATGGGCAGTTGCACTACGTCGGCCGCGCCGACGAGCAGGTCAAAATCCGGGGATATCGCATCGAACTCGGTGAAGTTCGCGCCGCGTTGGCGGCGCTGGACGGGGTCGAGCAGGCGGCGGTCATCACCCGTGAAGACCAACGCGGCGACCAGCGCCTGGTCGGCTACGTCACCGGGACGATCGACGCGGCCGGCGTGCGTGCCGCGCTGGCCGAGCGACTGCCCAGTTATATGGTGCCGGCCGCGGTCGTGGTGATGGATGCGCTGCCGCTCACGGTCAATGGCAAACTCGACAAGCGAGCCCTTCCTGCGCCGGAATACGGTGATACCAATCGGTTTCGCGCCCCAGCCACCGCCGTGGAGGAGGTGCTGGCCGGCGTCTTCGCGCAGGTGCTCGGCCTCGACCGGGTCGGGGTTGAGGAGTCGTTCTTCGACCTGGGCGGCGATTCACTGTCGGCCATGCGTCTCGTCACCGCCATCAACAAATCGTTGAAAGCCGGTCTGTCGTTACGCGCGTTGTTCGACGCGCCCACGGTGGCGCTCCTGGCGCCGCGCCTCAATGACGACGGCGCTGGGCGCGAGCCGCTGGTCGCGCGCGACCGTCCCGAGGTCATCCCACTGTCGTTCGCCCAGAACCGGCTCTGGTTCCTCGAGCAATGGCAAGACCGCGCCGCGACCTACAACATGCCCACCGCCTTCCGGATAAGCGGGCCATTGAACGTGGTGGCCCTTGGGGCGGCCCTCGACGACGTCATCGGCCGCCACGAATCACTGCGCACGGTGTTCCCCGATACTGGCGGGGTCCCATGCCAGCGGGTGCTGGCGGCCAGGAGCGGGATGTGGCAACGCGGGAACGTCGCGGTGACGTCGTTGCCGGAGCAGGATGTGACCGCCGAGTTGATGACCCTCGCCGACCACCGATTCGACCTGTCGAACGAGATACCGATTCGCGTGCAGATCTACTCGATCGGCCCGGAGCGGCATGTGGTCGGAATCGTCTTGCACCACATCGCCTTTGACGGGTTGTCGCTGGCGCCGATGGTACGAGACATCAGCGTGGCGTATCGGGCGCGCGAGCGGGGCCGTGCGCCCGATTGGGTCGAATTGCCGGTGCAGTATGCGGATTACACGTTGTGGCAGCGGGCGCAGTTCGGTGATCTGGCTGACGGCGGCAGCCCCATCGCCACGCAACTGGCGTTTTGGGAGGGTGCGCTGGCGGGGATGCCGGAGCGGTTGGCGTTGCCGACGGATCGGCCTTATCCGGTGGTGGCCGATCAGTGTGGGGCGACGGTGGCCGTGGAGTGGCCGGCGGAGTTGCAGCGGCGGGTGCGCGCGGTGGCCCGTGAGTGCAATGTGACGAGTTTCATGGTGGTCCAGGCCGCGTTGGCGGTGTTGCTGTCGCGCCTGTCCGCGAGTTCCGATGTGGTACTTGGATTCCCGATCGCCGGCCGTCGCGACCCGGCACTCGATGGCCTGGTGGGATTCTTTGTCAACACCCTGGTGCTGCGCGTGGATGTGACGGGTGATCCGACCGTTGATGAGTTGGTCGCCCAGGTTCGGCGGCACAGTCTCGCCGCCTATGACCATCAAGACGTGCCGTTTGAGGTTCTTGTGGAGCGGCTGAATCCGGTGCGGTCGTTGGCTCATCATCCGCTGGTGCAGGTGATGTTGGCGTGGCAGAACCTGCCGGGGTCCGGTGGTGATTCGGGGTTGGCGTTGGGGGATTTGCAGGTGTCTCAGGTGCCGGTCGCCACCCGGACGGCCCGGATGGATCTGACGTTCAATTTGGCCGAGCGATTCAGTGAATCCGGTGAGCCGGACGGTATTTCGGGGGCGGTGGAGTTCCGCACCGACGTGTTCGACGCCGACACCGTCGCCGGCGTGGTAGCGCGGTTGCAGCGGGTGTTGGTGGCGATGACTGCTGACCCGGGGGCGCGGGTGTCCTCGATTGATGTGCTCGATGCCGACGAGCTGACCCGCTTGGACGAGATGGGTCATCGGGCGGTGTTGGCCGAGTCGGTGGCGGGGGTGTCGCTGCCGGAGTTGTTCGCGCGCCAGGTGTCGCGGGCGCCGGGGGCGGTGGCGCTGCGGTGCGGGGCGCGGTCGTGGACGTATCGGGAGGTGGATGAGGCGTCGAATCGGTTGGCGCACGCGCTGGTCGAGTGTGGGGCGGGGCCGGGTGGGTGCGTGGCGGTGGTGTTCCCGCGCTCGGGTGAGGCGATCATCGCGATCTTGGGCGTGCTCAAGACCGGGGCGGCCTACCTGCCGATCGACCCCGCAGTACCCGACGAGCGGATCGGCTTCCTGCTGGCCGACGCGGCGCCGGTGGCCGTGCTGAGCACCTCCGCGCTGCACCCACGGCTCGTCGGGCGTGGCGTCACCGTCCTCGACATCAACGACCCCCGCATCGCAGCCCAGCCTGACGCTGGGCTCCCGTTCCCGGCACCCGATGAGGTCGCGCACGTCATTTACACCTCGGGCACCACCGGGACCCCGAAAGGGGTGGCCGTCACCCACCGCAACGTCACCCGCCTGTTCGAGGACCTCGACGC
>NZ_LZJI01000247.1 GCF_001667775.1 Mycobacterium sp. E1747
GGCGGACAACGGCCTGCTGGAGTTCACCCGTCTGGTGTCGGCGCTGCGCGCCAACCATCCGGTCTTCCGCCGGCGCCGGTTCTTCTCCGGCAAGCCGTTGGGCCGCCGCGGACAGGACGGGCTGCCCGACATCGCGTGGTTCACCCCCGAGGGCACCGAGATGACCGAGGAGGACTGGGGCGCCGGATTCGCGAAGTCCGTCGCGGTGTTCCTCAACGGACACGGCATCCCGGGCCGCGACGCGCGGGGGCAGCGGGTGTTCGACGACTCGTTCCTGCTCTGCTTCAACGCCCACTACGAGCCGATCGAGTTCACCTTGCCGCCAAAGGAATTCGGCGCCGCCTGGCAACTCGTGGTCTTCACCGGCCCGGAGGAGGAGACGCCCGCGGAGGAAGTGCCCGGCGGAGGCATGCTCACCGTGGACGCGCACACCGCGGTGGTGTTGCAGGCCCCCGACAGGGGCTGATTCGCCCGAGTGGCCGGGGACCTTTCGCCCACGGATCGGTTACCTTGTGCCCTCGGGCATCGGTCGCCTTCCCGCGCAAACTGTCGGTTGCGCCGTCCGGGGCAGGAAGAGGCAGCCGATGCAGAGGCCGAACCACGACGCCTGCCTGAACGACGTGGCCTGGTGCCGACGGATCGCCCTGCTGGTGGTGTTCAGTCTCGCCACGCTGACGTGGGTGGGCTGGGCGACGGGCGTTGATCGGCTGACCCGCTTCTATCCGGCCTGGCCGGAGATGATGCCGTGGACCGGGGCGTGCCTGGTGGCGCTGGGCGCGGCGATTCTGCTCCAGTCGGGTCGCCCATCCCGCGCGCGAGTGTGGAGCGGGCGGGGCCTGGCGGTGATTGTGGGTGCTGTTGCGGTGATCGTCCTCGCCGAGTACGCCACCGGTAGACCATCGTCCGGCTTTGACCAGGTGTGGTTCGGTGACGCGGTCCGGGTGTCACGATGGACCTGGCCGGGGCGGCCGAGCATCCAGACGGGTGTGTCGGCGCTGTTCCTGGCGGCAGCCACCGGTCTGATCCGAGTGGATCGCGGGGTCGGCGCACTCCGGCCCATGTGCGTGGCGGCCGGCGGGGCCATCCCACTCGTGACCGTCGGGGCCTACATATTCGACGCCTTGGCGCTGGTAGGCACTTCGTCTTCGACCGGGCAGGCGCTGGCAACCGCCCTCGCCCTGTTGTCGGTGGCCGCCGCGACGGTGCTGGCGCGCCCCGAGGTGTTCCCGGTGGCCTGGCTGCTCGCCCGCCCGGATCGGAAGTCGCTGCTTCGGTTGGTCGCCATCCTCGCCGGTTTCCCGATCGTGGTCGCGCTGGCGCGGCCGTTCTTCCTGCGACTCGGGCTCGGCGAGCACGCGGAATGGACCTTCTCGATACTGCTCGGCACCGCCATCGTGGGGACCATCACGTTCTTCTTCACCCAGCGCGAGCAGAAGCTGTTTTTGGAGAAGGAGCTGGTCAGCAACGAACGTGCCGACGCCGAGGCGCGCTACCGGATCCTGGCCGACAACGCGGTGGACATCGTCGTGCACCTGCGCGACGGCGAGATCGTGTGGGTCTCGCCGTCTGTCGAGGCCGCGTTGGGCGGCCCGCCGCACGCGTGGACGGGCTCAGACTTCGACCGCCACATCTATCCGCGGGACCGCGAGACGGTCGCCGCGGCACTGCGCAGGGTCGACGCCGGCGAATCGGTCCGGCAGCGGTTCCGGGTTCGCGGCGCCGACGGCGAATATCACTGGGTCGAGGGTCACGGGAAACCGTATGTCGACGCCGAGGGCAACACCGGCGGCCTGATCGCGGCGCTGCGCATGATCGATGAGCAGGTTGAGGCGGAACAGCGCCTGGAGCGGTTGGCCCGGTTCGACACCCTGACCGGCCTGGTCAACCGGGCCGAGGCCCTCGCCCGGCTGACCACCGCGCTGCAGCGCCCGCCACCGGCCGGATCCTTCTTGGGAGTGTTGTTCTGCGACGTCGACCATTTCAAGGACATCAACGACACGTGGGGACACGGCGTCGGCGACTTGGTGCTCGCGACCCTGGCGGCGCGAGTCCAGGACAGCGTCCGCCGTGGCGACACCGTCGGCCGGACTGGCGGCGACGAAATTCTGGTGCTGTTGCCGGGTCTTGGCGGCATCGACGAACTCGCCTGGATCGCCGAGAAGATTCGTCGTCGTGCCGCCGAACCCATCCAGGTCTCCGGCCAGACGCTCTGCGCAACCCTGAGCATCGGTGCCACCCTCGCCCTTCCGGGAGACTCGGCTGACGCGATCACGGCGCGGGCGGACGAGGCGATGTACCGCGCCAAGCTGGGTGACCGAAACACCGTCATCCGGAATTAGACAGCTCAGCCCTCGACATGCGCCGGGTGCTTTCCGGTAGGTTTTTGCCCACGGCAGCTCGTTACAAGAGAGGGCAAATATGTCAAGGACAGTCGTCGTGGGCGCCTCGAGTGGGCTGGGTCGCTGCATCGGTGTCGGCCTCGCCGAGCGGGGCGATCAGGTCGCCCTGCTGGCCCGGCGCCGCGAGCGCATCGTGGCGGCGGCCAAGGAGGCCGGCCCGGGTGCGGTGGCCATCGAATGTGACGTCACCGATGAGGGGTCGTGCCGGTCGGCGATCGCCGGCGCCGCCGACGCCCTGGGCGGCATCGACAACGTCGTCTACACCCCGGCGGTCGGCCCGCTGGTCCGCATGGTCGACACGGACGCCGCCACCTGGCGGCGCATCTTCGACACCAATGTGATCGGCGCGGCGCTGGTGACCGCCGCGGCGGTGCCGCACCTGACGGTTTCCGCGGGCAAGGCGGTCTACCTGTCCTCCGACGCGGGCACGTTCGGGCCGCCGTGGCCGGGCCTGGGCGCGTACGGCGTCAGCAAGGCGGCCCTGGAACGAATGGTCGACGCCTGGCGGGCCGAACACCCCGACATCGGCTTCACCACCCTGATCGTCGGCGAATGCGCGGGTGGCGAGGGCGACGGTCAGACCGGCATGAACGTCGACTGGGACATGGACCTCGCCATGAAAGCGGTGCCGCTGTGGGCGTCGCGCGGTTGCATGCCCGGCAAGCTGATGCCGGTCGCGGACCTGATCGACGTGGTGCACACCATCCTGCGGACGAACGCCGCGACCTCGATGCCGGTGGTGGTGGCCAGGGGCGCGCCGGCCAGTCCCGCTGCCTTCGCGGACTCCGCGCAGTCCTAGCGGCGATCGCAAGCGCGGGCGGAGCCCGGGCGCTGCGGGTCGCCGCCGTCGGTCTAGCGCCCCAGCTTCTCGCGGACCAGGTCGGTCAGGAACCGCCCGGCCGAGGTCGGCCGGAAGGCGCGGGCCGCCCCGGTGAGCGCCTCGCGGGCGTCCGGGGAAAGGTCGATGTCGGCGGCGGCCACGTTGAACTCGAGCTGCTCGACGCTGGACGCGCCGGGGATGGCGACGACGCCCGGGTGACTGATCAGCCAGGCCAGCGCGACCTGGGCCGGCTTGGCGCCGACGGTGGTCGCGACGTCGCGCAGCGTCTGCAAGAGGGGCTCGACGCGGCGCAGATTTTCGGTGCCGAACAGCGAATTGAGCGCCCGAATGCCACCGGGCCGGTTATCCGGGCCGTATTTGCCGCCCAGCAGGCCCTGCTCGAGCGGACTGTAGGCGATCACGATGCGGTTCTCTCGCTCGGCGAAGGGCACCAGGTCCTGAAGCGGCCCGGCGTGGGCCAGCGAAAAGTGCACCTGATTGCTGACGACCGGGCGGCCGAGCGCGGCGTCGGCCTTCTGCCACCGGGCCAGGGAGTAATTGGAGACGCCGACCGCGCCGATCTTGCCGGCGTCGAGCAGGTCGCGCATGCCCGGCATGATCACCGTGTCGGGAACCAGCGGATTGGACTGGTGAATCTGGTAGAGCGGGATGCGGTCGAGGCCAAGCCGGCGCGCACTGGCGCCCTCGCGCTGCTTGACCACCGCGGGGAACGGCGCCACGGGCATGATCTTGCTGGCCACCGCGACGTTGGCGCGCTCGTCGCCGAGCGCCTCGCCGAGGATCCGCTCGCTCTTGCCCAGCCCGTAGACCTCGGCCGTGTCGAACAGCGTCACCCCCAGCGCCAGGGCGCGGCGCACGATCTCACCCGCGTCGCCCGAGGCGTAGCTCTCCCCGTAGCCCCACTCCCGCGACCCGAACTGCCAGGTGCCCAGGCCGATTCGGCTGACCCGGCCCACTCCGTCGACGTCGACATACCGCATATGTCCACCCTAGCCAGGCAGCTTCCCCAGCACGTAGTTGGCGATGCCCAGCCCGCCCAGCCGCGGCTGGGCGCCGTCGGTCGTGCCGCTGCAGGACACCATCAGGTCGACGATCACGTTGGCCTTGGCCGCGATCACGCGGGCCGAGCGGATCTGCAGTCCCCTGGGCGTCAGATCCAACGTGGTGACCCCGCTGCCCGCATCGGCGGGCGCGCCCACCGAAAACGCCAGCGACTCCCCGTTGGGCGGAGTCAGCGTCACGGTGGAGCCGCCGCATTGGCGCCATCCCGCCAGCACCGCCGCCAGCTGGGCCCGCGCGGCCGCCGGGTCATGGAAGGCGACAACCGCCTCGATGACCTGGGTGGACTTCAGGAAGCTGCGCGAGTCGCGGAACTCGGTCGCGCGGTATCCGGCGATGCCGCCGCCGGCGTAGGCGTCGGACGTTCCGGGCGCGATGCTGCCCCAGCATTCCGGCCGGTCGATGGCTCCCTGCGCGCCGGGGCGGCCCGGGTTGTCCCAGGTCTGGCCGGCCTCGAGGTTTTGGTCGGACGTGATGGTGCGCAGGGCGTTCGCGCCGGGCAGTAACCCCGCCAGGGCGTCGGGCGCGACCGGACCGGGGGACGCGGGGGGTGCGGCGCTGTCCTACGCGTTCATGACCCTCGCCGTGGTCGCCGTCGTCGCGTGGGTCACCGTCGGCGCGGCCCCGTCCACCCAGACCGCCGGGCCCGCCACGACGACCAGCGCCGCACCCCCCGCGTCCCCCGGTCCGGTCGCGCCCGACGCCCTGGCGGGGTTACTGCCCGGCGCGAACGCCCTGCGCACCATCACGTCCGACCAAAACCTCGAGGCCGGCCAGACCTGGGACAACCCGGGCCGCCCCGGCGCGCAGGGAGCCATCGACCGGCCGGAATGCTGGGGCAGCATCGCGCCCGGAACGTCCGACGCCTACGCCGGCGGCGGCATCGCCGGATACCGCGCGACCGAGTTCCGCGACTCGCGCAGCTTCCTGAAGTCCACCCAGGTCATCGAGGCGGTTGTCGCCTTCCATGACCCGGCGGCCGCGCGGGCCCAGCTGGCGGCGGTGCTGGCGGGATGGCGCCAATGCGGCGGCTCCACCGGGGGCGGCGTCGGCGGAACCCGACCGAGCGGGTCGTACGTGTAGGGATGTTGCCAATACGGGTCTTGCGGGTTGGTCACGACAGCGCCTCCTTACCGGCCAACCTGCCCGAAATGTAGCCGAAACCGGGGCTCAGAGGCGCGGCTTGGCGACGCTCACCACGGCGTCCTGCTCGTTCGCGACTGGATGAGGAACTACCCACTGGGGACGGCCGTGCCGTTTGGTCGCCGAGTTCGTCGGGTAGCCGAACAGGAGCGCGCAACAGCCCGCGCGCGGAAGGAATGGGAAGGACATCATGGCTCAGAGCGCCATCAAGTCGCCCACCGATGTGGTCGACTTTCTTGTTAGTCAGCACCAGCAGATCAAGTCGTTGTTCGCCGAAACCCTGGCGGCGACGGGCAAAGAACGCGAGAAGGCGTTCGTCGAACTGCGGCGACTGCTGGCCGTCCACGAAACGGCCGAGGAGGAAATCGTGCACCCGCGCGCCAAGCGGAAACTTTCCGACGGCGCAGCGGTGGTCGACGAGCGACTGCACGAAGAGCACGAGGCCAAGACGGTGCTGCAGAAGCTGGAGAAGCTCGACGTGGACAGCGCGGAGTTCACCAGCCTGTTGACCCAGCTGCGCGACGCGGTGGTCGAACACGCCGAGCACGAGGAGCACGACGAGTTCTCCAAGCTGGGCCAGGAATTGAGCGGCCAGGAGCTCGAGCGGATGGGTCGCGCGGCCAAGCTCGCCGAGGCGATCGCGCCGACCCGGCCGCACGCCGGAGTCGAGTCGCAGGCGGCCAACCTGGCCGCGGGACCGTTCGCGGCGATGCTCGACCGAGCCCGCGACGCCATCGTCGGCAAGGGCTAGCACGACTCAATGGGGCGCCCCCGCTTCGATGGGAGCGGGGGCGCCCCAGCCCCGACGGGGCGGGCAAGGAGCGCCATGACCGCAACCAAGGCGCCGGGTGCCGCGCGTTATCTGCCCGAGGACCGGGGGCTGGACGCGCTTCGCGGTGCGGCCGAATGTTGCCGCGGTTGTCCGCTTTTCGCCGACGCCACCCAGACCGTCTTTGGCCGCGGACATCCGGGCGCGCCGATGATGCTGGTGGGCGAGCAGCCGGGTGATAAGGAGGATCGCGCGGGTGAGCCGTTCGTCGGTCCGGCCGGGCGGTTGCTCGCCCGCGCCCTGGAAGACGCCGGCATCGATCCCGCGCTGACGTACGAGACGAACGCGGTCAAGCACTTCAAGTTCACCCGCAAGGGCGACAAGCGCCGGATCCACCAGAAGCCGGGCCGCACCGAGGTGGTCGCCTGCCGGCCCTGGCTCCTCGCCGAGATCGAGGCGGTACGACCGCAGGTCGTCGTGTGCCTTGGCGCGACCGCGGCACAATCGTTGCTGGGAGCCGACTTTCGGGTGTCCACCCAGCGCGGCCGGAATTTGCGGCTGCCCGCCTCCATCGTCGTCGACGTCGAGCCCGAGCCGACCGTGGTGGCGACGGTGCATCCGTCGGCCGTGCTACGCGACCGTAGCGATGGACGCGAGGAGGCCTACCGGCTCTTCGTCGACGACCTGCGCAGCGCGCGTTCGGGAGTGACCGTTAGCGGCTGACGGCGAGCGCGTGGCCATCGATTCCGTGCGCCGTGAAGCGGTTTTCGAGGATGGGGGGTCAGCCCTTCTTGTGCGGCATGAACTCCTGGGCCTTGGTCTTGAGGCCGACCTTGACGAAGCCGACCCGGTCCTCGTCACCGGAGAGCACCGCGGTGGTGGCCGCCTTGAACTGATCCCAGGTGGCGTGCGGCGGGATCGGCGGCATGTCGGGGTCGGTGAAAACGTCGAGCACGGTCGGACGGTCCGCCGAGAGGGCGTTGCGCCACGCGTCCCCGAGCTCGTCCGGGTCCTTGATGGCCATTGCGTTGAGGCCGAGGCTGGCGGCGAACGCGGCGAAGTCAACGTCCGGAAGGTTCTGCGACTCAGCGAATTTCGGCGCCCCGCCCATCGCGCGCATCTCCCAGGTGACCTGGTTGAGGTCGTTGTTGTGCAGGATCGCCACGATCAGCCGCGGGTCATCCCACTCGTGCCAGTAGCGCTTGATCGTGATGAGTTCGGCCATGCCATTCATCTGCATGGCGCCGTCGCCCACGAATGCGATGACGGGCCGGCGCGGGTGGGCGAATTTGGCGCCGATGGCGTACGGCACGGCGGGTCCCATCGTGGCCAGGGTGCCGGACAGCGAACCTCGCATGTTGCCGCGGAACTTCAGCTGGCGCGCGTACCAGTTGGCCGCCGAGCCGGAATCGGCGGTGACGATGGCGTCGTCGGGCAGCATCGGGGATGCCTCGGAGAACAACCGCATCGGGTTGATCGGGTCGGCGCTGACCTTCGCCTCCTTCTCCATCGTCTCCCACCAGCGGGACACGTTGGATTCGATCGTCTCGCGCCAGGTGCGATCCTCTTTGCGGCGCAGGTGCGGTATCAGGGCGCGCAGTGCGGACTTCGCATCGGAAACCAGGTTGACCTCGTAGGGGTAACGCATGCCGATGAACCGGCCGTCGATGTCGATTTGCACCGCGCGGCACTGATCGAACTGCGGTAGGAATTGCGAGTAGGGGAAATTCGATCCCACCGTGAGCAGCGTGTCGCAGTCCCGCATCAGTTCGTAGCTGGGTCGCGTGCCCAGCAGCCCGATAGACCCTGTCACCCAAGGTAATTCGTCGCTCAGCACGTCCTTGCCCAACAGGGCCTTGGCCGCGCCGGCGCCGAGCAGGTCGGCGACCTCGCTCAGCTCGTCGCGGGCCCCGCTCGCGCCGCTGCCGACCAGCATGGCGACCTTGCTGCCCGCGTTGAGGATGTCGGCCGCGCGCCTGATCGCCGCGTCGTCGGGGGAGACCGCCGGCCACTCGATACCCAGGCTGGAGGGCACCATCTTGAACGCGTGGGTGGGCGGTGAATACTCAAGTTCCTGAACATCCGATGGGATGATGATCGCCGTCGGTGCGCGCTGGGCGATCGCCACCCGGATGGCGCGGTCCAGCACATTGGGCAATTGCTCTGGCACGGTGACCATTTGGACGTAGTCGCTCGCGACGTCTTTGAACAACGTCAGCAGGTCGACCTCTTGCTGGTAGGAACCGCCCATGGCGCTGCGGTTGGTCTGCCCGACGATGGCCACCACCGGAACGTGGTCGAGTTTCGCGTCGTACAGGCCGTTGAGCAGGTGGATCGCGCCCGGGCCCGAGGTGGCCATGCACACCCCGACACGGTCGGTGAATTTGGCGTAGCCCACCGCCTCGAACGCGCTCATCTCCTCGTGCCGCGACTGGATGAACATTGGCTTGTTGTCCGCGCGACCGAAGGCGGCGAGGATCCCGTTGATCCCGTCGCCGGGAAAGGCGAAGACGTGTTCGACGCCCCACCCGCGCAGCCGCTCCAGCAGGTAGTCCGAGACCTCTTGCTTAGACATTGAATTGTCCTCCTAGACAGACGCTTCGGATGCTGGCGGGGGTCACTCCGACGGTCCCAGGCATGGGCGGCCTCACGCTTCCCGCAACGTCTGGGGTTACCCGCAATCCCGGCTGTTATTCGCCCGCCATGGCCACCGCCGAAACATTCAGCGGATTCCCAGATAATGGCGGCCACCAACGGGGATGCGCCGGTTAGAAAGCCCGGCATAGCTTGCGCCGACCATGCCGGCGGGGATCGCTCATGCGCTTCCCCGCAGGATCTGCCGGCTCGCGGACAGCACGCGCGCGACGGTGATCAGCAGCAGTCCCTCGTGCGGCACGGCGGCGTGCGGATCGCCGACGCCGCCGGTCCACAGCGCGACGTGCGGCGCCGGGCCGCGCGGGCCCCAGCGGGCCGGAGAGGTGGGCCCGAACAACACCACCGAGGCCGTGCCCGTCGCGGCGGCCAGGTGCGCCAGGCCGGTGTCCCCACAGATCACCAGCCGGCTGTCCGACACCAGGGCGGTCAGCGCGGGAAGGTCGAGCAGCCCGGACACCACCGCCGTGCGGGGCAGGCCGGCCGTATGGGCTACCTGGTGCGCGAGATCGAATTCGGCGGCGGACCCGGTGATGATCACGTCGTAGCCGTCGTCGGCGAGCGCCGCGGCGACCGCGGCGAAGCGGTTCACGGGCCACTGGCGCGCCGGCGCGGAGGCGCCCGGGTGGATCACGACGGCACCGGTCTGGTCGAACGGAATCCCTTCGGGCCGCGGTATCAGCACATCGGTGGCATCGCAGGGGATTCCGGCCCACTCGAGCAGCGCGCACCAGCGGTCGACCTCGTGCGCCTCCGGCCGCCATGGGGGTCCCTCGAGGCTCGGATGGCGTCGGTGGTGGTGGGTGAGCACCGACTGCGGCGCCCAGTCCAGCAGGTGGTCGATGCTTTCCGGTCCACACCCGTGCAGGTTGATGCCCAGCGCCGGGGGGCCCGGCAACGGCTGCACGTCGCCCAGGCAGGTGGTGGGCAGGAGTTCGTCGATCGCGCCGGTGAGCATGGCCAGTTCGCGGTAGCGGTCAGGTGCGGCGAGCATGACCCGGGCCCCCGGGTATCGCCGGCGCAGCCCCCGCAGCGCGGGCACCGCCGTGAGTAGGTCACCGAGCCCCAGGGCGCGCAGCACGACGATGCTGTCGTCCCCGCCGACCTCCGGCGTCAAGGCCAAGACGACTCCGTGGAGGCGCACACCACGAGCTCGCGCACCTCGCACCCGGCGGGCTGGGAAAGGGCGAACAGCACCGTCTCGGCGACGTCACCGGGCTGGTTGAGCTTGGCGTCCGCCGGCGGCTTGTATTGCTCGGTGCGCGCGTCGAAGAACGGCGTGTGCATGCCGCCGGGGATGAGCAGCGTCACGCCCACCTCTCCCGCCAGTTCGGCCGCCAGGGCACGGGTGAAGCCGACGACCCCGAATTTGGACGCGCAGTAGGCGGTGGCGTCGCCGACCGCCTTGATGCCCAGCGTCGAAGCGCACGTGACGACGCGCCCCTGGGTCGCCCGCAGGTACGGGAGGGCCGCCCGGATGACGGCCGCGGTGCCGACCAGATTCACGGCGATGACTTGCTCCCACTCCTTGGCCGGGACCTGCTCGAGCGTGCCGCAGGAGTCGATGCCGGCCGCGGTGAAGACGCCGGTGAGCCGGCCACCGGCCCGCTCGGCCAGCGAGTCTACCGCGGCGGCGACGGCGCTGGTGTCGGCCAGATCGCAAGCGGCATAAGGTACATCAGTGGCGGGCGGCTTCTTGTCGATCACCAGCGGCAGGCCGCCTCGCCGCGCCACGGCGGACACCGCGGCCGCGCCCAGCCCCGAGGAGCCGCCGGAGATCAGTACACCGCCGAGCGAAGGTGACGTCATATCAAGACCTTTCGGTTGTCGGGCCGCGCGAAGACGCCGCGGCGATCAGACGAGAGGACGAGTAACCCGACACCGTGGGCAGGATGATCACCTCGCCGCCGTGGCGGTACACCACGTCGGCCTCGGGCAGCTCAGCGGCGACGTAGTCGCCGCCCTTGACCCAGATGTCGGGCCGCAGGGTTTCCAGCATCCGTTCCGGGGTGAGCCCGTCGAAGATCGTCACCCCGTCGACACAGGCCAGTGCGGCCAGGACGCGGGCGCGGTCGACGTCACGCATCACCGGGCGTCCGGCCCCCTTCAGAGCGCGCACGGACGCGTCGGAATTGATCAGTACGATCAGGGCGTCGCCGAGTTCGCGGGCCTGCCGAAGCAGCCGGATGTGGCCGGTGTGCAGGAGATCGAAGCATCCCCCGGTGGCTACCACCACGCGTCCCTCGCGCCGCAGCCGTGCGGCCAGGGCGACCGCGTCAATGGGATCCTCCGACCGGGTGCCCTCACCCAGAACGTCGGAACCGTTGGCGGGCAAGGGCGTTGATACCGCAGCGGCGCCACCGGCGGCGACGAACCGGGCCGCGTCAGCGACCGCCGCCTGCACCGCCGCGACGGGGTCGGCGCCGGCCCCCAGGGCCACCGCCGCGGCGACCGCGAATCGGTCCCCGGCGCCACAGACATCCGCCGCGCCGGCGGCCGATCCCGCCGGTATGCCGACGTGCCGTGGGGTCGCCCCCGGCCCGTACACGCGGGCGCCCCGGGCGCCGCGGGTAATGCACACCGCGCCGGCCCGCCATCTGCGCTGCAGCTCCTCTCCGCCGTCACCGGAAGTGCCGCAGAAGTGGTGCGCCTCTTCGTGATTGGGTGTCACCAGCGCGCAGCCGGGTACCGGCGCGGCGCCCCGCGGGTGCGGGTCCCACACCACCGGGGTCCGGGCCGCCGACTCGGTCAGCGCCGCCCGGATTGCGGGCAGTGCGGTGACGCCGGCGCCGTAGTCGGCCACGCAAATCGCCCGGGCGCGCGCCAGGGCCTGCGCCGCTTCCACGGGAAGCGCGCCGTTGACCGGGGTGGCGTCGCCGCGGTCCACGCGCAGCATCGACTGACCGCGCGCCCGAATCCTGGTCTTGGTCACGGTGGTTCCGCTCATCGGCAACGCCAGGACGCTGACCCCGGCGGCGGCCAGCAGGTCGCACAGCCGTCGCCCCGCGTCGTCCGAGGCGATGCCGGTGATCAGCACCACCGGAGTCTCGGTCCTGGCCGCCAACAGGGCCGCCAGGCCCGCGCCGCCCGGACGTTGTACCTGGCGTTCGGCGTCGACCACCGGCACCGGCGCCTCCGGGCTGAGCCGGGACGCGGAGCCCAGGATATCGACGTCGAGCATCGAATCACCCACGATGACAAGCGGTTTAGGCGTCACGACGCCTCCCTTCGCAGCAAGACGTCGTCGAGCGCCAGGCACAGTCCGTGCACGAGCATCAGGTGGACCTCCTGGACGGTGGCCGTACTCGCGGCGTCCACGCAGATCGCGTCGTGACACATGGCGGCCAGCTCGTTGGGTCCGCGGCCGGTCAGCGCCCACGTCACCATGCCCGCGTCGTGCGCCGCCTTGACCGCCCCTAGGACGTTTCGGCTCGTGCCGCTGGTCGACAGGGCCACCAGGACGTCACCGGGCCTGCCGTGCGCCCGCACGCCGCGCGCGAACACTTCCTCCTGGCCGTAGTCGTTGCCGATGGCCGTCAGCGCCGAGGTGTCGGCGTGTAACGCGATCGCCGACATGGGGTTTCGTTCCTCCTGAAATCGCCCGACCAGTTCGGAGGTGAGGTGCTGCGCCTCGGCGGCGCTGCCGCCGTTTCCGCACGCCAGCAGCCGGCCGCCGCCGCAGAGCACCGCGGCCAGATGCCGCCCCCAGCCGCGCAGTCGGGTCGCCTCGGCGCTGTTGCGGCCCACCGCCTCACGCAGCGCGGCGAAGTGCGCCTCGATCATGGCTGTCCTCCTTCTCGCACCGCGTCGAGCAGTTCCGCGTCGGTGATGTGGTCCAGACAGGGGTGGCCCGGTACCGGGCAGACGCGGGCCCGGCTGGCACGGCACGGCGCGGACTGATCACCGAGAACGCGCACCCGGCGGGCGTAGGGCCGCCACTGGCTGACCGGCACCACGGGCGCGAACAACGACACGACCGGGGTGCCCACGGCGGCGGCCAGATGGGCCGGTCCGGTGTTCGGAACGACGACCACCCGGGCCGCCGTAAAGACCGCCGCCAGTTCGGCAAAGCTGGTCCGGCCCCCCAGGTCCAGCGCCCGGCCGTCGGCGACCGCCGCGGTCAGCTCCGCCTCGTCCGGGCCGCCGGTGACCAGCACGCGGTGTCCCGCGTCGGCCAGCGCCGCGACCATCGCGGCGCTGCGATCCGGGCTGGGTCGCCGCGCCGGGACCGCGGCACCGGGATGGAAGACGATAAACGGTTGTCGTCCAATGCTTTCCGTCAGGTTAGGGGGCAGCGGGGCGACGGCGCGGATTCGCAGGGCGCCGTCATCGCCGGGCGGCAGGCGGCAACCGGCCGCCTCGGCCAACGACAGCGCCCGTTCCGGTTCGGGAATCCCGTCGGGCACCTGGTGGCGCAGGTCGAGCAGGGTGCCGGGATAGTCGGCGCAGATCGCGCCGACCCATCCCACGCCCGCCATCCGGGCCAGCAGCGCCAGCGGCAGCGGCGATTGATGGAACGACGTGAAGATGTACATCTTGGCGGGCGCGATGTCGCGCAGCTGCTTGATCAGCGCATCGGCATGTGCGGCGGTCAGCTCGGGCGCGGCGAAATCCACCCAGGGCGCTTGCCATTCGACGATCTCGTCGACCCCGAACAGCAGTTCGGCGGCGGCGCGGCCGCGCGGCCCGACCAGCATGGTGACGCGGTCGTGGTGGGCGGCCACCGCACGCACCGCGGGGCCGGTGATCAGGACGTCACCGGCGCTGTCGAGGCGCGCCACCACCGCCGTGCTCATCGACACTCCCGGAGCACCATCGACACGGCGTCGTCCAGCGTCGCGGCCACCCGAGCGTGGGCCCGCGCGTGGTCGACTTCGGCCGGCAGGGTGCGGCCGGTCGGCACCAGCACCGCCTCGGCGCCGGCCGCCAGGGCGGCCTGCACGTCTGCGCCGATGTCGCCGATCAACACGCAGCGCTGCGGCGGAACGGCCAGCGCCTCGGCGGCCGCCAGCACCAGACCGGGCCGCGGCTTGCGGCACCGGCAACCGTCCGCTTCGCCGTGTACGCAGACCTGCCAGGAATCGAACGGACCGAGAAGCTGATTCACCCGGGCGTTGACGGCGGCCAGTTGCCCGGGGCTGATCAGCCCGCGCGCCACGCCGGACTGGTTGGTCACGACGGCCAGCAACAGGCCGCGCCGGCGCAGCCGGTCCAGCGCGCTCTCGGCCCCGTGGGTGGGCCGGACGCCCTCGGGATCATTGAGGTAGGGCCGGTCGACGATCAGGGTGTCGTCGCGGTCGAGGAGCACGGCGAGCGGCGGATCGCGCCGGGCGTTGCGAAACGCCCACTCGCCGGCAAGCCGGTGCGCGACCGCGACCGGCGGGATGGCCGCGCTGGTCACCGAAAGGCATGCGGCCTCAAGGAGATTATGGGGGCCGGCGAGCCAGCGCCGGGCGGTGAACTCCGTCGTCAGCAGCAACCAGGCCCACGCCGCGGCGCGGGCGACGCGGCCGCGGCCCAGCAGACCGGCCAAGGCGGCGACGCCGCCGGCCAGCGTGGTGCCCGCGTGGGCGGGCATCCGGCCCGGTCCCTCGCCGATCATGACCCGCCACGAACGGCCGTGCTTGCGGCGCATCAGCGCGTTGTCGCGGTTGCCGACCTGCGCGCGCACGCTCGACCACCAGGTCGCCGTCGCCACGGGATGGGTCGAGCGACGCTCACCGCGCACTATCGCTCCGCCGGCCGCCACGATCCGCACCGCCAGGTCGGAATCCTCGCGGTAGGCGCGCGGGAACCGGTCGTCGAAACCGCCGACAGACACCAGCGTGTCGCGGCGGTACGCCATGTCGGCGGTGATCCATTGCGCCCGCGACAGCCGCACGGTGCGGCGCTCGTCGTCGGTGGGCCTGCGTGACCGTCGTGCGGGCACCTCGATGACCGCCTGCGAGCCGACGGCGTCGGCGGCCTCCGCGGCCTTGAGGTCGATGGCCAACACCGACTTCCAGTCCGGGCCGGGCTCCACGTCGTCGTCCAGAAAGCAGACCCACGGCGCGCCGGTGGCGCGCCAGCCCACATTGCGCGCCGCGGCCGGCCCGCGCCCACCGCTGCGCAGCACCCGCACCGGCAGGTCGCCCCCCACCGAAAGCTCGGTGGCGGGCCGCGGCCGGTCGTCAACCACCATCACCTCCGTGGGCCCCGGCCCGGATCCACGCTCCAGTGCAACGAGCAAGCGCCGCAGCGAGTCTCGGCCCACGGTCGGTATCACGATCGCGTAGTCGATCGTCATCGGTGCCGCCTGACCAGGTACCGGCCCAGGGCCAGCACGTCGATCGGGGAACTGCCGAACACCTCCAGGGCGTCGCGGGGGCTGTCCACCATCGGCCGCCCGGCGGTGTTGAAGCTGGTGTTCACCACCACGGGGACGCCGGTGCGCTCGGCGAACCGGCTGATCGTCGCGTGTAGGCGTGGATCGGCGGCCGCGTCGACGGTCTGGATCCGGGCGGTGCCGTCGACGTGGGTGACGGCGGGGATGCGGTCGCGCCAGGCCTCGGCGACATCGTGGACGAACAGCATGTACGGGCTGGGAAGCGGTCCGCGGGAAAAAATTTCGGCGGCGCGCTCGGCCAGCACCATGGGCGCGACCGGGCGGAACTGCTCGCGGCCCTTGACGGCGTTGAGGCGCTCCAGGTTGGCGGCGTGCCGTGGGTCGGCGAGCAGGGACCGCCCGCCCAGGGCCCGGGGCCCGAATTCGGCGCGGCCCTGGAACCAGCCGACCAACTGGTTGTCGGCCAGTGCGTTGCCGATCGCGGCGGCCACATCGTGCGGGCGCTCGTAGCTGACGGCCGCTTCCCGCAGCGTGGCCTCGATCTGTTCGTCCGACCAGCCGCGGCCCAGCCGTGCCGACGGCATCGGCGCGATCGGTTCGCCGAACGACGCGGCCAGGCTCAGCGCCGCGCCGAGCGCCGTGCCCGAGTCGCCGGAGGCGGGCTGCACCCACACGCGGTCGAACCCGCTCTCGGCGTGGATGCGGGTATTGGCAACACAATTCAGCGCGACGCCGCCGGCCAGGCACAGCGCGTCACCGTCGGCCCGCTCCCGCAGCCAGGCGACCAGGTCCAGCAGCACGTCTTCGATCACCCGTTGCACACTGCAGGCGAGATCGGCGTGCACCGGGTCGAGTGTCTCGTCATGCGGCCGGCGGGGCGGCGCGAGCTCCTCCCACGTGATCGGTTCGGTGCGAAACCCGCCGTCGCCGCAGGCGTAGACGCGCTCACGGAGTCGCTCGGCGAAGCGCGGCTCGCCGTAGGAGGCCATCGCCATCACCTTGTACTCGTCGCTGGACCGCGCGAAACCCAAATGCTCGGTGAGGCTTTCGTAGAGCAATCCCAGCGAGTGCGGCAGCTGCTGGGAGGCCAGCACGTCGAGCTTGTGGTCGCGGTACACGCCGGCCAGCATGGAGGTGCGTTCGCCGCGGCCGTCGACCACCAGCACCGCGGTGTCGGGGTGCGGGGAGGCGAGCGCGGTCGACGCGGCGTGCGCGACATGGTGGCGGACATGGCGCACCACGGCCGGATTGAGGCCCGGCACGGCGGAAGCCAGAAACCGCGGTGCACGCTCCGCGTACATGGTGCGCAGGTACTCCCAATCTTGGTCCAGGCCGCGCGAGTCGATCGGCTCTTCGTGCATCAGGGCCGGGTCGTAGGAGTAGCCGACGGCGTCGACCTCTTCGGCGGCGACGCCGGCGTGCTGTAGGCACCACCGGATGGCCGCGGCGGGCACCTCCCAGGTCGAGAAGGGGACCGCCTGCTTACCGTGCTTGCGCCGGGAGAACCGCTCCTCTTCGGCCGCGGCCACTACCCGGCCGTCGACCACCAACGCCGCGGCGGGGTCATGAAACACCGCATTGACACCGAGAATTCGCACCGCACCTCCTACTTGGCCAACTGGTCGGCGGCCGAGACGAGGGCTCGGCCCCGGTCATCGGCCCGCGCGCGGAACCACGCCACGGTGGCGGCGAGCCCGGTGCGGTAGTCCACTTGCGGCTCCCAGCCCAACCGGTCGCGGGCGACGGTGATGTCGGGGCAGCGGCGCTGGGGGTCGTCCTCGGCCGGCGGGGTGAATTGGATGGTCGACCTGCTACCGACCATTTCCCGCAGCAGTTCGGCGGCCGCCAGGACCGTCAGCTCGGTGGGATTGCCGATGTTGACCGGCCCGCTGAAGTCCCCGCGCGCCAGGGCGATCAACCCCTCGACGGTATCGTCGACGTAACACAGCGAGCGGGTCTGCAGCCCGGTGCCGGACACGGTCAGCGGTTCGCCGCGCAGCGCCTGATGACAGAAGGTGGGCACCATGCGGCCGTCGTCGGCGCGCATGCCCGGGCCGTAGGTGTTGAAGATGCGTGCCACCCCGACGTTAACCCGGTTAAGGCGATGATGGGCGAATGTCAGAGCCTCCGCATACCGCTTCGCCTCATCGTACACGCTGCGCGGACCCATCGGATTCACGTTGCCCCAATAACTTTCGGGCTGCGGATGCACCTCGGGATCGCCGTACACCTCGCTGGTCGACGCCAGAACGAACCGGGCACCGCCGCGTTCGGCGATCTCCAGCGCCGTCGCGGTGCCCGCCGACCCAGCGCGTAGGGTCTCGATCGGTCGTCGCTGATAGTCGACCGGCGAGGCCGGTGACGCGAGGTGGAAGACGGTGTCGAAAGAGGTGCCGACCCTATCGATCAGCGACCGGTCGCAGACGTCGTGCCGCACGAACCGGTATCCGGCGCGCCCAGCCAATCGGTCCGTCGCGTCCGGTGAACTGGTGGACAGGTCGTCGACGCTGACCACCTCCACGCCGGCGTCGAGCAACCGGTTACACAGCTGGGCGCCCAGGAACCCGGCACCGCCGGTGATCAACACTCGGGAAAGCAAACGCATCGACCTCTCGTACCCGCTGCCGCAGAGGCGAAACTGCGTTTCACCGAGTGCTTTTCGGGTAGCTGCACCTGTCATGGCGACCAAGCCCCTAACTTCCTTTGTCATCGCGACGCGGGACCGCGCGCACGAACTCTGCGCCGTGCTGGACCGCCTGCTAGACACCACCGCGTGCCCGATCATTGTGGTGGACAACGCTTCTCGTGACGATTCGGTGCGCAACGTCACGCGGATCGCAGCCCGTTCGGCGGGCCGGATCACCGTCATACCGCTGGACCGCAACGAGGGCGCGGTCGCGCGCAACATCGGGGTGGCACGAAGTGACACGCCGTATACCGCCTTTTGTGACGACGACTCCTGGTGGGCGCCGGACGCGATTTCGATCGCCGAAGGCACCTTCGAAAAATTCCGCACCATAGCGGTTTTGGCCGCCCGCACCGTCATGTGGCCGCAGCAGCGCGACGACCCCTTCGTCGCCAAACTGGCCGAGAGTCCGCTGGGCAGGGACCCAAACCTGCCCGGCCCGTCGATCCTGGGGTTCCAGGCATGCTCCGCGCTGGTGCGCAAGGCCGCGTTCGAAGCGGTCGGCGGGTTTAGCCCGATCCTGCATTTCCGGGGTGAGGAGAGCCTGCTGGCCTGGGACTTGGCCGCGGCGGGCTGGGATCTGTGCTTCTGCCCCGCGCTGGTGGCGTACCACCAACCGTCCGAAACGCGGTCAACCAGCAGCGTCCAGCACGCCCGCGAGGTGCGTAACGCCATGCTCACCGCGTGCCTGCGCCGATCCGCCGGTCGGTGCGCTAGCGCGACGGCCACCTTGGCCTGGGCCGCCGCCCATGACACGGCACATGCGCGGGCCTTGCTCGAGGCGCTGGCCGCGCTGCCGGCCGCATTGCGCGCCCGTCGGCGCCTGCCGGATGACGTCGAGCGGTCGCTGCGGATGCTGGAAAGCGCCTGAACCACAACATCACCCGGAGCGCTTGCTCGGGGCGCTCACTTCGCGCCGCACCGGTGCCAGCTTCTCGTAGAGGCGTTCGGTGTCCGCCGCCACTCGGTCCCAGGTGTAACGCGCACGGGCGCGCTCGCGGCCCGCGGCACCCAGCGCCCGGCGGCGCGCGCGATCGTCGAGCAGCGCTGCGATGGCGTCGCCGAGTCTGGCCGGGTCTTTGGGCGGCACCAGCCGCCCGGTGACGTCGTCGACGACCGTGTCGCGGATCCCGCCGACCGCGGTGGCGACAACCGGGACACCGCAGGCCATCGCCTCCAGGGGCACGATGCCGAACGGCTCATACCAAGGCGTGCAGGCCACCACGTCGGCGGACCGCAGCAAGGCGGGCATTTCGTCGCGGGTGACGGCGCCAAGCATCCGGACCCGGTCGGCAACGCCCAGCTGCTCGGCCTGCCGTTGCAGGTGCTGCGCCTCGGGGTCCTTGGCGAAGTCCGCGTGCGCCGGGCCACCCACGATCACCAGCTCGGCGCCCGGGACGCGTGGTAGGGCGCGGATCAACGTGTCAAAACCCTTGCGCGGCACCAACCGTCCGACCGAAACGATGCGAGGTTGGTCACCACGCGGCGCGACGGGACCGTCCGGGGTGAACGCGTCGGTGTTCACCCCGCAGGGCACCACGGAGGTCCGCGACCGGGCACGGCCCATGCGCACCAGCTCGAATACTTCATCCGTGCTGGTTGCCGCCACCCAGTCGGCGTCGCGGGCGATCCTGGCCTCCACGCTGACGCGGCAGTCCGGGCTGGTGTCGTCGAGTCCCTGGTGCAACCGCTTGATGTTCCCCAGCGCGTGGAACGTCTGCACGGTCGGGATCCCGAGCGGCCGGGCGGCGCGCTGGGTGGCCACCCCGGACATCCAGAAGTGGCCGTGGGCCACGTCGGGGCGATCGACCGCCCACTGCGCATCCAGGAACCGGGCAAACCCGTACATGTACTGCAGCAGTTCGTCTTTGGGCAATACGCGCGCCGGTCCCGCCGGAACGTGCACGACGGAGTAGCCCTGGCCGGTCTCGATGCATTCCGGCGAGCGCGGATCGTCGCGGCGGGTGTACACCACCACGTCGTGACCGCGCCGGGACAACGCGGACGACAGCTCGGCGACGTGAACGTTCTGGCCGCCCGCGTCCACGCCGCCCAGGTGTGCCAGCGGGCTGGCGTGTTCGGAGATCATCGCGATCCTCATGCGGGTTCCCTTCCGATCATCTGCACTGCTCCTCGATCACTTCGTCCCAATCGGCGAGGAAGCGCCCGAGCCCGAAGTGGACCGAGGCGAATTCGCGCGCCGCCTTGCCGGCGGCGGCGGCGGTGGCCCGGTCGTTCATGAAGTCGCGCAGGCCAACCCCCAGGGCGCTGACGTCGGCGCTGACAACACCCGCTTCGCAAGGGATTACGAGCGGGGCCATCGTCGTGCCGACGGCCACCACCGGCATCCCGAGAAACATCGCCTCGATGAGCGAGAGCCCAAGCGAGGTCCAGCGGGCGGTATGCAGGTAGACGCGCCTGCGGGCGATCTGGTCCCAGAGCGCCGGCGCGGCGACGTCGCCGCGCCCGGTCACGCCACCCCGGTTGGCGCGGAGGTCCTCAGTGCCGATGCCCCACACGTCGATCTGCGCGTACCCCGACAACGGTTCCAACAAGTCGGCGCCGACGACGCGGTTGCGGCGCAGCGGCTCGTTGATCATGGTGGCCGCTCTGAGGATGTCGCCGGTGTAGCGAGGGCCCGGGTCGGCGATGCCGTGGTCGATTACCCGGGTCGGGGCCCGGCCGTTGTCCCACATCAGCCGGTTGAAATCGGTGACGTGAACCAGTGGGATGTCGGTGCGGTCGGCGACCACATGGCGGCTCTGCGCGGGGCTCGGACGCGGCGCGTTGTGCTCGACGTAGACGGCCGGCAGCTCGGAGCCCGGCCGGCGGCCGGCCCAGCGGGCGACGAGCGCGGCTTCGTGCGGGCGTTGCAGCACAACGACATCGATGTCCTCGCGCCCCAACTCCTCAAGCCGAACCTCCCGCGCGTTCGGCCAGGATCGGCCCGCGAGCCCGATT
Organism: Mycobacterium sp. E1747; assembly: GCF_001667775.1. Classification (GTDB taxonomy): domain Bacteria; phylum Actinomycetota; class Actinomycetes; order Mycobacteriales; family Mycobacteriaceae; genus Mycobacterium. The sequence continues at coordinate 20,836 of NZ_LZJI01000247.1, forward strand.
CCCCCTTCGCCGCCGTCGACGGCCACCGGAACCAAGTAACGGTGACCGCCCCCGACGAACGATTCGGTCCAGGAGCCATGGACGTGCCACACCAGCACATTCTTTGCTCGTCCCGGATCAACCATGGCGAGCGAAATACCCTATAGGTACTTCGCTAAACGGCAGTTTTTCGGGAGAACCACTTCGCCCCGCGGATCTGCCCGCTCCCCGCGGTCATCGGGCCTTGGCGTCCAGCCGAATTGACCCCGAGCGGCGCGTCCCGCCTTGAGACACCGGGATGTCCGCCAAGCGAAGTGTCAAGGACGTGCGACGAAAAGCCCCTGGCGAGAAGCGGTTTGCCGGGGCGTGGATCAGGCGCTCTTGGGCAGCGCGGAGGTCGTGGAAGCGCTGTGGCCCTTGGCCACCCGACGGATCAGCAGGCGGGTGGCCTTGTCCAGGATTTCCTGAGCCGTGTCGGGATCACGCGCGCGTTCGGCGCGGCGCGTCGCCGCGGCTATCGTCAGCCCGTGCTCGTAGCCGGCGACGACGCGCGGATCCACATACGAGCCGCGGGCCACCGCGGGGGTGTTGCCCAACTCCTCGGCAACCTCCTTCATGACAGCGGACTCGACGCGCTTGGCCACCCGCTGCGAGACGGCCGGATCGGCGTCGGCGAAGGCCGTGGCCGCCAGCACCGTCCCGTGCCAGGTGCGCAGATCCTTGACCGTGAATTCGTTTCCGACCAGCTCCTTGAAGCGGGCGTTGAGGTCGTCGGATCGAACGTCGAGCCACCCGGTTGCGGTGCGGCACACGAGCAGTCGTTCGGTACGGTTGGGTCGGCGCATCAGGGCGCGCACGGCCCGGACCACTTCGGGGTCCTCGATTTCCACCGTGCGCCGCACGCCGCTCTTGGCGGGGAAGTCGAATGCCACCGCGTCGCGGCGAACCTGCACGTGCTCACACAGCAGGGTAGCCAGACCGTAGGACTCGTTCTCCTCCGCGTACTGCTCGCTGCCGGCCCGGAAGTAGCCGCGATCGAGCAGCCGCAACGCCACCGCGAGCACCCGCTTACGGGTTAAGCCGCTGCGCCTCAGGTCTTTTGCGATGACGGCGCGCCAGTGTGGCAGGCGCGTGGACAGTTCCAGGACGCGGTCGAACTTCTCTTCGGCGCGTTCTTGCTGCCATGCGGTGTGGTAGAGGTACTGGCGGCGGCCGGCGGCATCCACGCCGACGGCCTGGATGTGGCCATTGGGATGCGGCGATATCCACACGTTCTTCCAGGCCGGCGGAATGACCAGATCCTTGATGCGCTGCAGGGTTTCGGCGTCGGACAGCAGTTCGCCGTCCGGTCCGTAATACGCGAAGCCCTTACCCCTGCGCTTGCGCGCGATACCCGGCTTGTTCGGCACACTGCGACGCAGCCGCATCTTTCCCTCCAGTCACGTTGACTGGACAATTACCCGACATACGGGACGTTCACACGTGAAGCGAAACGACCCGCCACAGCGTCGTGGCGGGTCGCTTCGAGCCGGCATCAGCCGGCCATGAACTCCTGGTAGGCCGACTCCAGCGTCGGCGGCAGGGCCTTGACGTTGCACTGCCGTTCCGTGTCGCCGATCGGTGCCAGGATGCCGCGCAGGTCGAAGTACTCCTGGGGGTGGGCGGTGAAGTAGCCCCGCAGGTTGGATTCGGCCTCCGGACGCGGCTGGCCGTAGGCGGCCCTGACCACGCCATTGGCGCCCGGGTGTGCCGCCAGGTACTGCTCGGCGGAGCCCTGCACCGACGAAACGGTGGCGTTGACTCCGTCTGGGCTGCAGTCGGGTGCTGCGGCCGCCGACGGCGCGCCGACGACACCCATGGTGATTGCCCCGAGCAGGCAGCCGGCACTGATGCCGGCCAGACGCCGGCGCGCGACAATACTGCTGATTTTCATGATCAGTTTGTCCTTCGAGATTGCGAATTGATTCTTGCCAGAGAGGCTCCCGATCCTCGAAAACCAAAGTAGCGGAATTCAAAAGTGGGGGTATTCGGCCGAGACCAGCGGAATGCCGCGAACCCACCCATGTAGCCACGGAACGCGTCCGTTCACTAAGCGAACGATCATATTCGCTGTGGATTTCTAAGGGCAACCCGGCGATTCTTACGGATTTGTGATCACGATCGTGACGGAATCGTGACCTGAATTTGGCGACCGCGGGCCCATTACCGCGTACGGGAGCCGTGGATCTGCTGGAGCGGCGGCCCGCTCAGGTCCGGGAGAAATCCGGCCTGTGCACGGACGACGGGGCGCTTCCGTTGCCGTTGGTCGCGTGGCCGTCGGTGCTCGCCGATGGCAGTGTCTGGAGCCAGGTCTCGACGTCGGGCCCCACGACCACCGCGCGCTCGGGAGCCAGCAGGGCTCCGGCAGCGAGCGCGGGAACGGCGGGCTGTACCACCCGCACGGGTCGGCTATCGCCTTGCCTGGCAAAGACTTTCGAGGCAAGCTCGGGTAGCCTGATGCTGTCCGGACCGGTGATGGTGCGGGGTGTGTGCGTCTGTCCTAAGGCCGTCTCAACGAGGACGTCGGCGACGGTGTCGGCCGCGATGGGCTGAATCAGCCAGTCCTCGACGATCAGCTCGTCCCCGGCGCAATGCACCGGCCCCGCGGGGCCGGAGGCGGACTCATACCACGATGTCGACTTCACGACCGTGGTCGGGACCGGGCCGTCGAGCAGGATCTCTTTCGCTGCCCGCTTGCCTTCGAAGTAGGGCAGCCCGTCGAACACCGGATCGTCGATGCCGGCCATCGTCGACACCACCAGGCGCTGCACTCCGCGCGCCGAGCAAACACCCATGACGTTGCGGGAGGCGGTGGTCAAAGCGCTAGTGATGGTGGGGTGGCCGTCGTGAGCCGTGGGATTGGCCACGTCGATCGCGATGTCGACCCCCTTGAGGGCCCGATACAGACTCTCCCCGTCCAGCAGGTCGACGCCGTGTGCGCGGGAAACCGGGACGACCGCGACGCCCCTAGACCTGAGCCTGGCGACGACGCGGGAGCCCGCTGTGCCGGTCGCTCCGATCACGGCGACGGTGGTCAACAACCTCACCCGCTTTCGTTGGTGGTCGCTGATTACTACCCAGCCGACCGCGTTTCAAACGGCCCATTTCGGCGATGGAATCATCCCGTGATCGCACCCACACCGGCTAGCGCGTTTGGCGATTCGGCCGCCGGGAACGCCGTAGGGACGAGATATACAGCGATCAAAGGGAGGTTTGATCCATGGGGGATCAGAAGAGTGGACCGCAGGAAGCCGTCACGGGCGCCGTCGAGGGCTTGAAGGGCAAGGTCAAGGAGGCCGGCGGGGCGGTTCTCGGCCGCAACGACATCGTCGAAGAGGGTCAGGCCCAGCAGGACAAGGCCGACGCTCAGCGCGACGCGGGCAAGAAGGAGGCCGAAGCCGAGTCTGCGCGGGCCGGCGCGAAGGCCGCCGAAGAGCGTCAGAAGGAAAACCAGTAGCACGTTGGCGAAGGGTCCGGTCCCATCAGGGGCCGGGCCCCTCTTTTGCTTCCGCACAGTGGTGGGTTTCAAACCTCCCGGTCCGGTTATTCCTGGTTACGACCGGACGAGCGAGGTGGAAGATGGGCCTGAGCGATCGCCTCTTGAGCATTGTCGCGTTCCTGCGCGCGGGCTACCCGGCCGGCGCCCCCGCGCTCGGCTATGCGCCGGTGTTGGCGCTGCTGCCGCGTCGGGTTTCCGACGATGAGGTCACCACCATCGCGACGAGACTGCTGGTCGGAAAGCGTCGTTCGATCTGCAACTCGATCTCGAATGTGGACGTTGGGGTGGAAATCACCCGGGTCACCGACGCGCTGCCCTCGGTGGACGAGATCGGGCGGGTCAAGGGCCGGCTGAGCGCGATGGGATAGCCGGCGGCCCGATTCACCCCTGTTCGAGGTCGACGACCAGCGGCCGGTGGTCGGAGATGTCCATGGGCTCGGCTGCGACGGCCTTGGCGCGCAGGCGGCGATCGTCGGTCAGGATGTGATCCAGCTGGCGGTCGGGGGCGTGTGCGGGAAAGGTCGCGGCCGCGGCCAGCGCCCTCATGCCCGACCAGCGCCGCACGGCCCTGGGTGTCATGTTGAGGTCCCCGGTCAGCAGCCGCGGGCCGGGAAAGCCGCGCAGGTCGTGCACCAGTCGGCGCAGCTGGCGCCGATTCCAGCCGGGCACGAAGGACAGGTGCGTGTTGGCCACCGTCAGTTCGCCCATCGGGGTGTGCAGCCGCGCGATGACCGCCGCCCTGGGCTCCTCGTCGACGACCATCACCCGGTTGGGGCCCGGCAGGTACATGGGAAAGCGCATCGGAATGCGGGGCAGCCGCACGACTTGCCAGCTGGCCACCGGGTACCGGGACAGTAGCGCGATTCCATAGGCCGCGGTCCCGGGTTGTTCGCGCCCCGTGGCAGCCATCCACGTCGCCCCGGGGGTACCGGAGATCGCGGCCACGAACCGGTGCTCCACGGCACCCATCGCGTCGGCGGCCACCGCGGTGAGGTCAGCGCGCTCGGACCGCGGCTGATCGCAGTCGACCTCTTGCAGGCTGAGCACGTCGGGATCCAGGCGGCGCACGCAATCCCGCAGCCGCTGCACCTTTACCCCGTCGCCGACGGTTCGGCCGTGCAGGATGTTGAAGGTCGCCACACGCATAGGGTTTTCTCCTACCCACTTTCGAAGATCGCGCGGTCATGGGCGGCCTGGTATCCGCGGTCAGCGGAAGATGACTTCTCCGACGGCCAGCAGCCGCTGCAGGACGAACGGCGGCAAGATGGGCGGCGCGTCATCGCGACCGGGCCGCAACTGGCTCCGATAGCATTGCGCCGCTTGACGTTTGCGGTTCACGGCCAAGCCGGCCGCGGGGACGGACCGGGCGCGGTCCCACGGCACCACGGGGTCGCCGGGGGTGGCCCAGTGCCACATCCAGACCGGATATTCCAGCAGGGCGACGCCGGTGCGCGCGCATGCCGCGGCGGCCGCGCGTCCTACCGCCTCGTAGTCGGGATGCCCGTCGCCCCGCCAGGTGGCGGCACACCAGGCGTCGGGACCGGCGGAGCGCAACACGTTGGCCAGGGCTGCGGTCAGCCTGTCCTCATGGTTGGCCAGCTCGCCGTCGGGCAATCCCAGCCGCGCCGGCTGGGCAACCCCTAACATGCTTGCGGCCCTGCGTAGTTCGTATCGACGAGTCGTCGACAGCCGAATCCGGCCGGATAGCGTCGCGCCGGGCTGCGCGGCGCCCCCGTCGCTGACCGACACCACTCGGACGCCGACGCCGGACGCGGTCAGTGCCGCGATCGTCGCACCCAGGCCCAGCGTCTCGTCGTGCGGGTGGGTGGCCACGACGATCAGACGGCGGCAGCCAGTGAGGTCGAGTTGCGGCAGGGGAGCGCGTTCAAAAGCGGCCAGCCACAGGGGCGCCGGGGTACCGCCGTGAGTCAGCGGCTTTGCCGCGAACCGGGCACGGTTGCTGATCGGCGCGGTTCTCACGGCGTCCTCAGCGCCGGCAACCCGCGAGCCGACCGAGCTCGGCGAGGTCGCGCTCGGCGTGGCTCTGCCGGATGTAGATGCTCAGGTCGGCGACGCGCTGGGCGTGCCGCCCGTCCTGGCAGAGCGGCCCCGGTCCCAACGCGCGGCCGGTGCGGGTGATGGCTTCGTCGACCGCGTGTTCCACGACCGTGCGGACGCGGCGGGCCAGCAGTTGGGCCGTGCCGGTCCGGTCGAACGGGTCGGAGTCGACTTGCGCCGCGGCGGCGGCCAACATCGCGTCGCTGGCGGCCAGCGCAGCGTCCACGGCGCCGAGGTGCGCCAACGAATACGCATCGGCGGATTCGCTTCCGGCGCAACGGTACAGGGGATCGGCCACCCGACGGGCGCCCCCGAGCCAACAGGCGGCCACCCCGATCGCGCCGTGCCAGAAGCCGGGCCGATTCACGTAGTCGCCCGGATCGCCCACCGCCACGGCGTGAGTGTTGGTGAACTGGACCGGCCGGGTGTCGCTGCCGGCCATGCCGGCGTTCCACCACGTGCTCGGCAGCGGTTTGACGCTCGCGTCGGTCACCTGCACGGCGAACAGGCCCCGGGTCCCGTCGTCGAGGCGGGCGGTGACCAGGGCGTGGGTGCAAAACCCGGCGCCCGAGCACCATACCTTGGTGCCGGTCAGGGTGAAGGCGCCATTCGTATCGGTGGCGGTGAGCACCGCATCCGGGGACTCGGCGGCCCAAACACCCCACAGTTGGCCGGATTCCGGCGGTTTGCCGCCCAATTCGTGAAGTATCGCCACCGCGTCGAGATGCGATTCGGCGACCCTGGCCGCCACGATGTTCTCTTCCGCCAAGGACGAAAGGCGTTGCCAGCGTTCGGCGGTGCGTCCGGAGGCGGGCAGTGGTAGCTCGAGTCGGCCCGACTCCAGCCAATGCCTGACCAATCCCGCCGTCACACGCAATCACCCGCCGACGATCTCCCCAGTTGCCTTGGGCGGTGGTCCAACTCATATGACGTCCGAGCCCGGGTTCGTGCCGACGTGATCATGGAAAGGTGGGTGTTGCGAGAAACGCCCAGCGGCAGTCCCGCCCGGTCGGTGCGGGCGGGGATCACGGCGGCTTCGTAGACGCTGAGCCAAGCTGTTGACACCCCAAAAGACTTGCCCAATCGACCGCAAGTTAAACGGGCTTACCATTCTCCGGCCGCATCAACGCAGGTTGTACCGGCCGCGCGCGGGGTATGACCTATGCACCATGGCACCGATCGAGACCCACGTCGACGCACCGGCGTCCTGTGCGCAACTGCGCGAAGCGCTGCGTGGTGCGGCGTCGGCGCTCAAGGAGAACGGCCCGCGCTTCGCGTTGGCGGGCAGCTACGCATTGTGGGCCTATGGGGCGCCGGAGCCGACGCACGACGTCGATCTGGTGGTGGCCGAGTCGGACGTGGACGACGCCGTGGCCACGCTGCGCGATGCGGGCTTCGCCGTCGAACGTCCGCCGGAGGACTGGCTGTTCAAGGCACGCACCGGCGACACGGTCGTGGATGTCCTGCATCGCCTGAACGGCGTGCGGGTGGAGCCGTCGACGCTTGACTGCGCCGAACAGCACGATGTGCTGGCCATCAGGATGCCGGTGCTGCCGCCGACGATGGTGCTCATCCAGCAACTGCGTGCCCTGGGCGAGCACTACTGCGACTTCGCCAGGCTGCTGCCGGCCGTGCGCGCCGTCCGCGAGCAGCTGGACTGGGAGCGGATCCGGGCGCGCACCGCCGACAACGATTACGCGGTCGCCTTCCTGGTGCTGGTGGAGCGGCTCGGCCTCACCGTTCAGTGATTGCGCAGCTTGGCTACCAGCTTGTCCTTGGTCAGGCTCGAATATCCCGATATGCCAAGCTCTTTCGCGCGCTTCTTCAACTGCGGGACGGTCCAGTCCTGATACGAACCGGACTTCCCGCCCTTGCGCGACACCGAGGACTTACCTCGCGCAGCGGCCGCATTGGAAATACGTGCCGCCTTTTCCTTGGAGTCGCCCTGCTTGCGCAGGTCCTGGTACAACTTCTCGTTCTTGATCGACGAGTTCGGCATGTCACCCTCCTGTCCACGATCAGACAACTCAGGGTGCCCGCCAACTCGCCGGTGAAAACCCAGGTCCGCGACTTCGCTGACAGCTATCCATGGCGGGATGGGTTACCTCCCATTGAGGCGGGTAGTCGAAAGTGGTGATCGGGGCGGTTGGCGAAAGCGGTGATTTGCGTGGCGTGGTGGCGATCGGCGCCTCCGCGGGGGGAGTGGAGGCGCTGTCGAGGCTGGCGGCGGGGTTGTCGCCGGACGTGCCGTACGCCTACCTAGTGACCCTGCACATCCCCGCCGGCGCGCCAAGTATGTTGGGCCGCATTGTCGACCGCAGCGGCCCGCTGCCGGCGGTCACCGCGGAAGACGGCGCGAAGCTCGAACCCGCGCGCATCTACGTCGCCCCGCCGGACCGCCACCTGCTGGCCGCCGACCATCGCGTGGTGCTGTCCCAAGGCCCGACCGAGAACGGGCACCGGCCGGCGATCAACGCGCTATTCCGCTCGGTCGCGCTGGCGTTCGGGCCACAGGCGGTCGGCGTCCTGCTCTCGGGCGTGCTCGACGACGGCGTGCTGGGGCTGGCCGCGATCCGTTCGCGCGGCGGCACCACCATCGGCCAGTCACCCGACGACGCGCTGTTCCCCGCGATGCCGGCCAACGCGCGCGACGCCGGCGTGCTGGATCGTGAGGCGGCGGCCGCCGACATCGGCGCGATCCTCAAGGAGCTGTCGCACCAAAAGATGAAGGACCCCACCATGGAACGCGAAGCCGGCATGGAACTCGAGAACCGCATCGCCATGATGTCGCGGTTTTCGACCGACTTCGACACCGAACAACTGGGCACCCCGTCCGGGTACACCTGCCCCGACTGCAACGGCTCCCTGGTGTCCCTCAGCGAGGGCAACTTCCGCTGCCGGGTGGGGCACGCCTGGACAGCCGACGCGCTGCTCGCCGCGCGGGACAACGAGGTCGAGGGCGCGCTGTGGGTGGCGCTGCGCAGCCTGCAAGAGAAGGTCCGATTGGCGCGGCAGATGGCGGAGAAAGCGGGGCCCGGTCCGCTCAACGTGCGCTACACCGGCCTGGCCGAAGAAACCGAACGGGCGTTACAGGTGCTCAGCGACCGGCTGTCGAGCGGCAGTGATGCCGGTGGTTGAGCGGAGCCCGGCCATCCGAGTCGACATAGACCCACAACAGGAAGTGCCGATCCTGGTGGTGGACGGCGTGCTGGACAGCTCCACCTACCGCGGCCTGCGCGACAGCGTTATCAAGGCCGCGCTGGATGAGCCGCGCGCGGTAATCGTCGACGTAGACGCGCTTTGCGTGCCGACGGACTCGGCCTGGACCGTCTTCACCAGCGCCCGCTGGCACGTCAGCGCCTGGCCGGACGTACCCATCCTGCTGGTGTCATCGGAATCGCGGGTTCGGCGGGCGATCATGAAGGCCGGCATCAACCGGTACGTCCCCGTGTACACGACCCGCGAGTTGGCGCTGGAGGCCGTCCGCGGAAGGTCTCTGGACGTTCGGCGCCGGGCGCGCATCGAGCTGCCCCGCTCGGACGGCGCCCTCGGGATGGCCCGCGCCGTTGTCACCGACTGGCTGACCGAATGGGACCAGCGCGAGCTGATTCCGGTCGCGACCACGGTGGCCACCGTGTTCATCGAAAACGCGCTCGATCACACCGAGAGCACGCCGGTGCTGATCATCGAAAGCTATCGAGGGGCCGTCACCGTCGCCGTGGAGGATGGCAGCGACCAGTTGCCCGTCCGGCACGAGGATGGCCGGCGGGGTGCGGAGATCGTGTCTGGCCTGGCGATCGTTTCGGCGCTCTGTCGGGCGTGGGGCGCCACCCCCACCCCGCCGGGCAAGACCGTCTGGGCAATGGTCAGTCGCGAAGATCGGTTCTGATGACCGCGAGTAGTGTTCGATTTCTTCGGCCAGGCTCGATGCGGACGGGACTTGAATGGATGGCACGACCGATGAGGCTTTCGAGGCCCTGCTGCGCTACATGCGGGATTCTCGCGGCTTCGACTTCACCGGGTACAAGCGCACGTCGCTGATGCGCCGCGTCCGCCACCGCATGGATCAGGCGGGCTACAGCACCTTCGAGGAATACCTCGACTTCCTGCAGGCCAGTTCGGACGAATTCGCGGCGCTCTTCAACACCATCCTGATCAACGTCACCGCGTTCTTCCGCGACGCGGAGGCCTGGGAGTACATCGCGTCTGAGGTGATTCCCCGCATGCTGGCCCAGCGCGGTCCGGACGATCCGATTCGGGTGTGGAGCGCGGGATGCGCCTCCGGCGAGGAGGCCTACACACTGGCCATGCTGCTGGCCGAGGCGCTGGGGGCCGAGGGTTTCCGGCAACGGGTCAAGATCTATGCCACCGACATCGACGAGGACGCGCTGACCGAGGCGCGCGCCGCGTCCTATGACGCCAAGGCCGTCGAGTCGGTGCGGCCAGATCTGCTGTCGCGCTACTTCGAACAGGTCAACGGCCGCTACGTGTTTCACAAGGATCTGCGCCGCGCGGTGATCTTCGGTCGCAACGATCTGGTCAAGGATGCGCCGATCTCCCGCGTCGACCTGTTGGTGTGTCGCAACACCCTGATGTACCTCAACGCCGAAACCCAGCGAAACGTCTTGGGCCGCCTGCATTTTGCGCTCGCACCGCAGGGCACGCTGTTCCTCGGGCACGCCGAGATGCTGCTCAGCCACGGGGACCGGTTCACCCCGCTGAACCTCAAGCACCGTATCTTCCGCAAGGCGATCGGAAGCTACACCGGCGTGGAGCGCTTCGACCCCACCGGGGCTTTCTACGACCACAACGCGGACCTGACAGGCCTGATGACGGTGCGCGACTTGGCTTTTCGCGCCAGTCCGGTGGCCCAAATCGTGGTCACCGGTGAGGACACCGTCGCGATGATCAACCAACAGGCCGAGGCGCTGTTCGGGCTCTCTGCCCGCGACATCGGCCGCCTGCTGCGCGACCTCGAAGTGTCCTACCGTCCGGTCGAACTGCGCGCCTATCTGGAGCAGGCCAAGGTGGAACGGCGCTCGGCCCGGATTCAAGATGTCAAATGGCAGCGGCCGGGCGCCGAGACGGTCTGGTTCGAAATCTACGTCAATCCGCTCGTCGACGCCGAGAACGGCCTGCTCGGCCTGTCGATCGTGTTCTTCGACGTCAGCGCGACGCGTGCCCTGCTCGACAAGGTGGTCCAGACCAATCGCCAGCTGGAAGCGGCGTACGAGGAGTTGCAGTCCACCAACGAGGAACTCGAGACCACCAACGAGGAACTGCAGTCCACCGTGGAGGAATTGGAGACCACGAACGAGGAGCTGCAGTCCACCAACGAAGAGCTCGAGACGATGAACGAGGAGCTGCATTCCACCAACGACGAACTGCACACGATCAACGACATGTTGCGGGAGCGCAGCCTCGAACTCGACGAGGCGAAGGTCTTCCTGGATTCGCTTGTCGACTCGGTGCAGATGAGCATGGTGGTGGTGGACCGCGAGATGAAGGTGATTCTGTGGAACCGCGGCTGCGAAGAGCTGTGGGGCCTCCGGTCCGACGAGACGGTGGGAAACCGGCTGACCGCCTTGGACATTGGCCTACCCCTGGACGGCGTGCGGCCATTGATCGGCAACGCGTTCGTGGACGCCGACAGCTCCGGTGAGACGGAAGTGGACGCGATCAACCGCCGCGGGCGACCGACGCGGGTGCGCGTCACGTGCACGTCGTTTCGGTCGGGTGAGGGAACGGTCGGGGGCGCGCTGTTGCTCATGCAGGTCGTGAGCTAACCGCATCATCGCCCCCACCGCGCCGCGGCTTCCTCCGCCGACTGGTGAGCCAACTGGGCGCGGCGCCGCGATTCTGCGGCCCTGCGCCGCGCCGTCGCCACCGTCTGGGCGGTGGCACCGAGACCGGCGGAGAGATCCTTGCGTCTGCGGCTGAGTTCTTCGGCGCGCCCGCGCGCCAGTTCGGCCTGGCCTGCCGCGGTGTTGTCCGGGTCGTGCCCCCACGGTGCCGGAGCGGTCGCGGCGTCGGCGTCCTCGGCAGCTGGCGCGCAGCACGCACCGCGACCTTCGTCCGGCAGCGGAGCGCCCTCGACCACGTCGGCCAGCACTCGGCCGATCTGATGAATCGGCAGCACGAGGTCGGCGCCGGCACGCGCCGCCGCCACCGGCATCGACGCGTACAGGGCGGTCTCCGGACTCTCCGCGATCACGATCGCGCCGGCCCGCTTCATAGCCGCGGTTCCCGCCGCCCCGTCCTGCCCGGAGCCGGACAACACGGCCGCCACGCTGCGCGGACCATATGATTCCGCGACCGATCGCAGCAGCGCGTCGAAGCGCCGCACCCCGAGATCCTTCAGCGTGCGCAGGAGGCATCGGCCGGTCGGTGTCACTTCCAGGTTCGTTCCCGGCGGGCAAACGACGGTGTGTCCGGGCCGGAGGGCCTGGCCGTCGTGCGCCCAACTGACCCGTTGCGCGCTCTGCCGGCGAAGAATCGCGGGGAGCACGCTGTCATGGTCGCCGAGGTGTTGCTGTACGACGATGGCGGCCGGGAGATCGCTTGGCAGATCGCCCAGAACCGTTGACAGCGCTTCCAAGCCACCCGCCGAAGCCAGCAGGACTACCAATTCGACGGCGGGCCGTTGCGGGTCACTTGCCACCCCTCCAGTCTTCCAAATCGACCACCGCACCACAGTCCGGCGAGCGACCGGGGCTGGCGTGGCTATCCGTTATGCGAAACGGCGGCGCACCAGGCGAAGCCGCCGCGCCGCCACAGTTTCGCCGGTATCGGGCCGGGTACGCCCCATGCCAAGGACGACGCAAGGGGGTTGAGGTGAGGATTGCGATCGTCAGCGGCGACGACATCGTCGGTGACGACCCAGCAGAGCTCGCCGCCGCGCTGGCGGCCCGCGGGCACGAGGTCACCAGTTTCGTCCGACAGAACCGACGTCGGCCTGCGGGAATTTGCGGCCACTGCGAGGTGTCGATGTCCGTCGGCCCGCGGTCGGCAGAGTCAGCCCTAGACGTGCTGCCCTACGTTGGCGACTGGGCGCGGGCGCTCACAGCAGAGTGGTCGGCTGAGGCGCCCCACGTCGTGCACGCGTATGGGTGGCTCGGCGGTTTGGCCGCCCAACTGGCCGCCCGGCGGCGAGAAATACCAACTGTCCAGAGCTTCCTGGGGCTGGCCGAAACGTGCGGAGCCCGACCCGGCGGGGACGCAACGCAGGAGGGCGAACGGCTTCGCGTCGAACGGCTCTTGGCGCGCAGTGCGACCTGGGTGACAGGAGAGAGTTCCGATGACGTCGATGCGCTCAGCCGGGTGCGCCGCAGCCGGGCCCACGTGTCCGCTTTGACCAGCGGGGTGGACGTCGAGCGATTCAACTCCTGCGGCCCGGCGCTGGCCCGCACCGATCTGCGTCGCATCCTTTGTCTTGCACCGAACCCCATGCCGTGCAACGGCTTCGACACCGTCATCCGGGCGCTACCCAGGGTCCCGGGCACGGAGCTGGTGCTCGCGGAGACAGAAGCCTCAAATCGCGAGCACGACGAGGCTCGGGCCCGGCTACAACTTCTCGCTGCCGGGTCGGGGGTGTCCGACCGGGTCCAGTACGCGGGCACCGTTTGCGGCGAGGAACTGCCGATGCTGTTGCGGTCCGCCGACGTGGTCGTGTGTACCCCGCGAGAGCCACCGCGGGCCACTGCCGTGCTACAGGCGATGGCCAGCGGCGTTGCGGTGGTGGCGTATGGCGGCGGGGTGCTTCGCGATGCTGTGGTGGATAACGTCACGGGGCTGGTGCTGCCTCCGGAAACCCCCAGCCGGTTGTCGATCACGTTGAGAAGCCTTCTCGCGCAGAGGTTTCAGTGTGAGAGCATGGGTTCGGCGGGTCGCAGCCGAGCGCTCTCCCGTTATGCGTGGGACCGGATCGCGCTCGACTGTCTCAACATCTACCAACGGGCAGGTTCCCCATCTTGGTTGCCGCAGCGCTTGCAGTCATCGGGCGTGCGGTGATGCAATGAGGTCAGCGCGTAATACCCGGTGGGAGCGCCGACTATGACCGCCTTGACGAGCGTTACCGACAACACCGGCCCCGGTACGGTGGGCCGACCGCCCCTTGCGGTCCAAGCCGGCCTCAGCCCCATCTTCGGCGATGCGGGGCGGCGCACCCGGGGTCCGGCTTCGGCGCTTCGGCACGACCAATTCCGCACCGTCGATGCGCAGGCTGCGCGGCAGTTCGTTGCCCGCGCCTACAACCCCGCCTGGCGCATCGCCGGTCTTACCAGCCGGTCGGCCGTCTCCCATCGGCGCTGGGAAGCAGGCGCTCTGACGGTCGACGACGTGATGATCCAGGGTCGTGTCACGTTGGAGATCGCGGTATCGGACAGCATCATGGTGATCCAGCCCCGCAGGGGTTCGATGAGCGTCGCCGGGGGCACGCCAGCCGCGGTCGATTGCCCGGTGCTGGTCGCCCAGGGCATGCCGTGCGTGCTGCAGTGCAACGGTGCACGATTCGACGTGGTGAGCATCGCCACGGATGCACTCCCGAAGGTTGCCGCGGATTGGCATGCGCCGTTACCCCGGCAAATTCACTTCCTGGACTGGCGTCCGCGCTCGCGCGCGGCCGTGCGAGCGTGGCACCGCGCGCTGGATTATGTTGCGTTAGCCCTGGCCGGCCCGGACACCGCCCACCAGCCCCTCGTGGTGGCGGGGTTGGCCCCGCTGCTGGCTGGCGCGCTGCTGGAGTGCTACCCGTCCAACGTCACCGAGCTCGACCTGGCCAACGAACCCACGTTGCCCGAAACGCTCAAGGACGCAGTGTCTTTCATCCATCGGCACGCCGCCGGAGACGTCAGCATCAACGACGTCGCGGCCGCGGTGCACCTCACCCCCAGGGCGGTCCAGTACCTTTTCCGCCGCCAACTCGGCAGCACCCCAACGGAATACATTCGCCGTGTCCGCCTCACCCGGGCCCATCAAGAATTGATGGCCGGCACGCCGTCCCACACCACCGTCACCGAGATCGCCCAGCGCTGGGGATTCGCGCACACCGGCCGATTCGCGGTGCTGTACCGGCAGACGTACGGCCAGAGCCCGCACACCACCCTCCGGCACATGGCCGCGGGGTTGTGAACGCAACACGCCGCTGAGCCGCAGTCGAACTCGTCACATTTTGCGCGTATTGGCTGTGCGCCACGTCTCAGAGCCGACACGCCGAGCGTCTTTCCGACCACGGCGCGTCGTATCTGAAACGCCTGGTCGAATGTGAATCCTCACCACCGGCCGCACCGTGTGAGGTCGCGTTGGCGCCCCGGCGCTCGCCATTGCCGGTAGGCTTGGGTCAGGTTGAGTCCCCAGCTGCCGTTATCAATGGGCGCCAAACGGACACCGTCGTCGCTCGCCTGCCTCATCAAGTCTGAAGGGCGCATCCCGTGACTGCTTTACCTGATCTACGCACACCCGATCGACATACGCTCGAGCTGCTCGGAGAACCCCGCAGCCGCTACCAAATCGATTGCGCCGGAGCGCAAATCCATGTTCATGCCCGCAGCGCCGCCACGGTCCTGCGCATCCGCGGTGAGGTCGACGCGGCCAACACCGACCTCGTCGCCGACGTGATTCGCCGCTTCTCGCGGCTCAGGGCCCCGCTGATCCTCGACCTCTCCGGCCTGGATTTCCTTGCCGGTTCGGGCCTTCGGGCGCTGCTGGCCCTCAACGAGGAGCATCGGGTGGCCCAGCTGCGGTGCTGCGTTGTCAGCGGCGCGGCGCTGCGCCGGCTCACCCGGGTGCTGCCCGACCATGGCCTGCCCATCGCCGAGTCGGTCGACGTGGCAGTGGCGCACATCGAAGGCGCGACCATGGCCCGCCGGCGGTTGGTTTCCGGCCCCGCAAGGCAGCACGAGCCGCAGCGCGCCGCCGCAATGCGACTTCGCGGTATCGCTTCCTAACGGCCCAATCGGTGCATCAACTGGTCCGCGGCGTAGCGACCGCTGGCCATGGCGCCGTGCACCGTGGCCGGGTTGTTGACACCGACCGCCTCGCCGGCCAGGTAAAGCCGGTCGCCGATCGGTTCTTGCAGCCGGCGCCGGTCGTCGAGTCCGGAGCCGGGCGCATGAAAGGAGTAGGCCCCGCGCGCATACGGGTCGGCGCTCCAATTGGATGTCTTGACCTCCACGGGCACGGCGTCGCCGAACAAGCGGCGAGCGATCGGCTGGGCGGTGGCGATCAGAGCTTTCGGAGACGCGGATTCCACAGCGCGGCCGGTCCCACCGGCGTTGAACGCCAACACAATTGGCCCCGTCGCCGCGGACAGGGTGAACCATTGTGTCCACGTGCCGCTGTCGGCGGCGAGGTACTGATAGAAGGCGTTGTCCGCCGTCCAGGCGCGCCGGTCGAAGCGGAAGAAGCTCTTGGACAGCACCCCGAAGCCCAGGGCGTCCACCGCGTGGCTGTGGCGGTTCGGCAGGGGCGGATCGAACGTAATGGCACCGGCTTTCAGCACGCCGAGCGGGACGGTGACGATCACGGCGGGGCCCTGGAATGATCGATCCTTTGTGCGCACGGTGACGGAGTCGTCGCGCAGCGCGATCGCGGTCACCGGTGTGTTCAAGTCGATCTGAAGCCCGCCGGCGAGGAGCTTCGGCAGGGCGTCATAGCCATTGGTGATGACGTCCTGATCGCCGCCGGTGTAGTCGCCCTCGTCAAAAGTGATGGCGGACAGTTGATCCGCGCTGGCGGCAAATTCGTCCTCGATCTCGGTGGTGAGGTAGAAGGCCAACTGGGCGCGCTCGGCGGCGGTGAGTCCTTCGTCGGCGGCCGTGGCCTTGACGGCGGCGCCCAGACTGCCGCCGTCGACTTGGTATCGCGCCCGCTCAACGAACGCGCGCCACGGCGTCGGGTCGTAGTCCAGGGGTGGGAGTGTCGGATCAACGACCAGTTTGGCCCAGCCGTAGTAGTCGGTCGTGACCAGCTGAGCCTGCGCCCGCTGCGCCAGCTCCAGCAACGGGTTGTCCGCGGTGCCGTGGATCCACGACGCTCCCATCTCGATCGGTGCTCCCCAGTCGCGGTCGGTGAGGACCCGGCCGCCGATGCGGTCTCGGGCCTCGATCACCCGTGCCGGCCATCCCGCGTCGGCGAGGACGCGGGCGGCGGACAGGCCGGCCATTCCGGCGCCGATGACGAGGATCGACCGGGTGTCCGGTGGGGGCGGCCGCACCGGCGGCGGACGGCGTGGGGCGCAGGCGGCCATCAGCCCGCCGCCCACCACGCCGGTAGTCGCAGCGATGAATTCCCGACGGGACATCGGGTACACGAGTGCTAGCGTCTCATATGAGAAACAGTTTGCCGGATTTAGCAGAATCCCCACGGGCGTTGGGGATAAACTTGCGGCAGTCCTTAACTGTCGGCGACGCGGCCGAGTTGAATGGGGGAGCGGCGATGAGTGCTCGGCGATCTGCTCGCGCGGTCGACCCCTATCCCGACGTGTTGCCCCCCAGCCAGATCGTGAGCGTCCGGGCCGCCGACGGCACGCGCCTGCACGCCGAGGTCTTCGGGCCCGCTGACGGCTACCCCATCGTCCTGACGCACGGCATCACCTGCGCCATCCGAGCGTGGGCGTACCAGATCGCGGACCTGTCCACGGACTACCGGGTGATCGCCTTCGATCATCGCGGCCATGGGCGCAGCGGTATGCCCCGCCGTGACGGGTACAGCCTGAAACACCTTGCCTCCGACCTGAATTCGGTGCTTGATGCGACGTTGGCCCCGCACGAACGTGCCGTGCTGGCCGGGCATTCGATGGGGGGCATCACCATCGCCGCGTGGTCGGCGCGGTACCGGCACATGGTTCGTCGTCGCGCCGACGCCGTCGCGCTGATCAACACCACGACCGGGGATCTGGTTCGCAAGGTGCAGTTGCTCTCGGTGCCGCACGGGCTCTCGCGCGCCCGGGTCGCCGCTGGCCGCGCGCTGATCAACGTGTTCGGCGGGTTTCCGATCCCGGCCGCCGCACGGATTCCGAGCCGCTATTTGGTCGCGATGCTGGCGGTGGGCAAGGAAGCCGACCCGGGCGTGGCCAGGATCGTCCACCAATTCTTCGAACAGACGTCACCCGCGGGGCGCGCCGGCTGCGCCAGGATGTTGGTCGCCGCCTTGGGATCGCGGTACCTCGAGCTCGACGGATTGACGGTTCCGACGCTGGTCATCGGCAGCGAACGCGACCGGCTGACCCCGATCAGCCAGGCCCGCAGGATCGCGGGCACGGCGCCCAACGTCGTCGGCCTGGTCGAGTTGCCCGGCGGCCACTGTTCGATGCTGGAACACCCGCGCGAGGTGAATCGGCACCTGCGGGCGCTCGCCGAATCGGTGACCCAGGACCTGCGGATCAGTTCATAGCAAGGCGGTGATCTCGGCGGCCGCCCGCTGGCCGGACCGCACGGCGCCGTCGAGGAATCCCGTCCATTCGTCCGCCGTCTCGGTGCCGGCCCAGTGAATCGGGCCGACGGGCTCGCGCAGGAACGGCCCGAACTTCGTCCACGATCCCGGGGGCACCGCGGCGGTGGGCCCGCCGGGCGCGAATCGCTCTGCGCCCCAACGGTGATCGATGTAGTCGAGCGGTTTGAGAGCGTCGTCGCCGAACAGCCTGGCAAAGCAGTTCAACGCCGCGTGCCGACGTTGCCCGGGGGCGAGCTCGTCGAACTCGCGCGCGTCGACGAACCCCATCAAGATGCCCGGCCCGTCGGCGTGCGGACTGACGTCGAAGGTGATGAACACCGGTCCGGTGTCCGACAGCGCCTGCCCGGAGAAGCCGTTGGCCCGCCAAAACGGTGTGGAGTACGCCGCATAGGCCTTGCTGAGCTGGCCCTGCGGCCAATTCCGCGCGAGTTGGTGATACTCGGCGGGCAGCGGGGGAGCGAATTCGATCGATGCGCGGTGGGCGGGCGGGACCGCGACCACCACGAACCCGGCCTCGGCCTGGCCGAGATCGGTGGTGACCGTGACCCCCGCGCCGTGCCGGTCGATGCGGCGGACCGGCGCACCCAGCACGACGCGGGTGCCCAGCTCGGCCGCGGCAGCCTCGGCGATCTGCTGGGTGCCGCCCGGAAAACGGTCCTGTTGGGCGCCGTTTTCGACGTCGAGCAGCCGGTCCAGACCGCCGGCGGCGTGGGTGTAGCGGGCCGCGTGCAGCATCGACACGTCGTCGGGTTCGCAACCCCAGGTCACCCGGGACACGATCGCGAGCAGGTCACGCGACGACGCGGTGGCATGCACCGAGCGCAACCAGTCGCCGAGCGAGATGTTGTCGAGCTCGCGCGCCCGGCGCGCGTGCCACGGGGCGTCCACCGGGATGCTGCGGGCGATCCGGTCGAATTGCCAACGCAACCGGCCGATGTCGAGGAGCCCGGTCAGCGAAAGCTTGGGAATGGTGCCGCGGTAGGAATGGGTCCAGCCGCGCCAGTGGATCACGTTCTTGCCGTCGTGATGGGTCGGAATGGTCGGGACGTCGAGCTCGGCCGCCAACGCCAGGACCGCGTCCTGGGTGGGTCCGACGAACGTGCCCCCCAGGTCGGCGGGCAGCCCCGCCACGCTGCCGGTGAAGGACCGACCGCCGACGCGGTCGCGGCCCTCGAAAACCACAACGTCATGACCCTGGCGGGCCAGCTCGCGCGCCGCGGCAAGCCCGGCAAACCCCGCGCCGACCACGACAACGTCGACGATCCACGGCGGATTTGGCACGGGGAACAGTCAACCCCAATTCTTGCGATTTCGTAGGACGAATGCCGCCGCCGATTCCGGCCTTCGCATCACCGCGAGGGCAAACATACGCTGACGTCGGCACATTGGCTACGCTGCGTCCACGTGATTGCCACCGCCCCGGCACTTGAAACCCCGCAGAGCCTGCGAACGGTAGCCCTAGGCAGCATGGTCGGCACCACCATCGAGTGGTACGACTTCTATCTCTACGCCACCGCCTCCGCTCTCGTCTTCAAGCCGCTGTTCTTCCCCCACGTGTCCGCGACGGCGGGGACCTTGGCGACCTTCGCGACCTACGCGGCCGGATTCGGCGCCCGGCCGATCGGCGCGATCTTCTCCGGGCACTTCGGGGACCGGCTGGGCCGCAAGGCCGTGTTGGTGGCCGCGTTGCTGGTGATGGGTCTGGTCACGACGGCGATCGGCCTGCTACCGACGTATGCCGAGGCGGGTCTGCTGGCCCCGGTGCTACTGGCGGCGCTGCGGGCGCTGCAAGGGGTTGCCGTGGGAGCCGAGTGGGGCGGCGCCGCCGTGTTGTCGGTGGAACATGCGCCGCCGGGCCGGCGCGGGTTGTTCGGCAGCTTCACCCAGCTCGGCTCCCCGGCCGGCATGCTGCTCGCGACGTCAATGTTCTACGTGACGCGCAGTGCGACCAGCGCAGCCGACTTCTTGGCCTACGGGTGGCGAATTCCCTTCCTGCTCAGCGTGATTCTGGTGGCACTCGGGCTGGTTCTGCGCTTGAAGCTCACCGACGCCAAGATCTTCGAACGGCTCAGGGAGGACGACGACCTGGCGCGGTTGCCGGTGCTCGAGGTGCTGCGCACCCAACCGCGCAACGTGCTGATCACGACGGGCCTGCGCCTGTCGCAGATCGCACTGTTCGTGCTGCTGACCACGTATTCGCTTACCTACCTTCAGGATTCGTTCGGCAAGGGCAGCTCGATCGGTCTGATCGCGGTGTCGATCTCGTCGGCGCTGGGGTTCCTCAGCACGCCCGGCTGGGCGCTGCTGTCGGACCGGGTGGGTCGGCGCCCGCCCTACCTGTTCGGCACGCTCGCCGGCGTCTTGGCGCTCGTGTTGTTCTTCGTCGCGGCCCGAAGCGGCTCGTCGGTCGCCGTGGTGGCCGCAATTGTCTTCGGCGTCAACATCGTTCACGACGCCATGTACGGGCCACAGGCCGCGTGGTTCGCCGAGCTCTTCGACACCCGGGTGCGCTACAGCGGCTCGTCGCTGGGCTACCAGATCGGCGCGGTGCTGTCCGGGGGCTTCGCGCCGCTGATCGCCGCGGCGCTGCTGGCCGCGGGCGGCGGCAGCCCCTGGCTGATCGTCGGCTACTTCGCGGTGCTGGCCGCCCTCACCTTCGCGTCGGCCTGCGCGGCGCGCGAAACCGGCGCGGACCGGGCGACCCTGTGAACAGGATCTACCTCAACGCCTTCGACATGGCCTGCGTGGGGCATCAGTCGGCGGGACTGTGGCGCCATCCCGACGATCAAGGTCACCGCTATCGGGAGCTCGGGTATTGGACGGGCCTGGCGCGCATCCTGGAGGCCGGCGGCTTCGACGCGCTGTTCCTCGCCGACGTGCTCGGCGTCTACGACGTGTACGGCGGCTCCCGGGACGCGGCGGTGCGCGACGCCGCGCAGTTCCCGGTCAACGACCCGACCGCCGCCGTGTCGGCGATGGCGGCGGTCACCGACACCCTCGGCTTCGGCATCACGCTGTCGCTGACCTACGAGCAGCCCTACGCGTTGGCCCGCCGGCTGACCACCCTCGATCACCTCACCGGCGGGCGGGTGGCCTGGAACATCGTCACCTCCTACCTGGACAGTGCCGCGCGCAACCTGGGCCTGGACGCGCAGATCCCGCACGACCGGCGCTACGAGATCGCCGAGGAGTACGTCGAGGTCTGCTACCAGCTGTGGGAAGCCTCGTGGGAGACCGACGCCGTGGTGCGCGACCCGCGGCGCGGGGTGTTCACCGACCCGGCGAAGGTGCACGACATCGAGCACAAGGGCCGCTACTTCTCGGTGCCCGGCCCCTTCCTGTGCGAGCCGTCGCCGCAACGTACCCCGGTGCTGTTCCAGGCCGGCGCGTCGCCGCGCGGCGTCCGGTTCGCCGCGGCCCACGCCGAGGCGGTGTTCGTGTCCGGGCCGACGCCGCAGATCGTGCGGCGCCCGGTCGCCGCCCTGCGCGGCGCAGCCGCGGAGTTGGGCCGCGATCCGCGGTCCATCAAGGTGTTCACCATGGTCACCCCGGTCGTCGCCGAGACCCGCGCGGCCGCCGAGGCCAAGCTGGCCGACTACCGGCGCTTCGTCAGCCCGGCCGGCGCGCTGGCGCTGTTCGGCGGCTGGACGGGGGTCGACCTGGCCGAGGCGGATCCCGACGGCCCGCTGCGCTACGTCGAGATGGAAGCGAATCGCTCCGCGCTGGCGTCCCTCACCACCGCTGACCCCGACCGCACCTGGACCCCCCGGCAACTGGCCGACGAGATCGGGCTCGGGGGCCGCGGGCCGGTGCTCGTCGGTTCGCCGGGGGAGGTGGCCGACGAGCTCGAACGCTGGGTGCGGGAGGCCGACGTCGACGGGTTCAACGTGGCCTACGTCACGACCCCGGGCACCTTCGTCGACTTCGCGAAATACGTTGTGCCCGAACTGCGTCGCCGCGGGCGGGTGCCGGAGGCCGTGCCCCGCTCCACCCTGCGCGAGCGGCTTGGCGGGGCCGGACCGCTGCTGCCCGTCGACCATCCCGGCGCGGCGTATCGGCGTTGACCGGTCGGTCCGTCCCCACCCACGAACGTCGACTTGTTGCGCGAGATGGCCCGAAAATCTCCAACAAGTCGACGTTCGCGGGCTGCCTATGGGGCGACCGTCAGCCAGTCGGCGAACCCGGACGGGTCGTGGCGGCCCAGCGCGCCATGCTCGTAAAGTCCCCAGCCCTCCACCGGCTCTCGATCGCCGTCGCGGCACACCGCCCGGCCGACGTGGTCGATGACACCGAAACCCGACCGCGCGAGGATCCCCGGGTCGGTCATGTCGTAGGTCAGGCGTTCGACGAACTTCTCGCCCTTCCACATGCCGTGCAGCCAGTCCGAGTCGCCGCCGTAGCCGCCGCCGACGTGGATGGGCACTGGCAGCTTGGACTCCACGTCGAAGTGGACCGGCGTGCCGTCGGGGGCGGTGGCCTCGATCGTCGCGCCGGTGGGGATGCGGGTGCCGGAGCGGTAGTGGATTTTGACCCTCGGCCAGCCCAGCTGCTCGACGCGGCCGTCGCGCCAGATCCGGGTGCAGTCGTTGAGCGAGCGGAAGCCGTTGGGCTCCTCCTGGATGATCAGCACGATGGCGAAGTCGTCGAACGCCATGGGCACGTACAGCCACCACATTCCCTCGAACGGCGGGTCGGCGGGCCGGCCCGCGGGTTCCGGTTCGCCGATCGGCCTGATGCCCCAGGACCGGTCGCGGCTGCCGAGCCAGGTCGCCGGGTCGACGGCGATCTCCTCGCCGTCGATGGCGATGCGACCGCTCCAGCTGCCCAGCTGGGCGAACCGCTGGGCGTCCAGCGTCACCCGGTTGCCGGACCGCAGCACGTGCGGCTGTTCCTGCACGACGTCGAACAGGCCTTCCCAGGTGAGATCGGCTGCCACACCTTCGGTTTCGTGCAGGACCAGCCGCAGTTTGTGCAGTGGCTCGATCACTTCGATTTGGTAGCCGTTGACGTTCGGGTTCAGGCG
>NZ_LZJI01000248.1 GCF_001667775.1 Mycobacterium sp. E1747
CGTCGCCGCCCTTGGCGGTGTTGACCACCACCCCGGCCAGACCCGCCGCGATGGCCGCGGAGATCAGCTGGACGGTGTTGATCGCCGCCGAGGCGGCGCCGCCCTCGGCCGGGTCGTCGACCGAGGACATCGCGCGTGCCGACAGATGCGGCCAGGCCATCCCGATCCCGGTCCCCGCCACCAGCAGCGCCACCGCCCACAGCGCCGCCGTCCACGGGGACGTGTCCCCGCGGCGGGCGACCGCGGCCAGGGCCAGGCCGGAGGCGGCCACGATCGGCGCCGCCACGATGACCCGCGCGACCGTGCGGGGGCTCTCCAAGGATGCGCTGAGGATCTCGCTCACCGTCCAGCTGATCTCCGCGGCCATCGCGGCGGGTCTGGCCGGGGTGGTGGTCAACACCGCCAAGGGCGGCGACGGGATGGCGGCGCACTGGCTGTTCACGGTGTTCACCGCGCTCTGCGCCGCCGGGGTGGCGGTGTCCTACGGCGCGACCCGTGCACGCCAGGGGCAGCCGGTCGGCTGAGCCGCGGCGGCGTCAGTCGGGGTCGTCGTCGGCCTGGAAGACGGCAACCACCCCGTCGACGTCGCCCAACACCTGTCGGGCGCTCGCGATCCTGCTGCCGGACAACGTCATCGCCACCCGGACCTCGCCGTCGTCGATGTCGTGCGCGTCCGCGTCGAGCTCGGTGAGCTGCCAGTTTTGCTGCCCGCAGATGCGCAGCACCTCCCGCAGCATGCCGCGGCCGTTCTCGTAGATGATCTGGACCCGGACCGTGCCGCGCAGCTGGGCGGTCAGGCGCGCCTCGACCGCCTTGAAGAGGAGCGCGCTGACGAAGTGCAGGGCCACCACGGCGCTGGCGAGCAGCAGCAGCCCGGCGCCCACCGCCATGCCGACCGCCGCCGATTCCCACACCGCGGCCGCCGTGGTGAGCCCGTGCACGGCGCCGCGACGGGTGATGATAATGCCGGCCCCCAAAAAGCCGATGCCGGAAACGATCTGGGCCGCGACGCGGGAAGGGTCCAGCACGATCGTGCCGGCCGACAGGACGTCGGCGAAGCCGTACTTACTGACCAGCATGATCAATGCCGACGACGTCCCGACGATCGTCTGGGTGCGCAGGCCGGCGCTCTTGCCCTGGATCGTGCGTTCGAGTCCGATGAGCGCCGTAAGCGCGAACGCCGCGACCAGCTCGACCAGGTGTCGGAAACCCTGCACGTCGCCACCCAACAGCGGCGCGGCCAGCCAGTGTTGCATAGCCCATCGACTACCCAACAAATGGCGGTTCACGCCGCCGGCAAAGCGCCGATCAGCGCGTGGACTTCACCACCTGCGAGTAATGGAACTGCCAACGTTCGACAATGCGGAAGCCGAGGTAACTGGGGAATCGATAGGCCGGCGCGCGCCCGAATGCGGGCCCGGGCGGCAATGCCGCCCCCGATTGGTGGTCGGGCAGCGACGTTTCCTTATTGGTAATGGTCCAGATCGCGGGGCATTTGTTGATTTTGGCCGTGGCCAGCCAAACGGCGACGTGGCCATCCCACAACGTCCCGACCTTCGGCCCGTAGGCCCCGCGTTCGACGTCGATCAGCGACCGGAACGCCGCCGGCCGGGTGGCCAGCAGGGCGCGGATCGGTCCGGGCCGCCACGGCACGGTGTTGTCCACCATCAGGCAGTCACCCGGGGCCGCGTGCGAGCTGATCAAATCGGCGACCTGGCTGTAGTCCCAGCCCTCCTTGGCGTACGGCCAGCGCTGGACGAACAGGTAATTGGGCACCGCGGCCACGGCGCAGAGGAGCACCACACCGGCGATGGCCCACGGTGTGCGGGCGAGTGTCACGATGCACACGGCGAGCACGACGGCCATCGCGGGCGCGGTGAAGATCAGGTAGCGCGGGTAATAGATCGGTTCGCTGACGGCCGAATAGACGACCACGAGCGCGGTGGGGATGACCAGCCACGCCAAGCAGGCGATCAACAGGCGGCGCAGGTCGCCGGCGGGGGGCCGGACCCCCGCCAGCCTTGCCGCGATCGCCGCCACGATGAGGACCGCGGATCCGATGGCGAACGGAACGCTGTGGTCGAAATACTGGCGCAGGACGATGTCGAACGCGTAATGCCAGCTGACCGGGTAAATCCAGTTGACCTGCCAAACCTGGCCGTGGGCGAACAACATGAACGGCGTCATGGCCGCGACCGCGACCACCGAGCCGACCGCCCACCGAATGATCGGGGATTTGCGCGCTTTCTCCGGCGCCAACAGCGGCACCATTACCGCATAAACCGGCATCAACAGCACCATGTTCAGATTCAGCAGAATCGACAGCATTAACGCCAGCGCGTAGCAAATCCACAATCGCGGACTGTTGCGCCGAACGGCGGCGACCAGCAATACGGTGAGCCAGACCGCCGCGGCCGCCGCGAAGGCGTAGGGCCGCGCCTCCATGCCCGCCCAGGTGGTGCGCGGCAGGATGGCGAAGACGACGCCCGCGCACACCGCGACCGGCCGGGTCGAGAACCGTCGGGTGAACACCGTGACACCCGCTGCGGCGGCGCCGACCGCCAGGGCGCTCGGCGCCCGCGACCAGAACTCGGTCGGCGGAAAGACGGCGAACCAGCCATGCATCACCAGGTAATACAGCCCGTGCACGGCGTCGATGTGGCTCAGCAGCCGCCACAGCTCGGCCAACGTTCGGCTCGCCGCGGCGGAGATGGTCGCCCCTTCGTCGAACCAGAGCGAGGGTCGGCAGGCCCAGGCGCCGCTGACGACGGCCGCGAATACGGCGACCGCCCCCGGGTCGAGCAATCGGCCGGGCGGACGCGCGGGCACGGGCTCCTCGACTTCATCCGCGACGCGCTGCTCGACGATGGACATGATGCCTGTCACTGTAAAGCTGAATCGCCGGGATAGGTCACAAAACGGCTCCCGCCCATTCGGCCCCGGCGTACGCATTCGACGAAAAGCTGCGTTATGCAACGCTTTCCGCCCCGGGTGAGAGCATTTGATTGTTTTGTCATCGGCGATATTCTCCGTTGACGCGGCGCGGCGCCGCAAATTGTCGACACGCCCGGCCGCGTGGTGTGGCTAATCTCTTCCCTGCGCAACGGGCAAACGCGATAGTGTCTTGGATTGGCTGACCAACCGAATCAGGGAGGGTAAATGGGCGCCTATCGGAATGTGGTGGTGGGAACCGACGGCTCGGACTCGTCAATGCGTGCGGTGGACAGGGCGGCGCAGATCGCCGGGCCGGACGCCAAGTTGATCGTCGCGTCGGCGTACCTGCCCCAACACGAGGACACCCGGGCCGCCGACGCCTTGCGCGACGAGAGCTACAAGGTGTCCGGGACGGCGCCCATCTACGCGATCCTGCAGGACGCCAAGGAGCGCGCGCACAAGGCCGGAGCCACGAACGTCGAGGAGCGCCCGATCGTCGGCGCCCCGGTCGACGCGCTGGTCAAGCTCGCCGAGGACGAGAAGGCCGACCTGCTGGTCGTCGGTAACGTCGGCCTCAGCACGATCGCCGGCCGGTTGCTGGGATCGGTGCCGGCCAACGTCTCACGGCGGGCCAAGGTCGACGTGCTGATCGTGCACACCACGTCGTAAGTCGATGGTGGCGACGCGATTCGCCCGGCTACGCCGCGCTCGCGATCGCCACGCCTCGGCTCACCAGCCTCGTTCGCGCCATTCGGCCAGGTGTGGGCGCTCGGTGCCCAGCACTGTGTCGTCGCCGTGGCCGGGGTAGATGACGGTGGAATCGTCGTACACGTCGAACACCCGGGTGGTGACGTCGTCGAGCAGCTGGGTGAAATCCCCAGGCTGCCGCGTCTTGCCGACGCCGCCCGGGAACAGGCAGTCGCCGGTGAACAGCTGGGTGACGCCGCCCGTCGCGGGCCCGTCGAGGGCGAGCGCGACCGAGCCGGGCGTGTGACCGCGCAGATGGATGACCTTGAACTGCAGCTCGCCGATTCCGACGGTGTCGCCGTCGGCCAGCAAACGGTCCGGTTTGACCGGCAGCGGCTCGGCGTCGATTTCGTGCGCGGCGGTGGGCGCGCCGGTGGCGGCGGCCACCGCGGCAAGCGCCTGCCAGTGGTCGAAGTGCTGGTGGCTGGTCACGATCAGCGACACCTTGGGTGCGTTCTGCCGGATCAGCTCGATCAGGACGTCGGCGTCGTTGGCGGCGTCGATCAACAACGTTTCGCCGGTGGCGGAACAAGTCACCAAATACGCATTGTTGTCCATGGGGCCCACCGACGCCTTTAGGATCGTGGCGCCGGGTAGGGTCCGGCGAGCCGCGGTACCAGGGTCGACGTGTCCGGTGTAGTTGTCGCTTACCTTGTCGGGGGCAGTCATAGCGGCCACGTTACTGGTCAAACGTTGCTTGTCGGTATGGGCACATAGCATGGAATGCGCCGTGCGCATCAACGGCTACAGCACGTCAAAGATCCACTTGAAAGAGGGCAGCGTGGCTGACCGCCTCATCGTCAAGGGCGCCCGCGAGCACAACCTGCGGGGCGTCGACCTCGATCTGCCGCGTGACGCGTTGATCGTGTTCACCGGGCTGTCGGGGTCGGGCAAGTCGTCGCTGGCGTTCGACACCATTTTCGCCGAGGGCCAGCGCCGCTACGTCGAGTCGCTGTCGGCCTACGCCCGCCAGTTCCTCGGGCAGATGGACAAGCCGGACGTCGACTTCATCGAGGGCCTGTCGCCGGCGGTGTCCATCGACCAGAAGTCCACCAACCGCAACCCGCGGTCGACCGTCGGCACCATCACCGAGGTCTACGACTACCTGCGGTTGCTCTACGCGCGCGCGGGCACGCCGCACTGCCCGGTGTGCGGTGAGCGGATCGCCCGTCAGACGCCGCAGCAAATCGTCGACCAGGTGCTGGCGATGCCGGAGGGCACCCGGTTTTTGGTGCTCGCGCCGGTGGTGCGCACCCGCAAGGGCGAGTTCGCCGACCTGTTCGAGAAGCTGAACGCGCAGGGCTACAGCCGGGTGCGGGTCGACGGCGTGGTGCACCCGCTGACCGACCCGCCCAAGCTGAAGAAGCAGGAAAAGCACGACATCGAGGTGGTGGTCGACCGCCTGACCGTCAAGGCCAGCGCCAAGCAGCGGCTCACCGATTCCGTGGAGACCGCGCTGAACCTGGCCGACGGCATCGTGGTGCTGGAGTTCGTCGATCATGAACACGACGCCCACAACCGCGAGCAGCGGTTCTCCGAGAAGCTGGCCTGCCCCAACGGGCACTCACTGGCGGTCGACGACCTGGAGCCGCGGTCGTTCTCGTTCAACTCGCCCTACGGCGCCTGCCCGGAGTGCACCGGCCTGGGCATCCGCAAGGAGGTCGACCCCGACCTGGTGGTGCCCGACCCCGAGCGCACGCTGGCCGAGGGCGCGGTGGCGCCGTGGTCGACGGGCCACACCGCGGAGTACTTCACCCGGATGATGGCCGGCCTGGGCGAGGAGATGGGCTTCGACGTCGACACGCCGTGGCGCAAGCTGCCGGCCAAGGCGCGCAAGGCGATTCTCGAAGGCTCCGACCACCAGGTGCACGTGCGCTATCGCAACCGGTACGGCCGAACCCGTTCCTACTACGCCGATTTCGAGGGCGTGCTGGCGTTCCTGCAGCGCAAGATGGCGCAGACCGAATCCGAGCAGATGAAGGAACGCTACGAGGGCTTCATGCGCGACGTGCCCTGCCCGGAGTGCGACGGCACCCGGCTCAAGCCCGAGATCCTGGCCGTCACGCTGGCCGCGGGGACCCGGGGCAAGAAGTCCATCGCCGAGGTGTCCGAGCTGTCGATCTCGGACTGCGCGGACTTCCTGAACGCGCTCACGCTGGGGCCCCGCGAGCAGGCGATCGCCGGGCAGGTGCTCAAGGAGATCCAGTCCCGGCTGGGCTTTCTGCTCGACGTGGGGCTGGATTATCTGTCGCTGTCGCGCGCCGCGGCCACGTTGTCCGGCGGTGAGGCCCAACGCATCCGGCTGGCCACCCAGATCGGCTCGGGCCTGGTGGGCGTGCTCTACGTGCTCGACGAGCCGTCCATCGGGCTGCACCAGCGCGACAACCGTCGTCTCATCGAAACCCTCACGCGGCTAAGGGATTTGGGCAATACATTGATCGTCGTCGAGCACGACGAGGACACCATCGCCCACGCGGACTGGATCGTCGACATCGGCCCCCGGGCCGGCGAGCACGGCGGGCAGATCGTGCACAGCGGGACCTACGCCGAGCTGCTGGCCAACACGGCATCGATCACCGGCGCCTTCCTGTCGGGCAAGGAAGCCATCGAGATGCCGGCGCTCCGGCGTGCGATAGACCGCAAGCGGCAGCTCACCGTCGTCGGCGCGCGCGAGCACAACCTGCGCGGCATCGACGTCTCCTTCCCGCTCGGCGTGTTGACGTCGGTGACCGGAGTGTCCGGGTCCGGCAAGTCGACGCTGGTCAACGACATCCTCGCCACGGTGCTGGCCAACCGGCTCAACGGCGCCCGGCTGGTGCCGGGGCGGCACACCCGGGTGACGGGCCTGGACCACCTGGACAAGCTGGTGCGGGTCGACCAGTCGCCGATCGGACGCACGCCGAGGTCCAACCCGGCGACCTACACCGGCGTGTTCGACAAGATCCGCTCGCTGTTCGCGGCCACCACCGAGGCCAAAGTCCGTGGCTACCAACCGGGCCGGTTCTCGTTCAACGTCAAGGGCGGCCGCTGCGAGGCGTGCACGGGCGACGGCACGATCAAGATCGAGATGAACTTCCTGCCGGACGTCTACGTGCCCTGCGAGGTGTGCCACGGCGCGCGCTACAACCGGGAAACCCTGGAAGTGCACTACAAGGGCAAGACCATCTCCGAAGTGCTGGACATGTCGATCGAGGAGGCGGCGGAGTTCTTCGAGCCGATCACCGGCATCCACCGCTACCTGCGCACGCTGGTCGACGTCGGCCTGGGCTACGTCCGGCTGGGCCAGCCCGCCCCGACGTTGTCCGGCGGTGAGGCGCAGCGCGTGAAGCTGGCCGCCGAGCTGCAGAAGCGCTCGACGGGACGGACCATCTACATCCTCGACGAGCCCACCACCGGGCTGCATTTCGACGACATCCGCAAGCTGCTGACCGTCATCAACGGGCTGGTGGACAAGGGCAACACGGTCATCGTCATCGAGCACAACCTGGACGTCATCAAGACGTCGGACTGGATCGTCGACATGGGTCCCGAGGGTGGCGCCGAGGGGGGAACCGTGGTGGCCGAAGGCACTCCAGAGGACATCGCTTCCGTGCCGGAAAGCTACACGGGGAAGTTCCTCGCCGAGGTGATCGGCCGCGCCGCCCCGCCGCCGCGGTCGAAGCGGCGACGCAAAGTCACCGCCTGATCGGGCCGTCAGCTGGGGACCTTGGTCGCCATCTGGCTGGCGATCAGCCTGGCCTGGTTGATGGTTCCGGGTGCGCAGACGTTGACGTCGAAAACCACATTGGATATCGCGTTGAGGACGTGCTGGCACACGACCGGGCTGTTGGCCAGCGTGTGCTGCAGCGCGATGTTCGGCGGATTGCCGCTGATCTGCCCGAAGGTCCATTCGAATGGGGCTTTGTCGCTGGGCTGGGTCACGGTCTTCCCACCGCAGTCCCGCCATTGGTTCCACTGATCGGTCACGAATCCCCGGGCCTGGTCGGCGGACGCGAAGATCACCGCGCCCTGGACCACGACGTAGGCCGGGTTGCTCTGCGGCTTCTTCATCAGCTGGGCGAGCATCGCGGTGTAGCCGCTGCTCTTGTACGTCCGGGTTTGGAAACCGATCAACGCCCCGAGGCACTTGTCATCCGACAGCGTATTGCCGGGGCCGGGGTCCGTCATCTCCGTCACGTTGTGGTCGACGATGATGCCGGTGGTGCCGACCAGGGTGTTGATCTGGTCGACCGGAAGCAGCAGCGAATCCAGTTGTGCGGGAACCACTGTGGGGGCGGCGGCGCTGGTGGTCACCGCGCTCGTGGTGGAGGGGGTGGCGGTGGTCGTCGTCGGGGAGGCGTCGGGCTGGGAATCGCCGGACTTGTCGATCGCCAGCCACACCCCGGTGCCCGCGATGACCGCGACGACGAGCGCGAGGGCGCCGATGACCAGTCCCAGCCTGCGCCGCGGCGGCGCGGGCGGCGGCGCCCACGGCGGCTGAGTGGCGAACCACGCCGGGTGCGGCGGTGCGGGTTGACCGCGAAACGGTTCCCCGCTCGGCGGCGGCGCGAAATGTTGGCTGTGCTGGATCAGCTCGGTCGCCTCGCGTTGGTCCGGCGTGCTCAGCGCATGCAGGGCCGCCTTCGCCAGGTCGCCCGCGGTGAGGTAGCGGTCGGCTGGGTCTTTGGCCATCCCGCGGGCGACGACCTCGTCGAATGCCGCCGGGACGGCGGGATTGCGTTGACTCGGGCGCGGCACCGGCTCCACCAGGTGGGCGGCCATCAGGCTGCTGAGGCTGGTGGTCTGGAACGGCCTTGTGCCCGTGAGGCATTCGAAAAGCAGGCAGGCGAGGGCGTAGATGTCCACGCGGTAGGTGGGGTCGTCGTTGCCGAATCGCTCGGGTGCCATGTAGTTCCAGCTGCCGATGGCGGCCCCGGTCCTGGTCACCCGCTCGTCGGTGGCCGCGGCGGCGATGCCGAAGTCGACCAGGTAGGCGAAGTCGCCCTCGCCGAGCAGGATGTTCTCGGGTTTGATGTCGCGATGGATGACCCCGGCGCGGTGCGCGGCGTCAAGGGCGGCGGCGACCTGTTCGACGATCGCGACCGCCCGCGGTGGCGGTAGCGGCCCGGTGCGGCTCAGCACCGACCCCACGTCGCGGCCCTCGATGAGGCGCATGTCGATGAACACCTGACCGTCGACCTCGCCGAAATCGTGAATCGGCACGATGTGCGGTTCCTGCAGCCGGCCGGCGGTCCGGGCCTCGCGTTGCATGCGCCGCCGAAAGGAGTCGTCGGAGCTCACCTGCTCGGACATCAGCTTGAGCGCCACCACCCGGTCCTTGACGGTGTCGTAGGCCTCGTAGACCTCGCCCATCCCGCCGCGCCCCAGCAGGCGCCGCAGTTGGTAGGGCCCGAACCGGCTGCCAATCCGCGAACTGGGCTGCGTTTCACTCATCCGACGTCCCCCCGACGCTAAGCCGACTTCCCTAGGCCTCGTCCGCCCGCATGGACTCGCGGATCTGGGCCAACCGCTCGGCGGCGGCGCGCTCGCGCTCGTCGTATTGCTCGGCGACGGAACGGCCCTCGGGGGACTCGGCGTCCAATTCCGCGCCGCCCACGGACGTCGCGTAGCGATGTTCGATCTTCTCGCGCACGGACTCGAAGGTGGGAACGCCCGCACTGTCGTACCCGGGGTCGGGTGGGGCGGTACCGGGCGTTGCTGATTCGTCGGGCATGGTCGTTACGCTACTAAAAGCCCGGCCCGGTCCCGCCGCTCGCGCTCCCAATACCGCACCATTTGCTGCCAGTACACCAGCGTCAACGCCATCTGCACCGCGATGGCGATCGCCGCCGGCCGCGGCCGGCGGCGCCAGGCGGCGACCACCGCGCCCAGCGCGGCCACCGACGTCAGCGCGCTGACCGCCATCGCCCCGTCGCGGGGGCGACGGCTGATCCACAGCTCCTCACCGAGCATGGCCCGCGTCGACCACGCCCGCTCGTGCGCCGGCGCGCCGAACACGAACGGGTTCACGGCCAGCCACAGCGCGATCCACGCCGCGGGCCGCAAGCGCCGCGTCCACGGCGGCACCAGGATCAACGGTGTGCTCGCCCAGCGGGTCCAGGCGCTCCACGGATTGCAGTGCCGCGCGAAGATCGCGCGCCGAACCCGCGCAACCGAGAACACCGGCGGCCTACCGCCGGGCTTGGTTGGGATGGTCGGCCGGGACGACGACCGGAGGGGCGGGCGCGGGCGGGGCGGCGCCGGGCAACGGGATCCGCGGAATTCCCGGCGTGCCCAGCCGGCCTGCCAGCCACGGCAGCGCCGTGGCGAACACCCGGTCGGCGAACGGCCAGTCGTGCTTGCCGGGCTGCACCAGCACCGCGCAGTCGATGCTGTTGGCGTGCCCGAGCGAACACAGCGAGTACGCCGCCGCCGTCTGGTTGCCGGGGTCGGCGGCCGCTTGCCGGCTTGCGAGACGGATCGCGCCGCTGTCGGTCATCACCGGGTCGTGCCGCCCGGCGGGCGGACCCTCCGAAGAGATCGCGAACCAGCCCGCCACGTCGCTGTACGGCCCGTGCCGGCTGATCACCGTCGTCGGGTCGAACGCCGCCCACGCGTCGGCGTTTCCGCCGAAGAGCCGGGCGATGGTCTGGGTCTTGTTGCCCGCGTTCGGGAAGAAGTCGCCGGCGACGTCGACGAACGCGCTGAACATGTCGGGGTGCATCACGGTCAGGTCCACGGCGCAGGTCCCGCCCATCGACCAGCCGGCGATGCCCCAGTGGGAGCGGTCGCGGCTGACGCCGAACTTGGAAACCATATACGGCACAACGTCTTTGGTCAGATGGTCGGCGGCGTTTCCGCGGACTCCGTTGACGCATTCGGTGTCGTTGTTGAAGGCCCCGCCGGAGTCGACGAACACCAACACCGGAGCCTTGCCGGCGTGGGCGGCCGCGAAGTCGTCGACCGTCTTGACCGCGTTGCCCGCTCTGGTCCAGTCCGCGGGGGTGTTGAACTGGCCGCCGATCATCATGACCGTCGGCAGCGCCGGCGGCGGGCTGCTGGTGAACCATTCGGGCGGCAGGTAAACCAGCTCGCCGCGGTGCTTGAAATGCGATGCGTCCGAGGGGATCACCACCGGGACCACGCTGCCGTGCGGCGGCCGCGCCCGCTTGGCGGCCATGACGGTGACGGTGGCCGGGTCCGTCTGGTCGGGCAGCGGGCCGGAGGTGAGCTGGTTCCACGCGGCCTGCACGGTGGGGAAGTAGCCGACCCACAGGTTGAGCACCAGGGCCGCGCACAGCGCGCACAGCGGTATGGCCAGCAGCCCGGCGCCGCGCCGCCAGCCGCGCGCGCTGCGCCAGCCGAGGATCAGCACCGCCGCCGCGGTGCCCGTGAGCGTGATCCAGAGCCACAGCGCGGGCGGCGCGGGGTCGTCGGACAGGCCGCGGTCGACGATGTACCAGTGCGTCAGGTAGGCGGCGGCAGCGCCGGCCGACACGGCGGCCGGCAGCCACACCGTCCGCCAGCGGCGCGAGCGCCACCCCACGGCCAGCGTCAGTACCACGGCGGCCACCACCTGGATCGTGATGGGCACCCAGCCGTGCATCAGCGACGTGTGACTACTTGCCAGCAACTGCGTCGTGGCGTTGGTCGTCGACCCGGTCACGGCATTCATTGTGATCGATTGTTAACCGGCCTGGAACATATTCACCGAATGTTCGCCGTCGGCCGCCCCCGGGTCGCGGGGCGGGTCAGTGCGGCTTGGCCAGCGGAAATGGCAGCGTCTCGCGGATGCTGCGGCCGGTTATGAGCATGACGAGCCGATCGATGCCCATGCCGAGTCCGCCGGTGGGCGGCATCGCGTACTCCATGGCTTGCAGGAAGTCCTCGTCGAGCTCCATCGCCTCGGGGTCGCCGCCGGCGGCCAGCAGCGACTGCTCCTGCAGGCGACGCCGCTGCTCCACCGGATCGGTGAGCTCGCTGTAGGCGGTCCCCAGTTCGACCCCAAAGGCCACCAGGTCCCACCGCTCCGCGACGCCGCGCCGGCTGCGATGCGGCCGGGTCAACGGCGAGACGGACGTCGGAAAGTCGATGTAGAAGGTCGGTCCCTCGGTGCGGTCCTCGACCAGGTGCTCGTAGAGCTCGAGCACCACGGCGCCGGCGTCCCACTGCGCGCGATACGGAATGCGGGCGGCGTCGGAAAGTCTGCGCAACACGGACAGGGGCGTCTCGGGATCGATGTGCTCCCCGAGCGCCTCGGACACCGCGTCGTGCACGGTCTTGACCGGCCAGTCCCCGGAGATGTCGACCGGATGCAGCCCGCCGTCGGTGCCGTCACCCCGCAGCACGGTCTGCTCCCCGTGGGCCGCCTGGGCGGCGTTCTGGATGAGCTCGCGGCAGCCGTCGATCCAGACGGTGTAGTCGGCATGCGCCTGATAGGCCTCCAGCAGGGTGAACTCCGGGTTGTGGCTGAAGTCGACACCCTCGTTGCGGAAGGCCCGGCCCAGCTCGAACACCCGCTCCACGCCGCCGACGCACAACCGCTTCAGGTACAGCTCCGGCGCGATGCGCAGGAACAGGTCCATGTCGTAGGTGTTGATGTGGGTGACGAACGGCCGGGCCGTCGCCCCGCCGTGGATCTGCTGCAGGATGGGCGTCTCGACCTCGATGAAACCCTTGGCGAACAACGTTTCCCGGACGGAGCGCAGGACGCTGCTGCGGGCCGCGATCAGCTCACGGGATTCCGGGTTGACCGCCAGGTCCACGTAGCGGGTCCGCACCCGCGCCTCCGGGTCGGTCAGCCCGTTCCACTTGTTCGGCAGCGGCCGCAGGCATTTCCCGATCATCCGCCAGTCGCGCACGATCAACGAGCGGGTTCCGTTCTTGGAGAAACCCATGTGCCCGGTCACCTCGACCAGGTCGCCGAGGTCGATGGCCGCGGTGAAGTCCGCGGTGCGGCCGCGCTCCAGGCGGGAATTGTCCAGCAGCACCTGCAATTCGCCCGACCAATCCCGCAGCTGGGCGAACAGTACGCCGCCGTAGTCGCGGATCCGCAAGATCCGGCCCGACACCGAGACGGGCTCCTGGTCGTCGGCGTCCAGCGCCCGGGAGACGGTGTGGCTGGGCGGCGAGCCGACGGGGTAGGCGTCGATGCCCTTGCGCCGCAGGACCTTCAGCTTGGCCAGCCGGACCCGGACCTGCTCGGGCAGGCGGGCCCTCGACTCTTCCAGTTCCGCGTCGTCGCGGCGCTGCTGCAGCTCGCTGACGTCGGGCGCCGAGCCGTCATGGTGCAACAGCCCCGACTCCGCCAGCCGGGCGGGCACGGCGGAGTGATGGCCGGTGTGCACCCGGTCTCGCCGGGTGAACGGCAGCACCAGGAAGCCCTCCGCGATCACCGAGGCGACACCCACTCGGGGGATCAAGCGCGCGTCCTCGTAACAGGCGTAGCGCGGAACCCATTCCGGTTGGTACTTCATGTTCGAGCGGTACAGCGTCTCCAGCTGCCACCACCGCGAGAAGAACAGCAGCAGCCCCCGCCACAACCGGGCGACCGGGCCGGCGCCGAGCTGGGCGCCTTGTTCGAACGCCGAGCGGAACATCGCGAAGTTCAGCGAGATCCGGCTGATGCCGAGGGTTTCGGCGGTCAGGGCGAGCTCGCTGACCATCAGCTCGATGGTGCCATTGGGGGATTGCGGGGAACGACGCATCAGGTCCAGGGAGACGCCCGTTGTTCCCCACGGGACCAGCGACAGCATCGCCACGACGGCGCCGTCCCGGTCCAGCGCCTCGACCAGCAGGCAATCCCCGTCCGCCGGATCGCCGAGGCGGCCCAGCGCCATGGAGAAGCCGCGCTCCGTCTGGGTGTCACGCCAGGCGTCGGCGCGGGTGATGGTCGCGGCCATCTCCTCGGCCGCGATGTCGCGGTGCCGCCGGATGCGCACGGTCAGCCCGGCCCGGCGGGCCCGGGTCACCGCTTGGCGCACCCCGCGCATGTCGGGACCCGACAGCCGGAAGTCGGCGGTCCGCAGGATCGCCTCGTCGCCCAGCTCGAGCGCGTTGAGTCCGGCTTCCCGATACACCCGCGCCCCCTGCGTGCTGGCGCCCATCACGCCCGGCGCCCAGCCGTAGGTTTGGCACAGTCCCAGCCAGGCGTCGATGGCCTGCGGCCAGGCCCGGGGTTCGCCGATCGGGTCGCCGCTGGCCAGGCACACGCCGACCTCGACGCGGTAGGTGATCGCGGCGCGGCCGCTGGGCGCGAAGACCACCGATTTGTCGCGGCGGGTCGCGAAGTAGCCCAGCGAGTCGTGCTTGCCGTACAGCTCGAGGAGCCCGCGGATGGCCGACTCGTCCTCACCCGTCAGCGCGTTTTCGGCCCGCTGGGATTGGAACAGCACGATGGTCGCCATGATCAGTGCCAGCGCGCCGAACAGCCCGAAGATGGCGTTGAGGAAGACGTGCGGCTTGCCGGTGAACAGGTCCGGGTCGGCCAGGGCGAAGCCGACCACCCGGTTGGCGACGTAGGGCAGGCGGTCCTGGCGCGCCAGCGTTCCCGGCCACATCTCGACCAGGCCCCAGGACACCAGGATCCCGATCACGTCGCCGGCGACGAGCACCGCGGCGGCCTTGACCAGCGCGCCCCTTCTGACCTTGGCCCAGAACTCCCGGTAGGCCAGCACCAGCAGCACGATCGCGACGATGTGCACCGCGAAGCCGAGGTTCTCCCCGAAGGTCTCGGCGGCGGTGTTGTCGCCCGCGGCGATGTCGGCGGCGTTCAATGCGGCGGCGAGGATCATCTGGCCCAGCAGCACCAGCCAGGCGACCCGCTTCCGCGCGGTCAGGGCCGCCGCCAGCAGCGCCAGCACGAACGACCACGCAATGCTGGTGTCGGGGAAGTTGAACAGGTAGTTGTTGATGAACTCGCGTGGGACTTTGATCAGCCACCGCAGGGCCGGGGACACACTGGCCAGCAGCGACACGCTGGCGATGACGCCCACGATCCACCCGGCCGCCGCCGGTACCCAGCGATACCGGGAATGCGAGCGGCCGCGGGGCCCCGAACGGTGCCCCGAACGAGATGAAGCGAGTGTCACAGACCGCGAGGATATGCCCTTCGTCCGGGAAAAGCTTGGTGAAGCGCGAAGAGTGGCTAGCACTAGTTCGCCCGGTGGCGCAACGGCGCCGGACGGGGGCGAAGTGCGGAAAGTAGCCCCGTGGCTGCTAAACTAGCGATCGCGACCATCCCGGCGAAGGCCAGGAAACAGTAAGTGGAGTCCCACTCCCACCGCGAGCCGCGAGATTTCTTCCAGGCTTGGCGGTCCGGTCACAGGCATCGAGCATGTCTGTTCCGCGAGCGACGCGGGCGGCTTGACCATTGGCAAGCCTCGATCGGTCGGCATTGGGCCCTGCTATTGCAGGGCTTTTCTGCTGGTGGTGTGGTGTTTCCGCCGCTGGATCCTAACCAAGCCTGGCCGTGGATCGCAGGACACCACCTATAAGCCCAACAAGGGAGGCCCCATCAGCACTGAGACCCGCGTCAACGAGCGCATCCGCGTACCTGAAGTCAGATTGATCGGCCCCGGGGGAGAGCAGGTAGGCATAGTGCGCATCGAAGACGCACTGCGCGTCGCTGCGGACGCCGATCTCGACCTTGTCGAAGTCGCCCCGAATGCCAGACCCCCGGTCTGCAAGATCATGGACTACGGCAAGTTCAAATACGAGGCGGCGCAAAAGGCGCGCGAATCCCGCCGGAACCAGCAGCAGACCGTCGTCAAAGAGCAGAAGCTGCGACCCAAGATCGACGATCACGATTACGAGACCAAAAAGGGTCACGTGATCCGCTTCCTGGAGGCGGGTTCGAAGGTGAAGGTCACCATCATGTTCCGCGGACGTGAGCAGTCGCGGCCCGAACTGGGCTACCGCTTGCTGCAGCGGCTGGGCGCGGACGTCGCCGAATACGGCTTCGTCGAGACGTCCGCCAAGCAGGACGGTCGCAACATGACGATGGTGCTGGCCCCGCACCGCGGCGCGAAAACCCGCGCCAGGGCGCGGCACCCCGAAGGACCCGGGGAGGGCGCGGCATCGGACGCCGATGCGGGCGCCGACACCGACCCTTCACCCAACTGACCCGGCACGAAACGAAGAATCAGAGGAAACATGCCCAAGGCCAAGACCCACAGCGGGGCTTCGAAGCGGTTCCGGCGCACCGGGACCGGCAAGATCATGCGCGAGAAAGCCAACCGTCGGCACCTGTTCGAGCACAAGCCATCCACCCGGACTCGTCGTCTGGAAGGCCGCACCGATGTGTCGGCCAACGACACCAAGCGGGTCAACAAGCTGCTGAACGGCTGACCGTCAACAAGCCGAGTGCCGGCGCCGCTGCCGGCCCGACCATTACTTAGAGAGTAGGAACACCCATGGCACGCGTGAAGCGGGCGGTCAACGCCCAAAAGAAGAGGCGCAGCATTCTCAAGGCCTCGAAGGGCTATCGCGGCCAGCGCTCGCGGCTCTACCGCAAAGCCAAAGAGCAGCAACTGCATTCGCTGAACTACGCCTACCGCGACCGCCGCGCGCGCAAGGGCGAGTTCCGGAAACTGTGGATCTCGCGGATCAATGCGGCGGCGCGCGCAAACGACATCACCTACAACCGGCTGATCCAGGGTCTGAAGGCCGCCGGCGTGGAAGTGGACCGCAAGAACCTCGCCGACATCGCGATCACCGACCCCGCGGCGTTCACCGCGCTGGTTGACGTCGCCAGGGCCGCGCTGCCCGAGGACGTCAACGCTCAGTCGGATTCCGGAGAGGCCGCCTAGCCCCTGCTGACCGAACGTTCGGCCCGCGTCGCCGCGGCGGTCAAACTGCATCGGCACGTCGGCCGGCGGCGGGCGGGCCGATTCCTGGCGGAGGGCCCCAACCTGGTCGAGGCCGCGGCCGCCCGCGGCCTGGTCCGCGACGTCTTCGTCACCGAAGCCGCCGCGCAACGGTATGCGTCTTTGCTTGCCGCGCAGCGTGATTCAGTCCACCTGGTCACCGAGCGGGCCGCAAAGGCGCTGTCGGACACCGTCACCCCCGTCGGGCTGGTGGCGGTGTGCGAGATGCCATCGACGCGGCTGGCGGACGTGCTGGCCGGCTCGCCCCGGCTGATCGCGGTCGCCGTCGAGATCGGCGAGCCCGGCAATGCCGGCACGGTGATCCGCATCGCCGACGCCATGGGCGCCGACGGCGTGATCCTCGGCGGGCACAGCGTCGACCCGTACAACGGCAAGTGCCTGCGCGCCTCGACCGGCAGCATCTTCTCGATCCCGGTCGTCGCCGAGCCCGACACCCCCGCGGCGTTAGGTGCCCTGCGCGGGGCGGGGCTGCAGCTGCTGGCCACCACAGTCGACGGTGAGACCCGGCTCGACGAGGCCGCCGACTTGCTCGGCAGGCCGACGGCGTGGCTGTTCGGGCCCGAATCACAGGGCCTGCCAACCGAAATCGCGGCGGTGGCCGATCACCGCATGCGCATCCCGATCGCCGGCGGGGCCGAAAGCCTGAATGTGGCGTCCGCCGCGGCGATCTGTCTCTACCAGAGCGCGCAGGCGCTGGGCGCGTTCACGCGGCGCTGACCCGCCCCCGGGCGGGCCGCAGACCCGCCAGCGACAGCGTCCCGTGCACCAGCGAGCCGGCGCGCTCCATCAGCGCTTTGGCCGGGTCGAGGGGCGAGCGAAGAGCCGGGCGGGAATGGGGAGGGAAGTAGTGCATCGGCAGCCCACGGCGGTCGCGGGGCGGCGCCATGAACGTCGGCGCCTCCACCAACGGCGCGTTGCTGGGCAGCCGGCCCTGCGCCCGGCGGTAGGCGGCGAGCGCGCGCGGGTGCAGCCGGATCTCGTCGGGGACCGCCAGGAAGGCCAGCTCGACGAGCTTGCCGAACAGGCGCAGCAGCACCTCGTCGCCCGGGGTCCAGCGCATGCCCGCCTTCTCGCGGACCACCGGCTCGAACAGGCCCGCCGCGATCCAGCGTTGGCCGGCGACCAGGGGCCTGAACATCTGATCCCAGATCGGCGTGGGCATCAGCACGAATTTCGGCTTGGGAATCCGGATTTGAAAGATGTCCAGCGTCGCCTGGTTGATCTCGAGTTCCTCGCGACAGACCCGATCCCAGTACTCGCAGAATTCCTCCCAGGAGCCGGGCACGGGGCGCATGCTCATCCCGTACATCCGGTACCACCGCACGTGCTCGTCGAACAGCTGCCTTTTCTCGGCCTCGGTCAGGCCGCCGCAGAAGTACTCGGCGACCTTGATCACCAGCATGAAGAAGGTCGCGTGCGCCCAGTAGAACGTTTCCGGGTTCAGCGCGTGATACCGGCGGCCGGAGGCGTCGACACCCTTGATGCTGTGGTGGTAGCTCGTGATCTGCCGACCGGTCGCCGCCGCGCGGTCACCGTCGTAGACGACGCCCATGATCGGGTACACCGAGCGGGCCACCCGCTGCAGGGGCTCGCGCAGCAGGATCGAATGCTCCTCGACGCCCGCGCCCAGCTCCGGATACATGTTTTGGATGGCGCCGATCCACACGCCCATCATTCCCGTGCGGAGATCGCCGAAGTATTTCCAGGTGAGGGAATCGGGGCCCAGAGGATCGTCGGATGTCATTGCAGTGGCAGTCATCTCGGCCTCCTGCGCTCACGATAACTTTGACAACGAACGTTGTCCACGATTTCGGCCGCGCGTGCCACCGGGTGTTATCGACCGTCGACGGCGGCGTGCCGCGCTCGTGATCAGGCGATACGTTGCGCGGTGGGCCACACCCGCGCGACCGTTCATTGCCCGCGTCCCGCGGAAGGAAATAACCTGGCCAGGTGGAACTCGCGCGTCGCGATTCGGATCCGGGCGGGCCCGAAGAACCGACGGCATCCGATCCGCCGCGGCGTCCTTCGGTCTCGATGCACAACGCCACGCAGTGGTTGCACAGCCGAAACCGCAGCCCGGGCGCGGTGGCGTTCATCCGCCGCGCGCGACGACTGCTGCCCGGCGATCCCGAGTTCGGCGACCCACTCTCCACGGCGGGTGACGGTGGGCCGCGCGCCGCGGCGCGCGCCGCCGACCGGCTGCTGGGGGATCGCGACGCGGTGTCGCGTGAGGTCGGCCTCGGGCTGTTGCAGGTGTGGCAGGCGCTGACCGAGTCGGTGTCCCGCCGGCCGGCCAACCCGGAGGTCACCCTGGTCTTCACCGACCTCGTCGGCTTCTCGTCGTGGTCCTTGCAGGCCGGCGACGAGGCGGCGCTCACCCTGCTGCGGCAGGTGGCGCGGGCCGTCGAGCCGCCGCTGCTGGACGCCGGCGGCCACATCGTCAAACGGATGGGCGATGGCCTGATGGCCGTCTTCGGCGATCCGACGGTCGCCGTGCGTGCGGTGCTGGCCGCCAAAGAGGCGTTGAAGTCGGTCGAGGTGGCGGGTTACACGCCGAGGATGCGCGTCGGAATCCACACCGGCCGGCCCCAGCGGATGGCCTCCGACTGGCTCGGCGTTGACGTCAACATCGCCGCGCGGGTGATGGAACGAGCCACCAAGGGTGGGGTGATGGTGTCAGGTTCGACACTCGACCTGATCGCCCAGAGCGAACTGGACACGATGGGTGTCGTCGCCAAACGCGCACGTAAACCGGTATTTGCTGCGAAGACGTCCGGAGTCCCGGCCGATTTATCGATATATCGTTTGCGGACTCATAGGGAGTTGACAGCCTCCGATGACAGTTCCGAAACAAATTAGCCGACATAATGGATGCAATGTTTGGGGGCATCCTTTCCCGGCTCGCCCGGGTCCAGTTCACCGCGGGGTACGTGGCGGCGCTGCTTGCCGTCAGCGCTGCCATCCTGGCGCTGGGACCGCACGCGCATGACGTGCTGGTCGAGCGGGCCAGCACCAACCTGCACAACCTGGCCCACGGCCACGTGGGCACGCTGCTGGGCAGCGCGCTGGTGGTCGACGCGGGTCCGCTCTACTTCTGGTTGCCGTTCCTGACCTGCCTGCTCGCGCTCGGCGAGCTGCACCTGCGCACCATCCGGCTGGTCGCCGCGTTCCTGATCGGACACATCGGCGCGACGCTGCTGGTGGCCGCCGCCCTGGCGGCGGCCGTCGAGTTCGAGTGGATGCCGGTGTCGATCACCCGGGCCAGCGATGTCGGGATGAGCTACGGCGCCCTGGCGGTGCTCGGCGCGATGACGGCGGTGATTCCCCAGCGCTGGCGGCCAGCCTGGGTCGGCTGGTGGGTGGCGGCCGGCATCGCCTCGGCGATCATCGGCGGCGATTTCACCGACGCCGGTCACACCGTCGCCGTGGTTCTGGGCGTGCTGGTGTCCGCCCGGTTCCGCCAACCCGTCCACTGGACGCCGGTGCGCATCCTGATGCTGGCCGCCTCGTCGGGCTTCGGCTTCTTGATCCTGGCCCACCACTGGGGGACGATGGCCGCCGCGCCCGCGTTCGGCGTCCTGGGCGCCCTGGCGGCCCACAAGATCGTGCAGTTGGCCACCCCGCGCGGCGGGGTGCTGAATGACGCGGCGCTGACCCGCCCGCAGCCGGTCACGGCAGGCTAGGCAGCCCGCCGGTCATCCCCTTCAAGCACGCGCCAAGCGCCGTGCTCAGATCACTTATGATCGGCACTTGCCGCTGGGCCACTTCTTCCCAGCCCTCATCAGCAAGGAGCGTGTCGCCGCGTGGGTGCTCAGCCCGTCGACCTGTCACCGGACGCCTTGACCGAGGCGGTGCACGCCGCCCAGGAGGCGATCGCGCGCGCCGGCGATCTCGACGCGCTGGCACGCGTGAAGATCGAGCATCTCGGCGACCGCTCGCCGCTGGCGCTGGCCCGACAGGCTCTCGGCAGCGTCCCCAAGGACGAGCGCGCCGACGCCGGCAAACGCGTCAACTCCGCGCGGACCGAGGCTCAGCGCAGCTATGACGAACGCCTGGCGACGCTGCGCGCCGAGCGCGACGCGGCGGTGCTGGCCGCCGAGGGCATCGACGTCACGCTGCCGTCGAGCCGCCAACCGGCGGGCGCCCGGCACCCGATCACCCAGCTGGCCGAGCACATCGCCGACACCTTCGTCGCGATGGGCTGGGAACTGGCCGAGGGTCCCGAAGTCGAATCCGAGCAATTCAACTTCGACGCGCTCAACTTCCCGGCGGACCACCCGGCGCGCAGCGAGCAGGACACGTTCTACATCGCGCCGGACGATTCCCGGCAGCTGCTGCGCACACACACCTCGCCGGTGCAGGTCCGCACCCTGCTGGCCCACGAGCTGCCGGTCTACATCGTCTCGATCGGGCGGACCTTCCGCACCGACGAACTCGACGCCACGCACACGCCCGTCTTCCACCAGGTCGAGGGGCTGGCGGTGGACCGCGGGCTGTCCATGGCGCACCTGCGGGGCACCCTGGACGCGTTCGCCCGCGCGGAGTTCGGCCCCGAGGCCCGTACCCGGATCCGGCCGCACTTCTTCCCATTCACCGAACCCTCCGCCGAGGTCGACGTCTGGTTCACCGGCAAGAAGGGCGGGGCCGGCTGGGTCGAGTGGGGTGGCTGCGGCATGGTGCACCCGAACGTGTTGCGGGCCGCGGGGATCGACCCCGAGGTCTATTCCGGGTTCGCGTTCGGGATGGGCCTGGAACGCACCCTGCAGTTCCGCAACGGCATCCCCGACATGCGCGACATGGTCGAGG
Organism: Mycobacterium sp. E1747; assembly: GCF_001667775.1. Taxonomy (GTDB): domain Bacteria; phylum Actinomycetota; class Actinomycetes; order Mycobacteriales; family Mycobacteriaceae; genus Mycobacterium. Next base: position 21,354 of record NZ_LZJI01000248.1, read on the forward strand.
GCGACGTCCGGTTCTCGCTGCCTTTCGGGGTGGGTGCCTGATGCGCATTCCCTACAGCTGGCTGCGGGAGATCGTGGCGGCCGGCGCCCCGGACTGGGACGTCACCCCCGCCGATCTGGAACAGACCCTGGTGCGCATCGGCCACGAGGTCGAGGAGGTCGTCCCGCTCGGCCCGGTCGACGGGCCGCTGACCGTGGGACGGGTGGCCGCCATCGAGGAGCTCACCGGTTTCAAGAAGCCGATCCGGGCCTGCCGCGTCGACGTCGGCGAGCCTGAGCCGCGCGACATCGTCTGCGGCGCAACGAACTTCGCCGTCGGCGACCTGGTGGTCGTGGCGCTGCCCGGCACCACGCTGCCCGGCGGGTTCGCCATCACGGCGCGCAAGACCTACGGCCGCGAATCCGACGGCATGATCTGCTCTGCGGCCGAATTGGGTTTGGGGGCCGACCATTCCGGCATCCTGGTGTTGCCGCCCGGCACCGCAGGACCGGGCGCCGACGGCGCCGCGGTGCTGGGGTTGGACGACGTGGTCTTCCATCTGGCGATCACCCCCGACCGGGGCTACTGCATGTCGGTGCGGGGCCTGGCCCGCGAGATCGCCTGCGCCTATGACCTCGACTTCGTCGACCCGGCGGACGTCAAACCATTGCCGGCCGCGGGGGAGGCTTGGCCGTTGACCGTGCATCCCGAAACCGGTGTCCGCCGGTTCGCCCTGCGCCCGGTGACTGGCATCGACCCCGCCGCCGTGTCGCCGTGGTGGCTGCAGCGCCGACTGTTGCTGGCCGGCATCCGCGCGACCTCCCCGGCGGTGGACGTCACCAACTACGTGATGCTCGAGCTCGGCCACCCCATGCACGCGCACGACTGCAACCGCATCTCCGGGGGCCTCGGGGTGCGGTTCGCCCGGGCCGGCGAGACCGTCGTGACGCTCGACGACATCGAGCGCCGGCTCGACCCGGCCGACGTCCTCATCGTCGACGACCGGGCGACCGCGGCGATCGGCGGCGTGATGGGCGCGGCGAGCACCGAGGTCCGCGCCGACTCCACCGACGTGCTGCTGGAAGCCGCCGTGTGGGACCCGGCCGCCGTCTCGCGCACCCAGCGGCGTCTGCACCTGCCCAGCGAGGCCGCCCGGCGCTACGAGCGCGGGGTGGACCCGGCGATCTCGGTCGCCGCGCTGGACCGCTGCGCCACGCTGCTCGTCGACATCGCCGGCGGAGCGGTGTCGGACGAGCTGACCGATTGGCGCGGCGAGCCGCCGAGCGACGACTGGTCGCTCCCGCCGATCCGGATCGCCGCCGACCTGCCCGACCGCGTCGCCGGGGTCGCCTACCCGCCGGGCACCACGGCACGGCGCCTGGCGCAGGTCGGGGCTTCGGTGAGCGACGACGGCGAGACACTGACCGTGACCCCACCGAGCTGGCGGCCCGACCTGGTGCAGCCCGCCGACCTCGTCGAGGAGGTGCTGCGCCTCGAGGGGCTGGAGGCCATCCCGTCGGTGCTGCCCGCCGCCCCGGCGGGCCGGGGCCTCACCGCGAGGCAGAAGCGTCGCCGCGCCATCGGCAGATCGCTCGCCCAATCCGGCTACGTCGAGATCCTGCCGACGCCGTTCCTGCCCGCCGGCGTGTTCGACCTGTGGGGCCTGCCGGCCGACGATCCCCGGCGCTCGACCACCCAGGTGCTCAACCCGCTGGAGGCCGACCGCCCGCACCTGGCCACCACGCTGCTGCCCGCGCTGCTGGAAGCGTTGGTGCGCAACGTGTCCCGGGGTCTGGTGGACGTTGCGCTCTACGCGCTGGCGCAGGTGGTGCAACCGACCGAGCAGACCCGCGGAGTGCAGCCGATCCCGGTGCACCGGCGGCCCACCGACGAAGAGATCGCGACGCTGGACGCCTCGCTGCCCCGGCAACCGCAGCACGTGGCGGCGGTGCTGGCGGGGCTGCGCGAACGGCGCGGCCCCTGGGGTCCCGGCCGTCGGGTGGAAGCCGCCGACGCGTTCGAGGCGGCCCGCATCATCGCCCGCGCCAGTGGGGTCGAGGTGAGCCTGCGGGCGGCCCAGCACCTGCCGTGGCACCCCGGCCGCTGCGCCGAGGTGCTCGTCGGGGAGACCGTCGTCGGCCACGCCGGCCAGCTGCACCCCGCGGTGATCGAGCGCTCCGGGCTGCCGAAGGGAACCTGCGCCGTCGAGCTCAACCTCGACGCGATCCCGATCGTCGAGGCGTTGCCCGCGCCGCGGGTGTCGCCGTTCCCGGCCGTCTTCCAGGACCTCAGCCTGGTGGTGCCCGCGCACGTGCCGGCCCAGGCGGTGGCCGACGCCGTCCGCGAGGGCGCCGGCGACCTGCTGGAAGACCTGCAACTGTTCGACGTCTTCACCGGCCCGCAGGTCGGGGAAGACCGCAAATCGCTGACCTTCGCGTTGCGGTTCCGCGCGCCGGACCGCACGCTGACCGAGGATGACGCCAGCGCGGCCCGCGATGCCGCGGTGCGCCGCGCCGCGGAGGCGGTCGGGGCCGAGCTGCGAGCCTAGGCCGGCCCTAGTAATGGATTTGCAAAGCATTGCATAACCATGCAGAATCGGCGGAATGGCCGACGTATTGAAGGTGGCGGTTGCCGGGGCCAGCGGCTATGCGGGCGGTGAGGTCCTGCGCCTGCTGCTGGGGCATCCGGCCTACGCCGACGGCCGCCTGGCCATCGGCTCGCTGACCGCCGCGACCAGCGCGGGCAGCTCGCTGGGCGAACACCACCCGCACCTCACACCGCTGGCGCAGCGGGTGGTCGAGCCCACCGAACTCGCGGTACTCGCCGGGCACGACGTGGTGTTCCTGGCCCTGCCGCACGGGCACTCGGCCGCGCTGGCCGAACAGCTCGGCCCCGACACCCTGATCGTCGACTGCGGCGCCGACTTCAGGCTTACCGACGCCGCCGCCTGGGAGCGGTTCTACGGTTCCCCGCACGCCGGCAGCTGGCCCTACGGGCTGCCGGAACTGCCCGGCGCGCGGGAACGGCTGCGCGGCGCCCGCCGCATCGCCGTGCCGGGCTGCTATCCGACCGCGGCGCTGCTGGCGCTGCTCCCCGCGGTCGCCGAGGACCTGATCGCGCCGGCCGTCACCGTCGTCGCCGTCAGCGGCACCTCGGGCGCGGGCCGGGCCGCCAAGACCGACCTGCTCGGGTCGGAGGTCATCGGGTCGGCGCGGGCCTACAACATCGCGGGGGCCCACCGGCACACCCCCGAGATCGCCCAGGGCCTGCGGGCGGTCACCGACCGCGACGTCACCGTGTCGTTCACCCCGGTGCTGATCCCGACGTCGCGTGGCATCCTGGCCACCTGCACGGCCCGCACCCGTTCGCCCCTGTCTCAGCTGCGCGCCGCCTACGAAAAGGCTTACGACGCAGAGCCTTTCGTCCACCTGCTGCCCGAGGGTCAGCTGCCCCGCACCGGCTCGGTGATCGGCAGCAACGCCGCGCACATCGCCGTCGCGGTCGACGAGGCCGCCGAGACGTTCGTGGCGATCGCCGCGATCGACAACCTGGTCAAGGGCACCGGCGGCGCGGCGGTGCAGGCGATGAACCTGGCGCTGGGTTGGCCGGAGGCCCAAGGCCTTTCGGTGGTCGGGATCGCCCCGTGACCTATACGACCCAGGCGCGCTTGGTGCGCGAACAGGGCGTCACCGCGCCGGCCGGGTTCCGAGCGGCAGGCGTCGCCGCCGGCATCAAGGCGTCGGGCAACCGCGACCTCGCCCTGGTCTTCAACGAGGGCCCCGACTACGCGGCCGCCGGGGTGTTCACCCGCAACAAGGTCAAGGCCGCGCCGGTGCGCTGGACCCAGCAGGTGCTGACCACCGGAGCGCTGCGCGCGGTGATCCTCAACTCCGGCGGCGCCAACGCCTGCACCGGCCCGGGCGGCTTTCAAGACACCCACGCCACCGCCGAGGCCGTCGCGGCCGCGTTGTCGGACTGGGGGACCGAGACCGGGGCCATCGAGGTCGCGGTGTGCTCCACCGGGTTGATCGGTGACCGGTTGCCGATGGACAAGGTGCTGGCCGGTGTGCGGGCGATCGTGCACGACATGGCCGGCGGGCTGAGCGGCGGCGATGAGGCCGCGCGCGCGATCATGACCACCGACACCGTGCCGAAACAGGTTGCGCTGCACCATGCGGGCAACTGGACGGTCGGCGGGATGGCCAAGGGCGCCGGCATGCTGGCGCCGTCGCTGGCCACCATGCTCTGCGTGCTGACCACCGACGCCGCCGCCGAGCCCGCCGCGCTCGACCGGGCGCTGCGCCGGGCCACCGCGCGCACCTTCGACCGGCTCGACATCGACGGCAGCTGTTCGACCAACGACACCGTGCTGCTGCTGGCATCGGGGGCAAGCGAAATCACGCCGAGCCAGGCCGATCTGGACGACGCCGTGCTGCGGGTCTGCGACGACCTGTGCGCGCAGCTGCAGGCCGACGCCGAGGGGGTCACCAAACGCGTCATCGTCACCGTGACCGGGGCGGCCTCCGAGGACGACGCGCTGAGCGCCGCGCGGGTGATCGCCCGCGACAGCCTGGTCAAGACCGCGGTGTTCGGGTCCGACCCCAACTGGGGGCGGGTGCTGGCCGCCGTCGGCATGGCACCGGTGATGCTGGATCCTGATCGAATCACCGTGTCGTTCAACGGATTTGCCGTGTGTGTCGACGGCGTCGGGGCGCCGGGTGCGCGCGAGGTGGACCTGTCCGGCGCCGACATCGACATCACGGTCGACCTGGGGGTGGGCGACGGTAGCGCCGCGGTCCGCACCACCGACCTCTCGCACGCCTACGTCGAAGAGAATTCGGCCTACAGCTCATGATGCGCGCCGGCGACGATGCAGAACGCAGTGATGAGGTGGAGCGGCGCATATTCTTGCGCACCCAGGAGCTGTCCACCGCGGTCAAGGCCCAGGTGCTGGCCGAGGCGCTACCGTGGCTCAAGCAGCTGTACGGCAAGGTCGTCGTCATCAAATACGGCGGCAACGCCATGACCGACGACACACTGCGGCATGCATTCGCCGCCGACATGGCCTTCCTGCGCAACTGCGGCATCCTGCCGGTCGTCGTGCACGGCGGTGGCCCGCAGATCACCGCCATGCTGCGACGCCTGGGCATCGAGGGCGACTTCAAGGGCGGATTCCGGGTCACCACACCGGAAGTGCTCGACGTGGCGCGAATGGTGTTGTTCGGCCAGGTGGGCCGCGAACTGGTCAACCTGATCAACGCGCACGGCCCCTACGCCGTCGGCATCACCGGCGAGGACGCGCAACTGTTCACCGCCGTGCGGCGCAGCGTCACCGTGGACGGCGTGGCCACCGATATCGGGTTGGTGGGCGACGTCGAACGGGTCAACACCGCCGCGGTGCTGGATCTCATTACCGCGGGCCGCATTCCGGTGGTGTCGACGCTGGCCCCGGACGCCGAGGGCGTGGTGCACAACATCAACGCCGACACCGCCGCGGCGGCCCTCGCCGAGGCCCTGCGCGCCGAGAAGCTGTTGATGCTCACCGACGTCGAGGGCCTCTACACCAGCTGGCCGGATCGCGGCTCGTTGGTCAGCGAGATCGACACCGCCACACTTTCGCAACTGCTACCCACGCTGGAGGCGGGGATGATCCCCAAGGTCGAGGCGTGCCTGCGGGCCGTGACCGCGGGTGTGCCGAGCGCCCACGTCATCGACGGCCGGGTCGAGCACTGTGTGCTGGTGGAGCTTTTCACCGACGCGGGCACCGGCACCAAGGTGGTAAGCGCGTGACTGAAGGGGAGTTGATGCAGCAGCGTTGGGAAGCCGTGATGATGAACAACTACGGCACCCCGCCGCTGGCGTTGGCCAGCGGTGACGGCGCCGTGGTCACCGACGTCGACGGCAACACCTACCTGGACCTGCTCGGCGGCATCGCCGTCAACGTCCTGGGCCATCGCCACCCGGCGGTCATCGAGGCCGTCACACATCAGATGGCGACGCTGGGCCACACGTCGAACCTCTACGCGAGCGAGCCGGGCATCGCGCTGGCCGAGGAGCTGGTCGCGCTGCTGGGCGCCTCCGACGAAACCGGGGCGCCGACGCGGGTGTTCTTCTGCAACTCGGGCACCGAGGCCAACGAGGTGGCGTTCAAGCTCTCGCGGTTGACCGGGCGCACGAAACTGGTTGCGGCGCAGGGCGGTTTCCACGGCCGGACGATGGGCTCGCTGGCGCTGACCGGTCAGCCGAGCAAGCGGGCGCCGTTCGAACCGCTGCCCGGGTACGTCACGCACGTGCCCTACGGGGACGCCGACGCGCTGGCCGCCGCGGTCGACGACGCCACCGCCGCGGTGTTCCTCGAGCCGATCATGGGAGAGGGCGGTGTCGTGGTGCCGCCCGAGGGCTATCTGACCGCCGCCCGCGACATCACCGCGCGGCACGGCGCGCTGCTGGTGCTCGACGAGGTGCAGACCGGAATGGGCCGCACCGGAGCCTTTTTCGCGCACCAGCACGACGGCATCACCCCGGACGTCGTCACCATGGCCAAGGGGCTTGGCGGCGGGCTGCCCATCGGCGCCTGCCTGGCCGTCGGGCCGGCCGCCGAGCTGATGACCCCCGGCCTGCACGGCAGCACCTTCGGCGGCAACCCGATCTGCGCGGCGGCGGCCCGGGCGGTGCTGCGGGTGATCGCGGAGAAGGACCTGACCCGGCACGCCGAGGTGCTCGGCAAGTCGGTGCGCCACGGCATCGAATCCCTGAATCACCCGCTGATCGACCACGTCCGCGGACGCGGGTTGCTGCAGGGCATGGTGCTCACCGCGCCGCGGGCCAAGGAGGCCGAAAGCGCCGCGCGTGCAGCCGGATTCCTGGTCAACGCCGCCGCGCCCGACGTCATCCGGCTGGCGCCGCCGCTGATCATCACCGAGGCCCAGCTCGACGGCTTCGTCGCGGCCCTGCCCGGCGTCCTGGACCGGGCCGCGGCATGACGCGGCATTTCCTGCGCGATGACGACCTGTCACCCTCCGAGCAGGCCGAGGTGCTGCAGCTGGCCGCCGAACTCAAGAAGGACCCGTTCAGCTGCCGCCCGCTGGAGGGGCCGCGCGGCGTCGCGGTGCTCTTCGACAAGAACTCCACCCGCACCCGGTTCTCCTTCGAGGTGGGCATCGCCCAGCTCGGCGGGCACGCCGTCGTCGTCGACGCCCGCAGCACACAGCTGGGCCGCGACGAGACGCTGGCCGACACTGCGCGGGTGCTTTCCCGCTACGTCGAGGCCATCGTGTGGCGGACGTTCGAACACGACCGGCTCGAGGCCATGGCCGAGGCGGCGACGGTGCCGGTGGTCAACGCGCTCTCCGACGACTTCCACCCCTGCCAGGTGCTCGCCGACCTGCAGACCATCACCGAACGCAAGGGATCGCTCACGGGGCTGCGGATGTCCTACTTCGGCGACGGCGCCAACAACATGGCCCACTCGCTGCTGCTCGGCGGCGTGACCGCCGGTATGCACGTCACCGTCGCCGCGCCGGACGGCTTCGCCCCCGCCCCGGCCTTCGTCGCGGCGGCCACGGCGCGCGCCGAAGCCACCGCCGCCTCGGTCACGCTCACCGCCGATGCCGACGCGGCCGCGCGCGGCGCCGACGTGCTGGTGACCGACACCTGGACGTCGATGGGGCAGGAGGATGACGGTCGCGACCGCCGCACACCGTTCCGGCCGTTCCAGGTCAACGAGCGGCTGTTGGGTCTCGCTGACCCGGAAGCCATTGTGCTGCATTGCCTTCCGGCTCACCGCGGCGACGAGATCACCGACGCCGTGATGGACGGGCCGGCCAGCGTGGTGTGGGACGAGGCCGAGAACCGGCTGCACGCCCAGAAGGCGCTGCTGGTGTGGCTGCTGGAGCGCTCCCGATGACCCGCTCGAAGACCACCACCGAGACCACCCGCGCCGGCCGCCAGGACCGCATCGTGGCGATCCTGTCGTCGGCGTCGATCAGCAGCCAGAGCGAGCTGGTGGCCCGGCTGGCCGACGAGGGCATCGAGGTCACCCAGGCCACGCTGTCGCGCGACCTCGAGGAACTGGGCGCGGTGAAGCTGCGGGGCGCCGACGGCGGCGTCGGGGTCTACATCGTTCCCGAGGACGGCAGCCCGGTACGCGGGGTGTCCGGCGGCACCGCCCGGCTGTCCCGGCTGCTGAGCGAGCTGCTGGTGTCGGCCGACGCCAGCGCCAACCTCGCCGTGCTGCGCACCCCGCCGGGCGGTGCCAACTATTTGGCCAGCGCGATCGACCGCGCGGCGCTACCGTACGTCGTCGGGACGATCGCCGGTGACGACACCGTCTTCGTGGCCGCCCGAGAGCCGATGACCGGCACCGAGCTGGCCCGCACCCTGGAAAGCCTCACAACAACCTAAGGAGATTGGTTCATGTCAGATCGCGTCATCCTGGCGTATTCCGGCGGGCTGGACACGTCGGTCGCGATCAGCTGGATCGGCAAGGAGACCGGCCGCGAGGTGGTGGCCGTGGCGATCGACCTCGGCCAGGGCGGCGAGGACATGGAGGTCGTCCGCCAACGCGCCCTGGACTGCGGCGCGGTGGAGGCCGTCGTCGTCGACGCCCGTGACGAGTTCGCCGAGGGCTACTGCCTGCCCACCATTCTGAGCAACGCGCTCTACATGGACCGCTACCCGCTGGTGTCGGCCATCAGCCGGCCGCTGATCGCCAAGCACCTGGTGGCGGCGGCCCGCGAGCACGGCGGCACCACCGTCGCGCACGGCTGCACCGGCAAGGGCAACGACCAGGTTCGGTTCGAGGTCGGATTCGCTTCGTTGGCACCGGATTTGGAGGTGCTCGCGCCGGTCCGCGACTACGCCTGGACCCGGGAGAAGGCGATCGCGTTCGCCGAGGAGAACGCCATCCCGATCAACGTCACCAAGCGCTCGCCGTTCTCCATCGACCAGAACGTGTGGGGCCGTGCCGTGGAAACCGGCTTCCTGGAACATCTTTGGAACGCGCCCACCAAGGACATCTACGCCTACACCGAAGATCCCACGATCAACTGGAACACGCCCGACGAGGTGATCGTCGGATTCGAGCGCGGAGTCCCGGTGTCCATCGACGGCAAACCGGTCTCGGTGTTGGCGGCCATCGAGGAGCTCAACCGCCGCGCCGGCTGCCAGGGGGTGGGGCGGCTCGACGTGGTCGAGGACCGGCTGGTGGGCATCAAGAGCCGGGAGATCTACGAGGCCCCTGGGGCGATGGTGCTGATCACCGCCCACACCGAGCTGGAACACGTCACGCTGGAGCGCGAGCTGGGCCGCTTCAAGCGGCACACCGACCAGCGCTGGGCCGAGCTGGTCTACGACGGGCTTTGGTATTCGCCGCTGAAGACCGCGCTGGAAGCCTTCGTCGAAAAGACCCAGGAGCACGTCACCGGCGAGATCCGAATGGTGTTGCACGGCGGCCACATTGCCGTCAACGGCCGGCGCAGCGCGCAGTCGCTCTACGACTTCAACCTGGCCACCTACGACGAGGGCGACAGCTTCGACCAGTCCGCCGCGAAAGGCTTCGTGTACGTGCACGGGCTGTCGTCGAAGATCGCGTCCCGCCGGGACCTGGCGGCCGACGAAGCGTGAGCACGCGCGAGGGCTCCCTGTGGGGCGGCCGGTTCGCCGACGGCCCGTCGGACGCGCTGGCCGCCCTGAGCAAGTCCACTCACTTCGACTGGGTGCTGGCCCCCTACGACATCGTCGCCTCGCGCGCGCACACCGTGATCCTGTTCCACGCCGGACTGCTCGACGAGGAGCAGCGCGACGGGCTGCTGGCCGGGCTGGACAGCCTCGCGCAGGACGTGGCCGACGGCAGCTTCACACCGCTGGTCACCGACGAGGATGTGCACGCCGCGCTGGAACGCGGTCTGATCGACCGGGTCGGCCCCGACCTGGGCGGCCGGCTGCGGGCCGGGCGGTCCCGCAACGACCAGGTGGCCACGCTGTTCCGGATGTGGCTGCGCGACGCGGTGCGCCGGGTCGCGCAGGCGACGCTGGAGGTGGTGGCCGCGCTCGCCGCCCAGGCCGGCGCGCACCCGAGCGCGATCATGCCGGGCAAGACGCACCTACAGTCCGCCCAGCCGGTCCTGCTGGCCCACCACCTGCTCGCCCACGCGCACCCGCTGCTGCGCGACGTCGACCGCATCGTGGACTTCGACAAGCGCGCCGCGATCTCCCCGTACGGGTCCGGGGCGCTGGCCGGCTCGTCGCTGGGGCTGGACCCGGACGCGATCGCCGCCAAGCTGGGTTTCGCGGAGGCCGCCGGCAACTCCATCGACGCGACCGCGGCCCGGGATTTCGCCGCCGAGGCCGCGTTCGTCTTCGCGATGATCGCGGTGGACCTGTCGCGGCTGGCCGAGGACATCATCCTGTGGAGCTCGACGGAGTTCGGCTACGTGCGGCTGCACGACTCGTGGTCCACCGGCAGCTCGATCATGCCGCAGAAGAAGAACCCCGACATCGCCGAGCTGGCCCGCGGCAAGTCCGGGCGGCTGATCGGCAACCTGGCCGGGCTGCTGGCGACGCTGAAGGCGCAGCCGCTGGCCTACAACCGTGACCTGCAGGAGGACAAGGAGCCGGTCTTCGACTCGGTGGCCCAGCTGGAGCTGGTGGCACCGGCGATGGCCGGGCTGGTGGCCAGCCTGACGTTCGACGTCGACCGGATGGCCGCGCTGGCCCCGGCCGGGTACACGCTGGCCACCGACATCGCCGAATGGCTGGTGCGCCGGGGGGTGCCGTTCCGGTCCGCGCACGAGGCCGCCGGGGCCGCCGTGCGCGTGGCCGAGGGGCGTGCCGTCGGGCTCGACGAGCTCACCGACGACGAGTTGGCCGCCATCAGCCCCGAACTGACGCCCGAGGTGCGCGAGGTGCTGACGATCGAGGGCTCGGTGGCCTCGCGCGACCGGCGGGGCGGGACCGCTCCCGCCCGGGTCGCCGAACAGCTGGAAGCGGTCCTGGCCGAGGCCGCGGAGCTCATGGCGCGGCTCGGCGGCGGGGAATGAGAGGACTTTCGTTTCTGTGCCGGGCGCCTGCAAGCCGACTAAACTGCCGGGGGAAGCGATCCGGGTGAACATTTCGGCCCTGATCTTCGTCACCAAGGGGTGGGACCAATGAGCGTCGTCGCCGGCGTATTCGGCGCCTTGCCGCCGTACCGTTATTCCCAGCGCGAGCTCACCGACTTCTTCGTCAGCATCCCCGACTTCGAGGGCTACGAGGACATCGTCCGGCAGCTGCACACCGCCGCCAAGGTCAACAGCCGGCACCTGGTGCTGCCGCTGGAGCGCTATCCGGCGCTGACCGACTTCGGCGCGGCGAACCGGATCTTCATCGAAAACGCCGTCGACCTCGGGTGCGAGGCGCTGTCGGGCGCCCTCGACGAGGCGGGCCTGCGCCCGCAGGACCTGGACGCGCTCATCACCACGACCGTCACCGGCCTCGCGGTGCCCTCCCTGGACGCCCGGATCGCCGGGCGGCTGGGGCTGCGCGACGATGTGCGCCGGGTGCCGCTGTTCGGCCTGGGCTGCGTGGCCGGGGCCGCCGGCGTGGCCCGGCTGAACGACTACCTGCGGGGCGCGCCGGACGCCGCCGCGGCGCTGATCTCGGTCGAGCTCTGCTCGCTCACCTACCCGGGGTACAAGCCGACGCTGCAGGGCATGGTCGGCAGCGCGCTGTTCGCCGACGGGGCGGGCGCGGTGGTGGCCGTCGGGGAGCGGCGCGCCGAACGGGTGGCCGCGGGCGGGCCGGCGATCCTGGATTCGCGCAGCACGCTCTACCCCGACTCGTTGCGCACCATGGGCTACGACGTCGGCGCCACCGGGTTCGAGCTGGTCCTGGCCAAGGACCTGGCCCAGGTGGTCGAGGAGCACATCGAGCAGGACGTCTCCGGATTCCTCGGGGCGCACGGGCTGACGACGACCGACATCGGCGCCTGGGTCAGCCACCCCGGCGGTCCGAAGATCATCGAGGCCATCAACGCGAGCCTCGGCCTGCCGCCGGACGCGCTGGAGCTGACCTGGCGTTCGCTGGGTGAGATCGGCAACCTCTCGTCGGCGTCGGTGCTGCACGTGCTGCGGGACACCCTGGCCAAGCCGCCACCGAGCGGAAGCCCCGGCCTGATGCTCGCGATGGGTCCGGGATTTTGTTCCGAACTCGTGTTGCTGCGCTGGCACTGACCGAAGGCGTTGCTTCTTGTGCCCCCCATACCTTCGGTGACGTCATGACTGCCAACCCCGACGAGCTCGTCAAGGCCCTGCGCGCCGCGCTGAAGGAAAACGAGCGGCTGAAGCGCGAGACGCGCGAATACCTCTCGGCGGCAACCGAACCCATCGCCGTGGTGGGGATGGGCTGCCGGTACCCGGGTGGGGTGGATTCCCCGGAGGCCCTGTGGCAGATGGTGGTCGAGGGCCGCGATGTGGTCTCGGACTTCCCGGCCGACCGCGGCTGGAACCTGACGGGCCTGTTCGATCCCGACCCCGACGCGGTGGGTAAGTCGTATGCCCGCTGCGGGGGCTTCCTGGCCGACGTGGCCGACTTCGACGCCGCGTTCTTTTCCATCGCGCCCAGCGAGGCGCTGGCGATGGACCCGCAGCAACGCCTGCTGCTCGAGGTGTCGTGGGAAGCGTTGGAGCGGGCCGGGATTGACCCCCTCACCCTGCGCGGTTCGCCGACGGGCGTGTTCGCCGGCATCTTCCACGGTTCGTACGGCGGCCAGGGCCGGGTGCCGGGGCACCTGGAGCGTTACGGGCTGCGCGGTTCGACGTTGAGCGTGGCGTCGGGCCGGGTGGCCTACGAGCTGGGCCTACAGGGGCCGGCCATTTCCGTTGACACCGCCTGTTCGTCGTCGTTGGTGGCCCTGCACCTGGCGGCCCGATCGCTGCGGGCCGGCGAGTGCGACCTTGCGCTGGCCGGCGGCGTGACGGTGATGGCGACCCCGGCGATGTTCATCGAGTTCAGCCGGCAGCGGGCGCTGGCCGCCGACGGGCGGTGCAAGGCGTACGCGGGCGCCGCCGACGGCACCGGTTTCTCCGAGGGCGTCGGCGTGTTGGTCCTGGAACGGTTGTCCGACGCGCGTCGGTCGGGGCATAGCGTGCTGGCGCTGCTGCGCGGGTCGGCGGTTAACCAGGACGGCGCCTCGAACGGGCTGGCGACGCCGAACGGGCCGTCGCAGCAACGGGTGATTCGCGCCGCGCTGGCCGACGCGCGCCTGCGGGCGGCGGACGTGGACCTGGTGGAGGGGCACGGGACGGGCACCACCCTCGGGGATCCGATTGAGGCGCAAGCGGTTTTGGCGACGTACGGGCAGGACCGGCCAGCGGATCGGCCGCTGTGGTTGGGGTCGGTCAAGTCCAACATGGGTCACACGTCGGCGGCGGCGGGCGCCGGCGGGGTGATCAAGATGGTGCAGGCGATCCGCCACGGGGTGATGCCCAAGACGTTGCACGTGGATGTGCCTACGCCGCATGTGGATTGGTCGGCGGGGGCGGTGTCGCTGCTAACCGAGGCGCGGGACTGGCCGGCGCAGGACCGGCCTCGCCGCGCGGGGGTGTCGTCCTTCGGGATCAGCGGCACCAACGCGCACGTCATCGTTGAGCAGCCGCCGCCGGAAAGCCCCGCCCCTGCGGGTGCTGACGCGCCCGCGCCGTGGGTGCTGTCGGCCCGATCGGCCGACGCGCTGGCCAACCAGGCGTCCCGGCTCCTGGCGCGGCTGAACGCCGACCCGGGTCTGCGAGTGGTCGACGTGGCCTGGTCGCTGGTTTCGACACGGTCGTTGTTCGAGCACCGCGCGGTCGTGGTCGGCGCGGACCGCGAACGCCTGATCGCGGGGCTGTCCGACCTGGCGGCCGGTGCGCCGGGCGTGGGCGCGGCGGTGGGCCGGGCGCAGCCGGCCGGCAAGACGGTGTTCGTGTTTCCCGGCCAGGGGTCCCAGTGGGTCGGCATGGGCGCCGAATTGCTGGACAGTTCAGCCGTTTTCGCCGAACACCTGCAGCGCTGCGAGAAGGCGCTCGCCGAACACGTCGACTGGTCGCTGATCGACGTCATCCGCGGGGCGCCCGGCGCGCCCGGGTTGGACCGGGTGGACGTGGTCCAGCCGGCGCTGTGGGCGGTGATGGTGTCGCTGGCCGAGTTGTGGCGCTCGGTGGGCGTCGTCCCCGACGCTGTGATCGGTCATTCCCAGGGTGAGATCGCCGCGGCGTACGTGGCCGGTGCGCTTTCCCTGGAGGATGCGGCCAGGGTGGTGGCGTTGCGCAGCCGGCTGCTGGTGGAATTGTCCGGCGCGGGCGGCATGGTGTCGCTGGCGTGCGGGCTGGGCCGGGCCGAGGAATTGATCGCCGGCTGGGGAGAACGGTTGAATGTCGCTGCGGTGAACGGTGTTTCCGCGGTGGTGGTGTCCGGCGAGGTCGGCGCGCTCGACGAGTTGATGATCCGCTGCGAGTCCGACGGCGTGCGGGCCCGCCGGATCGACGTGGACTACGCCTCCCACTCCCGGCACGTCGACGCGATTCGCCCGGCGCTGGCCGAGGCGCTGGCCGGCATCGAGCCGCGACCGTCCTCGGTCGCATTGTTCTCCACCGTCACCGGCGAACTGCTGGACACCGCCGGCCTGGACGCCGACTACTGGTACAGCAGCATCCGGCAGACGGTCCAGTTCGAGCGGGCGGTGCGCAGCGCGTGCGGCGCCGGCTACGGGGTGTTCGTCGAATCCAGCCCGCACCCGGTCCTGCTGGCGGCCGTCGAGGACACCGTGACCGACTGCGGCGCTGACGCATTGGTGGTCCCCTCGCTGGGCCGCGACGACGGGTCGCTGCAGCGGTTTTGGTTGTCGGCTGGCCAGGCCCATGTGGCCGGCGTTGCCGTGGATTGGCGCGCCGCCATCGCCGGTCTGGGCGGGCGGCGCGTCGACCTGCCCACGTACGGCTTTGCGCGGCAGCGTTTCTGGCTGCCGGGTGGCGCCACCGGCTCGGGTGACGTGGCCACCCTGGGCTTGGCGGGTGCGCGGCACGCGCTGCTGGGTGCGGTGCTGGCGCGGCCCGATTCGGGCGGGGTGGTGTTGACCGGCCGGCTGTCGACGGCCGCCCAGCCGTGGTTGGCCGACCACGCGGTGGGCGGCACGGTGCTGTTCCCCGGTGCGGCGTTCGTGGAGCTGGCCATTCGCGCGGGCGACGAGGTCGGGTGCGGGGCGGTCGAGGAGCTGACGTTGTCGGCCCCGTTGGCGCTGCCGGCGACCGACGGCGTGCAGGTGCAGGTGGTGGTGGGTGCCGCCGCGGAGTCGGGGCAGCGCGAGCTATCGGTGTATTCGGCTGCCGCGCAATCGGACTGGGTGCTGCACGCCCATGGCTCGGTGCGCCCGGCGGCGGTGACGCCGTCCGCCGATCTGTCGGTGTGGCCGCCGGCGGGGGCTGCGCCCGTTGACGTGGGCGACGCCTACGCGCGGCTGGCCGAGCGCGGCTACGAGTACGGCCGGTCATTCCGCGGCCTGCGCGCGGTGTGGCGGCGAGGTGATGAGATCTTCGCCGACGTCGCCGTGCCGGACGACGCCGGCGCGCAGGACGGCGGCTTCGGGATCCACCCGGTGTTGCTGGACGCGGCGCTGCACGCGATCGGCGCCGCCGGCGATCAGGGTCAAACCGTGTTGCCGTTCTCGTGGCAGGGGGTGACGCTGCATGCTGGGGGCGCCGCCCGGGCGCGGGTCCGGATAGCGCCGTCCGGTTCGGGGGCAGTGTCGGTGGAACTGGCCGACGGGTCCGGGCTGCCGGTTTTGTCGGTGCGCTCCCTGGCGATGCGACCGGTCTCGGCCGGGCAGCTGGCCGCGGCCGCCGCGCCTGCCGAGGGACTCTTCGAGGTGGCGTGGTCACCGATAGCGTTGAGCGACAAGCATTCCGACGCCAGGCTGTGGGAGCCCGGTGCGCACGGCGGCGATCCGGTGCGGTCGGTGCACGCGGCCACCACCGAGGCGCTGGGCGTACTGCAGTCGTGGCTGGCCGATCCGGAGTCGGCAACGCTGGCGGTGCAAACCCGCGGGGCGGTCGCGCTCGCGGGTGAGGACGTCGCGGACCTGGCCGGCGCGGCGGTGTGGGGGTTGGTGCGCTCGGCGCAGGCCGAACAGCCGGGCCGGGTGGTGTTGATCGACACCGACGGATCGTTGGACGCGCGCGCCGTGATCGGCTGCGGGGAACCGCAATTGGTGGTCCGCGCGGGTGTGGCCTACGCGGCCCGGATGCGCCCGGCACGCGGCGGATCGGTGTTGCGGCTGCCGCCCGGGGGCTGGCGGCTGGACGCGGGCGGCGCGGGGACGCTGGAGGATTTGGTGGTGGGCTCGTGCCCGCGGGCGGAACTGGAGGCCGGGCAGGTCCGCGTGGCGGTGGCCGCGGTCGGCGTGAACTTCCGGGATGTGTTGGTGGCGTTGGGCATGTATCCGGGCGGCGGCGAGTTGGGGGCCGAGGGCGCCGGCGTGGTCGTCGAGGTCGGTCCCGGCGTCGATCACCTGGCGGTTGGTGATGCGGTGATGGGGCTGCTCGGTGTGGTCGGTTCCGAAGCGGTGGTGGATAGGCGGCTGGTCACGCCGGTGCCGCAGGGCTGCTCGCTGGTCACGGCCGCGGGGGTGCCGGTGGTGTTTCTCACCGCGCTCTACGGGTTGTCGGTGCTGGCCGGGCTGCGCGCGGGTGAGCGGGTGCTGGTGCACGCCGCCACCGGCGGGGTGGGCATGGCCGCTGTCCAGCTGGCACGCCACTGGGGCGCGGAGGTGTTCGCGACCGCGAGCCGCGGCAAGTGGGACACCCTGCGCGCCATGGGGTTCGACGACGACCACATCGGCGATTCGCGAACGCTTGACTTCGAGGAGAAGTTCGCGGCGGGGACCGGCGGCGCCGGGGTCGACGTGGTGCTCAACTCGCTGGCCGGTGAGTTCACCGACGCGTCGCTGCGGCTGTTGGCCCCCGGCGGCCGGTTCATCGAGATGGGCAAGACCGACGTCCGCGACCCGCGCGTCGTCGCCGAACAACATCGCGGCGCGCAATACCGGGCCTTCGACCTGCTGGAGGCCGGACCCGACCGCACCGCGGCGATGCTGGCCCAGATCGTGGAACTGCTGCGGGATGGCGCCGTGACACCGTTGCCGCTCAAGACCTTCGACGTCCGCTGCGCCTCGGCGGCGTACCGGTTCGTCAGCCAGGCCCGCCACATCGGCAAGGTCGCACTGACCATCCCGACCGGGCCCGGCGCCGTGCTCAGTGGCTGTGGCGGGCTCGTCGGCGGCAGCGTGGTGATCACCGGCGGGACCGGCATGGCCGGGTCGGCGCTGGCCCGCCACCTCGTCGACCGCTATCGCGTCGGCCACGTCGTCCTGGTCAGCCGGGCCGGCGCCGGGGCCCCGGGGGTCGCGGAGCTGGTGGACCGGCTGCGGGAGGCCGGGGCAGGCGTGTCGGTGGTGGCCTGCGACGTCGCGGACCGCGGCGCAGTCGCGGCGATGCTGGCGCAGATTCCGGCGCAGCATCCGCTGCGCGCCGTGGTGCATGCGGCCGGCGTTCTCGACGACGGGTTGATCGCCTCGCTGACCCCGGATCGGGTGGCTGCGGTGTTGCGGGCCAAGGTCGACGGCGCCTGGCACCTGCACGAGCTGACCCGGGACCTCGACCTGTCGGCGTTCGTGGTGTTCTCGTCGATGGCCGGCATCGTCGGGACGCCGGGCCAAGCCAATTACGCCGCGGCCAACAGCTTCCTCGACGGCCTGGTCGCGCACCGGCGGGCGCACGGGCTTGCGGGCCTGTCGCTGGCCTGGGGGCTGTGGGAGCAAGCCTCGGCGATGACGGCGCACCTCGGGGAGCGCGACAAGGCCCGAATGAGCCGGCTCGGCATCGCGCCGCTGTCCACCCAGCAGGCGCTGGAATCGTTCGACGCCGGCATGCTGCTCGAGACCCCGGTGCTGATGGCCGCCCGCCTGGATCGGGTCGCCCTGTCCGACAACGCCGCTGCGCTGCCACCGTTGCTGAGCGAGCTGGCCGCCCGCACCACCCGCCGCGTTGTCGACGACGTCGACACGACCGCGCTGCTGACCGGTCTCACCGCGCGCCTGCACGGCCTGGCGCCCGACGCGCGCCAGCGTGAGCTGGTGGACCTGGTCCGCGCCAACGCGGCGACCGTGCTGGGCCTGCCCAACCCGGGCGACATCGACGCCGGCCGCGCGTTCGGGGATCTCGGCTTCGATTCGCTCACCGCCGTCGAGCTGCGCAACCGGCTGAAAACGGCGACGGGCCTTACCCTTTCGCCCACATTGATCTTCGACTATCCCACGCCGGCGGCCCTCGCCGAGCACCTCGACGGCCACCTGTCCGCCGGTCCGGTTGACGACCGGCCCGACCTGATGGCCCGCTTCACCGACATCACCCGGGAATTGCAGGCGCTACTGACCCGACCCGACTGGGACCCATCCGACAAATCGGCGCTGCGCGCGCGCCTGCACCACCTGCTCGCCGCGGTGGGCCCCGCCGATCACCCCGAACCCGAGGGCCTCGACGCCGACCTCGACGCCGCCACCGAAAGCCAACTCTTTGCCATCCTCGATGAAGAACTCGGCCGCTGAGACCGCGATGCCGGATACCACGCAGCACGTCGACTACCTGAAACGCCTGACGGCCGATCTCCGGCGGGCGCGGCGACGCGTCTTGGAGCTGGAAGGCAAGCTGTCCGAACCGATCGCGGTGGTGGGTATGGCGTGCCGGTACGCCGGTGGGGTCGATTCGCCGGAGACGCTGTGGGAGCTGGTGAACGACGGCCGCGATACGGTGTCGGACTTCCCGGCGGATCGCGGCTGGGATGTCGAGGGCCTCTACGACCCCGATCCCGACACGGCGGGGAAGATGTACACCCGCCAGGGCAGCTTCCTGCGGGACGCGGCGGATTTCGACGCCGGCTTCTTCGGGGTGGGGCCCAGCGAGGCCCTGGCGATGGATCCCCAGCAGCGATTGATGTTGGAGATCTCGTGGGAAGCGTTGGAGCGGGCGGGGATTGACCCGCTGGGGTTGCGTGGCTCGGCGACCGGCGTGTTCGCCGGCGTCATCCACGCCGGCTACGGCGGCGAGGTCAAGGGGGAGTTGGAGGGCTACGGGCTGACCGGTTCGACGCTGAGCGTGACCTCGGGCCGGGTGTCCTACGTGCTGGGGCTGGAAGGCCCCGCGGTGTCGATCGACACGGCGTGTTCGTCGTCGTTGGTGGCCATGCACCTGGCGGCGCAGTCGCTGCGCTCCGGGGAGTGCGACCTGGCGCTGGCCGGTGGTGTGACGGTGATGGCCACCCCCGCCGCGTTCGTGGAGTTCAGCCGGCAGCGGGCGCTGGCTCCCGACGGCCGGTGCAAGGTGTACGCGGGTGCCGCGGACGGCACGTCGTGGTCGGAAGGCGCGGGCGTCCTGGTGCTGGAGCGGCTGGCCGACGCCCGGCGGCTGGGCCATCCGGTGGTGGCGGTGCTGCGCGGTTCGGCGGTGAACCAAGACGGCGCCTCCAACGGGCTGACCGCACCGAACGGGCCGTCCCAGCAGCGGGTGATCCGGGCGGCGCTGGCCGACGCCGGGTTGAGCGCGGCCGACGTCGACGTGGTCGAAGGTCACGGCACGGGAACGGTTTTGGGTGATCCGATCGAGGCCCAGGCCCTGCTGGCGACCTACGGGCAGGACCGCCCGGCGGACCGGCCGCTGTGGCTGGGATCGATCAAATCCAACATCGGCCACACGTCGGCCGCGGCGGGGGTGGCCGGCGTGATCAAGATGGTGCAGGCGATGCGGCATGGGGTGATGCCCAAGACGCTGCACGTGGATGTGCCTTCGCCGCACGTGGATTGGTCGGCGGGCGCGGTGTCGGTGCTGACCGAACCCCAGCCATGGCCGGCGCGGGACGGGCAGCGGCGGGCGGGGGTGTCGTCGTTCGGGATCAGTGGGACCAACGCCCACGTCATCGTCGAGCAGCCGCCGGCCGATCCGGAAACCGTTGCGGTGCAAGGTGACCAATCCGACGTGGTGATGCCGTGGGTGGTGTCGGCCCGGTCGGCCGAAGCGTTGGCCGCGCAGGCGGGGCGGCTCTCGGCATACCTGGATGCCCAGCCCGCGCTGCGCGCGCTGGATGTCGGCTGGTCGCTGGCCACCACCCGGGCGGCCCTGGAACACCGGGCCGTGCTGGTGGGCGGCGATCGGGACACGCTGATGGCTGGGCTGGCCGGGGTGGCGTCCGGGACGCCTGGCCCGGGTGTAGTGATCGGGCGTTCCCGCCCGGTGGGCAAGCGCGTGTTCGTGTTTCCCGGCCAGGGCTCGCAGCGGCTCGGGATGGGACGCGAACTGTGTCAACGCTTCCCGGCGTTCGCTCAGGCCTTCGACGAGGCGGTGGCGGCGGTGGATGGCCACGCGCGGCTGCCGCTGCGCGACGTGATGTGGGGCGGCGACCCGGACCTGTTGGAAAACACGGAGTTCGCCCAGCCGGCGTTGTTCGTCCTCGAGATCGCCCTGGCGGCGCTGTGGCGGTCCTGTGGGGTAACCCCCGATCTGGTGATCGGCCACTCGGTGGGGGAGATCGCGGCGGCCTGCGTGGCCGGGGTGTTGTCTTTGCCCGACGCGGCCCGGCTGGTGGTGGCCCGCGGGCGGTTGATGGCGGCGCTGCCGGCCGGCGGGGTGATGGTCGCGGTGAGCGCCACCGAGGCCGAGGTCGCGCCGCTGCTCAACGGCGATGTGAGCCTCGCGGCGGTCAACGGACCCGATGCGGTGGTGCTTTCCGGCGAGCGGACCGCGGTCACGACGGTGACGGATCGGCTGGCTGACTGCGGCCGGCGGGTGCGGCGGCTGGCCGTCTCGCACGCCTTCCATTCACCGTTGATGGAGCCGATGATCGAGGAGTTCGCCGCGGTACTGGCTGAGGTCTCGCCCGGGACGCCGCGAATCGACCTGGTGTCCAACGTGACTGGGCGATTGGCGGAGCCCGGATACGGGTCCGCGGACTACTGGGTCGAGCACGTGCGCCGGCCGGTGCGGTTCGCCGACGGCGTGCGGGTGGCCGGATCGCTGGGCGCCGGCGCCTTTGTGGAGGTGGGCCCGGGGGCGGCGTTGACGGCCGCGGTGGAGCGGTCGCTGGCGGGGGAGCCCGCCGTCGCGGCGGTGTCGATGGCCAAGGACCGTCCCGAAATCGATTCGCTGCTGCTGGCGGCCGGGCAGCTGTTCGTCTCCGGCGCCGAGGTGGACTGGGCCGCGGCGTTCGCCGGCCTGACCGCCCACCGCGTCGACCTGCCGACGTATGCCTTTCAACGGCGCCGGTTTTGGCTGTCGTCTCAGGAGGTGGGCGGCGGCGACCCCGCCGGCTTGGGGTTGACCGGCGCCGAGCATGCCCTGCTGGGCGCGGTGGTGGAGCGGCCCGATTCGGGCGGTGTGGTGTTGACGGGCCGGCTGTCGACGGCCGCCCAGCCGTGGCTGGCCGATCACGCGGTGACTCAGACGGTGCTGTTCCCGGGTGCGGGGTTTGTGGAGCTGATGCTGCGGGCCGGCGACGAGGTCGGCTGCCCGGTGATCGAGGAGCTGACGCTGTCGGCCCCGTTGCCCCTGCCGGCCGGCGCGGTGCGGGTGCAGGTGGTGGTGGATGCCGCCGGCGAGGCCGGATCCCGCGCCGTGGCGGTCTATTCGCAGGCCGGTCCGGACTGGGCCTTGCACGCCCAGGGTGTGCTGAGCGAAGGGTCGCCCGCGCCGGACGCGGACCTGTCGGTCTGGCCGCCCGTCGGCGCCACCGCGGTCGACGTGACCGGCGCCTACGACGATTTGGCGCGGCGCGGCTACGGCTACGGCCCGGCCTTCCGGGGTCTGCGGAAGATGTGGCGGCGGGGGGACGAAATCTTCGCCGAGGTCGAGGCGCCGCAGCAGGCCGGCGTGACCGTGGGCGGCTTCGGGATTCATCCGGTGGTTCTGGATGCGGCTTTGCACGCCCTGGGCGTGGCCGACGGGGACGCCGAGACCGTCTTGCCGTTCTCCTGGCAAGGAGTATGCCTGTACGCGGCCGGCGCGTCGCGGGTCCGGGTGCGGCTGGCGCCGGTGGGCAAGGGCGCCGTGTCAATCGAACTGGCCGATTCGTCGGGCGTGCCGGTGCTATCGGTGCGGGAGCTGGTGACGCGGCCGGTGTCGGCCGCCCAACTGTCGGCGGCCGCGGCGGCCCGCTCCGCGGGCGGGGAACTCCTGGAGGCGGTGTGGTCCCCCGTCACGTTGGCCGACAACGCCGGTAACCCCGCTCCCGACGTGTGGCGGCCGCCCACGAACGGCGACGGGGTGGTCGGATCGGTCTACGCCGCCACCCATGAGGCGCTGGGCGTTTTGCAGTCCAGGGTTGGCGACGTCGAGCCGTTGGTGGTGCTGACCCGCGGCGCCGTCGCGCTGCCCGGCGAGGAGCTCTCGGACCTCGCCGGTGCCGCGGTGTGGGGGCTGGTGCGCTCGGCGCAGGCCGAGCAGCCGGGCCGGGCGGTGCTGGTCGACTCCGACGGTTCGCTCGATCTCGGCTCCGTAATCGACTGCGGCGAACCGCAATTGGTGGTGCGCGCAGGGATCGCCTACGGCGCACGGCTGCAGCCGCTCAAGCCGCACCCGCTGTTGCCCCTTCCCGAGGCGCCGTCGGTGTGGCGACTAGCCGCCGGTGACGCCGGGACGTTGGAGGACTTGGCGGTGCAGTCGGGCCCCCCGGTGGAGCTCGCGGCCGGGCAGGTGCGGGTGGCGGTCGCCGCGGCCGGGGTGAACTTCCGTGATGTGTTGGTAGCGCTGGGCATGTATCCGGGCGTCGCGCAGCTGGGCGCCGAGGGCGCCGGCCTGGTGACCGAGATCGGGCCCGGTGTCACGGATTTGGCCGCGGGCGACGCGGTGATGGGCATCTTGGGCCTGACCGGGTCGGAAGCGGTCGTCGATCGCCGGCTGGTGACCCGGGTCCCGTCGGGTTGGTCGTTCGCGCAGGCAGCGGGCGTGCCGGTGGTGTTCTTGACGGCGTATCACGGGTTGTCGGTCTTGGGCGGCCTGCGCGCGGACGAGCGGGTGCTGGTGCATGCCGGCGCCGGCGGCGTCGGGATGGCGGCCGTGCAGCTGGCCCGGCATTGGGGGGCCGAGGTGTTCGCGACCGCCAGCCGCGGCAAGTGGGACACCCTGCGCGCCATGGGCCTCGACGACGAGCACATCGCTGATTCGCGCACGCTGGACTTCGAGGAGAAGTTCGCCGCCGCCACGGGCGATGCCGGCATGGACGTCGTGCTGAACTCGCTGGCCGGCGAGTTCACCGATGCGTCGCTGCGGTTGCTGGGCCCCGGCGGGCGCTTCATCGAAATGGGCAAGACAGATTTGCGCGACCCGGCGGCCCATCCGGGGATCTATTACCGCGCTTTCGACCTGATGGAGGCCGGCCCCGACCGCATCGCGGAGATGTCGGACGAACTGATGCGGCTGTTCGCCGCCGGAACGTTAAACCCCTTGCCCGTCAAGGCCTTCGACGTGCGTTGCGCCGCGGAGGCTTACCGGTTCGTCAGCCAGGCCCGCCACATCGGCAAGGTGGTGCTCACCATGCCCGACGGCCCGGCCGGCCTGGCCGGCGGCACCGCGTTAATCACCGGCGGAACCGGCATGGCGGGCTCGGCCGTGGCCCGCCACCTGGTCGACCGCTACCGGGTGAGGCACGTCATGCTGGTCAGCCGCAGCGGTGAGCGGGCGGACGGGATGTCCGGGCTGGTCGCCGAGCTGCGCGAGGCGGGCGCCGAGGTGTCGGTGGTGGCCTGCGACGTCGGTGACCGGGACGCCGTGGCGGGGTTGCTGGCGCGGGTGCCGCAGCGCTTCCCGCTGCGCGGCGTGTTTCACGCCGCGGGGGTGCTCGACGACGCGGTGATCGCCTCGCTGACACCGGAGCGCATCGACACGGTGCTGCGGTCCAAGGTCGACGGGGCGTGGCACCTGCACGAGCTGACGCGGGAGCTGGATCTGGCGGCGTTCGTGGTGTTCTCGTCGATGGCGGGGATCGTCGGCGCGCCGGGCCAGGGCAACTACGCCGCCGCGAACTCCTTCCTGGACGGGCTGGCGGCGTACCGCCACGCCCACCGCCTGCCCGCCCTGTCGATTGCCTGGGGAATGTGGGAAGAGTCGTCGGCCATGACCCGGCACCTGGGCGATCGCGACAAGGCCCGGATGAGCCGCGCCGGGCTGGCCCCGCTGTCCACCCGGCAGGCGCTCGACCTGCTCGACGCCGCACTGCTGACCGAGCCGCCGGTCGTCGTGGCCACCCGGCTCGACACGGCCGCGCTGGCGCACGGCGGCGCCGCGCTGCCACCGCTGTTGAGCCGGTTGGCCACTCGCCGAGCCCGGCGGGTCCTCGACCCCACCGACATGGTGTCGCTGACTGGCTTGCGGGCGCGGCTCGACGGCCTGACCCCCGAGCAGCGGCGGCTCGAGCTCGTCGAGTTGGTATGCGGCAACGCCGCAACGGTGTTGGGGCACAGCACCGCGGACGTCAACGCCGACCAGGCTTTTCAGGATCTCGGGTTCGACTCGCTGACCGCCGTGGAACTGCGCAACCGCCTCAAGATTGCGACCGGCCTGACCCTTTCGCCGACGCTGATCTTCGACTTCCCGACGCCTTCGGCCCTGGCCGAGCACCTCGACGGCCAGCTGTCCACCGGCACGACCGGTGAGCCGCCCGACCGGATGGCCCGTTTCAACGACGTGGCCCGCGAATTGCAGGGGCTGCTCGGCCAATCCGACTGGAGCCCCGGCGACAAGGCGCAGCTCGTCACCCGGCTGGAAGCCCTGTTGCACACGCTGACCGGCCCGGCGGAAGCTCCCTACCCGGAGCAGCCCGACGACCCGTTCGACGACGACATCGCCACCGCCACCGAGAGCCAGCTCTTCGCCATCCTCGATGAGGAGATCGGCCCCTAGCATGACGGACGTCGCAGTCATCGGCATGGCGTGCCGATTCCCCGCCGCGGCAAGCCCCCGCGAGTTCTGGGATCTGATCCGCGCCGGCCGGGAAGCGACGCGGTTGCCCGGGGACGTCGCCGACTTCGACGCCGACTTCTTCAACCTCTCGCCGCGCGAGGCGTGCGCGATGGATCCCCGTCAGCGATTGGCCCTCGAACTGACCTGGGAAGCCTTCGAGGACGCGTTCGTGGTGCCCGAAACGGTTCGGGGAAAGCCCATTTCGGTATACGTCGGTGCGATGGCCGATGACTACGCGGTCCTTACGCTGCGCGACATCGCCGACAACCTCGACCACCACTCGTTCGTCGGCATCGGCCGGGCAATGATCGCCAACCGGGTCTCGTACGCCTTCGGCTTGCACGGACCGAGCATGACCGTCGACTCCGGCCAGTCGTCCTCGCTGGTCGCCGTGCACCTCGCCTGTGAAAGCCTGCGCGCCGGCGAGTCCACGCTGGCGATCGCCGGCGGGGTGCACCTCAACCTGGCCGACGAAACCGCAATGCTGGAGCGCGAATTCGGTGCGCTGTCGACGTCGGGGCACACCTATGCGTTCGATCGGCGCGCGGACGGTTATGTGCGTGGCGAGGGCGGGGGACTGGTCCTGCTGAAGCCGTTGCCGGCGGCCCTGCGCGACGGGGACCGCGTTCACGCGGTCATCCGCGGGAGCGCCGTGGGTAACGCGGGGCACAGCGCCGCGGGTCAGACCGTGCCCTCGGCCGCCGGTGAGGTGGACGTGATCCGGCGGGCGCTCGCCGCCGCCGGGCTCGGCGGCGACGACGTCGACTACATCGAGGCCCACGGCACCGGCACCAGGGTCGGCGACGCGGTGGAGGCCCGGGCGCTTGGCGAGGTGTTCGGTGCGCGCGAGCGCCCGATGCTCGTCGGCTCGGTCAAGACCAACATCGGTCACGCCGGCGCCGCCGCCGGAATTGCGGGCCTGCTCAAAGCCGTGCTGGCCGTCCGGCATTCGGTGCTGCCGGCAAGCCTCAACTACGCCGACGGCGTTTCCGAACTCGAACACCTGCGGGTCAGTACCGCCGCGCTGCCCTGGCCGGCGGTGGGGCGGCCGCGCCGCGCCGGGGTCTCGTCCTTCGGGATGGGCGGCACCAATGCGCACGTCATCGTGGAACAAGCACCGCCGCAACCGGATACGCCCGCCGAACCGCCCGAACCGCCGCTCGCGTGGGTGCTGTCGGCACGCTCGGAGCCGGCCCTGGCCAACCAGGCACGCCGGCTGGCGGCGTGGGTCGACGACCCCGGGCTGGGCGCGGCGGACGTGGCGTGGTCGTTGGCGACGACCCGCTCGGTGTTCGAGCACCGGGCGGTGCTGGTCGGCGGGGACCCCCGGGCGCTGACGCGCGCCCTGGCGGGCGGGGAGTCTCCCCCCGGCGTGATCGCCGGCCGTGCCGGGCCCGCGGCCAAGACGGCCTTCGTGTTCCCCGGTCAGGGTTCCCAGTGGCTGGGGATGGGCCGTGAACTCCATCGACGGTTCCCGGCCTTCGCTCGCGCCTTCGACGAGGCCACGGCGGAGATGGATCCCCACCTGCGCTCGCCGCTGCGCGCGGTGATGTGGGGCACCGACGCGCAGCTGTTGCAAGGCACCGAGTTCGCCCAGCCGGCGTTGTTCGCGTTCGAGGTCGCCCTGGCCGCGCTCTGGCGGTCCTGGGGGGTTACTCCCGATGTGGTGCTGGGCCATTCGGTCGGCGAAATCGCCGCGGCGCAGGTGGCCGGCGTGGTGTCGCTGGCAGACGCGGCGCGCATCGTGGCGGCGCGTGGCCG
>NZ_LZJI01000249.1 GCF_001667775.1 Mycobacterium sp. E1747
CGACCGCGGTGACGTGGACGGGGATGGGGTCGGCGCCGCACTGCCCGCTGCCGCGGCCGGCGATCGGGCCGGGCACCTACAACCTCGTGGTGCAGCTGGGCAACCTGCGTTCCCAGCCGGTCCCGTTCATCTTGAACCAGCCACCTCCGCCGCCGGGTCCGGTGCCCGGGCCGGGTCAGCCCGCGGCCGCGCCGCCACCGGAGGCGCCCCCGGCCCCGGTTCCCGCGGGTTAACTCAGCGGGTCGGCGATCGTCGACTCCGCGAGCTGCGACAGCCCCTCCCGCACGTGACGGGCCCACATCGCGCCGATGCCCTCGACCGATTGCAGGTCGCCGGCGCTGGCCGCCAGCAGGCCCTGCAGCGTCCCGAACGAGCGGACCAGTAGGTCGGAGTGGGCGAACTGCAGCCGCGGGATGCTGGCCAGCGCTCGGTAGCCGCGCGGGCTGACAGCCGAGTCCTGCGCCTCGGCCGTGGTCGGATAGCCGAAAACCTTTGCCAGCGCGGTGAGTTCGAGCAGCTCGGTGTCCGAGAGGGCGTCCAGCTCGTCTAGCGTCGCCGTCATCTGCGCCTTGGACAGCGGCTCCGGGCTGGCGTGGTAGTCGCGCACGGTCAATTCCCGCGCGATGTCGTTGCCGCCCAGCAGCTCGTCCAGCTGCAGCCGCAGTTGGCGCCCGTCGGTGCCCAACTCGACGACGTCGTCGTCGATCACCAAGCCGATCCGCCGCACCAGCTCCAGTCGCTGCACCACCGTCATCACGTCGCGCAGCGTGACGAAGTCTTCGATCTCGGCCAGCGACAGTTGCCTGCTCACCTCGTCGAGCCTGGTCTTGTACCGCTCCAGCGTCGCGATCGCCTGGTTGGCCCGCGACAGGATGGTCGCGGAATCGGCCACCACGTGGCGTTCACCGCCCACGTAGACCGTCACGATGTTCATCGAATGGCTGACCGAGATCACCGGGTAACCGGTTTGAACCGCCGCTCGTTCCGCTGACCGGTGCCGCGTCCCCGATTCGTCGGTGGGTATCGACGGATCCGGCACCAGTTGCACGTTGGCCCGCACGATGCGGCTGCCGTCGGTGGACAGCACCACGGCGCCGTCCATCTTCGCCAGCTCCCGCAGCCGCGTCGGCGCGTACCGAACGTCGAGGGCGAAGCCGCCGTCGCAGATGGCCTCGACGTTTTCGTCGTTGCCGATGACGATCAGCGCACCGGTGCGGCCACGCAGGATGCGTTCCAAGCCGTCTCGCAGCCCGGTGCCCGGTGCCAGGCGGGCGACGGTCTCACGCAGTGTCGGACGTGTCACAGCGTGTCATTGTGCGGCCCCAGGGCGTTTTGCGTCCAGCCGGTGCGCGGCCCGGCGATGGCTTTCATGTGTTGCAGCGCCGCGGCGATGGTCGGTGCGCGCAGCGCCCGCATCCCGCTCGGCACGATCTCGCGCCGCGGGTCGTCGCCGTCGGGGATGAGCGCGATGCTGAATCCCTGACGCGCCGCCTCGCCCAGCCGCCGTTCCATGCCGCCGACCCGCCGCAGGTCGCCCGCCAGGCCCACCTCGCCGATCATCACCGCCGTCGTGGGCAACGGCAGGTCGGCGTAGGCCGACGCCAGCGCCATCGCGACGGCCAAATCCGAGGAGGGATCGGTCAACCGCATGCCGCCCACGGTGGACAGGTAGACGTCGTTGACACCGACGGCCAGCCTGCCGTGCTTTTCCAGCACCGCGCTGATCATCGCGGCCCGCGAGTGGTCGATCCCGCTGACGGCGCGGCGCGGCGAGCCGCCCCCCGGCTTTGAAAGGCTGGGCGTGAGCAGTGCCTGCACCTCCCCGATGAGCGGTCGCTTGCCGTCCAGCGTCACGGTGATCGCGGTCCCGGCGACCGGCGCCGGCCGCTGATCCAGGAAGAGGTTCGACGGATCGGACACGTCCTCGATCCCGTTGTCATGCAACAGGAAACAGCCGACCTCGTCGGCCCCGCCGAACCGGTTCTTGACGCCCCGAACCATCCGCAGCGCCCCGTTGCGGTCGCCCTCGAAATGCAGCACGACGTCGACCAGGTGTTCCAGCGAGCGCGGTCCCGCGATGGCCCCGTCCTTGGTGACATGGCCGACCAGGATCAGCGCGACGCCGTTGGCCTTCGCGGCCGCGGTCAAGGCGGCGGTGACGGCGCGCACCTGCGTGACGCCGCCGGCGACGCCGTCGGCCTCGGTCGTGGACATGGTCTGCACGGAATCGACGATGACCAGCGCCGGCTGCACTGTCGCGATGTGGTCCAGCACCGTGTGCACGTCGGATTCGGCGGCCAGGTAGACCTCGTCGGCGCCGCAGCCGGTCCGATCCGCACGCAGCCGGATCTGCCCGGCCGACTCCTCGCCGGAGATGTACAGCGCGCGGCGGCCCGAAAGCGCCCAGCGATGGGCCACCTTGAGCAGCAGCGTCGACTTGCCCACGCCCGGATCGCCCGCCAGCAGCGTGACCGAACCCGGCACCACACCGCCGCCGAGCACCCGGTCGAGCTCTCCGATCCCGGTCGAGCGGTGCCGGCTGGCGTTGGGCTCGACGGAAGTGATCGGGACCGGCGGCGAGGCCGAAGCGGACGCGATGACCGCGCGCCGGCCGCCGACGGCGCTCAGCACCGGCACCTCGTCGACCGCGCCCCAGGTGCCGCACTCCATGCAGCGGCCCACCCACTTGGCGGTCACGTGCTGGCATTCGGAGCAGCGGTATTGGGAGCGCGGATTTGCCACGCCATGACGGTATCGAGCCGGTACGACAAATCCCGGCTGTGACAGGCGGTTGCCCCCGCCTAGCTTGGCTGCGCCGGGCCCAACTTGGCCGAAACGGGCACCTGGACGGTGGCCTGACCGGCCTTCTCGAAGTTGAACGTGAAGTTGTACAGCAGTCCGTTGCTGATCGGCTTGGCCAGCATCACGGTCGCCTTGGCCGCATTGCTGGAGCCCAGCGGGCCGGGCGCTACCTTCTGCCCCTCCGGGGTACCGATCAACAACATGCCGCCCGCGGGCAGCCGGCCGTCGCCGCTCAGGGTCACCGAGCCGACGTCGCTGGTGATGCTCACCAGCCTGTCCGGCACGTCCGGCGACTGGTTGATGGCCACCAGCATGAGGTCGACCGCTTGTCCGGGCTCCACGAAGGCCCCGGTCTGCGGCGCCTGCATGCGGATGTCGCGCAGCGCCACGTTGTTGACGGTCACCTTGTTGCCGTTGATGGCGGGCTCTTGGACGGCCATCTGCGAGACCTGGCCGGCCCCGCAGCCACACAGGAGCGCCGCGACCACCGCAATGAGGCCGACGAGCACCGCCCGAGCGGTCAGCGCCGGCGCGCGGAGGGGGAGGCCGATCTCGAAGCGGTTCACTCAATGCCTCCTGCTGTGCCGTTCGACGGATGCAACTATGCACAGTAGTAGGAAGCTTTCGCGCGCGGTAGCGCGGGGCTCGGGACCAGCCAGGAGGGCCGTCTCGGGGGCCCCGTCAGGACGCTCAGGGGCCGCTCTCGAGGCCGAAAAATGCCAGGGGTAATGTGCATCACTGCACGTTCTGCTCCCCCTGTCAACCCCTAATGTGCGCGTGTTGTGCCCCTGACCTGCATCGTTGCTCCACGCGCGATTGGGTGGCCGTGTTAGACTGAAGTAACGAAAGGGGCTCGAATCAGATGATCTTCAAGGTCGGCGACACCGTTGTTTACCCGCATCACGGTGCTGCGTTAGTCGAGGCGATTGAAACCCGCACCATCAAAGGGGAACAAAAGGAATATCTCGTCTTGAAGGTGGCGCAGGGAGACCTGACCGTTCGAGTTCCCGCCGACAACGCTGAGTACGTCGGTGTCCGCGACGTCGTCGGCCAGGAGGGCCTCGACAAGGTCTTCCAGGTTCTGCGCGCTCCCCACACCGAAGAGCCCACCAACTGGTCGCGCCGATACAAGGCCAACCTCGAGAAGCTGGCATCCGGTGACGTCAACAAGGTGGCCGAGGTAGTACGCGACCTGTGGCGTCGCGACCAGGAACGCGGCCTGTCCGCCGGCGAGAAGCGCATGTTGGCCAAGGCCCGCCAGATCCTGGTCGGGGAATTGGCCCTCGCCGAGAGCACCGACGACGCCAAGGCGGAAACCATCCTCGACGAGGTCCTGGCCGCCGCTTCCTGAAGGCCCTGACGCTTCGGTGGTCACGGGGACGGTCTCCTCGGGCACGGTCGTAGCAGTGGTTCCGGCCGCAGGGTCGGGAGAACGACTCGGCGCCGGCATGCCGAAAGCTTTCTGCGAGATCGACGGGAGCACCCTGCTGGACCGTGCCGTCGGCGGTTTGCTGAAATCCGACGTCGTCGACCACGTGGTGGTCGCGGTCCCGGCGGCCCGCGTCGACGAAGCCAAGCGATCCCTGGGCGAACGGGCGACCGTCGTCGCCGGCGGGCCCGACCGCACGACGTCGGTGAGCCTGGCGCTGGCGGCCCTAGCCGGCGACCCCGACTTCGTCCTGGTGCACGACGCCGCCCGCGCCCTCACGCCCCCCGCGCTGATCGTGCGCGTGGTGGACGCCCTGCGAGCCGGGCACGCCGCCGTCGTGCCCGCGCTGCCGCTGCATGACACCATCAAGGCCGTGGACGCCAACGGTGTGGTCCTGGGCACGCCCGAGCGGGCCGGCCTGCGCGCCGTGCAGACACCGCAGGGCTTCGCCCGGGACTTGCTGATGCGCGCATATCAGCGGGCGGGCACGGCCGACTTCACCGACGACGCGTCGCTCGTCGAGCATGTCGGGGGGCAGGTCCAGGTGGTCGACGGCGACCCGCTGGCGTTCAAGATCACCACGCCGCTCGACCTGTTGCTGGCCGAAGCGATCGTGCGCCGGTGAACGGTCTGCCGCGCGTCGGCCTGGGCATCGATGTGCACCCGATCGAACCGGGCCGGCCCTGCTGGCTGATGGGCCTGCTCTTCCTCGACGCCGACGGCTGCGCCGGTCACTCCGACGGCGACGTGGGCGCCCATGCGCTGTGCGACGCGCTGTTGTCGGCCGCCGGGCTGGGTGACATCGGCGCCGTCTTCGGCGTCGACGACCCGCGCTGGAAAGGCGTCAGCGGCGCCGACATGCTGCGCCACGTGGCCGAGTTGGTATCGCGGGACGGCTTCCGCGTCGGAAACGCCGCCGTTCAGTTGATCGGCAATCAGCCAAGGGTCGGGCCGCGGCGCGCCGAGGCGCAGCGCGTGCTCTCGGAGGTGTTGGGGGCGCCGGTCTCGGTGTCGGCGACGACGACCGACGGGCTGGGCCTGACCGGTCGCGGTGAGGGCCGTGCCGCCATCGCCACCGCGCTGATCGTTCCCGGCGGCTAAGGCGCGCAGCGCCGGGCGACCGGGAACCACCCGGTAAGCTGGCACGTCGTGACCGATCGCGCCCGCTTGCGGCTACACGACACGGCAGCCGGTGCTGTGCGTGATTTCGTCCCCCTGCGCGAGGGTCACGTCTCCATCTACCTGTGTGGCGCCACGGTCCAGGGCCTGCCGCACATCGGCCACGTCCGCAGCGGTGTGGCCTTCGACATCCTGCGCCGATGGCTGATGGCGCGCGGCTGCGACGTCGCGTTCATCCGCAACGTCACCGACATCGAGGACAAGATTCTGGCCAAGGCCGCGGCGGCCGGCCGGCCGTGGTGGGAGTGGGCGGCCACCTACGAGCGCGCGTTCAGCGCCGCCTACGACGCCCTGGATGTGCTGCCGCCGTCGGCGGAGCCGCGCGCGACCGGGCACATCACCCAGATGGTCGAGTTGATGGACCGCCTGATCGAAACCGGCCACGCTTACGCGGCGTGCGGGGACGTCTATTTCGACGTGCTGAGCTATCCGGAGTACGGCCAATTGTCGGGGCACAAGGTCGACGACGTTCATCAGGGCGAGGGGGTGGCGACCGGCAAGCGCGACCAGCGTGACTTCACGCTCTGGAAGGGCGAGAAGCCCGGTGAGCCGTCGTGGCCCTCGCCGTGGGGCCGCGGGCGTCCGGGCTGGCACCTGGAGTGCTCGGCGATGGCACGCACCTATCTGGGTCCCGAATTCGACATCCATTGCGGCGGGATGGACTTGATCTTCCCGCACCACGAAAACGAGATCGCGCAGAGTCGCGCCGCCGGCGACGGGTTCGCCCGCTACTGGTTGCACAACGGCTGGGTGACCATGGGCGGCGAGAAGATGAGCAAGTCGCTGGGCAACGTGCTGGCCATCCCGGCGTTGCTGCAGCGCGTGCGGCCGGCGGAGCTGCGCTACTACCTGGGCAGCGCGCACTACCGCTCGATGCTGGAATTCTCCGACACCGCCCTACAGGATGCGGTGAAAGCCTATGTGGGCGTGGAGGAATTCCTGCACCGCGTCCGGGTCCGCGTCGGCGGCGTCGAGCCCGGTGAGTGGACTTCACGGTTCGCCGAGGCACTCGACGACGACTTGGCGGTCCCGGCCGCGCTGGCCGAGGTGCACCACGCCCGCGCCGAGGGCAACCGGGCCCTCGACTCCGGCGACCACGAAGGCGCCCTGCAACATGCCAGGGCGCTCCGCGCCATGATGGGGATCCTGGGCTGCGACCCACTCGACGAGCGCTGGGAAACCCGTGACGAGACGTCGGCCGCACTCGCGGCCGTCGAGGTGCTGGTGCGGGCCGAACTGGAGAACCGGGAAAAGGCACGCGAGCAACGCAATTGGGCGCTCGCCGACGAGATCCGGGACCGGTTGAAGCTCGCCGGCATCGAGGTCACCGACACCGCCGACGGACCGCAGTGGTCGCTGCAGGCCGGTCAGACCCCGTAATGGCCGGCAATTCGCGCCGCCGCGGCGCAATACGCAAGGCGGGCACCAAGAAGGGGCCCACCGTAGGCTCGGGCGGACAGCGCCGGCGCGCGCTGGAGGGGCGCGGTCCCACGCCCCCCGCGCACCTGCGACCCAACCATCCCGCCGCCAAGCGCGCCCAGTCGCCCCCGCGGCGTCCCACCAAGCGGCCCACCGACGAGACGGAAACCGTGCTCGGCCGCAACCCGGTGCTGGAGTGCCTGCGCGCCGGTGTCCCGGCGACGGCGCTCTACGTGGCGCTCGGCATCGACGCCGACGAGCGGGTCACCGAATCCGTTGCTCGCGCAGCGGATTCGGGCATCTCGATCCTCGAGGTGCCGCGTGCCGACCTGGACCGGATGACCAGCAACCACCTGCATCAGGGCATCGCGTTGCAGGTCCCGCCGTACAACTACGCCCACCCCGACGACCTGCTGGCAATCGCCATGAACTCCCCGCCGGCGCTGCTGGTCGCGTTGGACAACATCTCCGATCCGCGCAACCTGGGCGCGATCGTGCGTTCGGTCGCGGCCTTCGGCGGTCACGGTGTGCTGATCCCGCAGCGGCGCTCGGCGTCGGTGACGGCCGTGGCCTGGCGCACCAGCGCGGGCGCGGCGGCCCGCATCCCGGTCGCGCGGGCCACCAATCTCAATCGGACGCTCAAGGATTGGGCGGACCGCGGGATCCGCGTGATCGGCCTGGACGCTGACGGCGACACCATGGTCGACGACCTGGACGGCGCCGACCCGCTGGTGGTGGTCGTCGGCTCGGAAGGCAAGGGCCTGTCGCGGCTGGTGCGGCAGAACTGCGACGAGGTGGTGTCGATCCCGATGGCCGGGGACGCCGAATCGCTGAACGCCTCGGTGGCCGCGGGGGTGGTGCTCGCCGAGATCGCCCGGCAGCGCAGGGTTTAACCGCGGTGCGCCGCTGGCCCGCTCGCCTCGGTGCTGCGCTGGTTGCGGTCGTCGTGCTGGCGTCGCCCGCCGCGGCCGCCCTGGCGCCGGAGTTCGACCTGCAGGCGCATCGCGGCGGTCGCGGGGAGACCACCGAGGAGTCGGTGCGGGCCTTCGCGAAATCGCTCGAACTGGGCGTCAGCACACTCGAACTCGACATCAACATCACCAGCGACGGCCAACCGCTGGTGTGGCATGATCCGACGATCGACCCGGAGAAGTGCGCCGACACCGGCCCCGCCTTCGCCGGGGATCCGCAGTACCCCTACGTGGGAAAGCTGGTGCACGAGCTCACGCTGTCACAGATCCGCACCCTGGACTGCGGTCAGCGGCTGGCCGAGTTCCCCGACGCCGAGGTGGTGCGCGGCAACAAGATAGCCATCCTGTCGGAGGTCTTCACGCTCGCCGATTCCTATCGCGCCGCCGTGCGGTACAACATCGAGACGAAGGTGGCGGCCGACCGCCCCGGCACTTCGGCCGAGCCCCAACAGTTCGTCGACGTGATCCTGGCCGCCGTCAGGTCGGCCGGCAAGGTCAGCCAGGTGGAGATCGAGAGCTTCGACTGGCGGACCCTGCCGTTGGTTCGCCGGGCCGAGCCGTCAATCCCGTTGGTGGCCTTGTACAACGAGGAGACCTGGGTGCCCGGTTCGCCATGGCTGGCGGGTGAGGACGCCGCCGCCGTCGGCGAGCCGATGATCGGTGCGAAGCTTGCGGGCGCGGACATCGTCTCGCCCAGGTACCAGCTGGTCACCGGCAAACCGTACGTCGATCGCGGGCATGCGCTTGGGTTGCAGGTGATCCCGTGGACGGTCGATGATGCGGCCGCCATGCACGAACTGATCGCCGACGGGGTCGACGGGCTGATCACCGACTATCCGACGTTGTTGCGCGGCGTGCTGGCCGAACTGGGGATGCCGCTGCCGCCCGCCTACCACCGGACGTAGCGTCAGGGCACCACGTTCACCAGAGTGGCGGCGGTCGCGACCCGGGCATCGATGTCGGATCGGCGCGGGCGCCAACCCGGCCGATTTGGTCGAGACCACAAGCCAATTCGACACGATCCCATATCGTTGAGGAATCGCCGAAGCCGCGCAAGCGCTGCAGCAGGGCGTGGAATTCAGGGAGGCGATCGGCTAGACGCCGAACAGCCGCGCCGACGCCCACAGTGCGAGCACCGCGAGCACCAGGGACACCGGCACGGTACACACCCCGAGGCGGGTGTATTCGCCGACACCGGCGTCGACGTCGTGCTGGCGAAGCACCCGCCGCCACAACAGGTTCGACAGCGAACCGACGTAGGTCAGGTTGGGTCCGATATTGACACCGACCAGGACCGCCAGAATGGCGACCGGCCCGCTCGGCGCGACCAGGGGAAGCAACACCAGGGTGGCGGGCAGGTTGTTCACCACGTTGGCCAGCACGGCGGCCACCGCCGCGATGGCCAGCAATGCCGGCAATGTCGAACCGGACGGCAGCACCGCCGACATCGCCTTGTCCATGCCGTTGATCATGACCGCACGCACGACCACACCCAGCGCGAGCACGAACACCAGGAATGACACGTGGGCCGACCGCGCGATGTCGAACACCGAGGTATGCCGACGGCTCAGGCTGCGCGCCGCCAGCACCGCCGCACCGGCGAGAGCCACCCAGGCCGGGGCCACACCGACGGACTGGGCCACCGCGAAGCCGGCCAGCGTCAGCCCCACGACCACCAACACGAGCACCGGTGGCCGGGGCGCCGGCCCCGGTTGCTCCGGATGGGGTTGCACGCGCAGGTCGTCGGCGAAGAACCAACGGAATACCGCGTACAACGTCACCACCACGCCGAGCCACGGCAACGCCATCAACAGGGTGAACCGAATGAACGAAAGGTTGGCGGTGTGAAACGCAAGCAGGTTGGTCAGATTGGATACCGGCAGCAGCAGGGAGGCGCCGTTTGCCAGGTGCGCGGTGGCGTAAGCGTACGGCCGTACCGGGGTCCGCAGCCGACGAACGGCGGCCAGGACCACCGGGGTCAGCAATACCACCGCGGTGTCCAGGCTCAGGACGGCGGTGATCAAGGAGGCGATGACGAACACCCGCCGCAAGAGCCCGCCCGACCCGACGCTGCCGCGCGTGATCGCCGCACCCGCCGCCTCGAACAGGCCCTCGTCGTCACACAGCTTGGCGAGCACGAGCACCGCGCCCAAGAACCCGACCACCCCGGCAAGCCCGGCCACCTCCTCGACCGCCTGATGCACCGAGATGGCGCCGACCGCGATCACGATCAGGGCCGCGGGAACCGCCGCCACCGCCTCCGGCAGCCCCCGCGGGCGCACGACGGCGAAGGCCAGGACGGCAGCGAGCAGCACCAGCGCAAGGGTCAAAGTCAATGGATTAAAACCGTCTCAGGCCCAAGGGTTTTCGCGTCGCCAGACCGTGGGCAGGTGCAGCGCGACACCGTCCTGCGCGGCCAACTCGTCGAGGATGCGGATGGAGGAGTCCAGGTCGTCGCCCGCGTAGGGCAAGGCCCGCAGCGGTTTTGACAGCGGCCGGAAGAAATCGTCCCAATGAATCATGAGCACGCGGCGCGCCCGCACCGCGCGCACGGTCTCGGTCCAGTAGTCGGTCAGGTATGACCTCGGCTGTAGTCCCAGCTGCCCGACGGACAGGTAGACGGCGTCGGCGCGGTGACCGGCCAGCGCACCCTTGACGAACCCGGCGCTGCCCTGGATGAGCAGCCGCCGGCCGGTCGGCCGGTGGTGGACCAGCGTCGACCAGGACTCGCCGCAGCGATAGGCGGACGCCTTGACCGGCGGGATCAGCGGCGCGTCGATGGTGCCGGGAAACCGGTCCGGCGGGCAATGATGGGATTCCACCAGCGTCACGTCGTACGCGCCCAACGTGATTGGCTCGCCGCTGGCGGCGATCAGGACGCGGTCCTCGGGCAGCCCGTAGCCACGCCCGACATTGGCCGCCGACCGTCCGCCCACCAGTCGCGCACCGGTGCGGTCGGCGACGAGCGCCGAATCCAGCGCGTGGTCGATGTGGGTGTGCACCGGGACGACCGCCTCGAGCGCGGACACCTTGGCGCGCGCCAGGCAGCCGTCCACGCGGGCCGGTGACGGCGCGACCTTGCCGGCGGCCACCCGCGCCAGGCTCGGCCGGGAGAAGTAGCCGTCGGTCAGCAGCGCCGACGAGCCGTCGTCGATCAGCAGCGTCGCCACGCCCATCCACGTCGCCGATAGGGACCCGGCTTCGGCGGCGGGCGCGTCGAACCGATCCGCGTACCGCCCGATGTCGGGCCGACCGAGTTTGAGCCGCATCAGCCGAACGCGCCGATCTCGACGCCGGCGGCCGTGAGCCCGTCACGCACGGCCGTCGCGATTTGTACCGCTCCGGGCGAATCGCCATGCACGCAAACCGATTCCACGGTGACCGCGATCGGTGTGCCGTCGCTGGCGGTGACGCGGCCGGAGGTCACCATGCCCACCACCCGGTCGGCGATCGCCGCGGGGTCTCCCAGCACCGCGCCGGGCTCGCGGCGGGAAACCAACTGGCCGTCCGCCCGGTAGGCGCGGTCGGCGAATGCCTCGGCCACCGTGCGGAGGCCGCGCTGGGAGGCCTCGTCGAAGAACGCCGAACCCGCCATGCCCAGCACCGGGAGGGCCGGATCCACCATCCGCACCGCCTCGGCGACGGCGGCCGCCTGGTCGCGGTTGGTCACAATCGTGTTGTACAGGGCGCCATGGGGTTTGACGTAGGACACCGCGGAACCGGCCGCGCCGGCGATCGCCTGGAGCGCGCCAATCTGATAGACCACGTCGGCGATCAGGTCCTCGGCGGCGATGTCGATGAAGCGCCTGCCGAACCCGGCCAGGTCGCGATAGCTCACCTGCGCCCCGATGCGGACGCCGCGCTCGGCGGCAGACCGGCAGACCCGCAACAGGACGGCGGGGTCACCGGCGTGAAACCCGCAGGCCACGTTCGCGCTCGTGACGATCCGCAGCATGGCGTCGTCGTCACCCAGGCGCCAGACGCCGAAGCTCTCGCCCAGGTCGGCGTTGAGGTCGATGCGGGCCACCCGGCCAGCTTATGGGGCGGGGCCGACCTGCGACAGGTGACCGCGGGTGTCCACCGGCGCGGCGCTGCCGCTCGACGATCGTGGTACGGCCGGCCTAAGGGCGCACACCGCCGCCTGCAGCACGATCGCGAATTGCCTACGCACCAGAGCCTTTCGGGCGCAGGCCGGCTGTGCCGACCAGCTCAGGCGGCGAATTCCTGTCGGCGGCCCAGCGACCAGCAGACCAGGTAGATCAGGAAGGAAATCCCCGCGACGAAGACGGACACCGGGACGCCGGGCGCCAGCGATAGCACGATGCCGCCCACAGCGGAAACCTCGGCGAAGACGACCGAGGTCACCATCGCCGCCGCCGGCGAGGCGACCACTCGGGCGGCGGCCGCCGCCGGCGTGATCAGCAACGACATCACCAGCAGCGCCCCGACGATCTGCACGGCCTGCGCGGCCACCACGCCGACCAGGGCGGCGAACACGATGCCCAGCGCCCGAACCGGAACGCCGCGGGCCGCCGCGACGTCGGGGTCGACGGTGGCGAACAACAGCGGGCGGTAGCTCGTCGCGATGACGGCGATGACGAGCAGGCACACCAGCGCCAGCATCCCCAGCCCGGTGTAGCCGACGCCGACGATCTGTCCGGTGAGCAAGGCGAAGCTGGTCGCGGTCCGGCCCGGGTAGAGGTAGATGAACAGCACCGCCAAGCCCAGCCCGAAGGCCAGCACCACGCCGATGACCGAGTCGCGTTCGCGGGCCCGCCGGCCCAGCACGCCGAACAGCGCGGCCGCCAAAGCGCTGCCGACCAAGGCGCCCACCCCCACCTCGACGCCGACCAGCAGCGCGAAAGCCGCTCCGGTCAACGACAGCTCGCTGGAGCCGTGCACGGCGAACGACATCTGGCGCATCACGATGAACGGCCCGATGAGCCCGGCCACCAGGCCCAGCAGCGCCGCGGCGAGCAGCGCTTGCTGGACGAAGTCGTGGCGCAGTAGGTGGGCGGTGACGTCGAAGTCGAGCAGGTGTGCCAGCACGCCGGTGAGCCGGTGATTCACTGGTGGGCCCAGTCGCTCTCGCCGACCACCACGTAGCGGTCTTTGACCTTCACCACCGCAATGTCGGCTTGGTACAGCGTCGAGAGCGTCTCGGTGGTCATCACCTCGTCGACGGTGCCGATCCGGAATCGTCCGTCGACCAGATAGATCAGCCGGTCCACGTACGGCAGGATCGTGTTGAGGTCATGGGTGACGACGATGACGGCGGTCGCGGCATCCCGGCGGCGGCGGTCGATCAGCGCGGACACCAGCCTGGCGTTCGCGGGGTCCAGGGCCAGCAGCGGCTCGTCGCACAGCAGCAGCATGGGGTCGCTGACCAGCGCCTGCGCGACGCGGATCCGCTGTAGCTCGCCGCCGGACATCACCCCCATCCGGACGTCCGCCAGATGTTCGGCGTTGACCTGTCGCAGCGCCTCGGCCACGATCGCGCGGCGGCGGGCGCGGTCGGCGGATCTCACCGGAATGCCGCCCCAGCGATGCCCGTCGACGCCCAGCCGAACCAGGTCGCGTCCCCGGAGCATCACGTCGGAGTCCATCGGCCGGTGTTGGGGGATGTAGCCGACGCGACCACTGCCGGAATGTGTCGGCTGTCCGTCCACCAGCGCGACGCCGGCGGACAGCGGCAGCTGCCCCAGCAGCACCTTGAGCAAGGACGTCTTGCCGCTGCCGTTGGGCCCCAGGACGGCGATGAATTCGCCGGGCGACACCGTCAGGTCGAGGTGGTCCCACAGCACCCGGTCACCGAACGCCAGCCGCGCACCGCGCAGCGAGACGATATCCGGCTGGCTGCCGACGGCGCGGACCGCGTCGAGGCTCACGGTTGGGCTGACCGGCGCGACTGCAGTGCGGTCAGCAGCTGGTTGACCGTATTG
The DNA here is from genome assembly GCF_001667775.1 of Mycobacterium sp. E1747. Classification (GTDB taxonomy): domain Bacteria; phylum Actinomycetota; class Actinomycetes; order Mycobacteriales; family Mycobacteriaceae; genus Mycobacterium. The sequence continues at coordinate 13,743 of NZ_LZJI01000249.1, forward strand.
CGCTGCCACGTCAGGTAATCCGTGCCGTCGGGCAGCGTCTCGCTCACTTCCGTCACCGGCACGCCCGCGCGTCGCGCGGCGTCCCGCACGCCGTTGATCGCGGGGGTCGACGTCTGGGGGTTGACCAGCACCGCCGACACCTGATGGCGGTCGATCAGGTCGAGGACGAACGCCATGTCGGCGGGCGAGGGGTCCGTCTCGTTCTCGTTGGCCGCGCTGAAGCCGCCAGGCGTGCGGTTGACCAGACCGGACGCCGCCAGCAGGTAGTAGCCGACGGGTTCGGTCGCGATGACCCCGGTGCCGGGGTAGGCGCTGGCGATGGCGTGTTCGGAGATGGCGATCGCGTCGGCGCCGCGGCAGAACGCGGCGGCGTTGGCCCGGTAGTCGGCGGCGTGGGCGGGGTCGATGGCGGCGACCCGGTCGGCGACGGCGAAGGCCACCGATTTGGCGACGTCGAGGTCGTAGAAGACGTGCTCGTTGGCGGGCTGCTCCCCCGAGTCCTTGTGGAAGGAATAGGCGCCGATCGCCTTCACTCCGCGGTGCTCGGCCAGGACCTGGTCCACCCAGGGGTCGTAACCGCCGCCGTTGTACACCAGCAGGGTGGCGTCGGTGATGGCCGCGGCGTCCGCGGGGCTGGCTTGGTAAGAGTGCGGGTCGGTGTCGGCCCCGGTGAGGATGGACTTGACCGCGAGGTGGCGGCCGGTGATCGCGCTGGCCACGCTGCCCCAGACTCCGGTGGAGGCCACAACCGCGGCCGCCCGCGGGTGCGCCGGGCCGCCGCAGCCCGTGCCGGCGGCGAGCAGGACCAGCACCGCGGGCAGCCAACGCCGCGCGCCGGCGACCGCGATTCGTCCTCGCCTCAGCGCCATGCCTGCGTCCGATGTCCTCTCGCCGGCCGGTCGGCCGACCCATAATACTAATGAAAATCGTTTCCATTACAAAGTCGCGAGTGCAAGCCGCGTAGGCGCGCATGCGGATTCGTTGTAGCGTCACCGACTGTGAGTCCCGGACCGCGCCGGCGTGCGACTCTGGCGTCGTTGGCGGACGAACTGAAGGTTTCGCGCACCACGATCTCGAACGCCTTCAACCGGCCGGATCAACTCTCCGCCGACCTGCGCGAACGCGTGCTGGCGACCGCAAAGCGGCTGGGATACGCCGGTCCCGACCCGGTGGCGCGCTCGCTGCGCACCCGCAAGGCCGGCGCGGTCGGCCTGGTGATGGCCGAGCCGCTGCCCTATTTCTTCAGTGACCCGGCGGCGCGGGATTTCGTCGCCGGAGTCGCGCAGTCGTGCGAAGAGCTGGGGCAGGGCCTGCTGCTGGTGGCCGTCGGGCCGGGCCGCAGCATGGAGGACGGGACCGGTGCGGTGCTCGGCGCCGGCGTGGACGGTTTCGTGGTGTATTCGGTGTGCGACGAGGACCCGTACCTACAGGTCGTCCTGCAGCGCCGGTTGCCGGTCGTGGTCGTCGACCAGCCGAAGGACCTCTCCGGTGTGTCCAGGGTGGGGATCGACGACCGGGCGGCGATGCGTGAGCTGGCCGACTACGTGCTCGGGCTGGGGCATCGCGAGATCGGGCTGCTGACCATGCGGCTGGGCCGGGACCGCCGGCAGGGGCTGGTGGACGCCGAGCGCCTGCGGTCGCCGGCGTTCGACGTGCAGCGCGAACGCATCGTCGGCGTGTGGGAGGCGATGGCGGCTGCCGGTGTCGACCCCGATGCGCTGACCGTGGTTGAAAGCTACGAGCATCTCCCCGAGTCCGGGGGAATCGCCGCCAAGGTCGCCCTCGAGGCCAATCCCCGGATCACCGCGTTGCTGTGCACGGCGGACATGTTGGCCCTGTCGGCCATGGACTACCTTCGCGCACATGGCATTTATGTGCCCGGCCAGATGACCGTCACCGGTTTCGACGGTGTGCCAGATGCGATCGGCCGGGGATTGACCACGGTGGCGCAGCCGAGCCTGCAGAAGGGCCGCCGGGCGGGGGAGTTGTTGCTGCGCCCGCCGCGGTCGGGCCTGCCTGTCCTCGAGATCCTGGACACCGAGCTGATCCGGGGCCGCACCGCCGGTCCGCCGGCTTAGCCGTGTCTTCGGGGGCTAGGAGTCCTGGTCGCCGATCAGCAACCGCACGGCCAGGTCCAGCCGCTTGCTGACGTCGGTGGCCGAGGCCCGGCGGGTGAGCCAGGCGAGCAGGTTGGACAGCCACACGTCGGAGATCACCCGGGCGATGTGGTACTGGTCCTCGGTCGGTTCGCCGTCGGCCATCGCGCGGGCGAACATCGAGTCGATCAGCTTCTCGACCTGGTCGACCTCGCTGGCCGCCGACGCGTCGGCGAACACATAGGCGCGCGTCATGGCCTCGGTCAGCAGGGGATTGCGCTGCATCGCGCGGTTGAGCTTGCCGACCATGAAGTTCAGCCGCTGAAACGGCGTACCGCCGGCGACCGACGACCGGTCGGTCTTGGCGTCGATGCGGCTGAACTCACGGCCCAGCGCCGACACCAGCAGGTGCACCTTCGACGGGAAATACCGGTACAGCGTGCCCACCGCCACGTCGGCGCGGTCGGCCACGGCGCGCATCTGGACCGCCTCGTAGCCGCCCTTCGACGCGATCGCCATGGTGGCGTCTAGGATCCGCTTGCGCCGTTCCCGCTGTGCTTCCGAGCCGAGTTCGGATTCCGCCAGTACCGCCACGTTCGTCACCTCGCGCGGCTGCGAGTCTGAAGCGCGACTCGCGCCGGCCCTCGAACCGGCACTGGCTGGCGTATGGCGGGTTGCTCCTGTTCCTGGCGGCACGCTTGCAAACGATACGCATGCTGAGTGTGAATTTCCCACCTCCGTACCGCCGGGACAGCCGCGTGTGCTGCTGTGATGGCGTTCGACTTGACGGTCGATCGCTGGCACTATTAGAACACGTTCTAGTCAGCGACGAGGCCGGTTGCGCAGCGACCCGAGCCGAGCAGGAGAATCGATGGCTAGGGGTCGTAGGCCCCGAGTCACGTCGAGTCGAACGACGGGGAGGTCCCGAGGGTGGTAGCGACCGTCACAGACGAGCAGTTCGCCGCGCGTGCCCTGGTGCGCGACTGGGCCCGCAATTCGACGTCGGGGACGGGCGGGACGACGGCGATCCGCGAGGTCGAGCAGGGTGATGCCGACGCGTGGCGCCCGGTCTTCGCCCGCCTTGCCGAGCTGGGCATCTTCGGCGTCGCGATCGCGGAGGACCACGGCGGCGCCGGCGGCAGCGTCGAGGATCTGTGCGCCATGGTGGAGGAGGCGGCCAAGGCGCTGGTCCCCGGCCCGGTCGCGACGACGGCGCTGGCGACGCTCGTCGTCACCGATCCCGAACTGTTGGCGGCACTGGCCGCCGGCGAACGCTTCGCCGGGCTGGCGCTGGGCGGCGACGCCCGGTTCGACGACCAAACGTCGAGGGCGTCGGGCACGCTGCCGCTGGTGCTCGGCGCGGCCGACGGCGGTGTGCTCCTAGTGCCGGCCGACGGGAAGTGGCTCCTTGTCGACACCGAGAGCGACGGCGTACAGGTCGAGCCGCTGGAGGCCACCGACTTCTCCCGCCCGTTGGCCAGGGTGGTGCTGACGTCGGCGCCGGCCGCCGTCTCGGCGTCGCGCCAGCGCGTCGACGAACTGGCGGCCACCGTGCTGGCCGCCGAGGCGGCCGGCCTGACCCGGTGGGCACTGGACACCGCCGTCGACTACGCCAAGGTCCGCGAGCAGTTCGGCAAGCCGATCGGCAGCTTCCAGGCCGTCAAGCATCTGTGCGCGGAGATGCTGTGCCGCGCCGAGCAAACCGAGGTGGCCGCCGCCGATGCCGCCCGCGCCGCAGCGGATCCCGATCGAGACCAGTTCTCCATCGCGGCCGCGCTGGCCGCGAGCATCGGCATCACTGCCGCCAAGGCCAACCTCAAGGACTGCATCCAGGTGCTCGGGGGCATCGGCTGCACCTGGGAGCACGACGCGCACCTGTACCTGAGGCGAGCGCACGCCATCGGTGGATTCCTCGGCGGTGCCGAACGGTGGTTGCGCCGGGTCACCGAACTGACCCAGGGCGGTGTGCGGCGCCGCCTCGGGATCGACCTCACCGAAGTCGAGGGCCGGCGCGCGGAGATCGCCGCGGCCGTCGCCGAGATCGCCGCGCTGCCCGAAGGGAAGCGGCAGGCGGCGCTGGCCGACGCCGGGCTGCAGGCGCCGCACTGGCCGGCCCCGCACGGGCGCGGCGCGTCACCGGCCGAACAATTGCTGATCGATCAGGAGCTGGCGGCCGCCGGCGTGGCCCGCCCGGATCTGGTGATCGGCTGGTGGGCGGCGCCGACCATCCTCGAGCACGGCACGCCGGAACAGATCGAACGCTTCGTGCCGGGCACCCTGCGCGGTGAATTCCTTTGGTGCCAGCTGTTTTCCGAGCCGGGGGCCGGCTCCGACCTGGCGTCGCTGCGCACCAAGGCGGTTCGTGGCGAGGGTGGCTGGCTGCTCAGCGGGCAGAAGGTGTGGACGTCGGCGGCGCACAAGGCCCGCTGGGGTGTCTGCCTGGCGCGCACCGACCCCGATGCCCCCAAGCACAAGGGCATCACCTACTTCCTGGTGGACATGCGCTCGCCGGGCATCGAGATCCGCCCGCTGCGCGAGATCACCGGTGACTCGCTGTTCAACGAGGTCTTCCTGGACAACGTGTTCGTGCCCGACGAGCTGGTGGTCGGCGCGGTGAACGACGGCTGGCGGCTGGCCCGGACCACGCTGGCCAACGAGCGGGTCGCGATGGCCACCGGCACCGCGCTGGGCAACCCGATGGAGGAGCTGCTCAAGGTGCTGGGCGAGCTCGACCTCGACGCCGCGCAGCAGGACCGGCTCGGGCGGTTGATCGCCATCGCCCAAACCGGCGCGCTGCTGGACCAGCGGATCGCGCAGCTCGCCGTCGGCGGGCAGGACCCGGGGGCGCAGTCCAGCGTCCGCAAGCTCATCGGCGTGCGCTACCGGCAGGCGTTGGCCGAGTTCATGATGGACGTCTCCGACGGTGGTGGGCTGGTCCGCAACCACGCGGTGTACGACTTCCTCAACACCCGCTGCCTCACCATCGCCGGCGGCACCGAGCAGATCCTGCTCACCGTGGCCGCCGAGCGGCTCCTCGGCCTGCCGCGCTAGAGGGGCTCTCGTCGAGACTGACCGCCTTTCGTCGAGACTGACCGCCTCTCGTCGAGACTGACCGCCTTTCGTCGAGCCTGTAATTTGGCAGTCCCTTACTCGCACTTTGTCTGCAGATTTACCGGCTCGCCGAGTTGTCGGTGCCCTGGGCCACCATTCGGCCCATGGGCGGGGTGTTGATCGGTAGCGAAGCCGTGGCGCGCGGAGTGGTGACGCGCCATGAACTGCGACGTTGGTATGCGCCGATCTACCCGGGCGTGTATGCCCCGAAACGGCAACAACTTTCGCTGCGGGACAGGACCGAAGGCGCCTGGTTGTGGTCCCGGCGCAGGGCGACGATAGCGGGCGTCGCGGCTTCGGCCTTGCACGGTGCTCGGTGGGTTGACGACGACGTCCCCATCGAGGTGGTCTGGTCAAATACGCGGCCGCCGCGCGGAGTGGTCGCGCGCGAGCAGTTGCTCGCCGACGACGAGACCGCTTGTATCGCAGGGTTACCGGTGACCACCGCCGTGCGAACGGCGTACGATCTGGGCCGGTATCTGTCCCGCGGGCAGGCGGTCGCCCGTCTCGACGCATTGATGCGGGCGACGCCGTATTCCAAGAACGATGTGCTGCTGCTCGCCGAGCGATATCCCGCTGCTCGCGGGTTGCGCCGGCTGCGTTCGGTCCTGCCCCTTGTCGACGGCGGTGCCGCGTCGCCGAAGGAGACCTGGCTGAGGCTTCTGCTCAACGATGCCGGCTTGCCTACCGTGATCACCCAGATACCGGTGCTCGACGGGTACCGGCCTGTGGCCATCCTCGACATGGGCTGGCCGGAGTTCGGCGTGGCCGTCGAGTATGACGGTGACCATCACCGCAGCGATCGGCGTCAATACGTCAAGGACCAGTGGCGGCTGCGAAAGCTTGCGGACATGGGCTGGGTCGTTATTCGGGTGATCGCCGAGGACAAGCCACAGGACATCATCGCGCAGGTCAGGCGGGCGCTCATCGCTCGAGGTTGCCGGCTCGAGGGAGCGGCCCAAGCCCCGTTAGCGGGATGACCGCGGATGGCCGGTCATCGAGCCTGTAGTTCCGCAGCCCCTTACTGGCACTTTGTCTGCAGATTTACCGGCTCGGCGGCCAGCCCCTCAGGAGAACGTCGTCTGCGCGCAGGTGCTGGGCGAGGTGATGTTGACGCCGGGATAGACCACCTGGATGTGGGTGCAGACGATGACGTTGTTGTCGGTCTTGGGCTGACCGGTCTGCCAGTCGGTGGAGTCGATGCGCCCGGTCGTCTGGTACTTCTCCGGCGGGCCCTCGCCGAAGTAGACGGTGGTGATCTCGTCGGAGCCCATCGACTTCATCACCCGCTCGTGCTCACCGTCGGCGTGCGCGTCCAGGTAGGCCAGCCGGTTGGACGAGCGGATCTCGGTGGTCTGTCGGGCCCAGAGGCCGTTCGGGAAGCCGGTCACCCCGTCGGGCGTCAGCATGTCCGCCCCGGCGGTGAAGTCGCAGTGGCCGTCGGCCTTGAAGCAGTTCAGGATGGTGCGCGTCTCGAGCTGGTTGGGCCCGTCGAGGGGGAACAGCGTGGTGGCGGTGTTGCTGGCCGCGCCCGCGAACGGGGCGGGCAGGAAGGTCAACGCCGAGCCGATGACCGCAAACCCGGTGATCAGTCGCTTCATGCTGCTCCCCTTTCGGTTCGCCAACCCTCACGGTGAACCTAACCCCGCGACTATTCGTCGTAGGTGACTTCTACCGAATCAGATTCCGGGTGGGATTGACAGGCCAGGATCAGCCCGTCGTCGAGGTCTTGCTGCTCGAGCACGTCGTTGACCTCCATGCTCACCTTGCCGCTGCGCAGGGTGCACGCGCATGCGCCGCAGTGGCCCTCGCGGCAGGAGAACGGCGCGTCGAGGCCCTTCGCCAGCAGGACGTCGAGCAATTTGGCGCTGCGCGGCCACGACACGGTATGGGTCTCACCGTCGAGCTGCACCACCGCGGTGGCCGGCGGCGAGTCGCCCGGGGCGGTGTCGTCGATCTTCACCGTCGCGAACGGGTCGGAGTCCAGCGACTTGAACACCTCGATATGCACTTGCGCCGCAGGCACTTCCAGCGATTCCAGCGCGTCGCGGGCCGCGTCCATGAATGGTCCGGGTCCGCAGATGTATACCGGCCGGCCGGTATAGGGCGAGGCGAGCCTCGCCAGCGCGGCCACGCTCGGCATCCCCTGCAGCGATTCCAGCCAGTGCACCACGGTGAACCGGTCGGGGTACTTGGCGGACAGTTCGCGCAGCGCGTCGGCGAAGATCACCGACCTGTCGTCACGGTTGGCGTAGAGCAGGGTCACCTGGCCGCTGCCCTCGGCGAGGGCCGACTTGGCGATCGACATGATCGGGGTGATCCCGCTGCCCGCGGCCAGCAACAGGAAGTCGTCGTCGAGTGTCTTGGGCACGAAGTTGCCCGACGGGGCCAGCACGTGGATCCGCATGCCGGCCCGCGCGTGTTCGCAGAGCCAGTTCGACGCGTAGCCGTCCGCGGTCCGCTTGACCGTGACGGTCAGCGCGTCGTCGGTGAACGGCGAGCTGCACAGCGAGTAGCAACGGGCCACCGACCCGGTGCGCTCGCTGGGAACGCGCAGTGTCAAGAACTGTCCGGGCGCGTAGCGCAGCCGTTCGGGCGGGATGTCGGGGTCGCCCGGCTCGTCGGGTACCGCGAACACCAGCGACCGCGCGTCGTCAGTCTCGGCGACGACCTCGGCGATCTGCAGTTCAAGGACATGGTCACCGAGCGGCTCGTCGAGGTTGGCCTCGGCCACGGACCCCACCCTCCCTCTCGTTACAACTAGAACATGTTACAGAAAAGCGGATTCGCATCGCTACCAGCCGCAGGAATACCCTGCTCGACACAAATCGGAACGTGTTCTAGTCTCTGGTGTAAGCCCGCTGAGTAAGTCTGGCCCAGGAGGCAAACTTAAGTGACGTCCATTCAACAACGCGACGCGCAGTCGGTTCTGGCCGGCATCGACGATCTGCTGCCGCGGATTTCCGAGCGTGCGCAGGCGACGGAGGATTTGCGGCGGCTGCCCGACGAGACCGTTCAGGAGCTGCAGGAGATCGGGTTCTTCACCCTGCTGCAGCCCGAGCAGTGGGGCGGCCTGCAATGCGATCCGGGCCTGTTCTACGAGGCCGTGCGGCGGCTGGCCAGCGCGTGCGGTTCCACCGGTTGGGTGAGCTCGATCATCGGCGTGCACAACTGGCATCTGGCGCTGTTCGACCAGCAGGCCCAGGAGGAAGTGTGGGGCGACGACCCGAACGTGCGGGTCTCGTCGTCGTACGCGCCGATGGGCGCCGGCGTGGTGGCCGATGGCGGATATCTGGTCAACGGTTCCTGGAACTGGTCGTCGGGATGCGACCACGCCACGTGGGCCTTCCTCGGCGGTCCGGTGATCAAGGACGGCCGACCGGTCGACTTCGGCAGCTTCTTGATCCCGCGCAGTGAGTACCGCATCGACGACGTGTGGCACGTCGTGGGCCTGCGCGGCACCGGCAGCAACACGGTGGTGGTCAAGGACGTCTTCGTCCCCCGGCACCGGTTCCTGTCCTACAAGGCGATGAACGACGGCACCGCCGGCGGGTATCAGACCAACACCGCCCCCGTTTACAAAATGCCTTGGGGCACAATGCATCCCACCACCATTTCCGCACCGATCGTCGGCATGGCCTACGGCGCGTACGACGCGCACGTGGAGCACCAGGGAAAGCGGGTGCGCGCGGCGTTCGCCGGGGAGAAGGCCAAGGACGACCCGTTCGCCAAGGTGCGCATCGCCGAGGCGGCCAGCGACATCGACGCGGCGTGGCGCCAGTTGAGCGGCAACGTGGCCGACGAATACGCGTTGCTGTCCGCGGGCAAGGAGATCCCCTTCGAGCTGCGCGCCCGCGCCCGGCGCGACCAGGTGCGGGCGACCGGGCGGGCGATCGCTTCCATCGACCGGCTGTTCGAGGCTTCGGGCGCCACCGCGCTGGCCAACGACCAACCGGTGCAACGGTTCTGGCGTGACGCACACGCGGGCCGGGTGCACGCGGCCAACGACCCCGAGCGGGCTTACCAGATCTTCGGGAACAACGAGTTCGGGTTGCCGCCGGGCGACACGATGGTCTAGCAATGACGGCCACAACGGGGGAATTGACGTTCGAGTCGACCTCGCGCTTCGCCGAAGTCGACGTCGACGGACCGCTGAAGCTGCACTATCACGAGGCCGGGGTCGGCAACGAGACGACCGTGGTGCTGCTACACGGCGGCGGTCCCGGCGCGGCGAGCTGGACGAACTTCGCGCGAAACATTCCGGTGCTAGCGCAGCGCTTTCACGTGCTCGCCGTCGATCAGCCCGGCTACGGGCTCTCCGACAAGCGCGCCGAACACGGGCAGTTCAACCACTACGCCGCGCGGGCGCTCAAGGGGCTGTTCGACCAGCTGGGATTGGGACGCGTTCCGCTGGTAGGTAATTCGCTGGGTGGGGGCACCGCGGTCCGGTTCGCCCTCGACTACCCGGACCGGGCCGGCCGGCTGGTGCTGATGGGGCCCGGGGGGCTGAGCATCAACCTGTTCGCTCCCGATCCGACCGAGGGCGTCAAACGGCTGGGGAAGTTCTCTGCTCAGCCGACCCGGGAAAACCTCGAGGCGTTCCTGCGGGTCATGGTCTACGACCAGAAGCTGATCACGCCCGAGCTGATCGACGAGCGGTTCGCGCTGGCCAGCACGCCGGAGTCGCTCACCGCGACCCGGGCGATGGGAATGTCGTTCGCGGGGGCCGATTTCGAGCTCGGCATGATGTGGCGCGAGGTGCACCGGCTGCGCCAGCCGGTGCTGTTGATCTGGGGCCGCGAGGACCGGGTCAACCCGCTGGACGGCGCGCTGGTCGCGCTGAAGACCATTCCGCGTGCGCAGCTCCACGTTTTCGGGCAGTGTGGGCACTGGGCGCAGGTGGAGAAGTTCGACGAGTTCAACAAGTTGACCGTTGATTTCCTGGGAGGTGCGTGATGAGCATCCGTTCGCTGGGCTATCTGCGCATCGAGGCCACCGACATGGCGGCCTGGCGTGAATACGGCCTGAAGGTGCTCGGCATGGTCGAGGGCCAAGGCGACACCGAGGGCGCGCTGTATTTGCGTATGGACGACTTCCCGGCCCGGCTGGTGATCGTGCCGGGCGAGCGGGATCACCTCATGGAGGCGGGCTGGGAATGCGCCAACTCCGAAGGACTGCAAGAGATTCGGAATCGGCTCGACGTCGAGGGCGTCCCCTACAAGGAGGCCACCGCCGCCCAGCTGGCGGATCGGCGGGTCGCCGAGATGATCCGGTTCGCCGACCCGTCCGGCAACTGCCTGGAAGTGTTCCACGGGGTCGCGCTGGAGCACCGGCGCGTGGTCAGCCCGTACGGGCACACGTTCGTCACCGGCGAGCAGGGTCTGGGACACGTGGTGTTGTCCACCCGCGACGACGACGAGGCGTTGCACTTCTACCGGGACGTGCTCGGCTTCAAGCTGCGTGACTCGATGCGGATGCCCCCGCAGGTGGTCGGCCGGCCCGCGGATGGCGCGCCCGCGTGGCTGCGCTTCTTCGGCTGCAACCCGCGCCATCACAGCCTGGCCTTCCTGCCGCTGCCGACGCCCAGTGGCATCGTGCACCTGATGATGGAGGTCGAGAACGCCGACGACGTGGGTCTGTGCCTGGACCGGGCGCTGCGCCGCAAGGTGCCCATGTCGGCCACCCTGGGCCGCCACGTCAACGACCTCATGCTGTCCTTCTACATGAAGACGCCCGGCGGGTTCGACGTCGAATTCGGTTGTGAGGGACGGCAAGTGGAGGATGACGACTGGGTGGCCCGGGAAAGCACCGCTGTAAGTTTGTGGGGCCATGACTTCACGGTCGGCGCCCGCGGGTAGTCATGTCGGCGCCGATCGATCCGCGGGCCTTCCGGCAGGTGCTGGGCCAGTTCTGCACCGGCATCACGATCATCACCACGGTGCACGACGATGTCCCGATCGGCTTTGCCTGCCAGTCTTTCGCGGCCCTGTCGCTGGATCCGCCGCTGGTGTTGTTCTGCCCGACCAAGGTGTCGCGATCCTGGCAGGCCATTGAGGCCAGCGGCCGGTTCTGCGTCAACGTGCTGACCGAGAAGCAAAAGCACGTCTCCGCGCGCTTCGGCTCGAAGGAAGCGGACAAGTTCGCCGGAATCGACTGGCACGCCTCGGAACTCGGTTCACCGATCATCGGCGGGTCGCTGGCCTACATCGACTGCACGGTGGCCTCCGTGCACGACGGTGGCGACCATTTCGTGGTATTCGGCGCTGTGCAGTCGCTGTCGGAGGCACCCAAGATCAAGCCGCGCCCGCTGCTGTTCTATCGCGGGGAATACACCGGGATCGAACCGGACAAGACGACGCCGGCGCAGTGGCGCGACGACCTGGAGGCGTTTCTCACCGCCACCACACAGGACACCTGGCTCTAGGGCGTCCCGCGGTACGTTTCGTGCCGCATGGCCTGGACGTCCGTCGCCGGATCGTTCGCCTCCGAGGACCACGCCGCGTTGGGATCGTCCTGCTTGCCGGCCCGCTTCGCGTCGGCTTCGGGGTGCAGTGCGTCGGCGCGCTTCAACTGCTCCTGCAGTTGCTCTCTTGACGCCGCGACCTCGCTCTGATGGTTGGCCGCCCGCTCCTGCAGCCGAGCGGCCTCCGCCGCCTTGGCCTCCGCCTCGGCTTGGGCGGCGCGGGCCTTGGCGGCCGTCTCCTGGGCGAGGGCTTCGCGGCGTTCGACCTTCGCCGTCTCAAGCTTGGCCTGTTCGCGAATCTCCTGCGCCTGCCGTTGCCGCCGACGACCCCGCATCCTGGTGACCGCGACGAGGACGACGAGAATCACCAGGACCGCCGCGGCGGCGACCACGATCCAAATAGCGCTGCTGTTCATCATGGGCTCCCATCAGATCGGTTTTCGGCTCGCGCTGGGCGCTGGCTCGTAGTGGGATCCCCCTATCTGGCGCAAGTAAAACAACCGCCTGGATCGGGCGGGCTCCGGCCGGGTGACCTGGGCCGCTATCCGGCCGCGCCGGCCTTGTCGCGCTGTTCCTCAGTGCCTACCGGCGCGCCCGCGACCTTGCCGCTGAAACGAATCGTCGGGGGTGACCCGAAAGACGGGGTAGTGAGCGGCGATACGCGCGAATTCGGTCACCGGTGCGTCGCCGCCGAGCGGAAGGTGGGGGCGCGCTCCGGGAGCAATCGCGAGGTAGCGGCGCAAGATTGGTGCGCGGTCCTCGGCGGCCACCTCGACCAGGTGCACCGGTTCGGCGCGCCTTCGTCGCAGGACGGCCCGCCCGTCGGCGGCGCGAACATTGCGCACCCAGTTCGCCTCTTCGCCGAGCATCGACACCAGGTAGCGCCTGCCGTCGTGATCGACGACGACCACCGGGACCGCGACCACTCGCCCGGACCGCCTGCCCCGTACCTCGAGGGTCATCGCCCGCGACGGGGACGCGAGACCCGCCGAATACTGCAGCGCGGAGAGCCGGTTCATCACCCTCGCCGCGAAGCGCGGTCTCCCACCCCGATACATCCATCGCTTGGCGCCGTACAGCCAGTCGACGGCTCGTCGCCGGTTCATCCCCGCGCGCTCATGGGCGGCCGTTACATGAAGTCCAGCGCCTCGACCGTCGCGATCGGGCCCTCGTGGGTCGGGCGGTTCGCGCCGCCGATGCAGTAGACGGTATTGCCGACCGTCGCCACCACCTCGGCGTGCCTCGCGGTGGGCATCGGGGTCAGGGTGCTCCACTTGGCGTTGGCAATGTCGTACATCTCGACGACGTTGAGCACCATCGTCGGTTCCTCGCCACCGACCACCACGATGCGGCCGTCGATGTAGGTCGCGCCGTAGCTTCCCCGCGGGGTCGGCATGCCCACCAATTTGGTCCAGGAGCCCGATCCGGGATCGAACCGTTCGTTGGCCGAGGAGTTCTTGTCGGCGGAGAGGAACCTGCCGCCGATCGCGTACACGTAGGTGCCGTCCGATACCGCGGCCAGGTGTTCGCGGGGGGTCGGCATGTCGGCGGCGTCCTTCCACGAATTGCCGTCGAAGACCTCGGTCTGCGGGACGAGCTGTTTGGCGTTCTGCCCGCCCACCGCGACCAGTTTGTCGCCCACCACGGCGGCGGCCGGCGCGGCGCGCGGGTGCGTGAGATGGGGTAGCTCAACCCAATTGCCGCCGCGCAGCGCGAATACCTTGTCGGACGCGTCGGCGAGCTGATCGCTCGCCCCGCCGAGCACCACCACCTCGCCGCGGTAGGTCGCCGCGGCCGCGTGGTGCAGCGGGATGGGCAACGGCGGCCCGGTCTGCCAAACGCCGGTGTGCGGGTCGTAGCTCTCGACGGTCTGCAACGCGGTGCCGTTCCGCAGGCCCCCGAGGATCCAGATCTTGTCGTCCTGCACGGCCCAGGCCATCATCAGCCGGGGGGTCGGCGCGTCCGGGAGCGAGCGCCACTGCGACGCCGGCTGGATCCGCCGGGCGGGCAGCTTCAGCGCTTCCGCCGACGAGGTGAGCTGGCCGTCGCCGACGGCGGTCGATCCGCCGATGGCGTAGACGGACTTCTCCACCGCGTCGACGGCCATGCCGTGCCGCGGGGTCGCCATGTCGGGCAATCCGGACCACGTCTTGGTCATCAGGTCGAACGCCGAAACGCTCTTGAGCACCTGCCCCGCCGACACGCCGCCGGCGGCGACCAGGCGCCCGTCGACGATCGCCACGCCGAGGTCGCTGCGCGGCTGGGTCAGCGGCGGCAGCGGCGCCCAACCCTTCGCGGCCGGGTCGTAGGCCTCCACCGTCGGCAGATCGGCAGTCCCATTGGTGCCGCCGACCGCGTACACCAGCTTCCCGTCGGAGGCCGCCGCCAGCATCTGCCGCGGGGTCGGGATTTGCGCACCGAGGGTCCAGGCGTTGCCGTCGAACACCTCGGTGGTGTTCAGCAGCGCGCCGGACGCGTCGACACCGCCCGTCACCACCAGTCGGTCACCGACCACGGCCGCCGCCGCGGCGGCTCGGGGCTGCAGCAGGTGCGGAAGCTCCACCCAGTGGCTGTTGATGACCCGCCAAACCTGGTCGGACGCAACGTTTTTGCCGCCGTCGGATTTCCACCCGCCGAGTACGACGGGGTTGCCCTGCCAAGTCACCGCCATCGCGTGAGAGACCGGAACGGGGAGATCGTCGCCGCCCTTCCAGCTGTCGATGACGGGGTCGTAGCCCTCTTGTAGTCCGGTGAGGGCGCCGTCGCTGCGGATCCCGCCGAAGATCCAGATCGTGCCGTCAGCCTGGGTGGTGGCCGCGGCGTCCCGCGAAATCCGGGCGTTGGTGATCGGTTTCCACTGCATGGGCGGCTGCGCAGTCGGTTGCCCGGGGGCGCCATGGGAACCGGCCTTGTTATCGGGTGAAAGCGCGAAATAGACGACGCCGATGACCAGGAGCAGGACCGCCGCCAGCGCGCCGGCGGTCAGCGCGATGCGGTTCCGCTTCTTCCCCGGTTCCGCGAACCACGCGGCAGCCCGGGCCCGGGGGCCCCGTGGGGGGCCCTGGACGCCGCCGTTCGGACCCGGCCACCCGGCGGTACCGGGTGGCCGCATCTTGGGCTGTGTCGCCGACGCGTGCCCGCCGCGTAGCAGGCTGGCCGCCTCCGACAGCTCGGCGGGGCCCGACTGCGGTAACGCGGCGGTCTCCAGCGCGTGTTCGCTCGCGATGTGGGCGCTGATCGCGGAGGTTGGGTCGTCGTGCCCGGTCGGCCCCCGCGTCGGCGGGGGCATGCTCGCGGTGTGCAGGCCGGACGGCCGCGACACGTCGCTGTGCACCCCGGACGGCGCAGCATATGGCGTGTCGGCCGCGGCGGCCGAAGGGCGCCCGGTGATGGCCATCGCGTCGGGTTTCAGACCGTTGGCGCGCTGGGCGGCCTGCAGTTCGCGGCCGAACTCCTCGGCCGACGCGGGCCGCTCGGCCGCGTCGATCGACATCGCCCTCTCGATCGCCGTGCACACCGCGTCCGGGATACCGTCGGGGCGCATGTCAGGAATCCCGGTGGTGCTGATCCGCAGATACTGCGCGATCAGGTCCTCGCCCTTCTTGCGTTCGTGCGCGGCGTTGCCGGCGATGAGCGCGTAAAGCGTGGCGCCCAGTGAATACATGTCGGAAGCCACCGTGGCGGGATTGCCCGTCATCACCTCGGGCGCGGTGAAGTCGATGGTGCCCGAGAAGAACCCGGTCGCCGTCTCGTATCCGCCTTCGATGTGGGCGATCCCGAAATCACTGAGCTGCGGCTCGCCGTAGTCGTTCACGAGGATGTTCGCGGGCTTGATGTCGCGGTGCAGCGTGCCGGTCCGGTGCGCGGTTTCCAGTGCGCCGCAAAGCTTTACGCCGATACGCAGTGCCTCGGGCCAGGCCACCGGCCCCTCCCGGCGCAGCCGAACCGCCAGCGAATCCGCTGAGTGGTAAGGCATCACGATGTACGGCTTACCGGTCGGGGTGACGCCGACCCGCAGGATGTTGACGATGTTCGGATGCCCGGAGAGGCCGCCCATCGCATAGCCCTCGCGAAGGAACCGTTCACGGCTGTCATCGTCGATGTGCGACGGCAACACCTTCACCGCGACACTTCGCCCGAGAGCGGTCTCGTAGCAACAGTAAATGACCCCGGCCCCGCCCCGGGCCACCTGGCGGGCGTCCTCGAATCCCGCGGCCGCCAGCTCCGCGGCGATGCCGCTCGGTACCGGTGCGACACTGTCGGGCCGGGGCTCTTCGGGCATTTGCTGGCCTCAACCCTCCGCGAAATATGTTCTTGGCGAGCTCAAGATTAGCGCTCAGAACATCACGGATGTGCTTTTCCGGCAACCTTCGTTCGCCCGCTGCTGAGCTCGGGCGATGCCCGAGCTCAGGCCTCGATGGTCGGGGGGCCTTCATACGGCCGTTGCAGCGCGGCGAATTCGGGAATGGCGGCCATGGTGAACACAGCCTCCAGCAGCCGAACGGCGTCCGGTGTCTTGAGGGTTCGGGTAAGCACCGGCCCGGAGAACGCGCGGCCGTCGACCGCGATGATCGGGCTGCCGGCCTCGTCGCCCAGCGCATCCTGGCTGGCTTGGTGCGCCTGCTTGACGGCCTCGTCCAAGCCGGAGTCGTCCTGCGCTTCGGCGAGGTGTTCCGCCAGGCCGTTCTCGGCCAGGGCAGCGCGGACGGCGGGGGCGGTCAGGTCCTCCCCGTCCACGTGGATG
Organism: Mycobacterium sp. E1747; assembly: GCF_001667775.1. Classification (GTDB taxonomy): domain Bacteria; phylum Actinomycetota; class Actinomycetes; order Mycobacteriales; family Mycobacteriaceae; genus Mycobacterium. The sequence continues at coordinate 30,157 of NZ_LZJI01000249.1, forward strand.
CGACGGCCGATAGAGGCGTAGAGGCCGGCGAACACTTCCGGCCCCCGCTCGCCGACAGCGGCGGCGAACAGCCGTCCCAACCGCGTCGATCGCTCCATCATGTGTCGCTGTTTGTCGTCGGCGTCCTGACCCTCGTTGAGGACCGCCAGGCTCATCTGCCGCAGGGCAACGGGCGTGTCCGTCGCGTGCCCGGCATCGAGCAGCCAGCGCGCGGTCACCCAGGAGAACGGACAGACGGGGTCGAGATACAGGTCGACATCGGCCACGGGCTCCTCCTTCGATCCAAGGCTTGGGCTACCGAGCGGCATACCCGCTGCCGGCCATCGCATGCCTGCCGATGATCTGGCAGCACAATGGCGTTATGACGCTGAACCTGGGCCAGTACTTCGAACGGATCGGTTACCGCGGAGCCACGGCGCCCGACCTCGAGGTCCTGCAGGCGTTGGTGAGCGCGCACACCAAAGCGATTCCTTTCGAGAACCTCGATCCGGTGATGGGGGTGCCGGTCGACGACCTGGGTCCGGGGGCCCTTGCCCGCAAGCTCGTTGCGCGGGGCCGCGGCGGCTTTTGCTACGAGCACAACGGCTTGATGGGCTACGTGCTCACCGAGCTCGGCTTTCGGGTGCGGCGCCTGGCCGGCCGGGTGGTGTGGATGCGGCCGCCCGACGCGCCGTCACCGCCGCAGACACACACCGTGTTGGCGGTGACGTTCCCCGGCTCCCACGGTTCATACCTGGTCGACGTCGGCTTCGGCGGGCAGACACCCACCTCGCCGCTGCGGATCGAGACCGGCACCGTGCAGCAGACGACGCACGAGCCCTACCGGCTGGAGGACCGCGGCGACGGGCTGGTCCTGCAGGCCCAGGTTCGCGGGGAGTGGCAGCCGCTCTACGAATTCAGCACCCGCACCGCGCCGGACATCGACCTGGCGGTGGGCAGCTGGTACGTCTCGACGCACCCCTCGTCGCATTTCGTCACCGGACTGACGGCCGCGCGCGTCACCGACGACGCCCGGCTGAACCTGGCCGGCCGGAACCTGGCCGTGCACCGCGCCGAAGCCAGCGAGAAGATCCGCCTCGACGACGCCGCCGCGGTGGTGGACACCCTCAGGGATCGGTTCGGCATCAACGTGTCCGACGTCGGCGATCGCGGCGCGCTCGAGGCTCGCCTCGATAAGATCCTGGACGCTTAGATCCAGGACCCGATGCGACGCAGGGCCTCTTCGATGTCGTTCGTAGGCCCGGCGAACGACAGCCGGACGAACGAATCGCCGTGTGTGGTGTCGAAATCGATACCCGGCGCGATGGCAACGCCGGTGTCGCTCAACAGTTTCGAGCAGAACGCGGTCGAGTCGGTGGTGAGTTCGGAGACGTCGGCGTACACGTAGAACGCTCCGTCGGTGGGCGCGAGCCGGTCGATGCCGATCCGGCGCAGCCCGTCGAGCAGCAGTGTGCGATTGGTCGCGTAGTGGTGCAGGTTGTCGTCGGCCTCGGCCGTCGACTCCGGTGTGAAGGCCGCGACCGCGGCGAGCTGTGACAGCACCGGCGGGCAGATGGTGAAGTTGCCGGTCAGGCGATCCACGGCGCGCAGCAGTGCGGGCGGTACCAGCATCCAGCCCAGCCGCCAGCCCGTCATCGCGTAGTACTTGGAAAAGCTGTTGACCACCACCGCGTCTCGCGATGTCTGCCAGGCGCAGCTGGTCTGCGGCGCCCCCTCGTAGATCAGGCCGTGGTAAACCTCGTCGCTGATCAGCCGAACCCCGGACGCCTCGCACCACGAGGCGATCGCGGCCAGCTCGGCCGGCGCTATCACGGTCCCGGTGGGATTGGCCGGGCTGGCGACGATCACGCCGTGCGGTGGCGGATCCAGTCGTTCGAGCATCTGCACGGTGGGCTGGAAACGGGTTTGCGGTCCGCACGGGATCTCGACCACCTCGCACCCCAAGGCGGACAGGATGTTTCGGTAGCACGGGTAGCCGGGGCTGGCCAGCGCCACCCGGTCGCCCGCATCGAAGCACGCCAGGAATGCGAGCAGGAATCCGCCGGACGAGCCGGTGGTCAACACCACCTCGCCGGGTTCGACCCGAAGCCCGTGCTGGCGTAGATAATCCGTCGCTATCGCCGCGCGCAGCTCCGGAATGCCCAGTGTGACGGTGTAACCCAGCTCGTTCACGTGCAGGGCGGCCGCCGCCGCGGCGCGCACCGGCTCGGGCGCTCCTACGCTCGGCTGGCCCGCCGACAGGTTCACCAGGTCGCCGTGGCTGCGCTGGCGCTCGGCGGCGGCCAGCCACACGTCCATCACGTAGAACGGCGGGATCGCGGCGCGTCGCGCGACATGGTCGTTCACGACGGTTCGAGCACCTCGGATTCCAGTCGTGCGAGGACTTCCCGCGTTGTGCTGAGCAGGTGGGCGCTGCCGTGGGCGCGCTTGAAGTACAGGTGCATGTCGTGTTCCCAGGTGATCGCGATCCCGCCGTGCAACTGGATGCCTTCGGCGGCCGCGCTGAACAGCGCCTCGGTGGCGGCCAGCCGCGCGGTCCCCGCATTCGTCGGGGTGGGATCGTCGCAGGCTTCGGCCACCACCGCCTTTGCCGCGGCGATCATGACGTACAGATCGGCCATCCGGTGTTTGAGCGCCTGGAAGCTGCCGATGGGCCGGCCGAACTGCACCCTGTTCTTGGCGTATTCGACGGTCAATTCGAGGCAGCGTTCGGCGGCGCCGATCTGCTCGGCCGCGAGCAGGATGGCCGCGGTGTCGGCGAGGCCGGGGTCGGCGCCGACCGCTTCGGTGTCTTCGGGCGTGACGCGCGCGAGCCGCCGGGTCGGGTCCATGGTGACGGCCGGCTCCGCGGTGAAGCGGGTCCACCGGGCCAGCCGCCCGTCGGTGGCGGCGACGACGACGTCGGCGGTGTCCCCATTGACGACGTAGTCGGCGTCGAAAACCAGCGCGCCGATCGAGGTGCCCTCGGCGAGGCCGCCCAGCGTCTCGGCATCGGGCTCCGGCGCGCTCAGCAGTGCCAGCTCCGCCAGCGTGGTGCCCAGCAGCGGTGAGGGCACCAGCGCCCGGCCCAGCTCCTGCAAAACGGTTGCAGCGTCGGCCAATTCGCCGCCCGCGCCGCCCAGCTCCTCGGGGATGACCAGAGCGGCGGCCCCGACCTGCTCACAGAGCATCCGCCACAGCGACTCGTCGTAACCGCGCTCGGAGTCCATCGCGGCGCGCACCGCCGCCGGGTTGGCGTGCTTGGCCACCAACGCCGCGACGGTCTCCCGCAGCATCTCCCGTTCTTCGTTCACGGTCACAGCGCCTCCAGCACTCGCCGCCGATGCGCCTCGGGAGTGCCCCATGCCGAACGCAATGCTTGCACGCGCAGCAACCAAAGCGACAGGTCGTGTTCCTGCGTGAAGCCGATCGCCCCGTGGGTCTGCAACGCGGATCGCGCCGCCAGGAGGCCCGCCTCGGACGCGGCCGCCTTGGCCGCGCTGACGTCGCGGGGCTCCATCGACAGCGCCGCGCCGTAGAGCAGCGGCCTGGCGAGTTCGATCGCGATGTGCACGTCGGCGAGCTTGTGCTTGATCGCCTGATAGGACCCGATCACCCGGCCGAACTGCGCGCGCTGCTTGGCGTAGTCGACGGTGTCGCGTAGCAGCGCCTCGGCCGCGCCGACCAGCTGCGCAGCGGTGGCCAGCGCGCCGAACTCGAAGGCGCGCAGCGCATCCGCCCGCCAGGGTTGTCCGGTGGCGGTCACGTCGTAGAGGGGCCGGCTCGGATCGACCGACTCGTGTCGGTCACCGGCCGCGGCTTCGCTGGCCCCGTCGTCGGTGGCCAACAGCACCAGTCCGGCGGAGTCGGCGTCCACCGCGCGGGGTGCGTGCGGCGGGAAGGCGACCGTGGCGACGAGCTCACCGGAGGCCAGCCTCGCGCACCGTTCGTCAGAGGCGAGCAAAACCGGTGCGACGGCGATGGATTCGGCCACCGGCCCGGGCACACACCAGCGTCCGAGGCGTTCGAGCGCTACCACCAGGTCCACCGGGTGCGCCTCGATGCCGTCGAACTTCTCCGGAACCGCCAGGGCGGTGACGCCGAGGTCGGCCAGCTGCTCCCACACCTTGCGGCCGGGCGCGGTGTCGCCGGCGGACCAGGCGCGGATCGCACCGGGCAGGTCGGCCGCGCCGAGCGCGGCATCGATACTGGCCGCGAAGTCGCGTTGCTGTTCGTCTAGCGCAAATTTCACTTCTTGCCCCCGGACTTCTCGCGGGGCAGGCCCAGCAGCCGCTCCGAGATGATGTTGCGCTGAATCTCGTTGGTGCCGGCGTAGATCGGCCCGCCCAGGGCGAACAGCAGGCCGTCCGTCCAACTGCCGGCGAGCTCGCCGTCGGCGGCGAGGATGTCCAGCGCGGTCTGGTGCAGGTCGACGTCGAGGTCGGACCAGAACACCTTGGTCACCGACGACTCGGCGCCGAGCTCACCGCCGTCGGCCAGCCGGGTGACCGTGCCGAAGGTCTGCAGCCGGTAGGCCTGCGCCTTGATCCAGCCATCGGCCACCCGGTCGGCGAACGCGGGCGGTGAGCCGCTGTCCTTCCACAGACGCACCAGTCGCTCGGCGGTCGCCAGGAAGCGCGCCGGGCTGCGCAGCGACATGCCCCGCTCGTTGCTCGACGTGCTCATGGCCGCCCGCCAACCGTCGTTCGGCGTACCGATCACGTCGTGATCGGGCACGAACACGTCGTCGAGGAAGATCTCGCCGAATCCGGTATCGCCGCCCAACTGCACGATGGGCCGCACGGTGACGCCCTTGGCCAACAGGTCGAACATGACGTAGGTCAGGCCGTTGTGCCGCTCGGCTTCCGGGTCCGACCGGAACAGCCCGAAGCCCATCTCGGCGAACGGCGCCCGCGAACTCCAGATCTTCTGCCCGTTGAGCAGCCAGCCTCCGTCGGTCTTGGTCGCGGTGGATCGCAGCGAGGCCAGGTCGCTGCCGGACTCCGGCTCCGACCATGCTTGCGCCCAGATCTGTTCGCCGCTAGCCATTTTCGGCAGGATGCGGTCCATCTGTTCTTGGGTGCCGTGCGCGAACAACGTCGGGGCCAGCATCGAGGTGCCGTTGGCGCTGGCCCGGCCCGGGGCGCCGGCGCGAAAATACTCCTCCTCGAACACCACCCAATGCAACAGCGGAGCATCGCGACCACCGTACTTCTTCGGCCAGGTGATCACCGACAGCCCGGCGTCGAACAGCACACGGTCCCAGTGCCGGTGCTGCGCGAAACCCTCTGCGTTGTCATAGGACTTCGTCGGGATCGCCTCGGCGTTGGCGGACATGAATTCACGGACCTCGGCCGCAAACGCCAGGGTCTCCTCGTCTAACTCCAGATCCATTCAGGCCAGCTCTCGCAGTTGTGGTTTGACCACCTTGCCGCCCGGATTGCGCGGCAACGCGTCGACGAACAGCACCGAACGTGGTGCCTTGAAGTTCGCCAAATGTTCACGGGTATAAGCGATCACGGATTGCTCGTCGAGGTCGGCGCCGGGCCTGGGCACGACGAAGGCCCGGCCGACCTCGCCGAGGCGCTCGTCGGGGATCCCGATCACCGCGGCGTCGGCCACCCCCGTCATCCGCGCGAGCACCTGCTCGACCTCGGCGGGGTAGACGTTGAAGCCGCCGCAGATGTACATGTCCTTGAGCCGGTCGGTGATGCGCAGGTTACCGGCGTCGTCGATGGCGCCGATGTCACCGGTGTGCAGCCAACCGTCGGCATCGATGGCCGCCGCCGTGGCCTCCGGGTCGTCGAGGTAGCCCAGCATCACATTCGGCCCGCGCAGCAACACCTCGCCCGCCTCTGCGGGAGCGCTTGAGTCGATCCGCAATTCGAAGTCGGCGAACGGGCGCCCGCAGGTGGTGGCGACGGTGACCGCGTCGTCGTCGGCGCGGCACATCGTGCCCATCCCGTTGGCTTCGGTGAGTCCGTACGCCGTCAGCACGATGTCGATGTCGAGTTCGGACTGCATGCGCTCCACCAGCACCACGGGCACGGTGGCCGCCCCCGTCACCGCGAACCGCAGCGAACTGAGGTCGTAGTCGTCGCGCCGCGGATGGTCCAGCAGGGTCTGGTAGATCGTGGGCGGTCCCGGTAACACCGTGATGCGGTGCCGCTCGATCGCCTGCAGCGCGCGCAGCGGGTCGAAGGTCAGGTGCGGAATCAGCGTCGCGCCGGTCTGCAGGCAGGCCAGGATGCCCGCCTTGTAGCCGAAGTTGTGGAAGAACGGGTTGATGCACAGGTAGCGGTCGTCGCTGGTGATCTTGCCGTTGGCCGCCCATGACGCCGAGGCCGACAGCGACTGCCGGTGCGCGCACAGCACCCCTTTGCTGCGGCCGGTGGTGCCCGAGGTGAACAGGATGTCGCTGACGTCGTCCGGGGTGACGGTGGCGGCGCGGGTGGCGACCGCCTCGAGGTCGGTGCCGCGCGTGATGAAGTCGTCCCACGTCCCTGGAACGGGATCGTCGGCCTCGATCGGAATCCGGACGATGTGCCGCAGTGCGGGCAAGGCACTCCGATCCAGGTCGGCGATGCGATCGTGGCCCAGGAAGCTGCCCATGCCGAACAGCACGGGTGCCCCGGTGCGGGCCAGGATGTCGGCGGCTTCCTCGGCGGTATAGCGGGTGTTCAGGGGCACCATTGCGGCGCCGGCGTGGTGAATGGCCAGGCAGGCGACCACCCAGTGCCAGGTGTTGGGCGACCAGATGGCCACCCGGTCGCCCGCCCGCACGCCGAGGTTGATCAGCGCGGCGGCGGCGCGGTGCACCTCGTCGCGCAGGGCGGCCGCCGTGAACGACCGCGTGTCGGTGATCAACGCGTCGTGGTCGGGAAACCGACTCGCAAAACGGTCCAGCGCCGCGGGAATGGTGCGGACATCGCCGGTCATCGAGACTGCTCCTACCTGGATTGCTCGGTTCCTCCCTGGCGTGCATCGTCACCGAGCCGACAAAGCAAGTGCTTGGTAGGTTAGCCTACAGGGCATGCAGGACGTCGAGGAGTTCCGGGCGGAGGTCCGCGGTTGGCTCGCCGACAACCTGGTCGGCGAATTCGCAGCTCTCAAGGGTCTGGGCGGACCGGGGCGCGAGCACGAGGCATTCGAAGAGCGCCGGGCGTGGAACCAGCATCTCGCCAGGGCCGGTCTGACCTGCCTGGGCTGGCCCGTCGAGCACGGCGGCCGTGGGCTGTCGACCGCGCACCGGGTGGCGTTCTACGAGGAGTACGCCAAAGCCGACGCGCCGGACAAGGTCAACCACTTCGGCGAGGAGCTGCTCGGCCCGACGCTGATCGCCTTCGGGACGCCGGAGCAGCAACAGCGGTTCCTGCCAAAAATCCTCGACGTCACCGAGCTGTGGTGTCAGGGCTATTCCGAGCCGGGCGCCGGCAGCGACCTGGCGAACGTGTCCACCACCGCCGAGCTGGACGGCGACCAGTGGGTGATCAACGGCCAGAAGGTGTGGACGTCGCTGGCGCACTGGGCGCAGTGGTGCTTCGTGGTCGCTCGCACCCAGAAGGGCTCCAAGCGGCATGCCGGCCTGTCCTACCTGCTGGTGCCGCTGGATCAGCCCGGGGTGCAGGTGCGCCCGATCATCCAGCTGACCGGAGACTCGGAGTTCAACGAGGTGTTTTTCGACGACGCCCGCACCGACGCCACTCTGGTGGTCGGCGAACCCGGCGACGGCTGGCGGGTTGCGATGGGCACGCTGACCTTCGAGCGCGGCGTGTCGACGCTCGGGCAGCAGATCCGCTATGCCCGTGAGCTTTCCAACCTCGCCGACGTGGCGCGGCGCAACGGCGCCGCCGACGACCCCTTCATCCGCGAGCGGCTGACCCGCGCGTGGACCGGGTTGCGCGCGATGCGCAGCTACGCGCTGGCCACCTTGGAAGGACGAGCCGTCGAGGGCCAGGACAACGTGTCGAAGTTGTTGTGGGCCAACTGGCATCGCGCGCTGGGGGAGCTGGCGATGGACGTGGTCGGCAAGGCGGGGCTGACCCTGTCCAACGGCGAATTCGACCAATGGCAGCGGCTGTTCCTGTTCACCCGCGCCGACACCATCTACGGCGGATCCAACGAGATCCAGCGCAACATCATCGCCGAGCGGGTGCTCGGCCTGCCCCGGGAGGTAAAGGGATGAGCCTGTCCGAAGCTCCGAAAGAGGTTGCCGGGCATGGGCTTTTGCAGGGCAAGGTCGTCGTCGTCACCGCGGCCGCGGGCACCGGAATCGGCTCGGCGACCGCCAAGCGCGCGCTGGCCGAGGGTGCCGATGTGGTGGTGTCCGACCACCACGAACGCCGGCTGGGGGAGACGGCCGAGGAGCTGTCCGCGCTGGGGTTGGGCCGCGTCGAGGGCGTGCTGTGTGACGTGACGTCCACCGCGCAGGTGGACGCGCTGATCGCGTCCACCACCGCCCGGATGGGCCGGCTCGACGTGCTGGTTAACAACGCCGGCCTGGGCGGCCAGACCCCGGTGGTGGACATGACCGACGACGAGTGGGACCGCGTCCTGGACGTGACCCTGTCGTCGGTGTTCCGGGCCACCCGGGCGGCGCTGCGGTACTTCCGCGAGGCCGCGCACGGCGGCGTGATCGTCAACAACGCAAGCGTTTTGGGCTGGCGGGCGCAGCACTCGCAGTCGCACTACGCCGCCGCCAAGGCGGGCGTGATGGCGTTAACCCGTTGCAGCGCAATGGAAGCAGTCGAATACGGGGTGCGCATCAACGCGGTGTCGCCGAGCATCGCCCGCCACAAATTCCTCGACAAGACCACCTCGGCCGACCTGCTCGACCGGCTGTCCGCCGGGGAGGCGTTCGGGCGGGCCGCCGAGCCGTGGGAGGTCGCGGCCACCGTCGCCTTCCTGGCCAGCGACTATTCCAGCTACCTCACCGGCGAGGTCATCTCGGTGTCCAGCCAGCACCCCTGAGTGGACGGGTTGGCCAAGCAAGCGCTTGGTTGATATGCTGGCCCGGTGGATCGAGTGGCAGGTCAGGCGAACAGTCGCCGCGCCGAGTTGTTGGACCTCGCCGCGACGATGTTCGCCGAGCGCGGCCTGCGCGCCACCACGGTGCGCGACATCGCCGACAGCGCCGGCATCCTCTCTGGCAGCCTGTATCACCACTTCTCGTCCAAAGAGGAGATGGTCGACGAGCTGCTGCGCAGCTTCCTGGACTGGTTGTTCGCCCGGTACCGCGAGATCGTGGACAGCGAGGCCAATCCGCTCGAGCGGCTCAAGGGGCTGTTCATGGCCTCGTTCGAGGCGATCGAACATCGGCACGCGCAGGTCGTCATCTATCAGGACGAGGCCCAACGGTTGTTGTCACAGCCCCGGTTCTCCTACATCGAGGACATGAACCGACAGCAACGCAAAATGTGGGTCGAGGTGATCAACCAGGGCATCGACGAGGGCTACTTCCAGCCCGACCTCAACGTCGACCTCGTCTACCGTTTCATTCGTGACACCACCTGGGTGTCGGTGCGCTGGTATCAACCCGGCGGACCGCTCACCGCTCAGCAGGTGGGTCAGCAATACCTCGCCATCGTTCTTGGTGGAATTACCAAAGAAGGAGTCTGACAATGGCTCGTGTCGGCGACGATGCAGAACGAAGTGAGGAGGAGCGACACAATGGCTGACGCGTACGTCATCGACGCTGTACGCACCGCGGTCGGCAAGCGCGGCGGCACGCTGTCCGGGGTACACCCCGTGGACCTCGGCGCGCTGGGATGGCGCGGATTGCTCGACCGCGTCGACGTCGACCCCGCCGCCGTCGAGGACGTGATCGCCGGCTGCGTCGACGCCATCGGCGCGCAGGCGGGCAACATCGCCCGGCTCTCCTGGCTGGCCGCGGGTTATCCCGAGGAGGTTCCCGGCGTTACGGTGGACCGGCAGTGCGGCTCCAGCCAGCAAGCGATTTCCTTTGCGGCGCAGGCGATCATGGCGGGTACCGCCGACCTGATCGTGGCCGGCGGCGTGCAGAACATGAGTCAGATCCCGATCTCGTCGGCCATGACGGTCGGCGAGCAGTTCGGGTTCACCTCGCCGACCAACGAGTCCAAGCAGTGGTTGCACCGGTACGGCGACCAGGAGATCTCCCAGTTCCGCGGCTCGGAGCTGATCGCCGAGAAGTGGAACCTGTCGCGCGAGGAGATGGAGCGGTACGCGCTGACCAGCCATGAGCGCGCGTTCGCCGCGATCCGCGCCGGTCACTTCGACAACGAAATCATCACCGTTGAAACGGAATCGGGGCCGTTCCGGGTCGATGAGGGCCCCCGCGAGTCGTCGCTGGAGAAGATGGCCGGCCTTAAGACGCTCGTCGAGGGCGGCCGGTTGACGGCGGCGATGGCCAGCCAGATCTCCGACGGGGCCAGCGCGGTGCTGCTGGCTTCCGAGCAGGCGGTCAAGGACCACAACCTGACGCCGCGGGCCCGCATCCACCACATCAGTGCCCGCGCCGCAGACCCGGTGTTCATGTTGACCGGGCCCATCCCGGCCACCCGCTACGCACTGGAAAAGACTGGCCTCTCCATCGACGACATCGACACCGTCGAGATCAACGAGGCGTTCGCGCCGGTGGTTTTGGCCTGGCTCAAGGAGATCAAGGCCGACCCGGAAAAGGTCAACCCCAACGGCGGTGCGATCGCGCTCGGTCACCCGCTGGGCGCCACCGGCGCCAAGCTGTTCGCCACCATGCTCAACGAACTCGAGCGCGTCGGTGGCCGCTATGGCCTGCAGACGATGTGTGAGGGCGGGGGCACCGCGAACGTCACCATCATCGAGCGGCTGTAATTTCCCGCACTGCCCATCGCGACACTGAAACGACGCACGCGACACGCCGATTCGGGTGTGCATAGTTTCAGTCTCGGCGCGGCGGCTACGGCGTCGCGAGCACCAGCGCGATACCGCCGAGGGCCAGCAGCCAGCTGGTGAAGCTGCCCACCAGGAAATACTCGGTGACCTCGTCGATGCCGACGTCGCCGTTGCTGTTCTTCTGGGCGCTCAACTCCGGAAACCGGATGATGCCCTTGGCGGCGATGACGGCGCTGGCCGCGGCCACCTGTCCGCCGACGCCCAGGCTCAGGATCAGCAGGCGTTCCATGGGACCCAGCAGCCGTCCGCCCTTGAGCCGGTCGGACGGCTGGGGCTCGCCCAGCGGACGTACGGCCCCCACCGCCCGAAGTATCAGGCGCACAAGCTGATTCGCGGTGGTGAACTGCACCAGTACCACGCCGACGACCATCAGCAGCCGCGTCGGGGTGATGTGGTTGAGAGGCAGCTGCGCCCAGCCCGACCACCGGCCGACGAGGCCATGGACCGCCGAAGACCACCCGGACAACACGATCAATAGCGTCAGCGCGGCCACGAACACGGCCAGGGGCGCGGCCTGCCGCCCGCCCCGCAGCTCGCTGCGCCGACACAACCACGCCCAGTCGACCGACGCCGCGGCCGCGATCACGAGGAGCGCGATGTCCCCGGCAAGCCACAGCTTCGCCAGCGCCGCGCACACCACCACGACGAGTGGGCCGATCGCCAGCGCGGGCCACGCCGCGCGCACCGCGTGCCGGCACAGGTCGGCGACGCCGAGCGCTATCAGCAGGACCGCCACGGCGCTCACGGCAGGCTCCGAAGGTACTGGCTGGCAAGAACTATCAGGTCCAGGCCGTCGCGGGCCGCCCGCTGGGACACCGCCGACGGACTGATGCCTTCGCCCGCGGCAAGCTCCTTTTTGGTCCGGCCGGTCATCAAGCCCTCCAGAATCCGCAACGATCTTTCATCCAGCGATCCAAGCAGATGGTCCCGACAAATCAGGGCCGCGTTGACGGCGGCGACGTCGGCACGGGTGCCCTCGGCCGCCGCAAACGTCGTGCGGATCAGGGCGAGGCCGGGCTGGCGCTGTGCCCGGGCGGTCTGCTGGATCGCCTCGCGCCCGGCCCACCAGCCGGGGCCGTCCTGGATTCGCGTCTCGGGGTCGAGGATGGTGACCTGTCCCCAGCCGATGCCGAACCGGACATCGATTTCGGGGCCGACGGCCAGCCGGAGCCTGAGGGCGGCGTCGATCGCGGCCCCGACGGTCGGATAGCTGCCTTGGAATTCGTCGCCGACGGTGAAGGCCGGCGGGTCCAGCGCGTCCGGGCCGACCTGGCGCAACGCAGCGGCGACGCGCCGATGCAGGGCGGCGCGGTCGCTGGCCCGCCGTGAGCCCACCACGTCGCCGATCAGCGTCGCGCACGGTGAAGTTTGAGCCTTCACATTGGTCATATGAATACTATAGCTTCATATAGTCGATATTTATGTTAATGCTTAATTCGGGCGCACCCGGGCGCGACGCTGCTCAGTTCGCCGGCTGGTCTGTCAGCCTGAGGTAGCCCTCTATGCCGACCCGTTCGAAGGTGCGTCGTCGGGGAGCCGACAGCAGGGGCAGGGCCTGGGCCGCGTCGATGATCTCGGGGTGCCCCACCTCGTACCGCTCACCCTGGGACAAGATGGTCGCTCGCCCCGCGGCGCGGACGTTCTGCAACCAATCCACGTCGGTGCCGTAGGGCAGCGGGATGACGAAGCCGTCATCGATGCGCTCGGCGACGACCGGTGTGGTGTACACCTTGCCCGACCGCCGTCCGGTGTGCTCGATCGCCGCCGCATACCAGTTTTTGCGGCCGGCCAGCCGCAGCATGAGCGGGTTGAGCAGGTATCGGTTCGAGGTGCGAACCGCGTTCAAAAGCGGAGCGGGCCAGGTTCCCGGTGCCAACGTCATCATTCATCCAGGGTGACGCCGCGTCACGGGCCACGACCAGAGTCCTTAGTCCACTGCTGACGGTTCCTCGACGAGCGCGGACGCGGCCTTCAGGTGCGCGATCGCATCACGCACGACCGAGTCGATCAGCTCGGCGCACGACGGCAGGTCCTCGAGGATGCCGGCCACCTGGCCGGAGGCGAGCACCCCGGCCTCGGTGTTGCCTTCGACCAGTCCGGCCTTCAGCAGCATCGGGGTGTTGGCCGCCATCACCACCTGGGACCAGGTCAGCTCCTTGCCGTGGCGCATTGCCAGGCCGTCGCGGATCATCGACCGCCAGGTCATCTGTGACATGTGCTTGAACTTCGCCGCATTACGCACGGCCGCGGTGAGGCCCCTTACCGGCGAACCGCTTTCGAGCCTCTCGACCAGACCGGTGCGCAGCACCCGGTGCGGCATGCCGTCGACGCGCGTGGTGACCACCGTGCCGTCAAGGGCCGCCTCCAAATAGCGCCGCTTGACCCCGTCGGGCACGGACGAGTCGGAGGTCAGCAGGAAGCGTGTGCCCATCGCCACGCCGGCGGCCCCGTAACTCAGCGCGGCCGCGAGCCCGCGCCCGTCGAAGAAGCCCCCCGCCGCGATCACCGGGATCCCGGTGCCCTGCACGGCATCCAGCACCGACGGCAACAGCAGCGTCGTGGCCACGGGTCCGGTGTGTCCACCACCCTCGCCGCCCTGCACGATCATCGCGTCGGCACCCCAGGCCGCGACCTTCTTTGCGTGCTTGGCGGCGCCGATCGACGGAATCACCACCGCGCCGGCCTCTTTCAGCCGCGCGATCAGCTCTTGCTTGGGTGCCAGGGCGAAGGACGCCACCTTCACACCCTCCCGGATCATCAGGTCGACGCGGTCGCCGGCATCGGCGGCGTCGGCGCGGATGTTCACCCCGAACGGCTTGTCGGTGGCCGCCTTGACCTTGCCGATGGCCGTCGCCAATTCGTCCAGCGTCATGGTGGCCGATGCCAGGATGCCCAACCCGCCCGCGTTGGCCGTGGCGGCCACCAGGTGCGCGCCGGCCACCCACCCCATCCCGGTCTGCACCACCGGGTGCTCGACGCCGACCAGCTCGGTCAGCGGCGTGCGCAGCTTCATCGCCGCCGCCGACGATGCAGTGGGGGTACCCCCAGCCGCGCAGCGGCGAGGGGGTCAAAGCGATGCAGTGGGGGCACCACCCGCTTGCGGGGGAGAGGCGGAATAAGCATCAACGTATTTCCCTGTCGCGCAGCGACTTCGGATCGATAGCCGTCCGGATCAGCCGGAGCTCCTCATCCGTCGGCAGCCGGGTCTCGCCGGCCTCGTCCACGCCATGCACCTCGAACGACGTGGCCTCGCGGACGTCCTCGGGGGATACACCGGGATGCAGGGAGACCGCGTGCATGGTGTGGTCCGGGCCGCCGAAGTCGAACACTCCGAGGTTGGACACGACCCGGTGGGTGTTGGCGAAGCGGAACGCCGGGTTGTCGGGGTCCACCTTGTCCCAGCCGATGCCGCAGACCACGTCGACCGCCTCGCAGAACACCCGCTTCGAATGGTTGCCCACCCAATAACTGGTTGCGTGGTTGATCGCATTGCCGGGCGCGCCCCGCAGGCCGAACATCTGGCGGGTCGGGTGCTGCAGCGGACCGAACGCCGAGATGTTCTGATTGCCGAAGCGGTCAACCTGATTGGCGCCCATCACCACGTGCCGCCTACCCCAGGCCAGCGTCTCGAACACCCGTCCGAACGGCATCCAGCCCTCGACGGGTCCCGTTTTGCCCAGGGCGGGGGTGTCCGCCAGCAATTGCGCCTCGCCGTCGGTCAGCACGATGTCCGGTGAAAACGTCAATCGCGCCAGCCGCGCGCCCACCGATGCCATGTTCGTCATCGGGCTGACCATGATTTCGCCTGCGTCCCTGAAGAGTTCGGCGCACGCGACGGCGCACACTTCGGCGCGGGTGGTGCTCACTTGGCCGCCTCCTCTGCGAATGCGCGAACCGCCGCCCGGTAGTCGTCCTCGCTGCCCGACAGGTAGGTCTGAACGAAGGTCCGCCAGCCCTCTTCGGTGGAGGCGGCCTCGGCGTAATGCCGCTGGAATTTCTCGTCGCGACCGTAATCCGGTGCGGCGGTGGTGAAGTGGGCGCCGCCAGGCGCTTCCACCACGGAGTCGACCATCATCCGGTTCACCAACAGCGCCTGCGGGGGAACGGCCTTCACCAGCTCCTCGGTGGGGATGACGCGCTCCACCGACAGGAAGCGCCTGTCGGCGGCCATCAGGAACAGGTCGTCGAAGTAGGGATCGATTCCGGTGTACGCCGCATTGCCGCGGCTGTCACCGAGATTGAGGTGCACGAAGGCCGCGTCCAGGCGCAGCGCCGGCATGGCGATCAGCGTCTCGTGCCCGCCTTCGGGGGCGGGGTACGGGCTGGTCACCGTCTGCAACTCGCCTTCCCAAAAGTCGGGGACCGAGCTGCCGAGCCCGGCGCGGATGGGCAGGAACGGCAGGCGTTGCGCGGCGGCTTGCAGGCCGCAGCGCAGCATGCCCTCGTCCATTTCGCGGGCCTCGATGGCGCCGCTGGTGCGGGCCTTGGCGAACCAGGGGTCGTAGAACGGCGGGGAGTCCAGGGAGACAAAGCCGTAGTAGACGCGCTTGACCTTGCCGGCCGAGCACAGCAACCCCAGGTCGGGTCCGCCATAGGTGACCACCGTGAGGTCCGTGACGTCGGAGCGCAGCATCGCGCGCACGAACGCCATCGGCTTGCGGCGCGAGCCCCAGCCGCCGATGCCGATCGTCATGCCGCTGCGCAGCTGCGCGACGGCGTCGTCCAAAGTCGTTCTCTTGTCGGTCACTTGTCCTTGCCCTTCGCCGTACCGGCGAACGCGTCGCGGTGCTCGTCGGCGACGCCGGCCAGGTTGAGCTCGAACGTAAACCCTTGTTCCATGCGGTAACTGGAGTTGACCCGCTGCACGTCGATCAGGTTGAGCGCCTCCTTGGCCGCGCGGATGACCCGGGTGTCCTTGGCGGCGATGTCGCGGGCCACCCGCAAGGCGGCCTCGTCCAGCTGATCGCGCGGCACCACCTGGTGCACCGAACCGAAGTGCTGCAGGGTGGCGGCGTCCACGGTGGCGGCGGTGAAGAACAGCCGTCGCATCATGTGCTGCGGAACCAGCCGCGACAGGTGGGTGGCCGCGCCGAGTGCTCCGCGCTCCACCTCCGGCAAACCGAAGGTGGCGTCCTCGGAGGCCACGATGACGTCGGAGTTGCCGACCAGGCCGATCCCGCCGCCGACGCAGAAGCCGTTCACGGCGGCGACGACGGGGACCGCGCACTCATAGACGGCGCGAAAAGCGGCAAAACAACCGCGGTTGGCGTCGATGAGCGCGGTGAATCCCTCGGTGCGCTGCATCTCCTTGATGTCGACCCCGGCGTTGAAGCCGCGGCCCTCGGCCCGCAGGATGACCACGTGGGTCTCGGGGTCGTGGCCGGCGGCCGTGACGGCGTCGGCCAGTTCGAACCAGCCGCGGGACGGGATGGCGTTGACCGGGGGAAAGTCGACGGTGACCGCGACGATGCCCGGTTCGGTGGTCTTGGATGTGATGGGCAAGGTGCCACTTCCTTGTGGGGTAACTACCTAAGCAAGCACTTGCTTGGTACGCTAGCACAGTGACTCGCGCCGAAGCACCCGACGCCGTGAACTTGGGGCTGGCCGGGCGGGTGGTTCTGGTCACCGGCGGGGTCCGCGGAGTGGGCGCCGGCATCAGCTCGGTGTTCGCCGGGCAGGGCGCAACCGTCATCACCTGCGCGCGGCGGGCCGTCGAGGGCCTGCCCTATGAGTTCCATTCCTGCGACGTCCGCGACGACGACGCCGTGCAGGCGCTCATCGACGCCATCGTCGACAAGCACGGCCGGCTCGACGTCGTGGTCAACAATGCGGGCGGTTCGCCGTACGTGCTGACCGCGGCGTCCAGCGCGAAGTTCAACCGCAAGATCATCGAACTCAACCTCATTGGCGCGCTCTCGGTTTCGCAACACGCGAACGACAAGATGCAGCAGCAGGACCGCGGTGGGTCGATCATCAACATCTGCAGTCTGTCCGGTCGACGTCCGTCGCCCGGTACCGGCGCCTACGGGGCGGCCAAGGCCGGGCTGGAAAGCCTCACGCAGACCCTGGCGGTGGAATGGGGGCCGAAGGTCCGGGTGAACGCGTGCGTGGTCGGCATGGTCGAGACCGAGCAATCCGAGCTGTTCTACGGTGACGCCGAGTCCATCGCCGCCATCTCGAAGAACGTGCCGCTGGGCCGACTTGCGAAGCCCGATGACATCGGCTGGGCCGCAGCGTTTCTGGCGTCGGATGCGGCGTCCTACATCAGTGGCGCCTCGCTCGAAGTGCACGGCGGCGGCGAGCCGCCGCACTATCTGGCCGCAACGAACGCCAGCGCGATCAAGTAGAGGAGACACGAAGAATGGGAGTGGTGGACGGCCGCGTCGTCATAGTCACGGGAGCGGGCGGCGGTATCGGTCGCGCGCATGCGCTGGCTTTCGCGGCCGAAGGTGCGCGCGTGGTGGTCAACGACATCGGCGTCGGCCTGGACGGTTCGCCGGCCGGTGGCGGCAGCGCCGCCCAGGGCGTGGTCGACGAAATCACCGCCGCCGGTGGGGAAGCGGTCGCCAACGGATCCAACGTCGCCGACTGGAACGAGGCGTCCGCCCTGATCCACACCGCGGTCGACCATTTCGGCGGGCTGGATGTTCTGGTCAACAACGCCGGCATCGTCCGCGACAGGATGATGGCCAACACCAGCGAGGAGGAGTTCGACGCCGTCATCGCCGTGCACCTCAAGGGCCACTTCGCCACGATGCGGCACGCCGCGTCGTACTGGCGGGGACTGTCCAAAGAGGGCAAGACGGTCGACGCGCGAATCATCAACACCAGTTCGGCTGCCGGCCTGCAGGGCAGCATCGGACAGGGCAATTACAGCGCGGCCAAGGCCGGCATCGCGGCGATGACGCTGGTCGCCGCCGTGGAGATGGGCCGCTACGGCGTCACCGTCAACGCCATCGCGCCGTCGGCCCGCACCCGCATGACCGAGACGGTCTTCGCCGAGATGATGGCAACGCAGGACCAGGATTTCGATGCCATGGCGCCCGAGAACGTCTCGCCGCTGGTGGTGTGGCTGGGCAGCGCCGAATCCCGCGACGTCACCGGGAAGGTGTTCGAGGTCGAGGGCGGCAAAATTCGGGTCGCGGAGGGTTGGGCGCACGGGCCGCAGATCGACAAGGGCGCGCGGTGGGACCCCGCGGAATTGGGACCCGTGGTCGCCGACCTGCTGGCCAAGGCGCGTCCGCCGGTCCCGGTCTACGGTGCCTGAGTCACCTATCGGACAACCGGATGCGGGGGCAAGCAGCACAGGCGACATCCGTCGAGTGGCTTTGAGCTGAGGCGGTTTTCGGCGGGCACGCACCGGGGAGTCATGCTGGAATCAGCTTGAGTGGCAGGGCTTGGTGGCGGCGGATGATGTTGTTGATCGCCCATTTCGGGGTGCCGGTGACCTCGATGCGGTCGACGCGTTCAATCAGCGCGCGCAGCATGGCTGTCGTTTCCAATCGCGCCAGCCCTTGGCCGGCGCAGGCATGCGCTCCCTGTCCAAAGCCGATTTGACGGGTGGCGTCGCGGCGGATGTCGAAGACCTCGGGTTCCTCCCACTCGCGTTCGTCTCGGTTGGCCGAGGCGTACATCACGAGGACGCGAGCACCGGGTGGCATCGCCGCGCCGGAAATGTCGGCCTGTCGGCCCACCCAGCGCGCGAACGCACGAAGCGGTGGCTCGTACCGGATCACCTCATTGACGGCGTTCGCCATGAGGGCCGGGTCCTCTTTGAGGAGTCGCCATTGCTCGGGATGGCTGGCGAACAAATGCAACGCGTTGGAGATGGCGCTCATGGTCGTGTCTATCGACGGTGCGAGATAGTCGACCATCAGTGGTGGGCATTCGCGATGCGACAGCTTTCCTTCGTCGGCGGCAATCAGAAGCTCGTGTGCCATGCTGCCCTCGAGAACGGCGCGCTGGCGAACCACCCGGCGCGCGAACCGCAGCATTTGCAGCGCTCGGGGCATCGATTTAATCGCTTGCCAGTTCAGCGGACCGAGCACATCGAAAGTGGCCCCGCCCCACTCGATCAGGCGATCACGGTGATCCCGCGGCCAACCGATGAGGTCAGGTACCACCGCCAGCGGTAGGGCGGCCGCCAGGTCATTCACCCCATCGACCGTGCCCTGGACTAGCGCTGCGTCGACGACCGCGGCGGCGGTAGCGTCCACGCTGTCGCTGATCGCGCGTAGCACGCGCGGCAACAGCCGGTGCGCGACCAATTTACGACGTTGATCGTGCTCGTCGCCGTCGCTATTCAGGGTCGTGCCTCGCGACAAGCGGTTGGTGATCGGGTTCAGGGAGACACCCCTGCCCGACGCGAACGTCTTGTCGTCCCGCAGGGTGGCCTTGCAGTCGGCGTAGCGGGGGAGCGCGTAAGCCTTCTGCTTGGCCAGCCAGACCACTGGCCCCAGCTCCCGCAGGCGCTTGTAGTGCGGGTATGGATCCAGGATTGCGTCGGTGGAGTAGATGTCTAGCGTGTATGCCGGGACACCGGCCGACCTGCGACGCATCGGATCTCCTCACCGGGCGCTGCCGGGGGACACGGCAACAGCGTATTTCTGACGAAATCGTCACACACGACGAGATGGTCAGTCAAGCCCGGTGCGGACTCGCTCATGCTGAGTCGTGGCCGCCGAACAAGCCCGGCACGGTCACCTTCCAGCGTCGCGCCGGTCGAGGGTCGCAGTGGTCCGCGGCCGGTCCGACTTGCGTCCGGTGGTCGTCAGCAGCCCGGCGGGAAAGCGCACCAGTTTCACGCCGATCCGGCCGTCGGTTGGGCGGTACACCCAGATGTGGATGCGCGCGAAGAAATCCAGCAGCAGCCCGATCGGGCGGGAGTTGCGGATCCACTTTCCCGTCTCGCCCAGGATGATCCCGGGGCCCAGGGGCGGGGAAACGTCAGGGATCGCAGATGACGATGGGGATGACGCGGTCCGTCCACGACCGGTAGTCGCCGAACGACGGGTACATGGCATCGAGCTTCGGCCAGTACTCCGCGCGCTCGGCCTCGGTGGCGTCACGGGCCTGCAGCTGCAGCACCTCGTCCTTGATCTGAACGGAAACTGCTGGATTGGCCTTGAGGTTGAGGTACCACAGCGGGTTCTTGTCGCTACCGCCCTTCGACGCGACCAGGACCACCCGGTTTCCCTCGCGCAGGTATAACAGCGGGCTGACCCGCGGTTCACCGCTCTTGCGGCCGGTCGTGGTGAGCAGCGCGACGGGCGCGTTGCCGAAGGTGCCGCCCAATTTCCCGTTGCTGCGTCGGTAGATCCACGTGTTGCCCTTGGCCATCCATTTGATGATGAAACCGACCCAGGGCGCGTTCAAAGAGCGTGGCTTCGGTTTGGGCATCATGCTCCTCTGGTCTGGCCGGCGCCTCCGCACCCGCTCTGGCGGGATGCGTCGTTACCGCCGCTGCTGGATGAACGGTCGGAAGCGAACCTCGATGTGATGGATTTCGGCCTTGCCGCTTGAGCTTTCGGCTGGAATCACGAACGTCTCGTCGACTCGTGCGGCCAGCCGGCGGGCGCCCAACGCCGCCTTGGTCAGCACGGTGTACACCGCGTGCACCCGGTCCCCGTCGATCCGGTAGTCCGGCGGTGTCGTGTCCGCGAGAAATCGGTACTGCGGACCGCGGTTCATGCTACGGCGCAAGTGGTTTCCGGAGAAGCCGTTCTTGATCCCCTGCTCGACGCGTGTGCACCGGGCGGCGAACGGAACGGAGTCGCCGTCATGGCTGACGAGCGCGTCGATGTAGGACTGTGCCGCGGCGATGCGGCTCTCTTCGCAGACGAGCACCGAGAGGCTAGATGCGTTCGATGATGGTGCCGGTCGACAGGGCACCGCCCGCACACATGGTGATCAGCGCGGTGCTCTGGTCGGTGCGCTCCAGCTCGTGCAGCGCGGTGGTGATCAGCCGGCTGCCGGTGCTGCCGACCGGGTGGCCCAACGCGATCGCCCCGCCGTTGACGTTCACCTTGTCCATGTCGGGGTTGTGCACCCGCGCCCAGGACAGCACGACCGAGGCGAACGCCTCGTTGATCTCGGTGATGTCGATGTCACCCATCTTCATGCCGGCCTTCTCCAGCACCTTGGCGGTGGACTGCACGGGGCCGTCGAGGTGGTAGTAGGGCTCGGCGCCGACCAGCGCCTGACTGACGATCCGCGCCCGCGGCCGCAGCCCGAGCGCCTTGGCCTTGTCTTCGTCCATCCACAGCACGGCCGCGGCCCCGTCGGAAATCTGCGACGACGTTCCCGCCGTGTGGATGCCGCCCTCGAGGACCGGCTTCAGGGAGCTCAGCCCGGAAAGGGTGGTCTCGCGCAGGCCCTGGTCACGGGAGATGGTGACCCGTTCGGACGTCGGTTGCTTGTTCTCGTCCAGGGCCGGCGCCTCGATCGGGGAGATCTCGCGATCGAACCGGCCCTCCTCCCACGCCTGCTTCGCCTTGGCCTGGGACTGGTAGCCGAACTCGTCGATGTCGTCGCGGGTGATGCCTCGCCGCTTGGCGATTCGCTCGGCCGCGGTGAACTGGTCGGGCAGGTCGATGTCCCACGACGCGGGGCGCAGGATGCTGCGGTCGGGGCCGGCGTTGGCGCCGAGTCCGACGCGGCTCATGGCCTCGATTCCGCAGGCGATGCCGATGTCGATGGCGCCCGCCGCGATCAGGCCGGCGACCAGGCCGTTGGCCTGCTGGCCGCTGCCACACTGGCAGTCCACGGTCATCGCCCCAACGTGGTCCGGCAACCCGGCGACCAACCAGCTGACCCGGCTGATGTTGTTGGACTGCTCGCCGAATTGCGTCACGCAGCCGCCGATGACCTGTTCGACTTGACCGGCTTCAAAGCCGGAATTGCTGCCGGCCTTCTCAACCAGTGCCTTCTGCACCGCCCCGAGCAGCTCCGTGGCGTGCAGCCCTGACAGCCATCCGTTGCGCTTGCCGATCGGGCTGCGGGTGGCTTCGACGATTACCGGGTTACCCATTCCGTCAGGCTAGAACACGTTTCATTACTCTGACAAGCGAGGATGGTGACCTGCCTTTTATCTGCCTAGGAGCCGTGTTTTACTGGCACTAGAACACGTTGCAATTGAGGAGCGCATCACATCATGGCACCCCCCAACATTCCCGCTGACTTCGACTTTCTCGACCCAGACGTCAACCTCGCCGGGCTGCCCGTCGCGGAACTCGCCGAGTTGCGCAAGGCGGAGCCCATCCACTGGGTCGACATTCCCAATGGTGCGGGTGGGTTCGAGGACCACGGATATTGGCTCGTCACCAAGCACGCCGACGTCAAGGAGGTGTCCAAGCGCAGCGACATCTTCTCGAGCTGGATGAACGGCGCCATCCCCACGTGGCCGCCGGAGATGAAGCGCGAGCAGGTCGAGCTGCAGCGCAGCGTCATGCTCAACATGGACGCACCCCACCACACCCGGCTGCGCAAGATCATCTCGCGCGGGTTCACGCCCCGGGCCATCGGACGGCTGGAAGCCGAGTTGGCCCAGCGCGCCCAGAACATTGCCAAGACGGCGGCAAACGAGGGTAGCGGCGACTTCGTCGAGCAGGTCTCGTGCGAGCTGCCGTTGCAGGCCATCGCGGGCCTGCTCGGTGTTCCCCAGGAGGATCGCGACAAGCTGTTCCGCTGGTCCAACGAGATGACCGGTGGCACCGACCCCGAGTACGCCGACGTCGATCCCGCGCAGTCGTCGATGGAACTGATCACCTACGCCATGGCGATGGCCGCGGAGCGGAACAAAAACCCCACCGACGACATCGTCACCACCCTCGTCCAGGCCGACATCGACGGCGAGAAGCTCTCCGACGACGAGTTCGGTTTCTTCGTGGTGATGCTGGCGGTGGCGGGCAACGAGACCACCCGCAACTCGATCACCCATGGCATGATCGCGATGGCCAACAACCCGGATCAATGGGAGCTCTTCAAGAGGGAGCGCCCGTCGACCGCGGCCGACGAGATCATCCGGTGGGCCACCCCGGTCTCGGCGTTCCAGCGGACCGCCAACGAGGACACCGAGTTGGCCGGCGTGCGAATCAAGAAGGGGCAGCGGGTGGTGATGTCCTACCGGTCGGCCAACTTCGACGAAGAGGTCTTCGAGGACCCGCACACCTTCAACATCCTGCGCGACCCTAATCCGCATGTCGGCTTCGGCGGGACCGGCGCCCACTACTGCATCGGCGCGAACCTGGCCCGCATGACCATCAACCTGATCTTCAACGCGGTCGCCGATCACATGCCGGACCTCAAGCCGATCGGCGAGCCCGAGCGGCTGCGGTCGGGCTGGCTCAACGGCATCAAGCATTGGCAGGTGGACTACACCGGCAAGGCCGCGGTGACGTCCTGATGGACTTCAATCTCACTGCGACGCAACAAGCCGTCGCGGATGTCGTGTCGTCGGTTCTGGACCGGGACTTCGGCTCGGCGACAATGCGGGCCGGTAACCGGCCCGAGGAGGAGCCGGGCCAATTGGGGCCGATTTGGGACGCTCTGGTCAGCGGCGGCGTGACGGCGCTGCCGGTGCCCGAACGCCTCGGCGGCGACGGTGTGGGCCTGCCCGAGGTCGCCACAGTGCTCACCGAGATCGGCCGCCACGGCGCCATCACGCCGGCGCTGGCCACGCTCGGTTACGGCGTGATGCCGCTGCTTGACCTGGCGTCCGACCAACAGCAGGATCGCTTCCTGGCCGGCTTGATCAACGGAGCCAAAGGCGGGGTACTGACCGCCGCGCTCAACGAGCCGGGTACCGCGTTGCCCGATCGGCCGTCGACCACCTTCGCCAATGGCCGGCTGTCGGGAACCAAAGTTGCTGTGCCGTATGCCGAATCGGCCGACTGGGTCGTCGTGACCGCCGACAACGCCGTGGTGGTGGTGTCACCGAAGGCCGACGGCGTGGCGCTGGTCAAGACGCCGACATCGAACGGTGCGGACGAGTACACCGTCACGTTCGCCGACGTCGCCGTCGGCGACTCCGACGTGCTGGCCGGCGCCCAGGCGCATCGGGTCAACCAGCTCGCGTTGGCGGCCGTCGGCGCCTACGCCGACGGGCTGGTGGCCGGGGCGCTGCGCCTGACCGCGGATTACGTGGCCAACCGCAAGCAGTTCGGCAAGCCGCTGTCCACGTTTCAGACGGTGGCCGCGCAGCTCGCCGAGGTCTACATCGCCTCGCGCACCATCGATCTGGCGGCCAAGTCGGTGGTGTGGCGGCTGTCCGAGGGACGGGACGCCGATAGCGACCTCGACGTCCTCGGATATTGGATCACCTCGCAGGCGCCGCCGGTCATGCAGACCTGCCATCATCTACACGGCGGCATGGGGATGGACATCACCTACCCGATGCACCGGTACTACTCCACGATCAAGGACCTGTCCAGGCTGCTGGGCGGTTCTTCTCATCGGCTCGACTTGGTGGGAGCGCAATGTTCATAGACCTCACTCCTGAGCAGCGCCAGCTGCAAGCGGAGCTGCGGGAGTACTTTTCGAACCTGATCTCGTCCGACGAGATGAAGGCGATGGAGCAGGACCGGCACAACGAGGCCTACCGCGCGGTGATCCGGCGGATGGGCCGCGACGGCAAGCTCGGGGTGGGGTGGCCAAAGGAGTTCGGCGGCTTGGGCTTCGGCCCCATCGAGCAGTCGATCTTCGTCAACGAGGCGCATCGGGCCGACGTTCCGCTACCCGCGGTCACGCTGCAGACCGTCGGTCCGACGCTGCAGCAGTTCGGCAGCGAGGCGCAGAAGAAGAAGTTCCTGCCGGCGATCCTGGCGGGCGAGGTCCATTTCGCGATCGGCTACACGGAGCCCGAGGCGGGCACCGACCTGGCGTCGTTGCGGACCACCGCGGTGCGCCAGGGCGACGAGTACATCGTCAACGGCCAGAAGGTCTTCACCACCGGGGCGCACGACGCCGACTACATCTGGCTGGCCTGCCGCACCGACCCGGAAGCCGTGAAGCACAAGGGCATCTCGATCCTGATCGTCGACACCAAGGATCCCGGCTACTCCTGGACGCCGATCATCCTGTCCGACGGCGCCCACCACACCAACGCCACCTATTACAACGACGTGCGGGTGCCGGCCGACATGCTGGTCGGCGAGGAGAACGGCGGGTGGCGGTTGATCACCACCCAGCTCAACAACGAGCGGGTCATGCTCGGCCCCGCGGGCCGCACCGCCGGCATCTACGATCGGTTGCACGCCTGGGCGTCCAAGCCGGGCAGCGACGGGATCACCCCGATCGACCACCAAGACGTGAAGCGGGCGCTCGGCGAGATCCACGCCATGTGGCGGATCAACGAGCTGCTTAACTGGCAGGTCGCCGCCGCCGGTGAAGACATCAACATGGCGGATGCGGCGGCGACGAAAGTCTTTGGCACCGAGCGTATCCAATACATCGGTCGGCTCGCGGAGGAGATCGTCGGCAAGTACGGCAACCCCGCCGACTCCGACACCGCCGAACTGCTCAACTGGCTGGATTCACAAACCAAGCGCAACCTGGTCATCACCTTCGGTGGGGGCGTCAACGAAGTCATGCGAGAAATGATCGCGGCGGCGGGCCTCAAAGTGCCGAGGGTGCCCCGATGACCGACATCGACGAAGCCGTCGCGGAGATCAAGGCGGCCGGTGGCCCCAAGCCGCGCGCCGGCCGCGACCCGGTGAACCAGCCGATGGTCAACAACTGGGTGGAGGCCATCGGCGACCGCAATCCCATCTACGTCGACGAGGCCGCGGCCCGGGCCGCCGGTCATCCGGGAATCGTGGCCCCGCCGGCCATGATTCAGGTCTGGACCATGTTCGGCCTGGGTGGGGAGCGTCCGAAGGACGACCCGATGGGCCCCATCATGGAGCTGTTCGACAACGCCGGCTACATCGGCGTCGTCGCCACCAACTGCGAACAGACCTATCACCGTTACCTGAGGCCCGGCGAGCAGGTCAGCATCACCTCGGAGATGGGTGACGTGATCGGGCCCAAGCAGACCGGTTTGGGCGAGGGCTACTTCATCAACCAACACACCATCTGGCGGGTGGGCGACGAGGACGTCGCCGAGATGGACTGGCGCATGCTGAAATTCAAGCCTCGGGAGGCCGCGTCCGGGCCCGCGGTGCCCGAGGACCTGGATCCCGATGCCATGATGCGCCCCGCGTCTTCGCGGGACACTGCCTTCTTCTGGGAAGGCGTCAGGGCGCACGAGCTGCGGATCCAGCGGCGGCCCGACGGTACCCTGCAGCACCCGCCGGTGCCCGCGGTGTGGCAGGACAAAGCAGCGCCGATCGACTACGTCGTGGCCAGCGGCCGCGGTGAGGTGTTCAGCTTCGTCGTGCACCACGCCCCGAAGGTGCCCGGCCGCGCACTGCCCTTCGTCATTGCCCTGGTCGAGCTCGAGGAGGGCGTGCGGATGCTGGGCGAGCTGCGGGGCGCGGACCCGGCCGAGGTGAGGATCGGAATGCCCGTGCGCGCAACGTATATCGACTTCCCTGCCAGTGACACCGGCCCGGAGTGGACCCTCTACGCCTGGGAGCCCCGGGCATGAGCGCGCCGGCCATCGAAGTGGGTACCACGCTGCCCGAGCTCAAGATCTACGGCGACCCCACGTTCATCATCTCGACCGCCATCGCCACCCGCGACTTCCAAGATGTCCACCACGACCGTGACTTGGCGCAGGCCAAAGGGTCGAAGGACATCTTCGTCAACATCCTCACCGACACCGGTCTGGTGCAGCGCTACGTCACCGACTGGGCCGGCCCGTCGGCGCTGATCAAGTCCATCGGGTTGCGGCTCGGGGTGCCGTGGTACGCGTATGACACCGTCACCTTCTCCGGCGAGGTGACCGCCGTACAGGCCGGTCTGATCACCGTGAAGGTGTTCGGCCGCAACAGCCTTGGCGATCACGTCATCGCGACCGTGACGTTGACGATGGGAGACGCTTAGATGTTGGCGGGCAAGGCTGCGATCGTCGGCATCGGCGCCACCGACTTCTCGAAGGACTCTGGTCGAAGCGAATTGCGTCTGGCGGCCGAGGCCGTGCTGGACGCTTTGGACGACGCCGGCCTTTCGCCGTCGGACGTCGACGGGCTCACCACCTTCACGATGGACACCAACAAGGAGATCGCCGTCGCGCGGGCCGCCGGCATCGGCGAGCTGAAGTTCTTTGCCCAGACCCATTATGGCGGCGGTGCCGCGTGCGGGACCGTTCAGCATGCCGCGATGGCCGTCGCGACGGGGGTGGCCGACGTTGTCGTCGCATACCGGGCGTTCAACGAGCGGTCGGGCATGCGGTTCGGTCAGGTGCAGACCCGGCTGGCGGGAGACGCCCGCGCGCAGGCGGATTCGACGGCGGCCGACAATTCGTTCTCCTACCCGCACGGCCTGTCCACACCGGCCGCCCAGGTCGCCATGATCGCGCGGCGCTACATGCACCTGTCCGGTGCGACCAGTCGCGACTTCGGCGTCATCTCGGTGGCCGACCGCAAGCACGCCGCCAAGAACCCTAATGCGTACTTCTACGAGAAGCCGATAACCATTGAGGACCACCAGAATTCGCGGTGGATCGCCGAGCCGCTGCGGCTGCTGGACTGCTGCCAGGAGACCGACGGCGCGGTGGCGATCGTGGTGACCTCACCTGAGCGCGCCCGAGACCTCAAGCAGCGGCCGGCCGTCATCGAGGCCGCGTCACAGGGTTCGAGCCCGGACCAGTACACGATGGTCAGCTACTACCGACCGGAACTGGGCCTACCCGAGATGGGTGTGGTGGGGCAGCAGCTGTGGCAGCAGTCCGGTCTTTCGCCGTCGGACATCCAGACCGCCATCCTTTACGACCACTTCACCCCCTTCACGCTGATTCAGTTGGAGGAGTTGGGATTCTGCGGCAAGGGCGAGGCCAAGGACTTCATCGCCGACGGCGCGATCGAGGTCGGTGGCCGGCTGCCCATCAACACGCACGGTGGCCAGCTCGGCGAGGCCTATATCCACGGCATGAACGGCATCGCCGAGGGTGTGCGGCAATTGCGTGGGACCTCGGTTAACCCGGTCCCGGATGTCGAGCACGTCCTCGTCACCGCGGGAACCGGCGTGCCCACGTCGGGCCTCATCCTCGGTTAGCGCTCGCTACGTCCTCCTCTCTGCGCCGAGTGCCCGGCTGGTCGGGCACTCAGCAGCTGCGGCCCGGCCAGCCGGGCACTCGACAGCTGAAGTGACGTCGGTGGTTCGGCATGCGACGCTGCGCCGATGGGTGAGCCATTTGTCGGGAGTGAAGCCGTTGCCTGCGGACTGCTGACCAAAAGTCATTTGGAAACGCGCTATGTTCGGCTGTTCCGGGGCGTCTACATCGATCGTGATGCTGAGCTCACCGCGGTAGTACGCGCGAAGGCTGGATGGTTGTGGACCGGCCGGCGGGGCGTTGTCGCGGGCTTCTCGGCGGCTGCGCTGCACGGGAGCAAATGGGTCGACGATCGAAGACCTGTGGAGCTGATCCACGACAACCACCATTTCGCGCCCGGGATACAGCTGCATAGGGAAACCGTCGGCGCGGATGAGGTCGAATCAATCGACGGCGTTGCGGTGACATCACCGACCAGGACAGCGCTGGACCTCGGGTGCTGGTACCCGTCGATGACCGCTGTGGCGGGTATCGACGCGTTGGCGGGTGCGACAGAAATCAAGGCGGCTGACATCGAGCTGCTAGCCCGTAGATACGCGGGACGCCGAGGCATCGCACGAGCACGGCGAGCAGCCGAACTATTCGATGCGGGGGCGCAGTCGCCAAAGGAGTCTTGGCTTCGGGTTCTGTTGATCGAGGCCGACCTGCCGCGGCCCCAGACACAGATTCCGGTACTTGACGAGTTCGGCAGCGTGTTCGCTTATCTGGATATGGGTTGGGAAGACGTCAAAGTCGCTGTGGAGTACGACGGTGAGCAGCACCGCAACGATCGCCGCCAATACGCCTGGGATGTCCGGCGATTGGAAACGCTTCAGCGGCTGGGTTGGATCGTAGTAAGGGTGGTCGCCGGCGATCGTCCCGGTGACATCATCCGCAGGGTGCGCGGCGCGCGTGCTCGTCGCATGCCCGGCGAGCCGGGCATGCGAGGCCTACGGCCCGGCTAGCCGGGCGCTCGGCGAGAAGCCGAACGACCCTAGGCCGGGACCAGCTCGACGCCGGCCACGAAACGGCCACCTTCTTTCCACACGTTGACGCGCAGGGTCTCGCCGGGGAACGCCACGCCGGCGAAGCGGGCGCCGTAGGCGGCGACCGCGCCGGCATCGCCGTCCAGCAGCGTGTCGACGATGGCTTTGCACGTCATGCCGTATGTGCACAGACCGTGCAGAATGGGCTGCGAAAAGCCTGCGGCCGCAGCGAATTCCGGGTCGGAGTGCAGCGGGTTTCGGTCGCCGCACAGCCGGTAGAGCAGCGCCTGCTGCGGCAGGATGGGCACCGCGATCTCAACATCGGGCGCCCGCTCGGGCGCGGCGTCCGAGGTCGAAGGCCCACGCTCGCCGCCAAATCCGCCCTCACCGCGCGCGAAGATCGATCGCCGCTGCGTCCACAGCAGCGTGCCGTCGGGCGCGCTGACGGTCGTCTCGCTCCAGATCACCGCGGCCTTGCCCTTGTCCCAGATGTCGGTGAACCGGGTGACGGCGCGGGCCGAACCCGACGGTGGCAGCGGGCCGGGCACCTCCACCCGCTCGCTGGCGTGCAGTACCTTGCCCAGCTCGATGTCGATGCCGGGGAATTGCACGGTCGGCGGCTTGGTCATGTGAAAGGACGCCGCCACGTTGCCGAACGTCGGCAGCACCTGCGGGGTGTCGTCAACCAGGTAGCGCAGTTCGCGCGGATCCACCGGGTCCTTGCCGGCGCCCAACGCCAAGTGGTAGAGCTGCACATCGCTGCTCGTCCACGAGAAGTCGATGGGCTCCAGCTCGGCGGCCAGCGCGACGTCCACATCGATGGGCATCAGCGTTCCCCCGCAATGTGCAGAGCGGCCAGGTAGCCGAAAGTCATCGCCGGGCCGATGGTTCCGCCCGGGCCCGGATAAGTGTGGCCCATCACCGGCGCGCTGACATTTCCTGCGGCGTAAAGGCCTTCGATGATCGAGCCGTCGTCGCGCAGCGCACGTCCGTGGACGTCGGTGCGGACGCCGCCCTTGGTGCCCAGGTCACCGGGCACCATCTTGGCGGCGTAGTACGGCGCGCGGGCGAGCTCGCCCAGGTTGGGGTTCGGCTTATTGGTCGGGTCACCGTAGTAGCGGTCGTACGCGCTCTCGCCGCGGTGGAAGTCCTCGTCGACGCCGGAGCGGGCGAAGCCGTTGAAGCGCGCCACCGTCGCGGTGAAGTCGGCAACCGGAAGGCTGGCCTTCTGCGCCAGCTCCTCGAGCGTGTCGGCGGAGATGATGACCCCCGACTCCAGCCACTTGCGGGGAATGCGTTGTCCCGGCTGTAATCCCGCGAAGATATAGCGGTCACGGTATTGCTGGTCGAACACCAGCCACGCCGGAATGTTCTCGCCCGGCCCGGGGCCCTGGCCGAATTCGCCGCCGTACATGTGGTGGCAGGCCTCGACATAGGGCATCGACTCGTTCATGAACCGCTTGCCCGACATGTTGACGATGATCGATCCCGGCGAATTGCGCTCCGACAACGCGAACCATGGCGCGCCCACCAGCGGCACCGTCGGGCCCCACCAGGCGTCTTCCATCAATTCGAGTGCCGCGCCGAGCTTTTCGGCGGCGACGATGCCGTCGCCGGTGTTGGCCTTGGCCCCGACGGTCCACTCGGTGGTGATCGGCGCGCGCTGATACTTCACCCGCATCTGCTCATTGTGCTCGAAACCGCCCGATGCCAGGATCACCCCGCGCCGGGCCCGGATCAGCCGCGGTTCGGACGATTCCGACGCTGTGGTGTCGCGCACATAAACGCCGCGCACCACGCCGTCCTCGACGTACAGGTCGGTCAGCGCGGTGTTGAGCAACACCGGGACGCCAGCCTGCTGCAACCCGATCCGCAGCGGGCCGATCAGCGCCCGGCCCATGCCGACGAGGTTCTTACCGGTCGCCTTCGCCCACATGGTGCGCGCGCCCACCTTCAGGCTGCGCAGCACGCCCCGCGGGTGCCGCTTCAGCTGGTTCAGTCGCACGTAGTCCTGTTGCATGACAACGACGTTGAGTGGCACTTTGCCGTATGCCGGCTCGAGGCCGGCCATGTCGGCGCCGAGCTTGCGTGCGTCGAACGGCTTCGGCTCGATCGAACGTCCTTCGGCGCGGCCGCCCGGCGCCTCCGGGTAGTAGTCGGAGTACCGCGGAACCCAGCACATCTTCAGCGGGGTGTGCTTCAGCACGAACGAGAGCATCTCGGGTCCACGCTGGAGGTAGGTGTCGATGCGTTCCGGGTCGACGACGTTGCCGACGATGCTGTGCAGGTAGGTCCGGGCCGCCTCGGGGTCGTCCCGCACCCCGGCGCGCTTGAGCACTTCGTTATTGGGAATCCAGACGCCTCCACCGGATCGGGCGGTGGAGCCACCGAAGTGCGCAGCCTTCTCGATGACTACTGCGGAAAGGCCCCGGTGAGCGGCGGTAAGGGCAGCCACCATGCCGGCTCCGCCGCTGCCGACCACGACGACGTCGAGCTCCTGTGCTGTCATGTAGAACACGTTATAGAATTGCCGGGGCCGGGCGCTACTGGGCCGGTCACACGAACGAGGGGACTTCTGCAGATGCTCAGTGTTGCGACACGAGATGAGCTTGCTGCCGACTTGGCGCAGGCTGAGCGGAGCCGCTCACCGATCGCTCCGCTGACCGCCGTTCACCCGGAGATCGACGTCGTCGACGCCTACGAGATCCAGCTGATCAACATCCGCCAGCGGGTAGCCGAGGGAGCGCGCGTGCTGGGCCACAAGGTGGGCCTGTCGTCGAAGGCGATCCAGCAGATGATGGGGGTCGACGAGCCGGACTACGGGCATTTGCTCGACGAGATGCAATTGTCCGAAGACACCCCGGTGCAGGCGAGCCACTACCTGTGGCCGCGGGTCGAGGTCGAGGTCGGTTTCATCCTCAACGCCGACCTGCCGGGAGCCGACTGCACCGAGGACGACGTGCTGGCCGCCACCGAGGCGCTGGTGCCGTCGATCGAGTTGATCGACACCCGGATCACCGACTGGAAAATCGAGTTGTGCGACACCATCGCCGACAACGCCTCGTCGGCGGGCTTCGTGCTGGGGAAGGCGCGCATCTCCCCGAACGACGTCGACGTCAAAGGGATCGATGCGGTGCTGAGCTGCAACGGTGAGGTCGTCGCCAAGGGTCGCACCGACGCGGTGCTGGGCAACCCCGTCACCGCGGTGGCCTGGCTGGCCCGCAAGGTGGACGGCTTCGGCGTGCGGTTACGCAAGGGCGACCTGGTCCTCCCGGGGTCGTGCACGCGCGCCATCGACGCGCACGCCGGCGACGAGTTCGTGGCCGACTTCACCGGCCTGGGCGCTGTCCATCTATCGTTCGAATAGCTCGAATTAAATCGTCGGACTTAAATACGAGAGCTTCGCGAAGGAGCGTCATGCCGGCTAAGGCGAGTGTGGCCATTGTCGGGTCGGGAAACATCAGTACTGACCTGCTCTACAAGTTGCTGCGGTCGGAGTGGTTGGAGCCGCGCTGGATGGTGGGCATCGACCCGGAAAGTGAGGGCTTGGCGCGGGCCCGCAAACTGGGTTTGGAGACCACGCACGAGGGTGTGGACTGGTTGCTGGCCCAGCCGGAAAAGCCCGACCTAGTGTTCGAGGCCACCAGCGCCTACGTGCACCGGGACGCGGCGCCGAAGTACGAAGCCGCCGGGATTCGGGCCATCGACCTGACACCGGCCGCCGTCGGGCCGGCGGTCATCCCGCCGGCGAATTTGCGCCAGCACCTGGATGCGCCGAACGTCAACATGATCACCTGCGGCGGGCAGGCCACCATTCCGATCGTCTACGCGGTGAGTCGCGTCGTCGAGGTGCCCTACGCCGAGATCGTGGCGTCGGTGGCGTCGGTATCGGCCGGCCCGGGCACGCGCGCCAACATCGACGAGTTCACCAAGACCACCAGCAAGGGTGTGCAGACCATCGGCGGCGCCGAGCGGGGCAAGGCCATCATCATCCTCAACCCGGCCGATCCGCCGATGATCATGCGCGACACCATCTTCTGCGCGATCCCCGAGGATGCCGACCGGGACGCGATCGCGAAGTCCATTCACGACGTGGTGGCCGAGGTGCAGACGTACGTGCCGGGCTACCGCCTGCTCAACGAGCCGCAGTTCGACGAGCCGTCGCTGCACTCCGGTGGGCAGGCGGTCGTCACGACGTTCGTCGAGGTCGAGGGCGCCGGCGATTACCTGCCGCCGTATGCGGGCAACCTGGACATCATGACCGCCGCGGCCACCAAGGTCGGCGAGGAAATCGCGAAGGAATCCCTCTCCGCTGCGGCGCCAGGAGCGCAGGCATGACAACCGACATCTTCTTCAATCCGATCTGGGACGTGCGGTTGACCGACACGTCGTTGCGGGACGGCTCGCACCACAAGCGCCACCAATTCACCAAAGAAGAGGTCGGCGCGATCGTGACCGCCCTGGACACCGCGGGCGTGCCGGTCATCGAGGTGACCCACGGGGACGGGCTGGGCGGCTCGAGCTTCAACTACGGGTTCTCCAAGACGCCCGAGCAGGAACTGATCAAGCTGGCCGCCGAGACGGCCAAGGAAGCCAAGATCGCCTTCCTGATGCTGCCCGGGGTGGGCACCAAGGACGACATCGTCCAGGCCCAGGACAACGGCGGCTCGATCTGCCGGATCGCCACCCACTGCACCGAGGCCGACGTGTCGATCCAGCACTTCGGCCTGGCCCGCGAACTCGGCCTGGAGACCGTCGGGTTCTTGATGATGAGCCACACCATTGCGCCCGAGAAGCTGGCCGCCCAGGCCCGCATCATGGCCGACGCCGGTTGCCAGTGCGTCTACGTGGTCGACTCGGCGGGCGCGCTCGTCCTCGAAGGGGTGCGCGACCGGGTCGCGGCGCTGGTCGCCGAGCTCGGCGACGACGCCCAGGTCGGCTTCCACGGTCACGAGAACCTCGGGCTCGGGGTGGCCAACTCGGTCGAGGCCGTCCGCGCGGGCGCCAAGCAGATCGACGGTTCGTGTCGGCGGTTCGGCGCCGGAGCGGGCAACGCACCCGTGGAGGCGCTGATCGGCGTGTTCGACAAAATCGGCGTCAAGACCGGCATCGACTTCTTCGACATCGCCGACGCCGCCGAAGAGGTGGTCGCGCCCGCCATGCCCGCCGAGTGCCTGCTGGACCGCAACGCCCTGATCATGGGCTACTCCGGGGTCTACTCGAGCTTCCTCAAGCACGCCATCCGCCAGTCCGAGCGCTACGGCGTGCCCGCCCACCAGCTGCTGCACCGTGCCGGTCAGCGCAAACTCATCGGCGGTCAAGAGGACCAACTCATCGACATCGCGCTGGAGATCAAGCGCGAGCTGGGGGCACCTCCCGCTCGCGGGGGAGAGAGCGGTGCCGCCGCCAAGTAGCCGGCCGTCGCACGCACAGGCGACGCAAAGCAACGCGGAGTAGCCTGGACGCATGACCGTGACATCCAGGAAATCTCGTGGCCGCGGACTGTACGGCGTCCTCGCCGGGAGTTTGCTGGCCGCCACCGCCGCGACGGTGATCGCGCTCCCGGTCGCCGGTGCCGCGCCCCAATGCAATCAGACCGTGGGTAACTCCATCGACCAGTACCTGCAGCGTCATCCCGACCTCCATGCGCAGCTGCAGGCCAAGTCGGAGGCGGAAGGCGGTGGCCCCAACGTCATCGACTACCTGAATCGGCATCCGGACGTGCGGCAGCATCTGATCGACCTGTCCCAGCAGTGCGCATCGTAGTGAGTCGGCCTCGTCGGTGAATGCCGCGGCGGACGCGCGGGGACGTTCGCCATT
Source organism: Mycobacterium sp. E1747 (assembly GCF_001667775.1). Taxonomy (GTDB): domain Bacteria; phylum Actinomycetota; class Actinomycetes; order Mycobacteriales; family Mycobacteriaceae; genus Mycobacterium. The sequence continues at coordinate 65,044 of NZ_LZJI01000249.1, forward strand.
GACGAAAAAGTAGAACACGTTCTAGCGTCTATGCGTGTTCTCTGATCCTCTCACCGCCGCGATCGCCGAAGCCGAGAAATTGGTCGCCGACGCGCCCTTCATCGAGACCGAAGCCGACCTGCTCGAAGGGCTGCAGTATCTGGCCGGCTGTGTCTCGGCATGCATCCACCTGGCCTTCGACTACGACCGGGACCACCCCTTCCTGCAGTCGGGCACCGGGCCGTTCACCAAGATGGGCCTGGACAACCCCGACACCCTCTACTTCGGCACCCGGGTGCACGCCAACCACGACTACGTGGTGACCGGTCGGCGTGGCACCACCACCGACCTGAGCTTCCAGCTGCTCGGCGGCGAATACACCGACGACAACGTACCGGCCAGTCAGGCCGCGTTCGACGACCGCGAGCTGGAGATCGCGGCCGACGGCAGCTTCGAGTGGCGGGTGCGGCCCACCAGCAATGGGCAGCTGGTGATCCGCGAGGTGTACGGCGACTGGTCGGCACAGCGCGGCACGCTGGCCATCTCCCGGCTGGACACCGCGGGCACCGCGCCCCCGCCGCTGACCCGCGAGACGATCGAAAAGCGTTACGCCACAGCCGCAAAGCAACTCGTCAACCGGGTGAAGACGTGGCTGCAGTTCCCGCAGTGGTTTTACCTCGATCTCCCGGTGAACACCATGGTCGCGCCCCGGTTGACGCCGGGCGGCCTGGCCACCCAGTACTCGTCGGTCGGCCACTACGACCTGCGGCCAGATCAGGCGCTGGTGATCACCGTGCCGGTTTCCGACGCGCCATACCTCGGCTTCCAGCTGGGCAGCCTGTGGTACATCTCGCTGGACTACATCAACCACCAGACATCGCTGAACAACACTCAGGCGCAAGCGGATCCGGATGGCAAGGTGCGCATCGTCGTCGCCGACCAGAATCCGGGAGTGACCAACTGGGTGGAGACGCTTGGCCATCGGCGGGGCTTCTTGCAGTTCCGCTGGCAGCGGGTGTCGCGTCAGCTCACCGAGGCGGACGGGCCCACGGTCGAGCTGGTCGACTTCGACGCCGTCCCGGCCGCGTTGCCGTACTTCGAGCACAATAAGATCTCCGATGACGAATGGCGTGCGCGAATAGTGCTGCGCCAACAACAAATTGCGGCCAGGATGCTGGGGTGACGATGTCAGGCTTGCTCAACGAGAAGGTGGTCGTCATCAGTGGCGTCGGGCCGGGGCTCGGTACCACGCTGGCGCACCGGTGCTCCCAGGACGGCGCCGACTTAGTGCTGGCGGCGCGGACGGCGGAACGGCTGGAAAGCGTCGCCAAACAGGTCAACGACGCCGGGCAGAGGGCGTTGGCCGTGCGCTGCGACATCACCGACGACGACGAGGTCAACTACCTCGTCGAGACCACCATGGCGACCTACGGCAAGGTCGACGTGTTGATCAACAACGCCTTCCGCGTGCCGTCAATGAAGCCGTTGGCCGGCACCAGTTTTCAGCACATCCGCGACGCGATCGAGCTGAGCGCGCTCGGCGCGCTGCGGCTCATTCAGGCCTTCACGCCCGCGCTGGAGTCCTCGCACGGATCGATCGTCAACGTCAACTCCATGGTGCTACGGCACTCCCAGGCCAAGTACGGCGCGTACAAGATGGCCAAGTCGGCGCTGCTGTCGATGTCGCAATCGCTGGCCACCGAGTTGGGCGAGAAGGGGATCCGCGTCAATTCCGTTGCACCCGGCTATATCTGGGGTGAGACACTACAGGCTTATTTCGAGCACCAGGCCGGCAAGTATGGCACCACGGCGGACCAGATCTACGCCGCCACCGCGGCGAACTCCGACCTGAAGCGCCTGCCCACCGAAGACGAGGTGGCCTCGGCGATCCTTTTCCTGGCCAGCGACCTGTCCAGCGGCATCACCGGGCAGACGCTGGACGTCAACTGCGGGGAGTACCACACCTGATGCCGCCATCGACGATGCAGTGGGGGCACCTCCCGGTTGCGGGGGACGAAGCGATGTGGGGGTACCTCCCGCTTGCGGGGGAGAGGAGATGGCGACATGGGAGCTGATCGCACCGATATCGGTACCGTCGACGAGCTGCACGCGTCGGCCAGCAAGCTCACCGGGCTGGACGACTTCGGCGCCAACGACGACAACTATCTGGAGGCGCTGGAGGTGCTGCTGGACTCCTACCGCCGCGAGGCCGGCCTAACGGTGTTGGGCAGCAAGATGAATCGGTTCTTCCTGCGCGGCGCGCTGGTGGCCCGGCTGCTGTCCGAGGCTTCCTGGAAGCAGTACCCGCAGCACGCCGACGTCGTGATCGAACGCCCGATCTTCGTCACCGGCCTGGTGCGCACCGGCACCACCGCGCTGCACCGGCTGCTGGGCGCCGACCCCGCGCATCAGGGCCTGCACATGTGGCTGGCCGAATTCCCGCAACCGCGGCCGCCGCGCGAAACCTGGGAATCGCACCCCCTTTATCGCCAGCTCGACGAGCAATTCAACCAGCACCACCGGGAGAATCCCGGCTATACCGGCCTGCACTTCATGGCCGCCTACGAGCTCGAGGAATGCTGGCAGCTGCTTCGGCAGTCGTTGCACTCAGTGTCTTACGAGACCCTGGCGCACCTGCCCAGTTACGCACAATGGCTGTCGGAGCAGGACTGGACGCCGTCCTACCGGCGACACCGCAAGAACCTCCAGCTGATCGGCCTCAACGACGCCGAAAAGCGTTGGGTGCTGAAGAATCCTAGCCACCTGTTTGCGCTGGACGCCTTGATGGCGACCTACCCCGACGCGCTGGTGATCCAGACCCACCGGCCCGTCGAGACGATCATGGCCTCCATGTGCTCGTTGGCCCAGCACACCGCCGAGGGCTGGTCGACGTCATTCGACGGGGCTCAGATCGGTGCCGACGCGATGGACACCTGGTCGCGCGGACTGGAGCGCTTCAACACTGCCCGCGCCAAGTATTCACCGGCCCAGTTTTACGACGTCGACTACAAGGAGCTGATCGCCGATCCGATCGGCACGGTGGCCGACATTTACCGGCACTTCGATTTGACGCTCACCGACGAGGCGCGCGCGGCCATGGAGAAGACGCACGCCGACAGCCAGTCCGGCGAGCGCGCGCCGAAACATCGGTACTCGCTGGCCGACTACGGGTTGACCGTCGAAACCGTCAAGGAGCGCTTCGCTGGGCTGTGATCAGTCGTCGTCCGGATCGCCGAGATAGCCCTCCGCGACCGCGTGCTCGATGCTGTCGCTCAGTTTGGGGCACGACCGGGTGCGGGCGGTATCACCACCGGAGTTGCGCACCTCGGTGAAGTGGGCGCAGCGCTGCCACGCGTCGGTGTTCCATTGCACGGCGGTGTGACCCGGGCCCAGTCTCCGGACGGTTACGGCGACGTGGCAGAACCGGCAATCCACCGGCAGCAACCCCGAGCTGAGGTAGCGCTCGCGGTCCGCGCGGCTGGCTTCGGCGACGGCCGCGGCGCGCTGCGGATCGTTGGCGAAATCCCATGATTTGGACCAGGATCCCGAGCCGCCGTTGCGGGCCGGCGCGTCATCGTGGTCGTGATGGTCGCCGTGCAGCATCAGCATCGACCGGGCGAGCCGGTCGACGTCGGGGACTGCCGGTTGATCCTGGGTCATGGAATCAGTGTTGCTCCGCGGGCACTTCGTCCTTGGCCGCCTTGAGGTTCTCCTCGACCTCGGCGTTCCAGTACTCGTTGGCGCGGGTGGTGTCCACCTCGATCTCGAAGCGCTCCACCATTTCCGGTTGGATGTCGGCCACGTCGACGTAGAACTGCTGATACCAGCGGCGCAGCTGATAGACGGCGCCGTCCTCCTCGACCAGCAGCGGGTTGTCGATGCGGGTCTTGTGCTTCCAGATCTCGACGTCCTGCAGGAAGCCCTTGCTGACGCCCTCGGTGAATACCCGCGACAGCTTCTCGGTCATCGCGTCGTCCATGCCCTTGGGCTTTTCGACGATGACGCCCCACTGCAACACGAACGAATTCTGGGTCACCGGGTAGTGGCAGTTGATCAGGATCGACTCGGCCTTGTAGCCGCCGTAGCTGTTGTGCAGCCAGTTGATCATGAACGACGGCCCGAAGTACGACGCCTCGGAGTCGAGGTGCGCCTCGCCGTACGACGTGCCCAGGTCGTTGACGTCCGGCCGGCCCACGTTGTGCAGGTACTGCGACGCGATGTGACCCTCGAACACGTTCTTGAAGTACGTCGGCAACCCGAAATGGATGTAGAAGAAGTGCGCCATGTCGGTGACATTGTCGATGATGTCGCGGCAGTTCGAACCCTCGATGAGGATGCGGTTCCACCGCCATTCGGTCCACTCCTCGCTGGCGGCTTCTGGGATGTCGGGGATCCGGACCGCGGGGTCGGGCGGATTCTGTTCGTGGTCGTGCCAGACGAACAACAGGCCGCCGCGCACATCGGTCGTCCACGAGCGGGTGCGCGCCGTCTTGGGTGTGCGCTTGGCGTATGGCACCAGCTTGCAGCGGCCATCGCCGCCCCAGCGCCAGTCGTGGAACGGGCAGGCCACCTCGTCGCCCTTGATGGTGCCCTCCGAGAGGTCGCCACCCATGTGCCGGCAGTAGCCGTCCAGGACCTTCAGGTCACCGTGCGAGTCGGCGAAGACCACCAGCTTGGTGCCGAACGCCTCGATCGAGTGCGGCTTGCCGTCCTGGAAGTCCTTCGCGACGCCCAGGCAATGCCAGCCTCGGGCGTACCTCGTCGGCAAAGCACCGGGATCGATCTCCCGAACGCCGACCGCCTTGGTGTCGGTAGTCACCTGTCACCTCCAACTCACTGGCCCTCTAACTAGAACACGTTACAGTTTTGCGGTGGCGGCGCGCAATGACGGTGAGTCTGGCCACGGCATATGCACGGCGAATGCGCGCTCGGGGTATATCTAGACGATGCCGCTGTTTGCTTTCGAGGGTCGGGCGCCGCGGGTCGATCCCACCGCCTTCGTGGCCCCGACCGCCACCCTGATCGGCGACGTCGTCGTCGAGGCCGGTGCCTCGGTGTGGTTCAACACCGTGCTGCGCGGCGACTACGGGCCCATCGTGGTGCGCGAGGGCGCGAACGTGCAGGACGGGTCGGTGCTGCACGCGCCGCCTGGCATCCCGGTCGACATCGGCCCCGGCGCCACGGTGGCGCACCTGTGCTGCATTCATGGGGTGCACGTGGGGTCCGAGGCCCTGATCGCCAACCACGCCACCGTCCTCGACGGCGCGGTCATCGGCGCGCGCAGCCTGATCGCGGCCCACTCGCTGGTGACGGCCGGCACCCAGATTCCGGCGGGCATGCTGGCGGTGGGCGCGCCGGCGCAGATCAAGGGACCTGTCGCCGGAACGGGCGCGGAGATGTGGGTCAAGGCGAATCCGCAGGCCTACCGCGAACTGGCCCAGCGGCACCTGGCCGGGCTCGAGCCGCTCTAGACCTTCCGGGCCGATCCGGCCGCGCGGTCCATCTCCCAGTAGGCGCGCAGGGCGGTCATCTGGCCCTCGTCGTTCGCCTTGTACGTGAAGACGCCCTCCGCGGTCACCTGATAGTCGCCGTGGGTGATCAGGATGTGGCCGACGTTGGCTTCCTCGTTGCCGCATTGGTAGGTGTCGCGGAAGACGAACTCGATCCTGGTGGTGGGGGCGATGGCCTTGTCCCAGAAGGCAGCGATCGCGTCGCGGCCCCGGTGGCCCTTGCCTTCCGGGTCGAAGGCCGACGGGCCGATCGGATCCTCGACGATGGCGTCGTCGGCGAACACCGCCAGCCACGCCTCTTTGTCCCTGGCGATGACCGCCTCGCGTGAGCGCCGGCCGGCCTCGTGCGCGGGGTTCTGGGTCACGAGCCGACTTTTTCGCGCGCGGGCTTGGCGGGCTTTTCAGAGCCGACCACCCACATGGAGTAGTACTGCGAGCCGCCGCCGTAGGCGTGCCCCAACGCCTTGCGTGCGTTGGGGACCTGGTGATCTCCGCCCTTGCCCATCACCTGAATCGCGGCCTCGGCGAACCGAATCAGGCCAGACGCGCCGATCGGATTCGATGACAGCACACCGCCCGACGGGTTGACCGGCAGTCGTCCCCCGATCGCCGTCTCGCCGGCTTCGGTGAGCTTCCAGCCCTCGCCTTCGGGCGCAAAGCCGAGGTTTTCCAACCACATCGGCTCGAACCATGAGAACGGCACGTAGATTTCCGCGGCGTCGATCTCGTCGATCGGGCTCGTGATGCCTGCCGCCTTCCACAGCGCCGCGGCGGCGTCGCGCCCGGCCTGGGGGCTGACCTGGTCGCGTCCCGAGAACTGCAGCGGCTCGGTGCGCAGCGCGGTCGCGTGGATCCACGCCACCGGCTGTCCCTGTGCCAGACGGGCTTCGGCGGCCTCCTCGTTGCCGATCACCACGGCGGCGGCACCGTCCGACGACGGGCAGGTCTCGTCGTAGCGGATCGGGTCCCACAACATGGGCGACTCCATCACCTTCTCGACGGTGATGTCGGGCTGATGTAGGTGCGCCAACGGATTGCGGGCTCCGTTGAGCCGGTCCTTGACGGCAACCATCGCGCCGATGTTCAACGGTGCGCCGGACCGGCGGATGTAGGACCGCACGTGCGGGGCAAAATAGCCCCCCGCGCCGGCGCCGACGGGCTTGATGAACGGGATCGGGATCGACAACGCCCACATGGCATTTGACTCCGACTGCTTCTCCCAGGCCATCGCCAGCACGCGGCGGTACTTTCCGGACTGCACCAGGCTGGCGGCCACCACCGCGGTGGACCCACCGACCGAACCCGCGGTGTGCACCCGGATCAGCGGTTTGCCGGTGGCCCCGACGGCGTCGGCCATGAACAGCTCGGGCATCATCACGCCCTCGAAGAAGTCGGGCGCCTTGCCGACGACGACGGCGTCGATGTCATCGAACGTCGAACCGGAGTCTTCCAGCGCGCGGTCGATCGCCTCGCGCACCAGGCCGTTCATCGAGACGTCCTTGCGCTTGGCCACGTACTTGGTCTGCCCGGTACCCAGTACCGCGGCCAGGTATGCTCCCGCTCCGGCCATCAGTTCTTTCCTTCCATGACCGCGACCAGGTTCTGTTGCAACGCGGGCCCGCTGGTGGCGTGCGCGAGCACCCGCTTCGCTGATCCGTTCCAGATATGTTGTGCGGCAAAGCCGATTCGCTCGAGGCCGGCGACGAACATGGGGTTGGCGGCCAGCGCTCCACCGGACGGGTTGACCTTGGTCGGCCCGGGTATCCGGATGGCTTGCTCGATGATCAGGTGCTGGTGGGTGAACGGCGCGCAGATCTCCGCGACGTCGAGGTTGTCGGTCCGGCCCCCCGTGGCCACGTGGGCCGCCGCCTTGGTCGAGGGGGACTCGGTGAGGTCACGCGCGCCCAGGACTGGGGTTTCGATGCGGTGCTCGATTCCCGTGATCCAGGCGGGGTTTCCGCGCAGCTCGCGCGCCCGATCGTCGGCCGCGAGCACGATGGCCGCGGCACCGTCGGTGATGGGCGCGATGTCGTGGCGCCGCAACGGCTCCGCGAAGAACGGCCGCTCGAGCAGTTCGGCCACGCTGATGGACCCCTCCACCTTGTCGACCCGTCGCGCATTGGCGAAGGAGTCGTACGCGACGCGCGCCATCTGCTCTTCGGTCCAGGTGCCGTTGTCGAGCCCGATGCGGGCCTGTAGCCCGGCCATCGAGATCGAGTCCGGCCACAGTGGCGCAACGGTGTAGGGATCGGTCTGCCGCGACAGGATCTGGCGCAGGATGCCGGCCGAGGACTTGCCGAACCCGTACACCAGCGCGGTGTCGACCTCGCCGGTCAGGATCTTGATGTAGGCCTCGTAGAGGGCCCACGCCGCGTCCATCTCGACGTGCGATTCGTTGATCGGCGGCACGGCGCCGATCGAGTCGATCGCCGAGATAAACGAGAATGCCCGTCCGGCAAGGTAATCGGACGACCCCGAGCACCAGAAGCCGATGTCGGCCTTCGTGATGCCGAGGTCCTGGTAGAGCTCGGCGAAACACGGCATCAACATTTCAACGCCGTTGGTGGTGCCGTCGGTACGGCGTACGTGTGGGGCGTGGGCGAAGCCGACGACCGCAACGTTGCGAGCGCTCATGTGTTGGATGTGCCCTTTACAGGTGGTGCTTGTAGGTGTCGTATTCGGCGTCGGGTTCCCCTGTCGGCCGGAAGTACTCGATGTTGTCGATGCCAAAGCCCCACTCCTCGCGGGGTTTCCACACCGCCTCGACGCGCATACCCATGCGTACCTCGTGTGCGTCGATGTCGGCGACCAGATGCAGGAAGGGAATGTCGGAGCCGTCGAGCAGCACGTAGGCCGCCACGTAGGGCGGTTTGATGCGCTGCCCCTGGAACGGGATGTTGATGATCGCGAATGTCGTAACGGTGCCCTTGTCGGGCAGCTCGACGAATTCGGTGGTGGGTTGGCCGGTGGCCGGATCCGCGCCGTGCGGCGGGAAATACACCTTTCCGTCCGCGCCGGTGCGCGCGCCGAGCAGCTTGCCCTGGGCGATGGCGCGCAGGTAGGCGCTCTCCTCGTGGGAGGCGGTGTGCTGGATCGTCAGCGAGATGGGCGTGACGATCATGGTCACCGGATCTTGTTCGCCCGCAGCCTGTTCCGACACCGGTTCGGCTTCGTCACCCGGCTTGAAGTAGGCGATGTCGGTGATGGCGCCGACCGGCTCGTCAGCCCAGTGCACGTGCACGCGGGCACCGGTCCGGATGGCGCCGGGGTCGCCGGCGTCCACGGCGTGGATCAGCGGGGTGTCCGCACCGTCGAGCTTGATCAGCGCCCAGGCGAACGGCCGGTCCAGCGGCTGACCTTCGATCGGATCCGGTTGCCACGCCCAGGAAACCACGGTGCCGACGCTGGACACCGGTACCATCTCGCCCAGCGGCTCATAGGTCACCGGGTCATATTCGGCCGGCGGCACGTGTACCCGGCCATCGGATCCGCGCACCCCCAGGATGTGGCGCTCACGCAGTGCGGTGAAGAACTTGCTCAGCGTGGGGCCGACCGAACGGGTGTAGTCGAAAGACAACGTCAGCGGCGCGGAGAGCGGTGGCTCAGTGGGATCTGTCAAGGTCGGGCTGCTCGAACTGGCTGTCACGCCATCGAGTAGAACAGGTTCTAAGAACGGTTTCAAATTTTTCTTATCGGGACGCTGTCGGGAAAGGTTGAGTGGCTATGAAGCTGGGGTTGCAGCTCGGGTATTGGGGCGCTCAGCCGCCGGAGAACCACGCGGCGCTCGTCGCCGCCGCCGAGGACACCGGATTCGATGCCGTGTTCACGGCCGAGGCGTGGGGATCCGACGCCTACACACCGCTGGCCTGGCTGGGCTCGTCGACGCAACGGCTGCGGCTGGGCACATCGGTGATCCAGCTGTCCGCGCGTACCCCCACCGCCACAGCGATGGCCGCGCTGACGCTCGACCACCTGTCCGGGGGTCGGCACATCCTCGGCCTGGGCGTCTCGGGCCCGCAGGTGGTGGAGGGCTGGTACGGTCGGCCGTTCCCCAAGCCGCTGGCCCGCACCCGTGAGTACGTCGACATCATGCGGCAGGTGTGGGCCCGCGAGAAGCCGGTGACCAGCGACGGCCCGCACTACCCGCTGCCGCTGACGGGCGAGCAGACGACCGGCCTGGGCAAGCCGCTCAAGTCCATCACCCACCCGTTGCGTCCCGACATTCCGATCATGCTCGGCGCCGAGGGGCCGAAGAACGTGGCGCTGGCCGCCGAGATCTGCGACGGCTGGCTGCCGATCTTCTACACGCCGCGGATGGCGGACACCTACAACGAATGGCTCGACGAGGGGTTCGCGCGGCCCGGGGCGCGGCGCAGCCGCGAGGACTTCGAGATCTGCGCGACCGCCAACATCGTCATCACCGACGACCGCCCCGCGGCGTTCGCTGCGATGAAGCCCTACATCGCGCTGTACATGGGCGGGATGGGCGCCGAGGACACCAATTTCCATGCCGACGTCTACCGGCGGATGGGCTACGCCGAGGTGGTCGACGACGTCACCAAGCTGTTCCGCAGTGGAGACAAGGACAAGGCCGCCGAGATCATCCCCGACGAGGCGATCGACGACGCCGCGATCGTCGGCGATGTCAACTACGTCCGTGAGCAGGTCAAGGTCTGGAAAGCCGCCGGCGTCACCATGATGGTGGTCAACGGACGCAATGAGGCGCAGATCAGGGAGCTGGCCACGCTAACCTGACCCGGTATTGCCGAACGAATAGAACACGTTCTAGATTGGCCCGATGACAGCCTCGCAGCACACCGTCGCGGGCACGGTGCTCACCATGCCGGTGAAGATCCGCAAGGCCAATCAGCACATGGCGATGTTCTCCGTCGACGCCGATGCCGCGCAGCAGATGATCGACTACAGCGGCCTGCAGGTCTGCCGCTACCTCCCCGGCCGCGCCATCGTGGTGCTGATGTTGATGCACTACATCGATGGCGACCTGGGCCAGTATCACGAGTTCGGCACCAGCGTGATGGTCAATCCGCCCGGCTCGAGGGCCAGCGGCCCACGAGCGCTGCAATCGGCCGGCGCCTTCATCCACCACCTCCCCGTCGACCAGGCGTTCACCCTGGAGGCGGGAACCAAGATCTGGGGCTACCCGAAAGTGATGGGCAACTTCACCGTCACCGAAGGGCGCCGGTTCGCGTTCGACCTCACCATCGACGGCCAGCCGGTGATCGGCATGGAATTCCGCCGCGGTCTGCCGTTGCGGTTGACCCCGCGCCAGCAGTCGCAACGCACCTACTCGCATCGCGACGGAATCACCCGCGAAACCGCCTTCGAACACACGCTGGACGGCGTACACACCCGGTTCGGCGGCGTAAGCGTCCGGCTCGGTGAGCATCCGTATTCGAAAGAACTTGCGTCGCTTGGCCTTCCGAAGCGCGCGTTAGTGTCCAGCTCTGTCGACCAAGTACAAATGTCCTTCGGTGATGCCCAGGAGATCTCATGACGATGACCAGACCCGACGTGGATCTGACCGACGGCGCCTTCTACTCGGGCGATTCGCGGTCCGTCTACCGCTGGATGCGTGAACACGAGCCAGTTTTCCGGGACCGCAACGGATTAGCCGCCGCCTCCACGTATCAGGCGGTGATCGAGGCCGAACGCAACCCCGAGCTGTTCTCCAATGCCGGCGGCATCCGGCCCGATCAAGACGGCATCGAGATGATGATCGAGATGGACGATCCGCAACATCTGTTGCGCCGCAAGCTCGTCAACTCCGGGTTCACTCGCAAGCGTGTGAAAGACCTTGAGGCCAAGATTGTTTCACTGTGTGACACGCTGATCGACGCGGTGTGTGAACGCGGCGAGTGTGACTTCGTCTGGGACCTCGCGGCGCCCCTGCCGATGGCCGTGATCGGCGACATGCTCGGGGTTCGTCCCGAAGAGCGCAAGATGTTCCTCAAGTGGTCCGACGACCTGGTCAGCTTTTTGAGCAGCACCGCGGCAGAGTCCGATTTCCAGGTCACCATGGACGCTTTCGCGGCCTACAGCCAGTACATGATGGGCATGATCGAGGCCCGCAAGTCCGAGCCGACCGACGACCTGGTCAGCGTGCTGGTGCACGCGGAGGTCGAAGGCTCGCGGCTCGAGGACCACCAGATCGTCACCGAGGTGCTGTTGCTGTTGATCGGCGGCGACGAGACCACGCGCCACACGCTGTCCGGCGGTACCCGGCAGCTGCTGCTGCATCCCGATCAGCACCGGCGCCTGGCGGCCGATCTGAGCCTGCTGCCCAACGCGATCGAGGAGATGCTGCGCTGGACCGCGCCGGTGAAGAACATGGCACGCACGATCACCGCCGACGCCGAGTTCCATGGCGCCCAGCTGCGCCAGGGCGAGAAGATGATCCTGTTGTTCGAATCGGCGAACTTCGACGAGAAGGTCTTCGACGACCCGGAGAGCTTCAACATCGAGCGCTACCCGAACAACCACCTGGCCTTCGGTTTCGGCACGCACTTCTGCCTCGGTAACCAGCTCGCCCGGTTGGAACTGTCCATCATGCAGACCCGGCTGCTGCAACGTCTGCCTGACATGCGGCTGGCGTCTCCGGGCACCGACCTGCCCCTGCGGCCGGCCAACTTCGTCTCAGGCCTGGAGAAGATGCCGGTGGCGTTCACGCCGACCGCGCCGCTGGGCTAGGCGCCGTCCTGCGCCGAACGTGAAGCCAGGGCGAGTTTCCGGCCGGATTTCCGCCCTGGCTTCACGTTCGGCGCGCCCAGGCCGCGGCCACCCGGGCCATGATGCCACCCTGCGTGTCCACGGACGTCACACGAATGGCTATCCACCCCAGTGCGGGCAGGGCTTCGAAGCGGGCGATATCCCTGCGGAATTGCCTGCGGTCGGTCCGATGGTGACCGCCTTCGTACTCGAGCGCGATTTTGACGTCCTCCCACCCCATGTCAAGCACGGCGACAAGCTCTCCGTACTCGCCGTAAACCGGGATCTGCGTTCGTGGTCGCGGGTAGCCGGCTTCGATGAGCAGGAGCCGCAGCCACGTCTCGCGCGGTGACTCGGCGCCGGCGTCGACGAGCGGCAACGCCCGCTTCGCGCGCCGGATGTTGCGGTGGCCTTTGTAGCGTTCGGCGAGCAGTTCGACATCCGCGATCTTGAGGTTGGTGGCCCGGGCGAGCGCATCGATGGCCGCGACTGCCGTTCCGGTGGGATTTCGGCAGGCCAGGTCCAAAGCGGTGCGCGCGGGCGTGGTGGTGACAATGCCGCCGACCAGCTGGGTCTCATCGAAGCACACCCGATCAGACCAGGTATGAATCCCGTTCGGCGGCCGACGGTGCTCGTAGAGCAATTGTGCGGGCGTCCGGCCCTCTACCCACTTGGCGCCGTGCAGCGCCGACGCGGAATGCCCGGCGACGATGCCCCGGCGCCGCGACCACAGCCAGGCGGCATGGGCGCGCGTCGTAGCGCTCAGTTCCGCGCCGCGTGGGACGTAGACGTCGGGATAGATTGCGGCGAATCGGGTTCGCAGCCGGTGCCGGGTCAGCGACGCGGACGCGAGTGCTTCGCTGCCGACAAATGGTTCCGCCACGCGGGCAGTGTGTCTCGGGCTACCGACAACCCTGCCGAACGTGAAGCCAGGCGGAAATCCGGCCGGAAACTCGCCCTGAGTTCACGTTCGGCGCAATCGAGAACTCAGCGGTTCTGGAAGTTGGGCTTGCGCTTCTCGGCGAATGCCCGGGGGCCTTCCTTGGCGTCGTCGGACAGGAAGACCTTGATGCCGATCTGGGTGTCGATCTTGAACGCCTCGTTCTCGTGCATGCCTTCGGTCTCGCGGATCGCCCGCAGGATCGCCTGCACGGCGAGGGGTCCATTACCAGCGATCACTTCTGCGATCTCTAGCGCCTTGGTCAGCGCCTGCCCGTCGGGCACTACGTGCCCGATCAGGCCCATTTCCTTGGCCTCGGCGGCGGTGATATGCCGACCGGTCAGCAGCAGGTCGCAGGCGACGGTGTAGGGAATCTGCCGCACCAGCCGCACGGCCGACCCGCCCATCGGGTACAGGCTCCACTTGGCCTCCGAGATGCCGAACTTGGCGCTCTCGCCGGCGATGCGGATGTCGGTGCCCTGCAGGATCTCGGTGCCGCCGGCGATCGCGGGGCCCTCGACGGCCGCGATGAGGGGTTTTGTGAGTCTGCGACCTTTGAGCAGTGCGTCGATCCGCGACGGGTCGTAGCTGCCGTCCTTAAAAGATTCACCAGGTGGCCGTTTCGTTGCCGCCTTGAGGTCCATGCCGGCGCAAAAGTAGCCACCCGCCCCGGTGAGGATGCAGCACCGGATGTCCGGGTCGTTGTCGACGCGGTCCCAGGCCTCGACCATGATTTGCATCATTTCGGTGCTCAGGGCGTTGCGGGCGTGTGGCCGGTTCAACGTGACGATCAGGGTGTGCCCGCGCTGCTCGACCAGCGCGTCGGGTCCCGTCTGTTCGTTTGCTGGAGCCTCGGCCACGGCTAGTGCCTTTCCCTCGACGTTGGGCATGAGCTTGTCAAGAAATGTAACACGTTCTAATTTGGTGGCCGTGGCCCTGAATATTGCCGATCTCGCAGAGCACGCCATCGACGCTGTGCCGGACCGTGTCGCCCTGATCTGCGGCGACGAGAAGCTCACCTACGCGCAACTGGAGGAGAAGGCCAACCGCCTCGCCCACTACCTGATCGACCAGGGGGTGAAAAAGGACGACAAGGTCGGGCTGTACTGCCGCAACCGCATCGAGATCGTCATCGCGATGCTCGGCATCGTCAAGGCCGGCGCCATCCTGGTGAACGTCAACTACCGCTACGTCGAGGGTGAGCTTCGCTACCTGTTCGACAACTCCGACATGGTCGCCCTGGTCCACGAGCGCCAGTACTCCGACCGGGTCGCCAACGTGCTGCCGGAAACGCCCAACGTCAAGACGATCCTCGTCGTCGAGGACGGCACCGACGCTGACTACCAGCGCTATGGCGGCGTCGAGTTCTACTCGGCCATCGCGCAGTGTTCACCCGAGCGCGACTTCGGAGAGCGCAGCGCCGACGACATCTACCTGCTGTATACGGGTGGCACTACGGGCTTTCCCAAAGGCGTGATGTGGCGCCACGAGGACATCTACCGGGTGCTGTTCGGCGGAACCGACTTCGCGACAGGCCAATTCGTCGAGGACGAGCACGACTTGGCCAAGGCCGCGGCCGCCAACCCACCCATGGTCCGCTACCCGATCCCGCCGATGATCCACGGCGCCACCCAGTCGGCCACCTGGATGTCGATCTTCTCGGGTCAAACCACCGTGCTCGCGCCGGAATTCAACGCCGACGAGGTGTGGCGCACCATCCACGAGCACAAGGTCAACCTGCTGTTCTTCACCGGCGACGCGATGGCGCGGCCGCTGCTCGACGCGTTGTTGGCCCATCAGGACAACGGGAACGAGTACGACCTGTCCTCGCTGTTCCTGCTCGCCAGCACCGCGGCGCTGTTCTCGCCGAGCATCAAGGAGAAACTTCTCGAGTTGCTGCCCAACCGGGTCATCACCGATTCCATCGGCTCCTCGGAGACCGGATTCGGCGGCACCAGCATCGTCGCCAAGGACGCGCCGCACGCCGGCGGCCCGCGGGTGACCATCGACCACCGCACGGTCGTGCTCGACGAGGAGGGCAACGAGGTCAAGCCCGGTTCCGGGGTGCGCGGCTTCATCGCCAAGAAGGGCAACATCCCCGTCGGTTACTACAAGGACGAGAAGAAGACGGCCGAGACGTTCAAGACCATCAACGGCGTCCGCTACGCGATCCCGGGTGACTGGGCGCTCGTCGAGGAGGACGGCACCGTCACGATGCTGGGCCGCGGCTCGGTCTCGATCAACAGCGGCGGCGAAAAGATCTACCCCGAGGAGGTCGAGGCGGCGCTCAAGGGACACCCCGATGTCTTCGACGCCCTGGTGGTCGGCGTGCCCGACCCCCGGTACGGGCAGCACGTGGCGGCCGTCGTGCAAGCGCGGCCGGGAACCCGTCCGACGCTCGCCGAACTGGACCGCTTCGTGCGCTCCGAGATCGCGGGATACAAAGTGCCGCGCAGCCTTTGGCTGGTCGACGAGGTCAAACGCTCGCCGGCCGGCAAACCCGATTACCGCTGGGCCAAGGACCACACCGAGGCACGGCCCGCCGACGACGTGCACGCCGCGCACGTAACTGCTTGACAGACTTCGTCAAGCAACACCCCGCCGCCCCCAGCGGCTACTTCGGGTGGGAAGCCGCCGGGCTGCGGTGGCTGGCAAGCGTCGACGGCGGCGTGCCGTGCGCCCAGGTGGTCTCCGTCGACGCGACGAGCCTGACCCTGCAGCGGCTCGACCCGGCGACCCCGGCGCCCGAGGCGGCGCGGACGTTCGGTGGCCGGCTGGCCGTCACGCACGATGCCGGCGCCCCCGCCTTCGGTGCCGGGCCCGAAGGATGGGACGGGCCGGGGTTCTTCGGGCCGCTTTCCCAGCCGCTGCCGATGTCGCTGCGGCGGCACCGCCGCTGGGGTGAGTTTTACGCCGAGGAGCGGCTGGCGCCGATGGCCGACCTGGCGGCAGCGCGGCTCGACGCCGCCACCCGTGGCGAGATCGACTCCGTGATCGAGCGCTGCCGCGCCGGCGACTTCGACGACGACGACCGGCCCGCCCGGCTGCACGGCGACCTGTGGGGCGGCAACGTGATGTGGACGCCCGACGGGGTGGTGCTGATCGACCCGGCCGCGCACGCCGGCCACCGCGAGAGCGACCTGGCGATGCTCGCGCTGTTCGGCTGCCCGCACTACGACGCCATCGTCGACGGCTACGAGCAGGTGAGACCCCTGCGGGCCGGCTGGCGCAACCGCATCGGGCTGCACCAGCTGTTCCCCTTGCTGGCACACGTGGTGCTGTTCGGCGGCGGGCACGCCCAGCGGACGCGCGCCTGTGCCCGCGCCACACTGGCCCTGTAGCTCCGGCGTCTACTGTTGATCGCGATGACGGTCGACGTGTGGATGCAGCACCCCACTGCGCGGTTCCTGCGCTGCGACATGCTGGCATCCCTGCGGCGCTGGACCGGCGACTCCATACCGGACGCCGACATCCCGATCGAGGCGAGCGTCGCGACGATGGACGCCGCCGGCGTGCGCTTCGGACTGCTCAGCGCGTGGCGCGGCCCGGGCGGGCAGGATCTGATCTCCAACGACGAGGTCGCCGAGTGGATCAGCCTGCACCCGAAGCGGTTCGGTGGATTGGCCGCGGTCGACCTCGACCGGCCGATGGAAGCGGTCCGCGAACTGCGCCGCCGCGTTCGGGAGGGATTCCTCGGCCTGCGGGTGGTGCCGTGGTTGTGGAACGCGCCGCCCACCGACCGCCGTTACTATCCGATGTTCGCCGAATGCGTGGAGCTGGGAGTGCCGTTCTGCACCCAGGTGGGCCATACCGGTCCGCTGCGCCCCTCCGAGACCGGCCGCCCCATTCCCTACATCGACCAAGTCGCCCTCGACTTCCCCGAGCTGGTGATCGTCTGCGGACACGTCGGCTATCCGTGGACCGAGGAGATGGTCGCGGTCGCCCGCAAACACGAAAACGTCTACATCGACACCTCCGCGTACACGATCAACCGGCTTCCGGATGAGCTCGTCCGATTCATGAAAACCGGTACCGGACAACGAAAAGTATTGTTCGGTAGTAACTATCCGATGATGACCCAGGCGCACGCTCTGGTGGGGTTGACCGAACTCGGCCTCTCGGTCGAGGGCCGCCGAGACTTCTTGCACTGCAATGCCAAGCGCGTTTTCAAACTGGAGGCAGTCACGTGAATGGTGCCCAGGCCCTGATCAACACCCTGGTCGACGGCGGCGTCGACGTGTGCTTCGCCAACCCCGGCACCTCGGAGATGCACTTCGTGGCCGCACTGGACAGCGTCCCGCAAATGCGCGGCGTGCTGGCCCTGTTCGAGGGTGTCGCCACCGGGGCGGCCGACGGATACGCCCGAATCGCCGGCCGGCCGGCGGCGGTGCTGTTGCACCTGGGTCCCGGCCTGGGCAACGGCCTGGCCAACCTGCACAACGCGCGGCGCGCTCAGGTGCCGATGGTGGTCGTCGTCGGCGACCACGCCACATACCACAAAAAGTACGACGCCCCATTGGAATCCGACATCGACGCGCTCGCCGGAACCGTTTCCGGGTGGATGCGTCGCACCGAACGCACCGCGGACGTCGCCTCCGACGCCGCGGAGGCGATCGCCGCGAGCCGCGCGGGCTCACGGATCTCTACGCTGATCCTGCCCGCCGACGTGTCATGGTCGGACGGGGCGCAACCGGTCGAGACGACACCCGCGGAGCCGGCGGGGGCCGAACCGCGGTTGGCGTTCGAGGTGATCGAGGTGCTGCGGTCGGGGGAGCCGACGGTCGTCATGATCGGCGGCGACGCCACCCGCGCACCGGGCCTAACCGCCGCCGCGCGGATCGCGCAGGCGACCGGCGCGCGGGTGCTGTGCGAGACGTTCCCGACGCGACTGGAGCGCGGCGCCGGCGTCCCCGCCGTCGAGCGGCTAGCCTATTTCGCCGAGGCCGCCACCGCCCAGCTGGACGGTGCCAAGCATCTGGTGCTGGCGGGCGCCAAATCGCCGGTGTCCTTCTTCGCCTACCCGGGCATGCCGAGCGACCTCGTGCCGGCCGGCTGTGAGGTGCATCTGCTCGCCGGACACAGCGGCGCCGCCGAGGCGCTCGCTGCGGTGGCCGATGAGCTGGCACCCGAAACCGTTGCGCCCGTTGCCGTTGCGGCGCGGCCCCAGCTGCCGACGGGGGCCCTGACGTCGGTATCGGCGGCCGACGTGATCGGTGCGCTGCTGCCGGAGGGCGCGATCGTCGTCGACGAGTCGAACACCTCCGGCGTGCTGCTGGCCCGGGCGACCGCGGGGGCGCCGGCCCATGATTGGCTGACGTTGACCGGCGGGGCGATCGGGTACGGCATCCCGGCCGCCGTGGGCGCCGCGGTCGCCGCCCCCGACCGGCCGGTGCTATGCCTGGAATCCGACGGATCCGCGATGTACACGATCTCCGGGTTATGGACTCAGGCGCGGGAAAACCTCGACGTCACCACCGTGATCTACGACAACAGCGCCTACGACATCCTGCGGATCGAGTTGGCGCGGGTGGGGGCCGGATCGGCTCCCGGGCCCAAGGCGCTCGACCTACTCGACTTATCGCGTCCCGCAATGGATTTCGTTAAGATCAGCGAAGGGATGGGCGTGCCCGCCCGGCGTGTCACCACCGCCGAGGAACTCGCCGACGCGCTGCGCCACGCGTTGAGCGAACCCGGGCCGCACCTGATCGACGCCGTGGTGCCGTCAATAACGGGCTAACCCCGGAAGTCGGCTGAGGACCCACTCCGACATCGTGTTGAGGACATCGACGCCCGTCTCCAGCACGCCGTCATGGACCCTGGCGGCCAGGGCCACGCCCCACTGCCCCGACGGCGTGGGCACGATCCCGAACTGCCGCACCAGGTAGTCGCCCTGCATTCCGGGGCCCCAACCGCCTTTGGCTGCAAAGCCTTTGGCGGCCAGCCCCCAGCGGTGGTCGCTGCTGAGGCGGTGCATCAGGTCGATGACATCGGACGAATCGGGGATCGACGGCAACTCCGCCGCGAAGCGGGCTTGCCGCTGCAGGGTCCACTGCGTCTGGCCGAAGGCCGTATAGCCGCGCCGGAGCCGACGTGATTCCACGACAGTGGCGGTGTCACCACCCTCGGCGATCACGCCCTGCACCCGGCGCGCCGCTTCCCCGGGATCGCCCAGACCGGACCACAATTGCTCCGACGCGTGATTGTCGGACTCGGTGATGGCCTTGACGGCCAGATCCTTCGCGCGCAACCAATCGCAGCGCAGCGCCGCGATCGTCAACGGCACCTTGATGGTCGACCATGCGACACCCGACCACCATCGACCCAGCGAATAAGTGCGGTCCGGGCGGGCGATCGCGATGCCGACCTCCGCAGGCACCGCCGCGGACAGCTGATCGAAGCTCGCTTCGAGAGCGGTCTCTAGGGGCCGGGAAGTCATGCGCTGATCGGACCCACCATCGCGTCTCCTTCGATCCCGACCTGTCCGTGCCGTCAAGCATTATCGTCGACGGTCCTATCGCACGGCGCGCCGCTGCGGGACGGCGCGTCGCTAGCCCGGCGGCAGCGCCGGCAGCGGAAGTCCCGGTTCCTGCGGTGGCGGTTCCCACGGGACGCGTTCCGGCGTCTGCGGCGCGTAAACCAGCGGGGGCGGCGGAGGCAGCGGGGGAGGCGGTGGCACCGGATCGCCGGCGGCGCAACCGGCGCCGAATCCGAGCGCCGCGCCGCCCAGCGACGCGAGGAGGGCCGACCCGGCGATCAACTCACGAATTTTCGGCATGGGCCGATCTTCCCCTTCCCGTTTGCGGCTGGATCCGCACTACAGGATCGTCGCAGTCGACGCCCTGCGCCGCCAACTGGCGCTTGAGCACCTTGAAGGTCACCGTACGCGGCAGTTCCGTGCTGACCCGGACGTAGGACGGCCATTGCTTGGGTCCCAAGTCGGTCTGCTCGGCGAGGAAGGCGCGGAACTTCTCGGCGTCGAACTCGGCGCCGGGAGCCATCACCAGCGCGGCCATCACCTGGTCCCCGACCACCGGGTCGGGCACCGCGTACACGGCCACCTCGGTCACGTCGGGGTGCCGCAGCAGCACCTGCTCGATCGGAGCGGCGCCGAGGTTTTCACCGTCCACGCGCATCCAATCGCCGAGCCGCCCCGCGAAGTAGGCGTAGCCCGCGTCGTCGCGGTAGGCGAGGTCGCCGGTGTGGTAGACCCCGCCCGCCATCCGCTCGGCCTCGGCGGGCTCGTCGTTGTAGTAACCCTCGAACCGGCCCGCGCCGGCGGTGTTCACCAGCTCGCCGACCACGCCAACCGGGCAGGGTTCACCGGTATCGGGGTCGACGATGTCGACGCCCTCGGGAAGCGGACCCAACGCACCATCCGGGGTGTCCGGGGTGCGCGCGATCGCCACGCCGCCCTCGGTGGAACCGAATCCGTCCTGCACGACGCATCCGAACCGGCGCGCGAAGCGTTCGACATCGCGGGGCACGCCCTCGTTGCCGTACACCGCTCGTAGCGGGTTGTCCGCATCGTCGGGCTGCTCGGGCGTGGCCAGCACGTAGGACAGGGGCTTGCCGACGTAGTTGGCGTAGGTGGCGCCGAAGCGGCGGACGTCGACCAGGAAGTTGGAGGCAGAGAACTTGCGCCGCAACGCCAATGAGCCCTGACACGCGGCCGCCACCGCCCAGCCGACCAACACCGCGTTGGAATGAAACAGCGGCATCGACACGTAACAGACGTCGTCGGGGCCGAGGGAGAATCGCTGGCTCATCGTCACGCCCGCGATCGCGACCTTGCCGTGGCTGCACTTCACCGCCTTGGGTTCGCCGCTGGTGCCAGACGTGAAGATCAGCATGAAAAGATCTGCGGCGGTTGCGGCTTGGAAGCGCGGTTCGACGTCGCGATATGCGGCCACCTCGTCGGCCCACTCGGGGGAGTCCACGTTCACGTAGTCGATGTCGCCCAGTGCGGCAGCCGAAGCGGAGTCGGCCAGCAACACCTGGCAGTCGGCGTGCGCGATGTCGCGCGCCAGCGCGTCGCCGCGGCGCACCGGGTTGAGCCCCACCGGCACGATGCCGGACATGCCGGCCGCCGCCAGCATCGCCGAGAAGAACGGGGTGTTCTCCAACAGCACTCCGACGTGCGGCGGCTGCCCCGCGTCGAGGCGGTGCCGCAGCGCCGCCGCGACGGCGGCGCCGTGACGCAGGTGATCCCGCCAGGTGGTGTACGTCTCTTCGAAGTAGACGCCCCGGTCATCGATCTCTGCCAGCGGTGCCAGCAGTTTGGTGACCGTCGGATCGGGAGGAAGCACGAAGGTCAATGTGCCCGCTCGCCCCCTCCCCGCTTCGCGGCTGGGGGTGTCCCCACCTCAATCCCTTGCCCGGACGGCATCGTCACCGGGCGATCAGGCAGGGGTTTCCGCCAGTTCGCGGCCGATCCGGCGCAGCTGACCGGTGGCGCCGCCCAAGGCGAACTCGGCCTCCTTGGCTGCCAGGAAGTAGCGGTGCACCGGGTGATCGGTGTCGACGCCGACACCCCCGTGCACGTGCACGATGGTGTGTGCCACCCGGTGCCCTGCGTCGGCGGCCCAGAACGCGGCGCTGGCCACGTCGATCTCGGCGGGAACATCCTCGGAGACGCGCCAGGCCGCCTGGGTGAGGGTGAGGCGCAAGCCCTTGACGTCGATGTACCCGTCGGCCAGCCGCTGCGACACCGCCTGGAAACTGCCGATCGGGCGATCGAATTGCTCCCGCTCCCTGGCGTATTCGGCGGTGAGCTGCAACCCGCGTTCGAGCACGCCCAGCTGGTAGGCGCTGCGGCCCAGAGCCGTGAGCGTGTCGAGCCAGACGACGACCTCGGCGCCGCCGACCATCCGGGCGCCGTCCACCTCGGCGCCGTCCAGCGCCAGGTGTCCGACGCTGCCCAGGCCGGTGGTCTCGAGCGGGCTCGCCGAGACCCCGGAATCGGCGGCGGCGACCAGGAAAACGGCGGTGCCGGAATCGGTCTCGGCCGGAACGAGGAACGCGTCGGCCACCGGTCCGAACCCGACCTGGGTGCGGGTGCCGGTGAGGCGGTAGCCGTCGCCGGCGCGGGTGGCCTGCACCGGCCCCTCACCCATCTCGCCCAGGAGCGCGACGGTGAGAATCTTCTCGCCGCTGACCGCCGGGGCGCCCCAATCCTGTTGCAGCTCTTGGGTGCCGAATCGCGCCAAAGCCCCGGCGCCCAGCATCACCGATTCCAGGTACGGCACGGCCGCCAGCTGGTGACCGAGCGCCACCAGGATGGCGACCTGCTCGAGTACCCCGAATCCGTCGCCGCCCACCGAGGTGGCCGAGGCACTGGTCAGGATGCCGGCGTCGATGAGTTTGCCCCACAGCGCGCGGTCGAGCCGTTGGTCGAGCTTGTCGAGTTCCCGGTGGTGCTCCGGTGTGCAGATCGAGTTCACGATCGTGTCGACCAGTCCGCCGAGGTCGGTGGCCGCTTCGGTCGTCGAAAAGTCCATCGTCATTCGTCCTTTAAGGGAAGTGGGGCTCAGCGGTTTCGGGGCAGTCCCAGCGCGACCATGCCGATGATGTCGCGCTGCACTTCGTTGGTGCCGCCGCCGAAGGTCAGGATCAGGCACGCGCGGTGCATCCGCTCGACCCGGCCGCGTAGCAGCGCACCCGGCGAATTCTGACGCACCGTGGCCGCGGTGCCCAGCACCTCCATCAGCAGCCGGTATGCCTCGGTGGCCAACTCGGTGCCGTACACCTTGGCCGCCGAGGCGTCCGCCGGCGACAGCGACTGGCCGTCCGAGCCCCCTTGGGCGGAAGCCAACTCCCAGTTGATCAACTTCAGCACCTCGGCCTTGGCATGCACCCGGGCCAGGTTGATCTGCACCCACTCCGAATCGATCAGCCGGGCGCCGCTGGAGTCCTTGGTGTTTTGCGCCCACTCGCGAACCTCGTGCAGCGCGAGGAAGATCGGTTGCGCCGACACCAGGGCGACGCGTTCGTGGTTGAGCTGGTTGGTGACCAGCTTCCAGCCGCCGTTCTCCTCACCGATGAGGTTGGTCACCGGGACTCGCACGTCGGAGTAGTAGGTGGCGCTGGTGTCCACCCCGGCCATGGTGTGCACCGGCGTCCACGAGAAGCCTTCGGCGGTCGTCGGCACGGTCAGCATCGAAATGCCGCGGTGTTTTTTTGCCTCCGGGTTGGTGCGCACCGCGAGCCAGACCCAGTCGGCGTAGGCGATCAGGCTGGTCCACATCTTCTGGCCGTTGACCACGTAGTCGTCGCCATCGCGGACGGCGGTGGTGCGCAGGTTGGCCAGGTCGGTGCCGGCGCCCGGCTCCGAGTAGCCGATCGAGAAGTGCAGTTCGCCGGCGGCGATCTTGGGCAGGAAGAACGTCTTCTGTTCCTCGGTGCCGAATGCCATGATCGTCGGCGCCACGCTGTTGATGGTCAGGAACGGCACCGGCACGCCCGCGATCGCGGCCTCATCGGTGAAAATCAGTGAATCCATCGGGGAGCGGTCCTGGCCGCCGTACTCCTTGGGCCAGTTCAGCGTCAGCCAGCCGTCCTTGCCCATCTGCGCGACGGTGTCGCGGTACGCGGTGCCGGTTCCCACCTCGCCGGCACCCGAGGAGGTCAGCGCTTCGCGGCGCTCCGGCGTCATGAGGTTGGTGAAGTACGACCGCAGCTCGCGACGCAGCTCCTCCTGTTCAGGGGTGTAACTGATGCGCATCCCAGCCGTCCTTTGTTAACGTGATTCGCCTCGATTAGCCGACGTTACTCGGCCGACGCCTACCGCTTCGCCTTCCGGTTGTAACACGTTCTAGTCTGAGATTCCAGCGACCGTTTCCCTAGCGGTATCCGGGCCCTATGGTGGTCCTACATACTGATGGGGCATGTCCTCGGTTGAAGGCCAGGTGCAAGGAGGGTGCTGTGCGGGTGATCGTCGACCATGACCGGTGTGAAGGTAACGCCGTGTGCTTGGGAATCGCGCCGGATATCTTCGACCTGGACGACGAGGATTACGCAGTCGTGAAGCTGGATCCGATCCCCGCCGATCAGGAGCAGCTGGCCGAGCAGGCGATCGCCGAATGCCCGCGGGCCGCGCTGTTGCGCGGTGATTAGCTCGAGCCCGAATGCGTCCTAAGAAACTAGAGGTATTCATAAATTGACTAGCAGCGCGAACGCGACGGATCTATCCGGGAAGGTCGCGGTGGTGACCGGTGCCGCCGCGGGCCTGGGTAGGGTGGAGGCACTTGGCCTGGCCCGGCTCGGCGCGACCGTCGTCGTCAACGACATCGCCGCCGCCCTGGACGCCTCCGATGTCATCGACGAGATCAACTCGGCGGGCTCCAAGGCCGTCGCGGTGGCCGGCGACATCAGCGAACGCGCGACCGCCGACGAGTTGGTCGCCCAGGCCGACGGCCTCGGGGGGCTCGACATCGTCGTCAACAACGCGGGCATCACCCGTGACCGGATGCTGTTCAACATGTCCGACGAGGAGTGGGATCTGGTCATTGCGGTGCACCTGCGCGGCCATTTCCTGCTGACCCGCAACGCGGCCACCTACTGGCGGTCGAAGGCCAAGGACGCGGGGGGAAC
Organism: Mycobacterium sp. E1747; assembly: GCF_001667775.1. Classification (GTDB taxonomy): domain Bacteria; phylum Actinomycetota; class Actinomycetes; order Mycobacteriales; family Mycobacteriaceae; genus Mycobacterium. Next base: position 89,788 of record NZ_LZJI01000249.1, read on the forward strand.
GGTCTTCGGTCGTCTGGTTAACACCGCGTCCGAGGCGGGGCTGGTCGGCCCGGTGGGGCAGGCGAACTACGGCGCGGCCAAGGCCGGCATCATCTCGCTGACCCTGACAGCCGCGCGGGCGCTGGGCCGCTACGGCGTGTGCGCCAACGCGATCTGTCCGCGCGCCCGCACCGCGATGACGGCGGACGTCTTCGGTGCCGCGCCGGAAGTGGAGGCGGGCGGCATCGACCCGCTGTCGCCCGAGCACGTCGTCAGCCTGGTCAAGTTCCTGTCATCTCCGGCGGCCGCGGAAGTCAACGGGCAGGTGTTCATCGTCTACGGTCCGCAGGTGACCCTGGTCGCCGCGCCCACCGCGGAGCATCGATTCAGCGCCGAGGGCGAGGCCTGGGAGCCGGGGCAGCTGAGCGCGACGCTGCAAGGGTACTTTGCTGGGCGGGATCCCGAACGCAACTTTTCCGCGGTCGGGTTGATGGAGCAATAACCTTGTGAGGGCACTTCCTGGGGGGCGAATCAGCAGCTAGAACATGTGTCAATTTCAAATAATACAATGGTGTCTGACCTGGATAATTAACGTTTTGGACAAAGAAATGTTATTCATTGATATTGATTGACACCCTTGTCTTGTTCTGAGTTACTATGATCCGGCTCACATCGAGCCGCGTGCGACGAAAGACACCGCTAAGGCGACGCACAGACTTCGCCGCGAGCAGCCGAGGGGGGTAGCCAAGTTGAGGGAACAACTTGCGGTTCCCGCTCGCGCCGTCGGCGGGTTCTTCGAAATGATGATCGACACCGGCCGGCAGAGCTTTCGCCGGCCGTTCCAAATTGGCGAGTTCTTGGAACAGACCTGGATGATCGCGCGGGTGTCGCTGCTCCCGACCCTGCTGGTGTCGATCCCCTTCACCGTGCTGGTGGCGTTCACGCTCAACATCCTGCTCCGCGAAATCGGGGCCGCCGACTTGTCCGGTGCCGGAACGGCTTTCGGCACCATCACCCAGTTGGGCCCGGTGGTGACGGTGCTCGTGGTGGCGGGGGCCGGAGCCACGGCGATCTGCGCGGATCTCGGCGCGCGAACCATCCGCGAGGAGATCGACGCCATGCGGGTGCTCGGCATCGATCCGATCCACCGGCTGGTGGTTCCCCGGGTGTTGGCGTCCACCGTGGTCGCGCTCTTGCTCAACGGTTTGGTGTGCGCCATCGGCTTGTCCGGCGGCTATGTGTTCTCCGTCTTTTTGCAGGGCGTGAATCCGGGTGCGTTCATCAACGGGCTCACCGTTCTGACCGGGCTGCGCGAGCTGGTGCTCGCCGAGGTCAAGGCGCTGCTGTTCGGCGTGATGGCCGGGCTGGTCGGTTGTTATCGCGGGCTGACCGTAAAGGGCGGACCCAAGGGCGTCGGCAATGCGGTCAACGAAACCGTGGTCTACGCGTTCATCTGTCTGTTCGTCATCAACGTGGTGATGACCGCCATCGGCGTGCGAATCTCGGCGAAGTGAGTCCTCGATGAGCTACGACGTCACCTACCGGCTACGCAGCCTCGCCTCCAGGTTGCAGGAGCCGGTCGATGACTTCGGTGAGCAGGCGCTGTTCTACGGGCAAACCGTCCGGTACGTCCCGAACGCGCTCACCCGCTACCGCAAGGAGACGGTCCGGCTGATCGCCGAGATGACGATGGGCGCGGGAGCGCTCGTCATGATCGGCGGCACCGTCGGCGTCGCGGCCTTCCTGACGCTGGCCTCCGGTGGGGTCATCGCAGTGCAGGGGTATTCGTCGCTGGGCAACATCGGCATTGAGGCGCTGACCGGCTTCCTGTCGGCATTCCTCAACGTCCGGGTCGTGGCGCCGGTGATCGCGGGTATCGCGCTGGCCGCCACCATCGGTGCCGGCGCCACCGCGCAATTGGGTGCCATGCGGGTCTCCGAGGAGATCGATGCGGTCGAATGCATGGCGGTGCATTCGGTGTCCTACCTGGTGTCGACCCGGCTGATCGCCGGACTCATCGCGATCGTCCCGTTGTATTCCCTGTCGGTGCTGGCCGCGTTCTTCGCCGCCCGCTTCACCACGGTGTACATCAACGGACAGTCCAAGGGCCTCTACGACCACTACTTCAACACCTTCCTCATTCCCTCGGACCTGCTGTGGTCGTTCCTACAGGCGATCGTCATGTCCGTCGCGGTGATGCTGGTCCACACCTACTACGGCTACAACGCCAGCGGCGGGCCGGTCGGGGTCGGGATCGCGGTCGGTCAGGCCGTGCGGACCTCGCTGATCGTCGTCGTCGTCATCACACTGTTCATCTCACTCGCTGTCTACGGCGCGTCCGGTAACTTCAACCTCTCTGGGTAAGAGGACCGCTTAAGAGACATGGCAGAAACAGATACGCGACGCATACACGTCCGGCTGGCGGCCGCGGTGCTGGCCGGGCTGCTGGTGGCGTTCGCCGGCGTGACTTACCTTTCCTACACAGCGGCTTTCGCCTCGATCGACAACGTCACGGTCTCGGCACCGCGGGCCGGACTGGTGATGGAGAAGGGTGCCAAGGTCAAGTACCGCGGCATTCAGATCGGCAAGGTCGAGAGCATCGACTACTCCGGTGACCAGGCCCGACTGACGCTGGGCATCAACAGCGACGACATGCACTTCATCCCCTCCAACGCGGCGGTGCACATCGCGGGCAACACTATCTTCGGGGCTAAGGCCGTGGAATTCCTTCCGCCGCAGAACCCTTCGCCGACCTCGCTGCGCCCCAACGCGCACGTCGCGGCGTCGGCGGTGCAGCTGGAGGTCAACACCTTGTTCCAGTCGCTGATCGACCTGCTGCACAAGATCGACCCCGTCGAGCTCAACGGCACGTTGAGCGCGCTGTCCGAGGGACTGCGCGGTCACGGCGACGACTTCGGTGGCATCTTGTCCGGCCTGAACACGCTGACCCAGCAAACGAACCCGAAACTGCCTGCGCTGCAGGAGGACTTCCGTAAGGCGGCGGTGGTCACCAACGTCTATGCCGACGCCGCCCCGAACCTGAACACCGTCTTCGACAACCTGCCGACGATCAACAAGACCGTCGTCGACCAGCAGAACAACCTCAACGACACGCTGCTGGCCACGATCGGCCTGGCCAACAACGCCTACGACACGTTGGAGCCGGCCGAACAGAATTTCATCGACGCCATCAACCGGCTGCGCGCCCCGCTGAAGGTGGCCGCCGACTATTCGCCGGAATTCGGCTGCCTGTTCGCCGGCATCGACAGGGGCCTCAAGGAATTCGGGCCCATCATCGGCGTGCGGAAGGCCGGCCTGTTCACTTCCTCGAGTTTTGTGCTGGGCGCGCCGGCATACACCTATCCCGAATCGTTGCCCGTGGTCAATGGCTCCGGCGGGCCGAACTGCCGGGGGTTGCCGGACATCCCGAATAAGCAACACGGTGGATCGTGGTATCGGGCGCCGTTCCTGGTGACCGACAACGCCAACATCCCGTACGAGCCGTTCACCGAGTTGCAGTTCGATGCGCCGTCGACCCTGCAGTTCCTGTTCCACGGCGCCTTCGCTGAGCGGGACGACTTCTGATGGCCGCCCAGAGCATGCCCTCGCACCGCTCGATGATGATCAAAGTCAGCATCTTCGCGGTGGCCATGCTGATCGTGTCCGCGGGTCTGGTGGTGGTCTTCGGTGACTTCCGGTTCGGCCCCGAAAGCACCTACCACGCAACGTTCACCGATGTGTCGCGGTTGAAGGCGGGCCAGAAGGTCCGCATCGCCGGGGTGCCGGTCGGAGCGGTGTCCGGCGTGAAGCTCAACCCCGACAACACCATCGACGTTACGTTCGGGCTCGACAAGCGCTACACCCTCTATTCCTCTACCCGCGCGGTGATCCGCTACGAAAACCTGGTCGGTGACCGGTATCTGGAGATCACCTCCGGCCCGGGAGAGCTGCGCAAACTGCCGCCTGGCGCGACGATCAACGCCCAGCACACCCAGCCGGCACTGGATCTCGACGCGCTGCTGGGCGGCCTGCGGCCGGTGCTCAAGGGGTTGGACGCGGACAAGGTGAACACGATCAGCGGCGCCGTCATCGAACTGCTGCAGGGCCAAGGCGGGGCGTTGTCCAACGTCCTGGCCGACACCAGCGCGTTCTCGTCCGCGCTCGGGCAGCGCGACCAGCTCATCGGTGACGTGATCAACAACCTCAACACGGTGCTCAAGACCGTCGATGCGCGCAGCGCCCAGTTCTCGGCCAGCGTCGACCAGCTGCAGCAGCTGATCAGCGGCCTGGCCAAGAACAAGGATGACATCGCCGGCGCGATTCCGCCGCTGGCCTCGACGACGACGGATCTGACTGAGCTGTTGAAGAATTCGCGTCGGCCGCTACAGGGCATCCTGGAAAACACCCGGCCGCTGGCCACCGAAATCGATAATCGGAAGGCCGAGGTCAACAATGACGTCGAGCAGCTGGGCGAGGACTATCTGCGGTTGGCCGCGCTCGGTGCCTACGGATCGTTCTTCAACATTTACTTCTGCTCGGTGACGATCAAGATCAATGGCCCCGCCGGCGGCGACATCCTGCTGCCGCTCGGTGGTCAGGTGGATTCCAGCAAGGGGAGGTGCGCTTTTGTCAAGTAACGCAAAGCATGAGCGCGATCCGTTGCGCACGGGCATCTTCGGGGTGGTGCTGGTGGTCTGCGTCATGCTCATCGCATTCGGCTACGCGGCGCTACCCTTCTGGCCGCAGGGAAAGATCTACGACGCCTACTTCTCCGACGCCGGCGGCATCAATCCCGGTAACGCCGTTTATGTTTCGGGTTTGAAGGTCGGGAAGGTGACGTCGGTCGGCCTGGCCGGGGACAGCGCCAGGATCAGCTTCAGCGTGGACCGGCACGTCACCGTCGGCGACCAATCGCTGGCCGCGATCCGCACCGACACCATCCTCGGCGAGCGTTCCATCGCGGTGACCCCGGCCGGCAGCGGCAGGTCGACCACGATCCCGCTTAGCCGCACGGCCACTCCATACACGCTCGCCGGGGCGCTGGAGGACCTGGGCCAGAACGCCAACAACCTGAACAAGCCTCAGTTCGAGCAGGCGCTGAACGTCTTGACCGACACGTTGCACGATGCGACTCCCGAACTGCGCGGCGCGCTTGACGGTGTAACCACGCTCTCGCGCACCCTCAACCGGCGCGACGAGGCCCTGCAAAGCCTGCTGGCGCATGCAAAGTCGGTCACGGGCGTGCTCTCCCAGCGGGCCGAACAGGTCAACAAGCTGGTCGACGACGGTAACGAGTTGTTTGCCGCGCTCGACGAGCGGCGCGCTGCCCTCGGACAACTCATCGGAGGAATCCAGGCTCTGTCGGCGCAGATATCCGGTTTCGTCGCCGACAACCGCAGGGAATTCGGTCCGGCGCTGAGCAAGCTGAACAACGTGTTGAGCGATCTCAATGATCGCCGTGACTACATCACCGAGGCCCTCAAGCGGCTGCCGACCTACGCCACCGAGCTTGGCGAGGTGGTCGGATCCGGTCCCGGCTTCAACGTCAACGTCTACGGCGTGATCCCAGCGCCGCTGGTCGCGACGATGTTCGACTTCTTCTACCAGCCCGGCAAGATGCCGGCCAGCCTCGCCGACTATCTGCGCGGTCTGATTCAGGAGCGCTGGATCATCAGGCCGAAATCGCCGTGATGCAGCGGATCGCCCGCAGCCCGGGGCTGCGTTACACCACCGCCGTCGCGCTCGTCGCGGTGTTGGTGGGAGGCGTGTACGTGTTGTCCTCGACCGGCAATACGCGAAGTGTCGTCGGCTATTTCACGTCGGCCGTCGGGCTCTACCCGGGCGACCAGGTCCGGGTCCTCGGGGTTCCGGTGGGTCAAGTCGACACGATCCAACCGCGGCCATCCGACGTCAAGATCACCATGTCGGTGTCCAAGGACGTGAAGATCCCTAAGGACGCCAAGGCGATCATCATGTCGCCGAACTTGGTGGCGGCCCGGTTCATTCAGTTGACCCCGGCCTATACCGGCGGCGAGGTGATGCCCGACGGCGCAAGCATCGGCCTCGGTCGCACCGGCGTCCCGGTGGAGTGGGATGAGGTCAAGGAGTCTTTGACTCAACTGGCCGTGCAGCTCGGGCCGACGACCGGGTCGATGCAGGGGCCGCTGGGCCGGGCGATCAACCAGGCGGCGGACACGTTCAACGGTAACGGCGATTCGTTCCACAATGCGCTGCGCGAACTCTCGCAAGCCGCTGGGCGGCTGGGGGATTCACGCAGCGACATCTTCGGCACGGTCAAGAACCTTCAGGTTCTCGTCAATGCGCTGTCGGCCAGCAACGAACAGATCGTGCAGTTTGCCGGAAACGTCGCCTCGGTCTCGCAGGTGCTCGCCGACAGCTCGCGTCACCTCGACAACACCTTGGGCACGCTGAACAAGGCGCTCTCCGACATCCGCGGGTTCCTGCACGAGAACAACTCGACCATCATCGATACGGTCAACAACCTCAACGACTTCGCCAAGACGCTCAGCGACCAGAGTGACAACATCGAACAGGTACTGCACGTCGCGGGTCCGGGTATCTCGAACTTCTACAACATTTATGACCCGGCCCAGGGCACGCTCAACGGCCTGCTGTCGATACCGGAATTCGCCAACCCCGTGCAATTCATCTGCGGCGGGTCCTTCGAAACGGCCGCCGGACCGAGGGCGCCCGACTACTTCCGGCGTGCGGAACTATGTCGTGAGCGGCTGGGGCCGGTGCTGCGCCGGCTCACGGTGAACTACCCGCCGATCATGTTCCACCCGCTCAACACGATCACGGCCTACAAGGGCCAGATCATCTATGACACCCCGGAAACCCAAGCGAAGTCGGCGACTCCGGTCCCCGAGCTGACCTGGATTCCGGCCAACGGCGCCAAAACGCCGCCCGCCGCGCAGAACCCAGCGGACCTACAGGCGTTGCTGGTTCCACCGGCCCCGCAAACAGGCCAGGCGCCGGCGCCTGCCCTGGGGAATGCCGGGCCCGCGCCCGGGCCAGCGTCGGGGAGCGCCTTCGGACCCCTGCCGGGGCCCCCGCCGAGCCCAGCACCGGCGGCACCCCCGACCCCGGGGGGCAGCTGATGCGGCGGATGTGGTTGCGCGGCGGCGCCTTAGCCGCGGCCAGCGCGCTGCTGGCCGGCTGCCAATTCAGCGGGCTGAACTCGCTGTCGATGCCCGGTACCGCTGGCCATGGCGGCGGGGCCTACTCGATCAGTGTCGACCTGCCCGACGTCGCGACGCTGCCGCAGAACTCACCGGTGATGGTCGATGACGTCACCGTCGGCAGCGTCGCCGGCATTCAGGCGATGCAGCGTTCCGACGGATCGTTCTACGCCGCAGTGAAATTGGCGTTGGACAAGAACGTCGTGTTGCCGGCCAACTCGACGGCGACGATCGCGCAGACGTCGCTGTTGGGTTCGATGCATGTCGACCTGGCGCGCCCGAAGGACAAGCCGGCCGTCGGGCGGCTCACCGACGGGTCGAAAATTTCGGAGGCCAACACCGGCCGGCATCCGACCACGGAGGAGGTGCTGTCGGCCCTGGGTGTGGTGGTGAACAAGGGCAATGTCGGTGCATTGGAAGAGATCACCGACGAGACCTATCAGGCCGTCGCGGGCAGGCAGGACCAATTCGCCGGCCTGGTGCCCCGGCTGGCGGAACTCACCGCCGGGCTCAATCGTCAGGTCAATGACATCATCGACGCCGTCGACGGCCTGAACCGGTTTTCGGCGAGCCTGGCTCGGGATAAGGACAACCTGGGCCGGGCGCTGGACACGTTGCCCGACGCGATACGCGTGCTGAACAAGAATCGTGAGCACATCGTCGAGGCATTCGCCGCGCTCAAGAAACTGGCGACGGTCACGTCCAACGTGCTCGCGAAAACCAAGGTCGACTTCGCCGCCGACATGAAAGACCTTTACGCGGTGGTCAAGGCCCTCAACGACAACCGGAAGAACTTGGTCACCTCTCTACAGATCTTGCTGACGTTCCCGTTCCCCAATTACGGCATCAAGCAGGCCGTCCGAGGTGATTACCTCAACGTGTTCACCACCTTCGACCTGACTCTGCGTCGGATCGGTGAAACGTTCTTCACCACGGCATATTTCGACCCGAACATGGCCCACATGGGTGAGATCCTCAATCCGCCCGACTTCTTGACCGGTGAACTGGCGAACCTGTCCGGACAGGCGGCCGACCCGTTCAAGATCCCGCCCGGCACGGCTTCAGGACAATAGGGGGCCGACGCACATGCACGACAGACTGACCAAGATCCAACTCTGGATCTTCGCGGTGATCACCGCCGTCACATTGACCGTGATGGCAGTCTTCTACCTGCGACTGCCGGCCACTTTCGGCCTGGGAACCTACGCCGGGACCGCCGATTTCGCCGCCGGCGGCGGCCTGTACAAGAACGCCAACGTCACCTATCGCGGCGTCGCCGTGGGCAGGGTGGAGTCGGTGGGTCTCAACCCCAACGGCGTCACCGCCGGAATGAGATTGAACAGCGGAACCGCCATACCGTCGAACGTCACCGCGACCGTCAAGAGTGTGTCGGCGGTCGGTGAGCAGTACATCGACCTGGTGCCTCCGGGTACACCCGCGACGACCAAGCTGCGCAACGGCTTCCGCATCGAGCGGCAGAACACCCGGATCGGCCAGGATGTCGCCGACCTGTTGAAGCGGGCGGAGGCTCTGACCAACAGCCTGGGCGACACCCGGCTGCGCGAGCTGCTGCATGAGACGTTCATCGCGACCAATGGGTCGGGCCCCGAGCTGGCCCGGCTGTTCGAGTCCGCCCGGCTGCTGGTGGACGAGGCCAACGCGAACTACCCGCAAGCCTCGCAGCTGATCGACCAGGCCGGCCCCTTCCTGGAAGCACAGATTCGCGCCGGTGCCGACATCAAGTCGCTGTCCGACGGGCTGGCGCGGTTCACTTCCGAGGTGCGGCAGGCCGACCCGGAGCTGCGCCAGACACTGGCGACCGCCCCGGGAGCGACCGACGAGGCCAGCACGGCGTTCTCCGGCATTCGTCCCTCCTTCCCGGCACTGGCGGCCAGCCTGGCCAATCTGGGCCGGGTGGGGGTGATCTACCACAAGTCCATCGAGCATCTTCTGGTCGTTTTACCGGCACTCTTTGCCGCGATCATCACCATGGCGGGTGGTCCTCCCCTCGACGAGGGCGGCAAGCTCGACTTCAAGCTGGACCTCAATGACCCGCCACCGTGCGCCGTCGGCTTCCTGCCGCCGCCGTTGATGCGCACACCGGCCGACGAAACGGTGCGCGAGCTGCCGAAGGACATGTACTGCAAGGTCGCCCAGAACGACCCCAGCACGGTCCGCGGTGCGCGTAACTACCCCTGCCAAGAATTTCCCGGCAAGCGCGCGCCCACGATTCAGCTCTGCCGTGACCCCAAGGGCTATGTTCCCCTCGGCCGCAATCCCTGGCGCGGCCCGCCGGTGCCCTACGACACCCCGATGACCAACGGCCTGAACGTGTTGCCGCCCAACAAGTTCCCCTACATCCCGCCGGGTGCCGAACCCGATCCGGGCACCCCGATCGTCGGGCCGCCCCCGCCCGGGGTGGTGCCGGGGCCTGGGCCGCTGCCGAACAAGCAACCGGCATTCGATCCGCCACCGCCCAACGACAACGGGCCGCCACCGCCGTTCACGTCGTGGCAGCCGCCGGGGGTTCCGCCCGTGCCGCCACAGCTGCCCTATCCCAAGTGGCTGCCGCCGCCGGCGCCGCCGGAAGGGATCAATCCCCCACCGGGGGGACCGGGTCCCGAAAAGCCGTGGGGTCCCCCGCCCGGCCCGCAACCGCAGGCCAGCGGACCGGCGTACACCACCTATGACGAGAAGACCGGCGCATTCAAGGACCCGGCCGGAGGCACTGGTATTTTCGCGGCCGGTGCTAGCGGCGCGTCGAGCGCCGAGAATTGGGTGGACCTGATGCTTGATCCAAGGCCTATGTGATGGACGCTGCCGCAGCAGAAGAGCACACCACCAAACCCCGCGTCCGCCGTCGAGCGTCCCGCGCGGCGGGTCCGGCAAGAATCGAAGACACCAAGGCCACGCCGGTGAGCGTCGACGTCCCGGCCGTACCCAAGTCGTCGACGAAGCCCCCCAAGGTCGGGAAGTCCCTGAAACCTCCGCCGCGGCGCCAACCGAACCGGAGGCTGGTGGGGTGGATCTCATTCGCGGCCGCGCTGTTGGCCGTTGGTGCGCTTGCCGGCTGCGTGGCCCTGCTCGTCGTCCAGCAACGGCACGCCGACACCGCCCAGGCGCGCGACCAGCGTTTCGTCGACACCGCCAGGCAGACGGTGGTCAACATGTTCAGCTACAAGCAGGACAACATCGACGAGAGCGTCAATCGGTTCGTCGACGGTACCAGCGGCCCGCTTCGCGGCATGCTCGGCGCCAACAACAACGTCGAAAACCTCAAGGCCATCTTCCGCACCACCAACGCGACGTCGGAAGCGGTCGTCAACGGCGCAGCGCTCGAAGGCATCGACACGGTCACCGACAACGCATCCGTGCTGGTCTCGGTGCGCGTCACGGTCGCCGACATCGATGGGGTCAATAAGCCCTCCATGCCATATCGTTTGCGCGTGATCGTGCACGAAGACGAAACCGGTCGGATGACCGGTTACGACATCAAATACCCCAACGGCGGTAATTGATGCGATGGTTGCGCTGGCTGGCGATCGTCGCGGGTTACCTGATGGTCGTGGCGTTCGTCGGCTTGTCCGCAGCGGGCGGCTGGCTGTACTGGGACCGAGCTCAAACCCGTGGCGAGCAGGCAGCGCGCGCGGTCCTGCCCGGCTTGGCGGCCAAGGAGATTCCCGAGGTCTTCGCCTACGACTATCAGACGGTGGAGCGCAGCCTCAGCGAGGCTTATCCGTTGTTGACCCCCGACTATCGCCAGGAGTTTCGGAAAAGCGCTAACGCGCAGATCATTCCGGAGGCCAAAAAACGCGAGGTTGTCGTCCAGGCCAACGTGGTGGGCGTGGGAGTCATGTCCGCCAAGCGGGATTCGGCGTCCCTCATGGTCTACATGAACCGGACCGTGACCGACAAATCACGTCAGCCGCTCTACGACGGCAGCCGGCTCCGGGTGGACTTCAAAAAGATCGGCAAGCAATGGCTGATCGCCTACATCACGCCTATCTAAAAGGCCCTAGTAGCACATCGCAATGCCGTTGCAGTACAACGGGTATCGTTCGACCGGACTGGGCGGTGGACCCGTCATCCGCAGTGAAAACGGCTGCTTCTTCATGGCCGGTTCCATCCCACACACGGCGCCGTGCAGCGTGGTGTGGGTGCCGCTCATCGTTTCGTCGCTGAAAGCCCACGTTTCGGTGGAGGGGGCGGTGCCGCCACCGGGGCAGGACACACCGTCGGCCTTATCGATCTTGAAAGTCCACAGCATGCCCGACATCCGCGCCCGGCCATTGAAGTTCTGCAGTTTGTCCGCGGCGCTGATCTGCTCATCCGTGAAACTCACGATGTTCAGGGCGCATTGCATCGCGAAAACGATCGGGTCGGAATAGTCGTTCATGTTCCGTGTTCCGGAAGGCTGATCGCAGATAGCGGTGACAGTCCAGGTCACCCCTGAGACGCCCGCTTCGTTGTAGCTGTAGTTGCCGTCCGGCGGCGGTCCGAGCGCTTTGGCCGGTTCCCCGGAGTCCAGGGCGATTCCGATGGCGACTGCCGAGAAGATGCCGGCGCCGGCGGCCAGTCCGCGACGAAGCTTCACGATGCCCTCCCTTCCCGACCTTCCCCTGCACCGATCCATCGAGTATCACAGCGTTTGCGCGGCGACACCATGGGTTCGCGCCGCTTACTCGGTGTCGGGTGGGTCCGCCAACGCGTCGAGGAACGACCGCGCCCAGCGGTCGACGTCGTGGGCCAGCACCTGGCGCCGCATCGACCGCATCCGGCGCCTGCCTTCCTCGGCGTTCTGGTTGAGCGCCGCTTCGATCGCATCCTTGACACCGTCGAGGTCATGCGGATTGACCAGGTAGGCCTGCCGGAGCTCGGCGGCCGCGCCGGTGAACTCGGACAGCACCAGCGCACCGCCCAGGTCGCTGCGGCATGCGACGTACTCCTTGGCCACCAGATTCATGCCATCGCGCAGCGGAGTGACCAGCATGACGTCGGCGGCCACGAAGAAGGCGATCAACTCGTTGCGGGGGACCGGGCGGTGCAAGTAGTGCACCACCGGGTGGCCGACCTCGGCGTATTCGCCGTTGATGTGGCCCACCTGGCGTTCGATGTCGTTGCGCAGGATCTGGTAGCTCTCCACGCGTTCGCGGCTCGGCGTCGCGAGCTGGACCAGCACGGTGTCGTCGCGTTTCGCGCGGCCCTCCGCCAGCAGCTCGGAAAAGGCCTTGAGCCGCACATCGATGCCCTTGGTGTAGTCGAGACGGTCGACCCCCAGCAGCACCTTGCGGGGGTTGCCCAGTTCGGCCCGGATCTCACGGGCGCGGCGCTTGACGTCGCGGTCGCGGGCGGCCTGGTCGAGCGAGCCGGAGTCGATGGAGATGGGGAAGGCCCCCACCCGGACGACGCGCGAACCGAGCTCGACCTCACCGAACCGCGATCGCACGCCGACCGAGCCGCGGGAGGTGTTGACCCCGATCAACCTCCGCGCCAGAAACAGGAAGTTCTGGGCGCCCCCGGCCAGGTGGAAACCCACCAGGTCGGCGCCGAGCAAGCCCTCGACGATCTCGGTGCGCCACGGCAACTGCATGAACAGCTCCACCGGCGGGAAGGGGATGTGCAGGAAGAAACCGATGGTTAGGTCCGGCCGCAGCTCCCGCAGCATCTTGGGGACCAGCTGCAGCTGGTAGTCCTGGACCCAGACGGTCGCGCCCTGGGCGGCGGCGCGGGAGGTGGCTTCGGCGAAGCGCCGGTTGACCTCCACGTAGCGTTCCCACCATTCCCGGTGGTAGATCGGCTTGACGATGACGTCGTGGTACAGCGGCCACAGCGTGGCGTTCGAGAACCCCTCGTAGTACCGGGCGATGTCGTCGGCGCTCAGCCGCACCGGGCGCAGCTCCAGGTCCTCCTGGACGATGGGCTCGTCATCGAAGTCGGTCTCTTCTTCGGCGACGCCCGCCCAGCCGACCCACGCGCCCCGCCGGCGGCGTAGCAGCGGCTCCAGCGCGGTGACCAGGCCGCCGGGGCTGCGTTTCCACGCCCGGGTGCCGTCGGGAAGCCGCTCCTGGTCTACCGGCAGCCGATTGGCGACCACCACGAAGTCGGAATTCCCGAAGGTTGAGTCGTGCCCGTCCCCGGGAGTCATCTACGCGTCGAGTTTTGCGGGCCCAATGCCGAGCATGGACAGGAAGACGCGGCACTCGTCGGCGTCGTTCGCGTACGCCGCGACGACTCGCCTGGCCTGGCTGGCGGTGCTGTCGGCAACCGGTTCGACGTCGCCGATCTCGCCAGGGTCAGATTTCGTAGGCATGACTTAACTGTAGGTGATAAGACGATGAGCAGGTGGGCGAGGACTTGATGTTCGGATTTCCGGGGCCCACCCTGCCGGGCCCCGCTTACACACTGGCCGTAATCTGTAACGACGTCGAACCTGACAACGAGTGAGGTGGGCCGAATGACACTCTCAGAGCAAGCCGGTTCCCAGACGGGCGACTCCGAGGCTGACGAGTTGGTGAGCTATGAAACCCTCGACGAGGGCCGCATCGCGCGGATCTGGCTCAACCGGCCCGACGCCCACAATGCGCAAAGCCGCGGACTGCTGGTCCAACTCGACGAGGCGTTTCTGCGCGCCGAGGCCGACGACACCGTGCGCGTGGTGATCCTGGCGGCGCGCGGCCGCAACTTTTCCGCGGGCCACGACCTGGGCTCCGAGTTGGCGATCGCCGAGCGCGGCCAGCTGCCGAGCTTTCGCATCAACGGCGGGACGCGGGAACCGATCGCGGAGAACATTTATCTGCAGGAGTGGCACTACTTCTTCCAGAACACCTGCCGCTGGCGCGACCTGCGCAAGATCACCATCGCCCAGGTGCAGGGCAATGCCATCTCCGCGGGCCTGATGCTGATTTGGGCGTGCGATCTGATCGTGGCCGCCGACAACGCCAAGTTCAGCGACGTCGTCGCGGTCCGGTTGGGCATGCCGGGCGTCGAATATTACGCCCACCCTTGGGAATTCGGGTCGCGCAAGGCCAAGGAGCTGTTGTTGACCGGCGATTCGCTGGACGCCGACGAAGCCTACCGACTCGGCATGGTCTCCAAGGTGTTCCCCGTCGACGAGTTGGCCGAGAAGACACTCGAATTCGCCCGGCGCATCGCCGACCGCCCCACGATGGCGGCGCTGCTCGTCAAGGACTCGGTCAACGCCGCCTCCGACGCCATGGGATTCACCGAGGCACTGCGGCACGCGTTCCACATTCACGAGTTGGGGCATGCGCACTGGGCGGCCCACAACGAGAACCGGTACCCGGTCGGCCTGCCGCCCGACGTCGAGGACTGGCGCAAAGCCAAGCCGACGCAGGTCGCCCGCCGCGATACGCCGTAGCGCCTCCGCTCGGGCCGAAACGACCGGTTGCCGCGCGGAGGCGGGCAAATCGTCCGTCGCCCTCGCCTGGGTGACGCTGTGCCCCATGTGGTGAGCACCCGTCGCCACGGCGAGGTTTCCGCGTGGTTCGATATCTAGAACCTGTTCCATTTCGAGAGGGCGTCGCGTGCAGCTTTCATTCGAAAACCGGACGTATCTGGTCACCGGCGGTGGCAGCGGGATCGGCAAGGGCGTGGCCGCCGGCCTGGTCGCGTCGGGTGCCTCGGTCATGATCGTCGGCCGCAACCCCGACCGGCTGGCGGCGGCTGTCAGCGAAATCGAAGCACTTCCAGGCAGCGGTTCGATCCGCTACGAACCGGCCGACGTCACCAACGAGGAGGAGGCGGCCCGCGCGGTGGACGCCGCGACGGCCTGGCACGGTCAACTGCACGGGGCGGTGCATTGCGCGGGCGGCTCGGAGACGATCGGGCCGATCACCCAGATCGACTCGGAAGCCTGGCGGCGCACCGTCGACCTCAACGTCAACGGCACCATGTACGTGCTCAAACACGTCGCGCGCGAGTTGGTCCGCGGCGGGGGCGGTTCGTTCGTCGGCATCTCGTCGATCGCGGCCAGCAACACCCACCGCTGGTTCGGCGCCTACGGGGTCAGCAAGTCTGCGGTAGACCACATGATGCAGTTGGCCGCCGACGAGCTCGGCCCGTCCTGGGTGCGGGTCAACAGCATCCGGCCAGGCCTTATCCGTACCGATCTGGTGGCGCCGGTGTTCGCCCTGCCGGAGGTGAGCGAGGACTACCGCGTGTGCACGCCGCTGCCCCGCCCCGGCGAGGTGGAGGACGTCGCCAACCTGGCGATGTTCCTGCTCAGCGACGCCGCGTGTTACATCACCGGGCAAGTCATCAACGTGGACGGTGGGCTGATGCTGCGTCGCGGCCCGGACTATTCGGCGATGCTGGAACCCGCATTCGGGGCCGACGGGCTACGCGGGGTCGTCTGACGCCAGGCCGGCGTCCCGGTCGGCGAGCGTGGCGAGCGCCGACCAGTCCAGGTGCCCGCCGCCGGTCGCCACCAGCGTGAGGAAGCGGTCGCGCAGCAGGCTGGCCACCGGCAGCGGCACTTCCAGCTGTTCGGCGGCGGCCAGGGCCAGGCGAACGTCCTTGAGGCCCAGCTGGGCGGCGAAACCGGCCGGTTGGAATTGCCGCCGCGCGATCAGCCCGCCGTAGGTCTGATAGGCAGGCGCGGAGAACAACGTCGACGTGAGGATGTCCACGTACTGCTGCCTGTCCACCCCGGCCTTGGCGACCAGCGCGACGGCTTCGCTGAGGCTCTCGATCACCGAAGCGATCAGGAAGTTGCCGCTCAGCTTCACCAAGTTGGCGGTGTGCGGCTGCTCGGACACCACGAAGGTGCGCTGCCCGATCGCCTCGAACAACGGGGTCAGTGGCTGCAGCACCTGCGGCTCGCCCGCCGCGACCACGAAAAGCTTTGCGGCCGTGGCCGCCTCGGGCCGGCCGAACACCGGCGCCGCGGCATACCGCTGGCCGGCATCGGCGTGCGCGGCCGCCAGGCTCTCCGAGAGGGCGACGCTGATGGTGCTCGACGAGACGTGCGTGGCACCCGGTGCCAGCGACGCGACGATCCCGCCCTCGCCGAAGGCCACGCCCTCGACGGCCCGGTCGTCGGCCAGCATCGTGAACACGACCTCGGCGGTGTCGCACGCCTCGGCGACGGTGCGCGCGGCCGTGGCGCCCCGCTGCGCGAGTGCCTCGGCCTTTTCGGGCGAGCGGTTGTAGACGGCGACGCGATGGCCCGCCTGCACGAGGTTCGTGGCCATGCCTTGGCCCATCTTCCCCAGGCCGATGAATCCGATGTCCATGCCTCCACTGTGCCCTTCTGGGGAGCGACACGGCCCGCTCCTTACGATGATGGGCGCGCCTAGCGACGGGAGCGGCAGATGAAGCGACTCGAGGGCAAACGGATCCTGGTGACCGGCGCCGCGTCGGGCATCGGGCAGGCGACCGCGTTGCGTTTGCTCGATGAGGGCGCCACCGTGGTGGCCTCCGACGTCGCCGAGGACGGCCTGAACGCCACCAGATTCCGGGCTGACGAGACCGGCACCGCCGACCGCCTCACCACCCTGCCGATGGACGTGGGCAACGAGGAATCGGTGATCGACGGCGTGCGCCTGGCCGTCGAGACGCTCGGCGGCCTGGATTCGTTGGTCAACGCCGCCGGCATCCTGCGCGCGGCGCACACCCATGAGACCACCCTGGATCTTTGGAACCAGATCATCGGTGTCAACCTGACCGGCACGTTTCTCGTTGTCCGCGAAGCGCTTCCGACGCTACTGGCGAACTCGCGCAGCGCGATTGTCAACTTCAGTTCAACCTCGGCCTCGTTCGCTCACCCCTACATGGCGGCATACGCCGCGAGCAAGGGCGGAATCCAGGCCTTCACCCATTCGTTGGCGCTCGAATACGCGCGCGACGGCCTGCGTGCGGTGTGCGTGGCACCGGGCAGCATCAAGTCCGGAATCACCGACGCGACCGGCGGGTATATCCCGAAAGATGCGGATTGGGCGCTGTTTTCGAGGCTGATGCCGATCCTGCCGACCACGGTGGAGTCCAGCGGCACCGGGATGGCCGATCCGAGCGTGGTCGCCGGGGTGATCGCCATGCTGGTGTCCGAGGACGGCGCGTTCATCACCGGAACCGAAATCCGCATCGACGGTGGAACCCACGCCTGAGCGATCGCCGGGCGAAGTGGCGGCGACCCGCCGCGCCCGGCGTCGCCGCGCTTGCGATCGCCGCTAGCTAGTTAACGCAGGGCACGCCGCCGCCGGCGATCGGCTTCCCCTGATCGGGCGTCGGGTAGGTCGTGGTGGTGCCGTTGTAGTAGTACGGCTTGGCCTTGCTGGACGTTGTGGTGCTTGACGTTTCATCCGTCGTGCCGTCGTCCACCGTCGACACGGAGAAGTTGGTGTCGACGGTCACCCTGATGTGTCCGGGTGAGATGTTGGGATCGGGATGGCTGGGCGCATCGAGGCCGAGTAGCTTGGCCACGCTACGCGCATCGGTCTCGGCGCCCGCGCCGTAGGCGACGGTGCTCGCGGTCGGTTCGCCCGAGTTGCGGTCGCGAGTCTGACCGGTGGTGTAGCCGTGGTTCTTCAGCGCGTGCGACACCTCGGTCGCGAGCCCGCTCATGCTGCCGGCATTGATCACATCGACCACGGTCGAGGGGCTCGGCTTGGGGGTCGTGGTGGCGGGCGCCGTGCTGGGGGGCGAGGCGCCGATCGCCGTCGCCACCTCGGCCTTGATCGCGGCCGGGTCGATGATGTTGACGTCCTGGCCGTCGATGTTGTCGTAGCGCACCACCGGCAGCGTCCGGAACTCGACCTGGCCGCTGGAGGCGAGCGAGCCCAGCCGCTGGATCATCTCCTCGTCCCAACCGGCCGAGAGCACCACATCCTTACGCGCCACCGCCATCAGGCTCTTGAGCTTGTCCAGGTTGGTGAAGGTGCCCGCGGCCTGCAGCTCCTGCATCACCGACGAGATGAACGCCTGCTGGCGGTGGGTGCGGTCCAGGTCCCCGTTTTCCAGTCCGTGGCGTTGCCGGACGAAGGACAAGGCCTGGGAGGCATCCAACGTTTGCCGCCCGGCTGGGAAGTCGGCGCCGGAGTAGGAGTCGTAGACCGGATGGTTGAGGCAGACCTCCACCCCGTCGAGCGTCTGGGCCAGGTCGTAGAACCCGGCCAGGTTGACCTCGGCGAAGTAGTCGATGGGAACGCCGGTCAGGTTGCGCACCGCGCGCAGCGTCGCAGCCCGGCCGGCCTCACGTCCCTTCGTCTCGAGTTCCTTTTGGCTGCTGTTGCCCTGATTTGCGAGCTTGTTCGCCACGTACTGCTTGGTGAGGCCGTACGCCTCCTTGATCTTGATGTGGTTGTAACCGGGGACCCCGTTGAAGGACACCCAGTCGTCGCGGGGGATGGAGAATGCGACGACTTTGTTGTCGGCGCTGACGTGCACGAGGATCAGCGTGTTGGTGTTGTAGCCGCCGTCGTCGGAATCGCCGGCGTGCAGGTGTTTCAAGATCGACCAGGGCAGGTCGTTGCCGTCCTGATCCTTGCGCGAGTCCAGCCCGATCAACAGGATGTTCATGTCGTCGCCGCTGGACCGTGGGTCGTCCGGCTGCAGGGCGTTCGACACGGTGATGCCGCCCAGCGCGCCGTGGGCGACGTAGTAACCCGCGCCGGTCAGCCCGACCGCGGCCACCGAGATCAGCGCGCCCAGGGTGCGCGTCAGCCCTTTGCGGAAACGGGAGGGTTGACGGACGGCTCGGTGGCGGCGATGGGCACCGCCCGAGCGGGCCATCACAAACCTCTGCCCACACCCAGCGCATCGCCAGAGACCGCACCGGCGGTTTGCGGCGATGTCGCTTCAAGCATGGTGTCAAGTATGCGTTAGCTTGCTGTGAAGCCCCCAATTGAGAACGAGCCCAGGCCCGGCCCCGCCCTGCGGACCGCGCCCGAATTTTTCGGCCGAATCTTCGCCTGACCAGCATTTTCTGCCTAGAGCGTCGCGCGGTGGTCTCGATTAGGTCACACCGCCGGCGAGACCGACTCGAAGTCGTTACCGACCCGGTAAGCCGGCTAGCGGGCTTTGACGATGTCGTCGCCGGATTCGTAGAAGATGGTGATGTTCGTGCCGGCAATGACCTCGGCGACGTACACGCCTAGCGGCTCGACCTCGTAGTAGTAGTGGCTGTTGCCTTGGGGGTCCACCGCTGTCGCGCACGAGAGGCCCGGCGCCCCGCATCGTTGTTTGATGGGTGCGGCCAGAATGGCGAGCCCCACCAGCACAGCTATCCCGACCCTCACCGCGGCCTTGTTGAAGCCTTGCTTCGTCGTGGGTGCCGGATGCATCACCGTTGGAGTGTAAGCGGCATGCCTGCCCGGTTCGGCCATGCGCAGTAGGTTTCTCAGCTATGGCCACTGCAAACCCGGACGGCGCGCCGTCGCCGCACACCCGGGTCGAGGTACTGGGCAACATTGGACCCAACTGGTTCGCCTCGGTGATGGGCACGGGCATCGTGGCCATCGCCGGTGCCACCCTGCCGGTCCACGTGGTCGGGTTGCGCGCGTTCGCCCAAGTGGTCTGGGTGATCGCGGCCGTCCTGCTGGTGGCACTGATCGTCCTGGTGGGTGGTCACTGGCTGCGTCACCCCACCGTGGCGCGCACCCACGCGCGCAACCCGCAGATGGCGCACTTCTACGGCGCGGCGCCGATGGCCCTGATGACGGTCGGCGGGGGAGCGGTGCTGGTCGGAAGGGACCTGATCGGTGAGCGCGTCGCCGTCGACCTGGATTGGGTGCTGTGGACCGGGGGCACGCTGGGCGGGTTGTTCACCGCGGTGAGCATTCCGTACTTGATGTTCACCCAGCACAACGTCGAGCCCGACGCGGCGTTCGGTGGCTGGCTGATGCCGGTGGTTCCGCCCATGGTGACCGCGGCCATGGGTGCGTTGCTGCTGCCACACATGACGGCCGGCACCGGGCGCGTGACCATGCTCTTCGGCTGCTACGCGATGTTCGGACTGTCGTTACTGGCTTCTCTGAACATCATCGCGATGATCTGGGCGCGCCTCACGTTGTATGGCACCTCGGGCTCTGCGCGCGTGCCCACGCTGTGGATTGTGCTGGGCCCGCTCGGGCAATCCATCACGGCCGCAGGCATTTTGGGGGCCAACGCCGGACTGGCCGTGGATCGCGAGCTGGCCGAGGACCTGAACGCCTTCGCGATCCTCTATGGGGTTCCGGTGTGGGGCTTCGCGGTGTTGTGGATCGCGCTCGCCACCGCGCTGACCGTGCGCACACTGCGGCGCGGGATGCCCTTCGCCCTGACGTGGTGGAGCCTGACTTTCCCAGTCGGAACGTTCGTCACGGGCACATCGCAGCTCGCCGGCCACACCCATCTGCCCGCGTTCCGGGTGGCCGCGGCCATCGGGTACGCCGGGTTGCTGTTCACCTGGCTGCTGGTGGCGGTGCGTACGACACGCGGGAGTGTGCGCGGCAACCTGCTCAAACTGCCGCCGAGCACGGCGCCGGTCAAGGCCAGCAAAGAACCGGTGAACTGATCGAAGGGTCGTACGCGTTTTGACCCCCCGGGTCGGCGGGTAGGCCTCCATGAGCCGGTCGGAGGGCGCGATGGTGGGCACCACCGAGCCGCCGGAACGTTCGGCGTCGTCGGAGCCGCCCGAGCGTCCCGGGGCGGAGACACGAGCTTGATGAGCAGTGGAGGTCAAGGATGCGCGCTGAGGAAGGCGACGAAACCGTCAAGGACTACGCCGTGGAAGGGAAACAGGCGCTCGGCAGGATCAAAGCTTCCCAACGGTCAGGGCACCGGCTCGCCGACGTGGCAAAGCGGTTCGCCCGGCTGTGGCGGGGCGATCGCGGGCCGGAAGACGGAGCCGGTACGCCGGGCTAGTTAGGCCGGTGCCGGGTATCGGTGAGCCCATGGGCTCGCTTCTTCGAGCTGGGCTGCCAACTGGAGAAGGCCGCCGTCCGCGCCGAGCCGACCCACCAACTGCACACCGAGCGGGAGCCCGGCGGCCGTCCAATGCAGCGGAACGCTGATCGCGGGGCGCCCGGTGATATTCGCGAGTTGTGTGTAGGGCACCCAGCCGAGACTCTCCTGAATCAGTTGATCGAGAATTCCGCTGTGCGCCATGATTTTTCCCGCGCGCAGCTTGCTGGCTACCCGGGCCATCCGCTGTAGCAGGCGCGGCGTCGCCGTGGCCCCGATGCTCAGCGGCGGCGTGGCCAAGGTGGGGGTCAGCA
The DNA here is from genome assembly GCF_001667775.1 of Mycobacterium sp. E1747. Classification (GTDB taxonomy): domain Bacteria; phylum Actinomycetota; class Actinomycetes; order Mycobacteriales; family Mycobacteriaceae; genus Mycobacterium. The sequence continues at coordinate 111,182 of NZ_LZJI01000249.1, forward strand.
AATAGTTGAAGCTCTCATGGAACGTGGTCAGGGAACGGATGTGGTCGTTCCGATTCTCCAGCGCCAAGATCGGCGCCAAAACGCCGGTGGCCCTGGCGAGTTCGCTGACGGCCAAGGTGTCGGCCTCGAAATCGCGATTACCGGCGCCGGTGCGTCGCTTGGCGTCCGCGACGTGGTGATGAAGCTGCGCGAACCAGATGGTGAGGAAGTCACGGGCCAGGGCGGCGTCGTCGTACGGGGGCGCCACCTCCTCGACCCGATGCCCCAGATCGCTCAGGAGGCTCGCCGCCCGTTCCACCGCCGCAACGGATTCCCGATCGGGCTCCGGGTTGATCGCTGAGGACCAGCAATACCCGATCCGCAGCGCGTCCGGTCGACGCTTGATGTGGTCGGCGAAAGTGCTTCGCGGAAGGGCGACTTCGTACGCTGCACGCGCATCACGGCCGACGATCGCGTCGCACAGCGCGGCACTGTCACGTACGGTGCGCGAAACGACGCCCTGGGTCACCATCCCGAACATCGGCTCGCCCATCTGCGGGCCGTATGGCGACAGCCCGCGGCTCAGTTTGAGGCCGACCAGCCCATTGCAGGCGGCGGGAATGCGGATCGATCCACCACCGTCGTTGGCCCCCGCGGCCGGAACGATCCCCGCCGCCACCGCCGCCCCGGACCCGCCCGAAGAGCCGCCCGGGGTGTGCGCGGTGTTCCACGGGTTGCGCGCGGGGCCCCAGTAATCGGATTCCGTCACGCCCTTGGCGCCGAACTCGGGGGTATTGGTCATCGCGAAGATCACCAGTCCCGCGTCCAGGAACCGCTCGGTGACCAACGCGTGCTGGTCGGCCACGTCGTTGGCCAGCGACCGGGAACCGCTCGAGGTCGGAAAACCGCGGTACTCCTGAGCGAGATCTTTGATCACGAAGGGCACGCCGGCGAACGGCCCGCTGAGGTCCGGATCGGCGGCCCGCCTGTCCGCGACGTTCTCCAGCCGGCGGACGATCGCGTTCAACCGCGGATTGACCGCGTCCGCTCGTTGCCTCGCCAACGCCAGAAGTTCGGGCGCCGTGACCTGCTTGGCCGCTACCAGTTCGGCCAACGCGGTCGCGTCCAGGGACATGTACTCGTCAAGCTTCATCGACTTCTCCTCTGGCGGCCCGCTGAATCGTATGGGAGCGGCTTAGTATCACCTGGTGCCGATGGCAGTCGAACCGTTTTCGATCCGGGGGCCCGGCGGCGTCCGCATCGCCGCGGACCGGCTGGGCGATCCGCGCGCGCGGGCCGTCGTGTTCCTGCACGGCGGCGGACAAACCCGCCGCTCGTGGGGCAAGGCCGCTGCCGCCGTCGCTCAGCGTGGCTGGCAAGCCGTCACCGTCGACCTGCGCGGCCACGGCGAATCCGATTGGTCCGACGAGGGCGACTACCGCGTCGTCAGCTTCGCCGGAGACGTTCAGGAGGTGCTGAGCACGCTGCCGCCCCAGCCGGTGTTGGTCGGCGCTTCTTTGGGCGGGTTCACCTCGATGCTGCTGGCGGGCGAGCTCGCGCCGGGGATCGCCAGCGCGGTCGTCTTGGTCGACATCGTGCCGAACATGGACCAGTCCGGGGCCGATCGGATACATGCCTTCATGTCCGAGCGGGTGGAATCGGGCTTCGCCTCGCTCGATGAGGTCGCCGACGCGATCGCCCAGTACAACCCTCACCGGCCGAGGCCGACCGACCTGGACGGGCTGACCACGAACCTGCGCCGCCGCGGCGATCGCTGGTATTGGCATTGGGATCCCCAGTTCATCAGCGGGACCGCCGCCTTTCCGCCGTTCGAGGTCACCGACCCCGATCGGATGCATGCGGCGGTCGAAGCGATCTTGCGCGGCGGCGTCCCGATGCTTCTGATTCGGGGGCAGATGAGTGACCTCGTCAGCCAGGAACGCGCCGACGAGTTTTTGGAGCGCTTCCCGCAGGTCGAGTTCACCGATGTCCGCGGTGCGGGGCACATGGTCGCCGGCGACCGCAACGACGTTTTCGCCGACGCCGTGTTGGGGTTCCTTGGGCGGCACGTCGGCGGCTGACCGTCGTCGAATGAGCGAAAATGGTTGCCCAGCAATGTTTCACTGATTTCTTGTCGTATACGTCAATGCCATGCCACCCCGACGCCGGGCCGGCCGAGCCGGCCACGGAGCCGAATCCCGCTGGCGCTGTTAACATGCTGCCCGACACTTCAAGAGAGGCGGCGTGGCCATGCGGTGGTTGCGAGGGTTGGGCTTGGTCGGTGCTGTGGTCGTCGCCGCGACGACGTTGGTGAACCCGGCCCGAGCGGACGACGGCGTAACCCCGGGCATCAAGGTTGAAGATGAAAACAGCTCGTGCACAGCCGGTTTCGCGGCGCAGGGCAACGATGGCAGTTACTACCTGATGACCAGCGGCCACTGCGACGCCCACGATGGTTCATTGTGGACATACGGGAGTGAGGTTCCGCTCGGGAAGATCACCGCGAGCGAGAAAGAGGGAGACACGCGGGACGCCGCGATCATCCTCCTCGACCCGAGCGTGGGTGCGCCGTCGGGGGATGTCGGCGGCCGCTACGTGGTTCGGGATGTTTTGAGCCAGCAGCAGATTCGTGCGGGTATGCCGTTCTGCAAAATAGGCGCGGTTACCGGTGAAACCTGTGGTTCCGTCAAACGCGTAGAGGGTGGTGTGGTAACCGCCAGCGTGTTCAGCCTCAATGGCGACAGCGGCAGCCCGGGCTTCGTTAAGAACCCTGACGGCAGCGTAAGTGCGGTAGGCCTGCTGATGTCTTCACCGGATGGTGACGACTACACGACCGATTTCGCGCTGATCGATCCACTGCTGGACAGGTGGGGATTACGCATTCTGCCTTGAGAGAAAACGGACCGTCACGCACTTAACACAGCGTTTACGGCTGCCGGGTACCGGGTAACCCGCGTCCCGCGGCGTCGGTGAGGGCTCGCTACGTTGACGAAGCCAATGAGTTCTGCAGTGCGACACCAGCGACACGAAGGAGAGCGGTAGTGAAGCGTGGGATTGTCGTCGGCGTGGCGGGCGTGGCCGTGGTGGCCGCGGCATGCGTCGGCTGTTCGAGCAACAAGTCAAGCACCGGATCGTCGGGCTCGTCGACGCCCTCAGCGTCCGGTCCGCAGGTCATCGTCGACGGTCAGCCGCAAAACGTCAGCGGCCAGGTGACGTGCAGCCCGTCGGGGGACAACACCACCATCGGCATCGGCGACCCGACGGCCGGCGTCGGGGCAGTGGTCAGCAACGCCAACCCTCCCATCGTGCACTCGGTCGGGCTCGGCAGCGTCAACGGCATCACGCTCGGCTTCTCCGACGCGGCTCCCAACCAAGGGGGCAACGCCGGGGCCGCGGTGAACGGGAAGATCTACGCGATCAAGGGCACCGCGACCGGGCTCGACATGAGTAACCCGCAGCAGCCGCAACAGGTCACCAAGTCATTCGAGTTGAACGTGACATGCCCGTAGTGCAGGCGATCGATACCCAAGAGGGGACGCAGCTATGTCTATGAAACGTGTCGTCACTGCGGCGGCGGTCGCGGCGGGGTTGAGCCTCTCCACGGTCACTTTGAACGCGGGTTCGGCCTTCGCGGCCCCGCTCGACCCGCCGCCGCCCTGCCCTGGCTGCCATGGCGGTGGTGGCGGGGGAAACCCCGGCGGCGGCGGTGGTGGAACCCCCGGTGGGCAGCAGGGCGGTCCGGGCGGGCAGCAGGGCGGTCCCGGTGGAGCGCCGGGTGGGCATGGGCAGAATCCGCCCCCGGGTGGGCAGAACAACCCGCCCCAGGGTGGGCAGAACAACCCCCCGCAGGGCGGCCAGAACAATCCGCCGCAGGGTGGGCAGAACAATCCCCCGCAGGGAAGCCAGAACAATCCGCCGCAGGGTGGGCAGAACAACCCGCCGCAGCAAGGCGGGCCGAACAACCCGCCGCAGGGCGAGCAGAACTCCCCGGGACCCAACGAGCGCGGGCAGAACCCGCAACAAAGCGGTCCGGGCAACCAGCCGGGCGACCGAGGCCAGAACAGCCCCGGCGGACAGCCCAACGCGCCGGCGAACGAGCACAACCCGCCGCCGCAAGGCAAACAGGCCCTCAACCCGCCGAGCACCCAGCCGCCGCACCAGCCATACGTTCCACGCGGGACGTACGTCAGTGGCAACGCCCAGATCGGCGGACCCGGCGATGCGCGGACGGGGTTCAGCATCGTGGACCACGGCGCACCGCCCCCGCCGCCCCCTCGGGGTCACGGCTGGAACGACGGTCCTGCGCCCGGCCACCCACCGCCGCATTGGGTGGGTGCGCCCCCACCCGGAGGCTGGGACGGTCCGCCGCCTCCCGGCGGCTGGAACCGACCCTGGTCCGGACCGCCGCGTGAGGTCGCCGCCGCGCAGGTCGATTTCGGGCCATTCCAGTACGACAGCTACACCGCCATCCCTGTCTTCAACTGGCAGTTCGGTGGTTGGGGCTTCTGGTACATGGGAGTTTGGGTTCCGCTCTACTGACGGTCCGACGGGCGCACCCCGCTCAGGGGGTGCGCCCGTCGGCGGGCGGCGATCCGGAGGCCATGGCAGGCTCCGGTAATGGATGTGCGAGAGAACGTCCGCCGCGCCATCGATGTGATGACGGCGTGGACGTCGGACAGCGGCAACGAATTCGCCTGGAACCGCCTTGTCGAGAACGTCATCGACGAGCCCGATGGCGAAATCATGCTGCTGATGGGCTTCGTCAACCTCGCTGGCGAGCTGGGGATCAAGTTGGAGAAGGCCACCGGTCAAGACGTACGGTCGCACCTGCAGGACATCGCCCTGAAGTACCTGTAGATCGTCGCGGGTTACTGCGGGTGGGTCGCCAGGTAGTCCTCGACCGGGATCGGGGACGGCGCCTCGTATCCGATCGGTAGCAACACGTCCCCGGCGGTGGTGACGTAATAAACGTCCCACCGATAGTAGGTGGGGAAGGCCGCGGGATCATTCGCGATCAGCGCGGCGTATTGGTCGACCGCCCGAACGTATTCGTGGGCGTGGTTGTAGCCGTAGATCGCGTGGGCGGGGTCATTGGCGAAGCCGTTGGCTGCCAGAAAGCGGCCCGCCGCCATGATGCTGTCACGCGGGGAGTGGACATCACCGCCCTGGCCGTACGTGGCGAAGGTCGACGGCAAGAACTGCATGGGTCCCTGCGCGCCCGCGGTGCTGATGCCGTTGATGCTGCCGAAACGGGTCTCGACCAGGTTGATCGCGGCCAGGTAGTTCCAGCCGACCCCCGTCTCCGTTTCCGCCGCGTGGTAATCGTTCATCAGTTCGTCGGCGGGAACCGGAGGCTCGATCCGCCAGGCCGGCAGCGTGCCCTTCGCGGGCGTCATCGCCTGAAGCTGTCGGCGGGCATCGACGTTGCGGTCGTAGACGTCGACCAGCTCCGCGGGGATGCGGGGACGCGTGACGGAGTCCCATTCGGGGTGCCGGCCGATGGCGCGATAGGCGGCCTGCTCGCGGTGCGCGGCCGCCACCATAGCCGGCTCCGGCGTCGACGGATCCCGCAGCGCGCGCTCGTCGGCGACGAGGTCGTCGGCCAGCTGAGCCGGGTCCGACGCCAGTTGGGGCTGCGCGCCAAGGGGCGGATTCGGCGCTGCCGCAACGGTTCTCGACGCAACAGGTGCCGCGGCCGCCGTGGTTGCTGAAGTGGCGACCGGCTTCGCTGTCGACACCGAGCAGCCGACGAGTGCGAACACGACCGCAGCCAACGCCGGCGGCGCGACTGCACGATTGGAGTTCACAGTGGTCACTTCCGTCGATTGCCCTGACCAGTCTTCCGTATGTGACAGCGTGACATCAATACGGTGGCCGGCGCGTTATCAGCCGGCCTGCCCGGGCCGGGCAACCCCTTTTCAAGTTGCGACCAGCGGCGGGCCAATTCACACTTGAGGATCAGCTTCCCAGCAGAGTGGAAATTGCATGCCTGACGCACCGGCTGAATCATTCGCGAAACGAACCGGCCGGGCTTCGGGCCGGGCGGTCGTGAGGTTCGGCCGGCGCCTCATGCGTCCGGCGATGATTGCGGCGACGATCATGGCAATGGTCGCTGTACCCGAGACGCCCCCTCAGCTGCCGCCGGGGTGCGCGATCGGTTGGACGATGGTCGGGGGTACGTTGATCTTCGTCCCCGACTGCTCGCATCGGCCGCCGGCTTCACCACCGCCACCGGACGTACCGCCGCCGGGTCCCGTCCCGCCACCGGACGGACCGCCACCGGACGGACCGCCACCGCCCGGTCCCGTCCCGCCACCGGCTGAGTAGAGCGGCGCCGAAGTCGTTGTGCCAGAACGAGACTGACGGGCGGAAGCTTCCAGGCCGCGGAATCAGGGTTGCGCCGTAGAGGGAGAATCCTTCTTGGGTCCGTCAGAGAAGATCGGATACTGCACCGGTTCGGAATCACCGGCGGCCTGCGACACGACCTCGGGCTCGTAGCGATGCGAAAAGAGATCGGATGATGTCATAACCGGGGTCCTCTTGGTTTGGCTTCGGCCCGACATGAGTCTGTGGAGCGAAGGGGGATCGATTCGTAGATGCGCTCATATGCACAAGAAAATGGCTGCGGGGCAGTGCGAACATAACTGCTGCCACCAATCTACACGCCCCGGAAACCGCGCCTCTCGATATCTTCCCGGCATAGCCCTTCACGCGGGTGACGGCGACGTAGGGCTATCGGCGTCTCCGCACCTGTCGGGAGCAAGCTGGGACCCCTCAACGCGTTGTGGGCTGGCGGGAAATCACCCACCAGCCCACTTCGGGTAGGACTCGCGCTAAACGGCGGTTACTCCGACCGCCTGCGGACCCTTGGTCCCCTGCTCGATGTTGAACTCAACCCTCTGGTTTTCCTCGAGGGATCGGTAACCGCTCCCCTGGATCTCCGAGTAGTGGACGAACACATCCGCTGCGCCGCCGTCCGGAGCGATGAAGCCGAAGCCCTTTTCGCTGTTAAACCATTTCACAGTTCCCTGTGTCATACCTTCAACTTCTCTCATTTTCGAACGGATGCCGACGGGCATCCCGGGGCAGCGTAGCATGCCCGGCACCGGCCGCGCGTAATCTGATGCAGGATAAGGTTTTTCATATCGTGTGACAGCGCTGGCGGGCGAAGCCGCCGGGAGGACGCGGCGAGCTCATGGCGGTGGACTTTCGAGGGCGTTGGCGGCGGCCTGGCTGGTGCTCGGGGCGACGCCCGTTTCCGGGACTTGTGCCATTGTCGTGACGCTCTCAGACTGGTGATATGCGCGACCGCGAGACGATCGATTCAGAATTGCGGCGCATCGCCCTGGGACGCCAATCGGTCCGCGAGGGCGGCGGTCGGCCGTCGTCCCGAGAGATCGACGAACTGCTTGATGAGCTATTGGCGCACAGTGCGGGGACGCCTATCCCCGATGCGGGAAATGTGCGTGACGGCGAGATCCTCGCCGACGACCGGGGTGTTCGCCCGTCCGGCACGAAGCCTCGCTGGCGCGGGGGTGTGCGGCGCCGGTTGGGTCTGCTCGCGGCGTTGCCGCTCTCGCTGGCAGCCGTCGCCGCCGCGGTGGTGGTGATGTTCGCGGTCCACCAACGGGGTTCGTCGGCGCAGGCGACCGAAGCCCCGCCGCCGGCGGCGGCGCCGCCCAGTCACATCGCGCCGACGGCGCCCGCCCCGCGGATCGAGGTTGCCGACATGGCGTTCATCGCCGCGCTGAAGCATGAAGGCGTACCGTTTCCCAGTCAGGAATACGTGATGACCCAGGGCCACGCGGTCTGTGACTTCCTGGCGCACCAACCCAATTTCGCCGATGCGGTGGCGTTCGTGCAGCGATCGTCTATCTGGGATGCCGACCAAAGCGCGCAAGTGACTGCCGGTGCCATCGTCGCGTACTGCCCGAAGTCTCAACCCGCAACGCCGGATGAGATGCAGCCGGCGTATCAGAGCGTCCTGTCTGATCTGCAGGCGATCGAAGGAAAGTTGCAAGGCGTTCAAGGGGATCTGCAGGGGATCCAAGGGGATCTGGGAGGCATCCCGGGCCACCCCTAACCCGCTCGGGCCCGCAGCGGGCAGGCTTGCATGTGAATCCGGGCGGTTCGGGCGGGGGCGTGGTCCCCACTTGAGTTGGCGGCGAAAGGGACTGTGGCGCCCGATCAACGCCAAACCCGGCGACGCCCCGGGGGATCGCAGGAAGGCCGTTTCAGCGGCGGCGCAACCACACGATCACGCCGACGGCGGCCGCTAGGGCCACCACAACCACCGGCACAACGGCGGGAGAAGGGACCGAGCCCCTCGCCCGGGCGCCGAAGTGGTGTGAGTTCTCGCCAGTGCGGGCCGAGGGAACGGCCGTTTCTTGGCTCTTCGGCGGTTCGGGGAGGGGGGCGTCGAGCGGCGGGATGGTCGACGGCGGGCGGGTTTGCGCTGTCGGCGCCACCGAATGTTCAGAAGGGATCTGCTGCGCCGGCGCCGCCGCTGCCGCAGCCTCTGGATCGTGGTCCGCTCGGGTGGCCTGCCCCCGACCGCGGTCACGTCGGCGCCGCGGTGCCCAGACCTCGTCTCCCAGCTCGTCGGGAATCAGCCACATCAGCAGGGCGAAGTTGACCGCCGCCAGCACTCCGTGCAAGACGATGTCGGCTGCATGGAAGCCCAACGGCGTCGGCCGTGCGCTTGCGGTGGCCACACTGCTGAAAAACAGCAACAGCGTGTAAGCCACCGCGCTCAGCGCGGTGACAGTGATCGCGGCGCGGCGACGGCCGGCGGCCGCGACGGCCGCCACCCCGAACGCCAGCAGTATGGCGCTTTGCGCCGGCGTTGATGCCAGGCCCAGAACCGGGGCGCCGGTCGGGCCGGCGTGCAGATGCAGGGCAGTCGACACCAGCCCGGCGATCCCGAACGCGGATACCAGCGCGCCCTCGGCGAGCAGCAACCAACGCCCGCTTTGAAACCGCCCGGGGTCCATCGGTACCCTGCGCAAGCCCGACGTCGCCCCCGGGACTGGTCCCGCCGTAACCGGCATCGTGCGACCTCCAGCCTGAAGAGCAACCCTTACGACATTGGCTACCCGTTGCGGCCGGTGCTACTCCATCGGTCTTGGCCGCGAGCTGGTCAAACCCTTCGATGCCCGACGAGACGCGCGGAGCCCCCTGTCAGGATTGAACTGACGACCGCTCGCTTACAAGGCGAGTGCTCTACCACTGAGCTAAGGAGGCGGGATCAAACCGGTCCAAGCCTAATCGGTCACTCGCCGCTGTCGATCACGCGCGTGGAGCGCACCGACCGAGACGCGGGACGCCGCCGGCCGGGTAGCGGGATGCGGTCGGCAATGTTGCTCAACGGGTTGACGACCATGGTCAGCGCGACGACGGCGTCCTGCAGCGTGGCGATCGCGGGCTCCAGTGCTTCCATCCCAGGCGTCAGCCGCGCCAGGGTGTCGGCGACGTCCGCGAGCTGGTCGAGCGGTCCATTCTTCGCTGTCAGTTTGTCGACCAGGCCGCCCTCGCTGAGCAGCCGATCGGCCAGGCCATCCTCGGCCAGCAGCCGCTCGATCAACCCGTCCTCGGCGACGAGCTGATCGGCCAGTCCTCCGGGCTGAAGCGTGCGATGCAACCCGCCGCCCTCCGCGGTCAGGCGGTCGAGCAGACCACCCTCCGACGTCAGCATGTCGACCACCCCGCCAGGGCGGAGCAACCGGTCGATCGGCCCGTCGGGCGCCACCGCCCGCCCAAGGGGCGCGTCGTCGTCCAGCAGCCGGGCGAGCCGATTGGCGCGAACGATCGCGTCGTCGATTCCCAGCATCGATGTCATGGCCGTCGATCCGGCGGTCCCGCCGTCGCCCAAAGCCCGTTTCGCCACACCGACCGCTGCGCTCGCGACGGTCAGGCTGGCGTCAGCGGCGGCAAGTCCGACGCGTGCCGGGGCGGTCGCGGTCGCGACGATCCGTGCGGCGAGATTCATCCCACGAGTCTATTCGCGACGCGACGGCCCCATCCGGCGCAGGTTCAAGCCGATGCGATGATTCCTGGCAGACTGTTACCAGAGTGTTGGCACTGAGCTTCCAGCGATCGCACAGCATTCGCATAGGTAACGTTCAACTAAGGGGTGAAAAACCTGATGACCGCGGCATCCCCAAGCGAAACGAAACCGGAGGCGCGCATCCTCGTGGTCGACGACGAGGCCAACATCGTCGAGTTGCTCTCGGTGAGCCTCAAGTTCCAGGGGTTCGAGGTCTACACAGCCAGCAACGGCGCGCAGGCGCTGGACCGGGCGCGCGAAGCCCGTCCCGACGCCGTGATCCTCGACGTGATGATGCCCGGCATGGACGGGTTCGGAGTCTTGCGGCGCCTGCGCGCCGACGGCATCGACGCCCCGGCGTTGTTCCTCACGGCCCGGGACTCGTTGCAGGACAAGATCGCCG
>NZ_LZJI01000250.1 GCF_001667775.1 Mycobacterium sp. E1747
TACCAACCGGTGCCCGCCCGCCTCCGCACCTTCGCGGGTGCCGCCGATCGCTGCGATGACCTGGTCGACCGCGCCGCCGAACTCGTCCTGTTCGACGGTGACACCGTCGGCGTTCTGGCCCTCGATGACCACCAGGCGGACCGTCCCGGGAGCCATCGAGACCCCAAGCACGATGTCCACGTCACGCCTCCGCAGTCCGCTGATTTGCGCTGTTTTTTTCCAGGTCCACGGGTCGGGTGTCGCCGGATAGATCCCCGCCCGACCGGGTGACACCACGCTACCCGCGCGGAACCGGTCGCGCTCGCGGAGCGTCGCTCAGCAGGAAGGACGCGGACGACTAGTAGCCGGGGCTCAGGAACGGATTCTGGGAGTTCCCGGGGTACTGCGGGTACTGCGGATAAGGGGTGTACTGCGGGGCCGGCGCCTGCGGGGCCTGGGTCTGCGGGACCTGGATCGGAATGGGCACCGGCACCAACGGCACGTGGATCCACTGGGTGGTCATCGGGACCGTCGTGGTCGTGGTCGTCGACGGCGGCGGCGGCGGCGTATCGGTGGTGG
>NZ_LZJI01000251.1 GCF_001667775.1 Mycobacterium sp. E1747
GGCATGTTCGACCCGCGAACCATTACCCACGGACGCCTCTACCGGCGGATCGGCGCGAGCGTGGTGCGCTGGCCGGTGCCCATCCTGGTGGCCAGTTCAGCCGTCGTGATGATCGGGGCGATCTTCGTTCCCACCTACCGGCAGAACTACGACGACAGGCAGTACCAACCGGCCAGCGCACCACGCTCGCGCCGATCCGCCGGTAGAGGCGTCCGTGGGTAATGGTTCGCGGGTCGAACATGCCGAACAGGCTGCCGACGGTCAGCGCCGCCGGGCCCAGCGTCATGGCCGCCGCGATGGTGAACAGCATGGTGATGGCGACGGCCGGTCCCATGGTGTGGAAGTAATTCAGGCGCGCGAACGTCAAGCAATAACACGCGCCGGCGATCGTCAGCCCGGAGCCGATGATGATGGGCGCGACACCCTTGTACGCGATGTAGAAGCTGTCCTCCCGGCTTTCGCCCGCCTGCCGCGCCTCGTGATATCGGCCCATCAGGAAGATGCCGTAATCCGTTCCGGCTCCGAGGGTTAGCGCGATGACGATGTTCACCGCGAACGACGACAGCTCGATGTATCCGTAATGGCCGAGCGTCGAGACGATGCCCTTGGCGACGAGCATCTCGATGAGCACACCGAGCAACGGCACCAAAAGGGTTGACGGCGTGCGGTAGACCAGCAGCAGCATCACGACGATGAGGATGATGGTCACGATCGTGACGTTGTTCAGGCTGGCATTGGCGATGGTGAGTGTGTCGGAGGCCAGCGGAGCCGCGCCGCTGACGTAGACCTTGAGCCCGGGCGGTGGGGTGTCTTTTTTGATGATGTCGCGGACGGCGTCCACGGACTGGTTGGCCTGGATCTGCCCGATGTCGCCGGCGAGACGAAGGAGCACATAGGTGCATTTGCCATCCACGCTTTGCGCCCCCGCCGCGGTGAATGGCTTGCCCCACAGGTCCATCACGTACTGCACGTGCTTGGTGTCGTGCTGAAGGCGGCGCATCAGGTCGTCGTAGTACCGGTGGTCGGCGTCTCCCAGCGGCCGGTTCGCCTCGAACACCACCATGGTCAAGTTGGTCGAGTTCGATTCGTGGAACTTCTCGCCGATGTGCAGCAGTGCGCGCTGTGAGGGCGCGTAATGCGGGACCATGGGGCCCGCGAGCTCTTCCGCGACCCGTTCCACCTGGGGCATAAAGGTGTTCGTGGTGACCGCGAGCAGACCCCAGAAGAAGATGATCGGGATGGCGAAAGTCCGGACCATTCGGGGGATGAACGGGCGTTTGGGCCGCGGTTCGTCGAGGCGATGCTCGGTCATGCCGACTTCACCCTGCACTCGACGTCGGCGTCCGGATGATCGTCCGACTGCTCGTCACGGACCACGCCGTCGACCAGCATCCGGCAACTCACCTGACCACTGCGAACATGAACCGAGATGCTTCCGGACGCCACCGAGAGCGTCGTGGTCTCCGTGTGAGACCACGGCAGGGCGGTGAAATCAACCTGGTGCGGATGACCGTCGATGTCGATGTAGACGAGCTTGCCCCCTTTGCCGGCGTTGCCGAACACCTCGTAGGTGATCCGTTTGAGGTTGAACTGCTCGGGTGCCTGTGGACCGTTGACGGTGATGACCGGCTCTGGTTCGGAGAACTGATGCACCTTGTGCATGCACAGCAGCCCCACGCCGACCGCGACGACGGTGACCAACGGCATCCAGCCTCGCTGCAAGACAGTCCTGCCAACTGAACGACGGCTCACTGGATCACCTTTCGCGCACGCACCGCGTTCTCGCGTTCCCCCGACCGTTGACCGCGGGACGGCCACATATCAACCTGGTTGACATACGGTGATAAAGAGATTACTACCTGCGGCGCCGAACGTGAACTCGGGCGGCCGCGACCGACGCCTGTCAACAGGCGTGCGGCTCTCATGACGCGACGGATGCCGTGCGCAGACGCCTTTTCAGCCGGGCGCTGCTGATCAGGCGAAGCGCGAGGTTCGATGAGGTGAGCATGGGTATCACCCCGAGGAATGTCCGCTCGGACGGAGTCGCCCCATGCAGGTGGTAGAGGCTGCCGAACACGTAGAAACAACCGAGCATGAACAGGGCACCGGGGATGCACAGCGCTCTCACCGAGGCGCGGTCGGACACCACCTGCGTCGCATAGCCCAACTCTTCCGGCGACATCGGCTCACGCTTGCGCAACTTGCGGACGACTTCTTTCGCGCTGCCGATCTTCTCGGCGATCGGTGGGGGTTGCCGCCGCTCCAGGCGCCTCACGTAGACGGCCGCGACGGTGGCCAGGGTGACGGCCAGTGCGAGGGAAACGATCGTGAGGAGACCAAATAAGCCCAGAGTCACTGCTCCGCTCCTTCGTGTGGCCGGGTATGTGAGCCGATGCCATCATGGGCCGCTGCGGCCGCCGCGTCGATCCTGGCGGCGAAGGCCGCCGGCGGAACGTCGCTTCCCTCCCCCCTTTCATATCACGCGGATGATGCAGCACGTCAAGCGGAACGGGAGCCCCGCGCCATCGCAAGCTAGTTTTATCGAGAAGGCCCGGGGCGCCCACTATTTACATAGTTGACGTTATGCAGAAGAGCGTCTGCGTGCTCACTTCGCCGCATCGGTGGAATGCGGTGTCTCCGAGGCTGCGATGTCGAGGAGTTGACGCAGGATCGGCATCGCGACCTGAGCGGCCAGCCACAACGTCAGCGCATCCTCGTCGGATAACCCGGTCAGCAGCGTGCCCAGACGCTCCCTGCGGCGGTCCGTGCGCAGGTTCCACAGCTCCCGGCCCGCGTCGCTGATGGCGACCAGGGCTGCCCGGCCATCCTCGGGATCGCTCAGCCGCTCGAGCAGGCCCTGGCGTTCCATCCGCTGGACCAGCTGGGTCATCGCCGGTTGGCTGGTGTCCTCGGCCGCGGCGAGCGCCGTCAACCGCATGGGGCCCTCCCGGTTGACCCTGTTGAGCACCAGTGTGGCGCTTGCGCTGAGATCCTTACGGTTAGACAGCAAATACCGCCAGGTCAAGTCGGTGCCCGTGTCGATCATCTCGCTGACGGCCTTGGCCATGTCGGCAACCGGTTGTCTTGCCATAATCGCCCGAATGTATCACCCATGGGATGCAGACCGGCTCCAAGCGAACTCGCATCAGCAGCAAACCGCGTGAATTGTGAGGGAGCCAAGGCCAATTCCGCCGGTCGACCGTTCCTGTGCGAGTGCCATGCATCACACGCGAAATGCTTCGCGCGCGGCGGGCGAGATCACCGCTTCCGGGCGCTGACGACGTCGCGGATGATCAGCCCCACCACGACGGCCAGTCCGACGGGCACCAGAACCGGTCAGAACCCGAAGTCGCCGCCGCCGGAGTCCGAGCTGCCGCCACCGAAATCGGAGCTGCCGCCCGAGTCCCAACCGCCGCCCGAGTCCCAACCGCCGCCGAAATCCACGTCTCCGCCACCGGAATACGAGTTGTCGTTGCCCCCGAACCCGGTGTCGCTGCCGGAACCGTAACCGCCACCGAACCCGAAGTCGCCCTGCTGGCTGTCGTAATTTTGGCCGCTGTCATAGTTGGCGTCGGCATACGCCGAGTCCCGGCCGGCCTCGAAGCCGCGGTCGTAGCCGCCGCCCCAATGGTCGTCCAGCAGCGCATCCATCAGCAGCACATCGGTCAGTGCCCAACCCCAGCCCGGGCCCCAGAACGCGTACGGGTAATAACCCGGGTAGAAAAACATCCCGTTGTAATAACCGCCGCCGTAGTAGTGCGGATAACCGGGCTGTGGGGTGGCGCTGTAGTTGTTGTTGTTGATCGTCACGTAGTCGCCGGTATCGGGATTGCGCGTCCGCACCGAGGCCTGCTTCCGGTCGCCCGCCGGCACCGAGGAGGCGTCGGCGACGTTGGGCGCGGCCCGGCCCGGGTAGAGCTTTTGGTTGGCTTTGGCCACTGTCGACTCCACCACCCGTAGGTGCGCCCGCGCCGCGACATAGTCACCTTTTTCGTAGGCCTGTCGGGCGTCGTAGAGGCTCGCGTTGGCCTTCGTCTGCTCGGCGCTGACGTCCGTGTCGCTGTTGGTGAGTACCGCGGTGTCGAGGTCGCCGACATCCGAGGTGACGGTGATCAACTCTTGCTTGATCTGTTCTTTCGCGTCAGTGTCCTTGCGCCGCTTGCGCTTCCGATTCACCGAGAACCAGATCAGGACCACCGCCGCCACGCCGATGGCCATGACCGCCAGCAGTGTCCACGGTGCGGAGCCGGGGTTGTGGTTCTTCTGTACCGCGGGGGAGGTCACCGCCGGTGCGCCGGAGGACACGTCCACTTTCGACAACTGGCCGACGAATTCACTGCTCGCGCCGTACGGGTCGTTTCGGTGGTCCCTGGCGGACCGGCTCATGACCGGATCGACGCTGTCCGCGATCGCCTTGGGCACGTTGTAGGCGCGCACGTGATAGCCCCGGGAGTCGATGACCAGAATGATCCCGCTGAACCCCGGGTCGCGGCCGAGGATGACGTTGTGGATGGCATCAGGCGTGGTAACGCCGGTCTGGTTGGGTGCCACCGCCGCCACCCAGATCGGCGGTCGCGAACTCCACGCCCACCGGGTGCTAAGGATTTGGTCGTTCAGCCGGTCCGGGTTCTGCAATGGCGGATTCGCCCCCGGGTCGGCCAACACGTGTGTCTGCGCGTTGAACTTGTTGACCAGCTGGTCTGTGTAGGTGTCGGCCGAGGCCGACGGCGCGAGCAGCAGCGCGAGCGCCACGGTCAACGGGGCCAGCACCAGCCCTCGGAATCGTAGGGTCACTTTCCTCCTGCCAGGGGTCGATGACTCGATCCTTGCGGTGGTCGCAGAAAACGTCCACTGTCGACCGGTGGTTGACCGTCGTACCCCTTGACGGCGTCAGCGCCCGGCGCAGCGCGTTTCGGGTCGACCCGCTGTGCTCACCGAGAGCGGATCGTTCAGCCGAAGCGCGATTCACTTTACTTCGATTCCGCCGAAGAGATCATCGACGCGGCTACGACAAGCGAGCTCGAAATTTCTCGAATGCTCAACGCCGTTGCGGCCGAGCATGAGTCGCCCATCGATCGCTTTTGGGCAGTGACGCAAAGCTACCTTGCCCATTTCGCCTGTCGGCCGGCCTTGACGCTGCTGTGGTTCGACGATTCGATCGCGGCGGTGCAGGCCAGGCCGACCACCCGCTGTCGAGATCCAGGCCCGCTTGCAGGGCTCCCGCCAGCGATCTCCGTGTGCAACTGGCCGCGGTCAGCGGGCCGGAATGGCGCGAACGCGGCTCGTCATGACCTGACACGCCCGGCGTTCGAGTGAGTGGTCGAACAGGTCTGCGTGGACACTGCGGGGAGAAGCAGCGTGTCGATGATTTGTCGTATGAACTCCGCGTCGACGCTTTGTCCGTTGAGCGCCCGTAGCAGGCTCATTGCGGTGAGTACGCCTGAGACCAGGGACCAATCGCGGTTGGGGTCGATTTCACCGCGGGCTGCGGCGCGGGCCAGGATAGTGGCGATGATCGGTGTGCCCTTCAGCAGTATCAGATCGCCGAGAGCCGCGGCGAGCTGAGGGTCACGGTTGGCCTCCAAAGCGACCCGGAGCACTAGGTCGTTGGTGATCAACTCCTTGTCATTGCGTGCCGCGCGCTCGATGAGGGCTTCGATGTCGCCGGCCAAGTTGCCGGTGTCCGCGACGTCATCGGTGCGCAGATCGGGCCGCCAGTAGACGAGAACGTCGGTGATCAACACCGCTTTGGATGACCAGCGCCGGTAGATCGTGGCCTTGCCGACGCCGGCTCGTGCGGCGATGTCGTCCATATTCGTGGCGTCGTAGCCGTGCTCGGTCAGCGCGGCAAGTGCGGCGTTGAGGATCGCGGGATCGCGGGATCGGTCCAGCCGGCCAACTGTGCGTTGGCGGAGCTTCGATTCCGTCTCTCTCATCTGCCGATTCCGCCCCGAGCGCCGAGAGCTACACGTTGCTCATTTGTGGAATGGGCGCGGTGTCGCTCTCCCGCTTCGCGACTTCCTTCATCCGGAAGGTGTTCAACGGCCACCAGAACCAGCGACCCAGCACGGCGGCAATCGCCGGCGTCATGAAGGCTCGCACGATGAACGTGTCGACCAGCAGGCCCATCCCGATCGCGGTGCCGAACTGCCCGATCACGCGCAGGTCGCTCACGATCATCGACGCCATGGTCGCTGCGAAGATCAGGCCGGCCGCGGTGACCACCCGGCCCGAGGCGCCCATGCCCCGGATGATGCCGGTGTTGAGGCCGGCCGGAATCTCTTCCTTCAACCGGGAGACCAGCAGCAGGTTGTAGTCGGATCCCACCGCCAGCAAGATGATGACCGTCAGCGGCAGCACGATCCATTGCAGGCCCAGCCCGAGGATGTCCTGCCAGAGCAGCACCGACAAACCGCACGCAGTGCCCAGCGACGCCAGCACCGTACCGACGATCACCAGGGCGGCCACCAAGCTCCGGGTGATCAGCAGCATGATCGAGAAGATCAGGATCAGGGTCGCGATACCGGCGATCGCCAGGTCGATGATGACCCCGTCCTGCATGTCGCTGTACATCGAGGCGGTGCCGGCCAGCGACACCTTCGCGGACTCCATCGGGGTGCCCTTGATGGCGTCGGCGACCGCCTGCTTGATTCCCTGGACGTGCTCGATCCCCTCCACCGAGGCGGGGTCGCCCTGGTGGGTGATGATGAACCGGACGGCCTGGCCGTCAGGCGATACGAACATTTTCAGTCCGCGCTTGAAATCGGGATTCTGGAATACTTCCGGCGGCAGATAGAAACTGTCGTCGTTCTTGGCCTCGTCGAAATAGTTCCCCATCATCGTGGAGCCTTCGGCGCCCTCTTGCATGTGGCGCTGAATGCCCGCCATGGAACTGTGGGTGGACAGCATGAAGTCGCGCATCGACTTCATCGAGTCGATGGTCTTCGGGAAATCGGCGAGCAGCTGCGGCATCAACCGATCCATGTGGTCGAAATCGGTTGTGATCCCTTGGAATTGGTCGGAAAGCTCGTCGATGCCGTCCAGCGCGTCAAACAAGGATCGCATGCTCCAGCACAGAGGGATATCGAAACAGTGTCTCTCCCAATAGAAGTAGCTGCGAATCGGTCGGAAGAAATCGTCGAAATCGGCGATGTGATCACGCAGCTCGTTGGTGGTGTTTACCAGGTCGTGTGTCTTGGCGTCGAGGCTGTGGGTCGTCGCCGTGAGGTCCTTCATGAGGCTGTACATGTGCTCCATGACGGCGATCGTTCGGCCTAGCTCGTCCGCCTGTTCGAGCATCGACGCCATGGAGTCGTTCATGAATTTCGCCGTCTGCAGGGTGCTGGAACTGTTCATGGCGATCACGAACGGCAGCGAACTGTGCTCGATCGGCGCCCCGAGGGGGCGGGTGATCGTCTGCACCCGCCCGATACCGCGCTGATGGAACACGCTCTTGGCGATCCGATCGATGATCAGCATGTCCGCCGGGTTGCGCACATCATGGCCGGCGTCGACCATCAGCAATTCCGGATTCATGCGCGCCGTCGTGAAATGCCGCTCGGCCGCCGTTTGAGCGACGTTTGCCGCGATGCTCGGCGGGGTGTATTTCCTGTCGTTGTAACTCGGGACGTAGGTCATCAGGCTGACGAAACCGATCACCGCGATAAAAGAAGTCACG
Organism: Mycobacterium sp. E1747; assembly: GCF_001667775.1. Lineage (GTDB taxonomy): Bacteria > Actinomycetota > Actinomycetes > Mycobacteriales > Mycobacteriaceae > Mycobacterium. The sequence goes on from NZ_LZJI01000251.1 coordinate 7,679, forward strand.
ACGATAATCGGCTTCGGCCACCTGGTCACCAGGGTGCCGATTTTGCGCCAGCCCCGCTCCGAAACCTCACGCGTCGGATCGAAGAATCCGAACCTCGACGCGACCGCAAGCAGCGCCGGTGCAAGTGTCAGGCCCGCCAGCATCGTGGTGACCAAGGCGATCGCGCAGGGGAACCCCATGGTCTGGAAGTAGGGGAGCCGGGTCGCGGTCAGGCACAGGCAGGCGCCCACAATCGTCAGACCCGAACCCAGGATGACGTGCAACACCCCGTGGTAGGCGGTGTAGTACGCCTGTTCTCGATCTTCGCCACGGGACCGTGCCTCGTGGTAGCGGCCCAGCAGGAAAATAAAATAGTCGGTCCCCGTGGCGATGGTCAGCATGGTGACCATGCTGACGGCGTACGGGGTAAGACCGATGATGTTCAGATTGCCGGCGGTGGCCACCACGCCCTCCGCGGCGTAGAGCTCGAAGCGGACCAGCACCAGCGCAAGCAACGCATTCTTGAACGAGCGGTAGATTCCGAGCAGCATCACGAAGATGACACCGATGGTGACCGTCGTCATCAGATCCATGCTGTTGTGCGCGGCGACGAGTGTGTCGGTGTTCAGCACGGTGTTGCCGGCCACATAGGCCTTGACCCCCGGCGGTGCGGGGACGCTCTTGACGATCTTGCGGACCTCGGCGACCGACTCGTGGCTGGGCGTGGTGCCTTGAGCGCCGTCGAGGAAGACCTGCACATAGGCGGCCTTGCCGTCCGGGCTTTGTGAGCCGGCCGCGGTCAACGGGTCACTCCAGAAATCCTGGACGTTCTGCACGTGCTTGTTGGCCTTGAGTTTGGCGACGATCTTGTTGTAGAACACGTGCGCGCTGTCGCCGAGCTTGTCGTCACCTTCCAGCACGACCATCGCCGTGGAGTCCGTATCGAACTCCTCGAACTTATGGCCGATGTTCATCATGTCCTTGAACGCCGGCGCCTGAATTGGCGTCATGGGCACGGAGTGGTTCTTCGCCACGTCGCGAAGCGCCGGGGTGAACAGCGTGGTGCCGAGCGCGACGAGGAGCCAGAACAGAATGATCGGCACCGACAGCACGCGGATCAGGCGGGCGATGCGGTCGCGTGGTGGCTGTGCAGTTTCGTTGCTCATACGGATTTCACCAAGCAGTAGATGAAGGGTTGGTAGTCGTCCACATTGCGGTCGTCGCGGACTTGGCCGTCGACGATGACCCGACATCGGATGTGCCGCACGCCGGTATCACCTTGGGCAACGATGTTGGCCGACATCGACGGCAGGGTCGTCACGATGGTGTACGACCACGGCAGCGGGGCGTTTTCGACGAGGTGGGGTTGCCCGTTCTCGTCGAGGTAGTTGACGCTGACGCTGCCGCCCGACGGCGCCGTGATCTCGTAGCTGATGTGCTTTGGGTTGAAGGGTTTCGTATTGTCGGCGTTCGCGTCGCCGCTCGACGCGTGAGCGTTGGCGCCGAAGCTGTCCCGGATGCGCAGCACGACATACGAGCCGAGCCCGACAACAACGACGAGAAGTAGCGGTATCCATACTTTTTGGAAGAGTCGAAACACCACCGCTATCTGCTCCCTTACCCCGGCCACCGCCGAGCGCCGCGCGTCATCAATGACTTTGTCGGCACCCGCCTCGACGTGCCGGACCGCCCCCTCGACGGAACTTGAGTTCCACGAAAAGGTACGGTCGGGACCCTACCAAGGACCGGCGCGTTACGCTGAACGGGCTCGCCTGATTCAGTCCGCAGCACCCCCGGTCTCGACATCGGTATGGCCGCGATCGAATGCTGCATCACTGCGCCGACGATTTCGCCACTTATGACAGCACGCCGAGGCATGGCGTTCCCGCGCCCGGCCAGATGGCTGACGGCCAGCTGCCGGATCTGCCCGGCCATCAATAGGTCTGGCGCTACTCGATATACCCGCGGGGGAGTACCGAGAAGTCCACACACGCCGCGGCTAATACGTCACCCACATGCGGGCCGACCGGCGCGGCGAGGGTGAGCATCGCGCCCGCCGACGGTGCCTTCAGGGTCGCGACGTTGTGGTCGGTCAGCAATTGAATTGCCTCGGACTCGATGTCGCTCCAACCGGTGTGGACGGTCATCAAGGTGAGCACACCCAGTTCCTCGCCAGACGGCGACAGCAGGCGATGATGCCACGCGCCATCGGCCTTGTGCCCGGTGTGTGGCCGCACCACCGCCAGTACGGTGCCGCCGCCGTCTTCCAGGCGTGCCGCGCCATCGGCGGGGACGATGTTTCCCACGGGTGTGGTCTGGTTGGTGATGGTGGTCGCCGCGGCGACCGCGATCTTGAGCTCGTCGCCGTTGGCCGCCGACAGGGTGTACTCGCTCTTGCCGCCGTTCTTGAAGCCCAAGAGCACCGCCGCTCCGCCCTTTTGCTGGGCGCGCGCCAATTCGGTGCCGCCGGGCGTGGTGAGCGCGACCCGCAGGGCGTTGGACGTTGACCGCGACACCCGCGCGAGGACGACCGTTGCATCGCCGAGAATCGACATGGCGAGATCCTAGGCTCGCTCGCCGCGATCAGCAGCCGGTTCGTCAGATCTTGACGGTCAACGGCCACACGTTCCAGATGTCGTCGCAGTATTCGGCGATTGCCCGATCCGACGAGAATTTGCCGCTGCGAGCGGTATTCAGGATGGACATCTTGGTCCACGACTCCCGGTCCTGCCACGCGGCGCTGACCCGCTCCTGACAGCTGACGTATGACGCGTAGTCGGCGCACACCAGGAAGGGGTCGTCATAGCGCAGGTTGTCCACCAGCGGCTGGAACACCTCGGTGTCGCCGCCCGAGAACGTGCCGTCGGCAATCAGACCCAGCACGGCGCGCAGCTCGGCGTCGGCGTCGATGTACTCGGCCGGGCGATATCCGCCCGCCTTGAGGGCCTCGACCTCCTGCTCCGTCAGGCCGAACAGGAAGAAGTTCTCCGAACCCACCTCGTCGCGCATCTCCACGTTCGCGCCGTCGAGCGTGCCGACCGTCAGCGCACCGTTGATCATGAACTTCATGTTCCCGGTGCCCGACGCTTCCTTGCCGGCGGTGGAGATCTGCTCGGACAGGTCGGCGGCGGGGTAGATCATGTGGGCGTTCTGCACGTTGAAGTTGGGCACGAACGCCACCTTCAGGAATCGGTTGACGTCCGGGTCGGCATTGACGGTCTGGCCAACTGCGTTGATCAGCTTGATGATTCGCTTCGCCATGAAGTACCCGGGCGCTGCCTTGCCACCGAAGATGAAGGCGCGCTGCGGAATCGACAGGCCGGGGTCCTGCTTGAGCCGGTGGTACAGCGCCACGACGTGCAGCACATTGAGGTGCTGACGCTTGTACTCGTGGATGCGCTTGACCTGGACGTCGAACATCCAGTCCGGGTTGAGTTCGACGCCGGCCACCGAACGGATGTACTTGGCGAGGCGCGCCTTGTTGTTGCGTTTGATGTCGCGCCATTCCCGGCGGAACGCGGCGTCCTCGACCAACGGCTCCAGGCCGCGCAGGCGTCCCAGATCGGTGAGCCAGCCGTCACCGACGGTGCGGTCCAGCAGTTCGCGGAGCCCGGGATTGGCCAGCGCAAGGAAGCGGCGCGGCGTCACGCCGTTGGTCTTGTTGCTGAACCGTTCCGGCCACATCTCGTAGAAGTCCTTGAGCACACTGCTTTTCAGCAGCTCCGAATGCAGTGCGGCGACGCCGTTGATGGCGTGGCTGCCCACGGTGGCCAGGTGCGCCATCCGGACGTTCTTGCCGCCGTTCTCGCCGATGAGCGACATCCGGCTGACCCGCTCCTCGTCGCCGGGGAACCGGGCGCGCACCTCGTCGAGAAACCGGCGGTTGATCTCGTAGATGATCTCGAGATGGCGCGGTAGCGCCTCCGCGAACAGCTCCAGCGGCCATGTCTCGAGTGCCTCGGGCAGCAGGGTGTGGTTGGTATACCCGAACGTAGCGACCGTGATCTCCCATGCCTCGTCCCAGTCCAGCTGTCGCTCGTCGACCAGCAGCCGCATGAGCTCGGCGACGCCGATCGAGGGATGGGTGTCGTTGAGCTGCAAGGCAAACCGCTGGGGGAGCTCCTTGACGGAGACATCGGCGAGGTCGTCCATGATGTGCAGCACATGTTGCAGGGAGCAGGACACGAAGAAGTACTGCTGCAGCAGGCGCAGCTGTTTGCCCGCCTCCGGTTCGTCGTTCGGGTACAGCACCTTGGTGACCGTTTCCGACATCACCTCGTCCTCGACCGCGCCGTAGTAGTCACCGGTGTTGAACGCTTCCAGCGCGAAAGACTTGACGGCCCGCGCGCTCCACAACGTCAGCACGTTGCAGGTGTTCACGCCATAACCCTGGATGGGGGTGTCGTAGGCGACGCCCTTGAGCACCCGCCCCGGCACCCACCGGACGCGGTCATGGCCGGTGTCGTCCGTATAGTGAGCGGCGTAGCCGCCCCACTTGACCAGGTAGTTGACGTCGGGTTTGGCGATCTCCCAAGGATTTCCGTGGTCGAGCCAGTTGTCGGTCTGCTCGACCTGCCAGCCGTCGTGGATCTCCTGGTCGAAAATGCCGAACTCGTAACGGATTCCGTAACCGATCGCGGGACGCTCCAGGGTGGCCAGCGAATCCAGGTAGCACGCGGCCAGCCGGCCGAGGCCGCCGTTGCCCAGTCCCGGTTCCTCTTCGCACGCCAGGACGGTGTCCAGGTTCTGGCCCATCGCCGCCAGCGCCTCGCGGGCCGCCCGCTCCATGCCGAGGTTCAGCAGGTTGTTGCCCAGCTGCGGCCCCATCAGGAATTCCGCCGACAGGTAGCAGGTCACCTTGCGGCCGAGGTCGAGCGAGGTCTGCGTCGATACCACCCGGCGGTCCTGCATGCGGTCGCGCACGGCCAAGGCGAGCGCGCGGTAGTAGTGCTCGGGCCGGCGAGCCGCGGCCGGGCGGCCGATGGAGTAGCGCAGGTGGTCGTTGATGGCCCGCTGCAGCGCGGCCGCGCTCATCCCCGTCCGCGAGTGCTCAACCAGATCGGCCCGCGTGGGGCCGGCGGGCGAGATTCCGTCGGGGGGTGTCTGCTCGACATCGGTCATGGTGGTCCTGCTCCCTAGAGGTTGCCGCAATATCAACCGAGCCGCCCGGGGGGACGGCAGAGCGTCAGTCTGGCAGCGATGGTTGCACATCAGGCGCGCGGTTGAAGGCCGTTATGTAAACACCAGCTCACGGGCCGGCGTCGAAAGGGCGTTGGCGCTTAGCCTCAATGGGCGCCCGACAGATTCAATGTGACGACGCCGGCGATGATCAACGCGACGCCGGCGACCTTCGCGACGGACACCGGCGAGCCGAGAAACACCACGGCGATCAGCACGATCAGGACGGTGCCGATCGCCGACCACAACGCGTAGGCGACGTCCGTCTGCATTCCGCGCGCGATCGACAGCGCCAGGAGCGCGAACGAGACGGCGTAACCGGTCAGGCAGATGAGGGTCGGCCACAGCCGAGTGAAACCCTCCGTGCTCTTGAGCAGGCTGGTCGCCATCACCTCCGCGACGATGGCGCAGAGGAGAAACACATAGGTCAAGACGCCTCCTTGCGTACGGTCGTACATGTATGTGTGTACAGGACAGGTCGTGGAAGGATTGCGCCGTATGACGTTTGCCGGCGCAGCCGTTGACGTTAGCGTCGGCCACGTGATCGCGGAACAGGCGTCGCTTGCGGCCACCTACTATCCCGCGCGGGGGGAGCGGCTCGGGCTGCTGGTCTGCCTGCCGCGCGGCATCTGCAGCCGCGACTACTGAGAGCTGCGCAATCCCGGCCGGCGCGGTTACAGCTTCGCCGATTTCGCCGCGGGCAACGGCTATGCCGTGGTGGCCATCGATCCTTTGGGCGCGGTGAAAGCGTGTAACCGGCAAGGGATTTCGACATCGGTGACATCGCGACGGACTGCGTCGTCGCGATGTCGATCGCGCCTCGCGTGTTCGGACCGCCAAGATTCCCGCCGTTGTCGCCGAGCGCACCGCACAGACCGGCGTCCCGGTGTTGATCGGGTACGGCGCCGTGGACGTGTCGCAGGAGCCGCGCGCCGAGGCCGGTCTCTATCGTTGCTGCCCGGACATCACCACACCCTGGTTGGCAGCGCGCACTGCCACAACATGGCGTCGAGCCGGCATCGGCTGTGGCGGCGCCTGCCCGACTGGACCGCGGCCGTAACCTATGGATCGTGACAACGGCTCTGAGCCGCTATGCCCCTGCAGTGCTGAGTGTGTTTCGGGTGGTCTACGGCCTGCTCTTCGCCGCCTACGGCTCCAGGAGCCTGTTCGATTGGCCGGTGTCGTCGCCGGTTCGCGTCGGGTTCGGCTCCTGGCCCGGCTGGTACGCCGGGCTGATCGAAGTCGTCGCGGGTGTGTTGATCGCCATCGGACTGTTCACCCGCGCCGTCGCCTTCGTGGCCTCGGGGCAGATGGCGGTCGCCTATTTCTGGATTCACCAACCGCAAGCGCTCTGGCCGGTCGCTGATCCGCCGGCAGGCAACGGCGGCGGCTTGTCGATCCTGTTCTGCTTCGCGTTCTTCCTGCTCGTCTTCACGGGTGGCGGGAATTACTCGTTGGACGCACTGCGGGAGAGGCACTTCCCCTCGAACGGTGACAATGCGGAGAAGCCGCTTCCTAGGAGTCGAGGTTGAGCGCGACCTGCCGCCGGGCCCGCGCTCAACCCGCCACTCCCAGCAATCCCGTTGCCACGCCCGGCGCAGGCCCCCTCGGCCTGGCCAAGACTGGCACTAAAGACATCGAACTGATCACCGAGGCGGCCTTCCGGCTGTGTACCGGTGACCCCCTGGTTCCGCATCAACGCGGTCATCGACTGGGAGATCTGGTCGGTGGGCGATCTGCGGATCGACGCGGCTGGGCCCTGATCAACTGAGACCCGGACACGTACCGGCGGATTCCGGGCTCGGCGGGCGTTCGCCGCCCGTCGCCGAGATCTACCAGGAGGAGCTGGGCCTCGAGGTCATCGACTTGGCCTGGTTCAACGTGCTCGCTTGCTTCAAATCGGCGGCCACGGGGTCGCTGATCGTGAAGCACAATCGGTGACGTGTTTCCCCGAGCGGAACTCGAAGCGATGGCGGCGACGCTGCCAAGGTTGCTGCACCGGGCGCGGTCGATCTTGGACTGACGGCGTAGGTGGTCAGGCGCAGTTTGCGTGAAGATTGTTGCACCACATTCCGACGTCGCCCCAGTCGCCTATTAGGCCACTCTCGTCGACGGGGTTCGTCAGGAAGGCCGGGAACTCGATCGGCCATTCGTCGATCGCGTCCGAGATATCGGGCTGCTGACCGGGATCCGGGGACGCGAGCGCTACCCCGACCGCCATCCCGGCGCCGCCCGTCAAAGCTGCCAGGGCCGACAAAGCCGCGATAAGTAGAGCAGCGCACCTACGCCTCGTCATCGCGGCCCTCCGGTCGTTTGCCTGAACTGCTGGCTAACTGAGCCTAATCCTACATTTGGCGTCCTTATCGCATAAGAGTCACGAACGGACAACAACTTTGATCGGCCGCGCGGCAAATTTCGCCACTCGAAACGGTGAGTCCGTACGTTCTCATGCGTGAGGCCGGTAACCGTGGTCGTTCGTCGCGCCCTGGTCGTCGCTGTTTGCCTCCTCAGCTCGCTGGGCGGGGCGCCTTCCACTGCCGCCGATCCCGAGGTCGAGCCCGCCGGTGCGGCTGCTGCGCCGGCGGCCGATGGAGCGGTGCCCTCGAATCCCCCGGTCATCCTCAACACTCCCGACGGCTGGACGCTGGGGCTGGGCGCGAAGGACGAGGCGCAGGTTCCGGTGGCGCCGTTGACCACCTCCATCGCGTCGCGCGAATACGTGGCCAGCGGCATCTTTGTCGGCTCGCTGAAAGGATCGGAAGAGCCCCACGGCGTCCTGGAAGTCGGCTATCAGATTGGCTGTGGGATCGATATGAGTACATCCAACGGCGTGATCATGGAGGGCGGTGCCGGCCTCATCCCGGGCGTCAGCCCGACCTTCGATACCACCGGTACGTTGCCACCCCTGTTGCCCTATATTTCCGCCCCAATCAACGGCGCGATGAGCGTCGGAATGAAGCCCGGTCTCGTCATCACGGTGCCGGTGATTAAGAAACAATTCAAGGGAGCGAATCCCTGGGTCATGATCAGCAACTTCCACATCAAGATCGACGGCTGCGTGGGCCAGTCCTTCATCCGCTCCTACGCGGTGCTCACCCGGATGACTGATCTCTCCGACGTGGTGCTGTCGTACGTCGGCGTCACCAAATCCGTCTAAGGCCGATTGTGGCGACCCACGGTGCACCTGCCACGGTCGCGGCGCGGAAAATCAGCCACATAGGCTTGGTGACATTCGACGGTGGGGCGGCGGTGAGATCGACCGATGAGGAATGCGGGGAAGCGGCGTGCGGTGGCGCTTCTGGTACTCGCCGCGCTGACGGCGGGATGCACCACGGTCACCGACGGGCGGGTGGTGGCGGCTCCGACGCTGGGCCATGCGCCGCAACCGCTGCCGCCCGCTGCGCTGTCTGGGTTGTTGCTCGACACCAGGGAGATCGGCGCGATCATGGACACGCACATGGAGGTCGCCGCTTCCGCCGAGACGATGTACACCAACCGTCCCCTCGAGGATGGATGCCTGGTGTGGGCCGAAGCGCAGCAGTACTCCTACGAAGGCAGCGGCTGGACAGCGGTGCGTGTGCAGGAACTCAAGGACCGCCGCGATCGCGCGGATCACATTGCCTACCAGGCGGTAGTGGCGTTCCCTCAGGCGATGGCCGCCCATGACTTCTATGCCGGCCAGGTGACCGGCTGGGCCAACTGCGATAACCGGCGTGTCGATCTGCACGACCCGGGCGACCCGAAAGCCCACTACTGGTCGCTGAGTAAGGCCACCGTCGACGACGGCGTGCTGACGATAACCCGGTCTCAAGAAGAAGGTGCGGACGGCTGGGCGTGCCAGCGAGCGATGACCACGGCCAACAACATCGTCGTCGACGTGAGCGCGTGCGCCGACCACATCGGCGATCGCGGAGTGCAGATCGCCAAACGGGTCGCAAAGAAGATCGGCTGATCTCCCGTCCGTCCGGCAGTGAAAGTGTCTGCGGCAAAACCTTTTTGGTTGGAAGGTGCCGTCGGTGGTAAACGGTCAACGCCCGGTGGATGAGCGAATGGACTGCGGCGCGTGCAGCGGATAAACAGCGAAAGCGGCGCATAACGCGGCGCGCAGCGGGTAGCCCGCCGCCATGACCAAGATCGGATATTTCCTGTCCTGCGAGCAGTACAGCCCCAAGGAACTTATCGACCAGGCCAAGCGCGCTGAGGCGGCCGGGTTCGACGCGCTGTGGATTTCGGATCACTTTCATCCCTGGAACGACGAGCAGGGCCAGAGCCCCTTCGTGTGGGGCGTGATCGGGGCGCTCTCCGAGGTGACATCGCTGCCGGTCAGCACCGCCGTGACGTGCCCGACCATCCGGACCCATCCGGCGATCATCGCCCAGGCGTCCGCGACCGCCGCCGTGCAGCTCGATGGCCGTTTCGTGCTGGGAGTGGGCAGCGGTGAGGCGCTGAATGAACACATCTTGGGCGATCGCTGGCCGTCGGTGGCTGTGCGCCAGGAAATGCTGGAGGAGGCGGTCGACATCATCCGACTGCTGCACCGCGGCGACGAGGTGAGCCACCATGGCAAGTACTACGAGGTGCAGGAGGCCCGCATCTACACCCGGCCGGACCAACCGGTGCCCATCTACGTGTCCGGTTTCGGCCCGCAGGGCGCCGAGCTGGCCGGACGCATAGGCGACGGCTACGTCCTGGTGATGCCGGAGGCCGACCTCGTCAAAAAGTTCCGCGGGTCCGGTGGTGGCAGCAAACCCGTGCAGGGCGGCACGAAGGTCAGCTGGGACCACGACGCCGAGGCGGCGCTGAAGGCGGCGCACCGGTTATGGGGTAACGACGCGCTGCCCGGGCAGTCGGCGCAAACCCTGCCGCGGCCGAAAGATTTCGCCGCCCTGATGTCACTCGTGACGCCGGATCAGGTCGCCGAGGCCGTCACGTGCGGCCCGGACCCCGACACGCATGTCGCGAAGGTCCGCAAGTACATCGATGCCGACGTCGACGAGGTGTACGTGCAACAGATCGGCCCCGACATGGACGGGTTCTTCGCCGCCTACGAGCGTGACGTGCTGCCTCAGCTGCGTGGCTGAGCGTCGCCCTCGGCGGCGTCGTAGAAGCCGAGGCGAAGCAATGCGGTGATCTCGCTGACCAACGGCATCCGTGGATTCGTGCGGTTGCTGAGGTCCTCGAACGCGGTCATCGCCTGAAGAATGAGCAGATGCTACGTCGCACGCCGCGGCGCAAAGTAGGGCTGAAAGACCCTGAGCTGGCCCGCCCGGAGCCAGGCGGCCGTGTGAATCCTTGCCTCAGCCTTCGAATGCCGGACCGTCGAAGCGGTCACGGGTGATGAAGTCCGCGATCGGGCGACGGCGCAGTTTGGTGAGCTGTCGCACCGGTTTGCCCAGGGGCACAACCGCGGCGACCGCGTGCAGGTCGGGAATGCCCAGCAGATGGCGAACCTGGTCCTCGGCCGCGATGGCCATGGTCGTGATGGTGCCGCCGTATCCCTCGGCGCGGGCGGCCAGCAGGATGTTCCAGATCAACGGATACACCGACGCACCGCTGGCCAGACCGACGCGGTCCAGGTTTTGATCGACCGACGCGACGACGGTCAGGTCGACCGAAACCACAAGGACCACAGGCGCGTTGGCGATCGGCGCGACGAAGGTGTCGGGAACGTCGGTCCGGTCGATGACGTCGCGCGGCACGCTGCTGGGATGGATTGAATTCCAAGGGTTTTCACCGGCCTGTTGCTGGGCGAAGTAGCGGCGGGCCGCGCCCTTGCCCAGCTCGGCGAGCTGGCGCCGGGCCTCCGGGTCGCGCACCACGGTGATGTGGGCGCCCTGCCGGTTGCCACCACTCGGGGCGAACCGGGCGTTGTCGAAAACGCGTGCCAGCACCTCGTCGGGCACCGGGTCGTCGGTGAATTCACGCGCCGCGAACGTCGTTCGCATGACGTCATAGAGATCCATGGGCGGGTCACGCGCTCGCGGGGGCGCGGCGCTCCAGGCGGAAGGTGCGCTTGAATCCCGCCGGCTGCGTGGTCAGGGTGACTTCCACCGCGCCGCTGGGGGCGATGACATAGCGCTCCTCGACGTCGGGCCCGTCCCGCCACCGGCCGACCGGCTGACGCCCCAAATCATCGCGGTCATGCAGCGCCGGGTCGAAGGGGAAGAGCACCGGATCGTAGGGCGTCACGTCACCGTCGGGCCGGCCGTTGACCAGGCGGCTGCATTCCACGAACCGGAAGTGACCGATGTTGTGCGCGGCGCGATACGACCGCTTCACCACCAGCGGGGTGTGCCCGTCGGCGGGCAGGGAGACGTCCTTGCACACGATCGGGTCGAAGACGACGCCGGCGCCGGCCTCGGCCTCGCGGAAGACCCCGAAGTTTCGCGAGAAGCGTTCGGACAGCCCGAAATCGGACTCCTTGTCGAGGAAGACCGCCAGACCGATCGCGGTGGCCGCGAAGGGATGCGGGGAGCGTTTGACCCGCTTGTCGCCGAAGGTGGTGCGCAGCATCCGGGAAACCAGCGGGAAGCTGCCGGCGCCGCCCACGACATAGATGCCGGCGACCTCCGACCACGTCACGTCCTTGCCGCCGTCGGCCGGGTTGTGCAGCACGCGGTCGAGCAATTTCATCGTCTTGTCGACGAGCGGCGCGCACACGGCATAGATGTCGTCAACGGGGCAGGAGAACGGCGGCCGGTCCGCCCCACCCACTCCGGTGAGGTCGACCAGGAAGCGGCGCGTCTGTGGTCCCACGGCCTCCTTGCGGGCGGCGCACTCCTCGCGCAGCAGGTCGCGGGCCGCTGCGTCCACGCCCGACAGCTGCGACCGTTCCAGGACCAGTTCGACGATCGCGTCGTCGAAGTCGTCGCCGCCGAGGCGCTGAATGCCCTCACTGATGACGACCTCGTTCGCGTGCCCGGTCATCTTGAGCAGCGAGGCGTCGAACGTGCCCCCGCCGAGGTCGTAAATCAGGACGTACTCCCGCTTGGCGGTGATCGTGGAGCGGTAGCGGTGCGCGTACTCCAGGCTGGCGGCCGACGGCTCGTTGAGCAGCGCGACGACGTGGAATCCCGCCGCCACGAAGGCGTCGAGCGTCAAGAGGCGTTGGGCGCTCGAGGCGTTGGCCGGCACACTGATCGCGGCTTCGATGGTTTCCCCCACGGTGAGGCCGGCGTTGGAGCAACGCAGGAGGTCGCTCTTCAGCTGGGCCAGAAAACCGGCGAGCAGATCCGCCAGGCGATGACTGCGGCCGGCCAGGGTGACCTCGGTCTGCGGTCCGGCCTCGTTGAGCAGGCGTTTGAACGATCGCAGCACCGACCAGCGCGGGTCGCGCCGGACCGCGGCGGCCTCCGCGCCGAACCGCAGGTCCCCGGCGGCGTTGCCCGCGACGATCGACGGCCACGCGTCGAGGCCGTCAAACGAGATGACGGGATAGTTTCCTCGGTCGACGGCCGCGACGACGGTGTGGGTGGTGCCAAAGTCGATGCCGACTCTCATCGCGCAATTTTAGGACCGCGCTGGGGAGTTCGACACGACCTTTTTGTCCGGCGCGTCCCATCGCCTTTGCAACTCCCGCTCGGCGGCGGTGGCGATCAGGCCCGACGGCGCGAACCGCCTCGACGGGACCGGGGCCTCCTCGGTCAGCGGCCGGCCCGGACCGCGAATCGCGCCCAGCGCCACGATGACGCCGATGATCACCACGATGACAACGACCAGCGCGAACAATATGGACAGGGTGCCCTGGATGAAGGTGTTCCTGATGACGTCGTCGAGCTGATGTGGGTTCTTGGCCGAACCGAACGACGTCTTGCCCGCGTTGCGGGCCGCGAGGTATTGCAGGTGTTGCGTCCAGTAGCCGACGTTGGGATCCCCCGAGAAGATCTTCTGCCACGACGCGGTCAGCGTGACGGCCAGGTCCCATAGCAGGGGCAGTCCCGGGATCCAGGCCCACCGCAGCAGCCCCTTCTTGATGACGACGACCGTGATGACAGTCAGCGCGATCGCCGCCAGCAGCTGGTTGGCGATGCCGAACAGCGGGAACAGCGTATTGATCCCGCCGAGCGGATCGGTCACGCCCATCAGCAGGATGCTGCCCCAGGCGGCGGCGACCGCCAGGCTGCACAACCAGACACCGGGACGCCAACTCGGGTTGCGCAGCTTGGCCAGCGGCCGGCCCAGATTTCCCAGCGCGTCGGACAGCATGAAACGCGCGACGCGGGTGCCGGCGTCCACGGCGGTCAGGATGAAGAGCGCCTCGAACATGATCGCGAAGTGATACCAGAACGCCTTGAGGCCCGCCCCGCCGAAGACACGGTTGAGCACCTCCGACATTCCGACCGCAAGCGTCGGGGCTCCGCCGGTGCGCGACACGATGGACTTTTCACCCACGCCTGCCGCGGCCTGGGTGAGTTGGTCGGCGGTCGTTGGGATCCCCGACAAACCGAGCCCGTTGACGTAATGCGCCGCGGTGGCCGCCGTGCCGCCGGTCTGAGCGGCCGGGGCGTTGAGCGCGAAATACAGGTGCTGGTCCAGGATCGACGCGCTGATCTCCTCCGGGACGACGCCCAAGCTGCTGGAGAAGGAAAGCCAGATGCGCTTCATCGGCTACGGCGGCATGCTCACCGAGTCGTTCGTCGCGGTGATGGCGTTGGTCAGCGCGTCGATCCTGGACCAGCACCTGTATTTCGCGCTCAACGCCCCGGCCGCTCAGACCGGCGGCACGGCGGCC
>NZ_LZJI01000252.1 GCF_001667775.1 Mycobacterium sp. E1747
TGGATCAGCACCGGTGCCCGGCACCCCGGCGCGAGATCGTGGCGCCGCCAGACGTCGAGCAGGTTGTCGCGGCCGCCCGGGCCGTAGGAGATGTTGGAGGTCTGCGCCGCGTACCGGCGATGCGGACCGGGCCGGCCCAACACGCCGCCGCGCGGTGCGCAGACCGGCTTGGTGGCGGCCGCGACAACCTGCTCGACGTCTGGCGGCGCCACGATCTCGCGCCGGGGTGCCGGGCACCGGTGCTGATCCAGGTCCCCGGCGGGGCGTGGACCGTCGGCGACAAACGGGTGCAGGCCTACACGTTGATGGGCCGCATGGCCGAACTCGGCTGGATCTGCGTCTCGATCAACTACTGCAAGAGCCCGCGTTCCACGTTTCCCGCGCACCTCATCGACGTGAAGAGGGCGATCGCGTGGGTCCGCCAAAACATCGCCGACTACGGCGGTGATCCCGACTTCATCGCGATCACCGGCGGGTCGGCGGGCGGACACCTGGCCTCCCTGGCAGCACTCACCCCGAACGATCCGGCGTTTCAGCCCGGATTCGAAGGCGCCGACACGACGGTTCAAGCCGTCGCGCCCTACTACGGCGTGTACGACTTCACCGACTTCGACAACATGCACCCGTTGATGCTGCCGTTTCTGGAGCAGTTCGTGTTCAAGGCCCGCTACGCCTACCAGCCCGAGCGGTTCGAGGCGGCGTCACCGGTGTCCTACGTGCACAGCGAAGCGCCGCCGTTCTTCGTCCTGCACGGGGAGAAGGACGAATTGGTTCCCAGCGGTCAAGCCCGGGCCTTTTGCGCGGCACTGCGCGCGGCAGGCGCCGCGACCGTCGCCCACGCCGAGCTCGCCAACGCGCACCACGCGTTCGACATCCTCTCCACGGTTCGATCGCGGCTGGCCGCCGACGCCGTCGCCGATTTCCTGGGCGTCATCTACGGCCGGCGCGTCAGCTCGCTGCTGGATTCGGTGCCGCTGGCCGCGACGCCGGCCAGCTGAGCCGCCACCACCTCACGGCCCGACCGCTCCTTTCACCAGCGCGGCAACCCGACTAGCGTTGTGGTGGCGATGGGGTGGGTGGGACCTAGGCAGGAGGCTTGAGCGACGGTGACAAGCTTGGCGCGTCGAGCGGATGGCGATGAGTGAGTCCGAGGTCGTGAAGTTGTCCGACCAGCTGGGGCCGGTCGACTATCTGATGCATCGGGGCGAAGCGAATCCCCGGACCCGCTCGGGGATCATGGCGCTGGAACTCCTCGACACCACGCCGGATTGGGACAAGTTCCTGACCCGATTCGAAAACGCCTCCCGGCGGGTGTTGCGGCTGCGGCAAAAGGTGGTCGTGCCGACGCTGCCGACGGCGTCGCCGCGCTGGGTGGTGGACCCCGACTTCAACCTCGAATTCCACGTGCGGCGGATGCGGGTGGCCGAACCCGGCACGCTGCGCGACGTGTTCAACCTCGCCGAGGTGATCCTGCAGTCGCCGATGGACATCTCCCGGCCGCTATGGACTGCCACCTTGGTCGAGGGTTTGGCCGACGGAACGGCCGCGACGCTGCTGCACGTCAGCCACGCCGTGACCGACGGTGTCGGCGGGGTGCAGATGTTCGCCGAAATCTATGACCTCGAACGCGATCCACCGGCCAAACCCACGCCCCCGCTGCCCATCCCGCAGGACCTCACGTCCAACGATCTGATGCGGCAAGGCATTAACCACCTGCCGACCGCGGTGGTTGGCGGCGTCCTGAGCGCGGTGTCCGGGGCGGTGTCGGCGGCCGGACGGGCGGTCCTGGAACCGGGTGCCACCGTGTCCGGGATCGTCGGTTACGCCATGTCGGGGATGCGGGTGCTCAACCGGGCGGCTGAGCCGTCGCCGCTGCTGCGCCGCCGCAGCTTGGCCACCCGCACCGAAGCGATCGACATCCCGCTGTCGGACCTGCACCGGGCCGCCAAAGCCGGTGGGGGATCGATCAACGACGCCTACCTCGCCGGGCTGTGCGGCGCCCTGCGCCGCTACCACGAGGCGCTCGGCGTGCCGATCAGCACGCTGCCCATGGCGGTGCCGGTGAACCTGCGGGCCGAAGCCGACACGGCCGGCGGCAACCGGTTCACCGGTGTCAACCTGGCCGCACCCGTCGGCACCGTCGATCCGGTCTCGCGGATGAAGAAGATCCGTGCGCAGATGACGCAGCGCCGCGACGAGCCGGCGATGAACATCATCGGTTCGGTCGCACCACTGCTCAGTGTCCTGCCCACCGCCGTCCTCGAGGGCATCACCGGCTCGGTGATCGGTTCCGACGTGCAGGCCAGCAATGTCCCGGTGTACCCCGGCGACACCTACATAGCCGGTGCAAAGGTGTTGCGGCAGTACGGCATCGGCCCCCTGCCCGGCGTCGCGATGATGGTGGTGCTGATCTCGCGGGGCGGCTGGTGCACCATCACGGTGCGCTACGACAGGGCGGCGGTGCGCAACGAACCGCTGTTCGCCCAATGCCTGCTGGAGGGCTTCGACGAAATCCTGGCGCTGGCCGGTGATTCGGCACCCCGCGCGGTGCCCGCGTCGTTCACCGAACCGGCAACTTCGGCACGGACGGCGGCGGGCTCATGAGCGCAGCCGACGGGGGAACGGCCGGGGACATGAGGTTGCCCGGCTCGGTCGCCGAAATCATGGCCAGCCCACCGGGTCCCAAGATCGGGGCGTTCTTCGACCTGGACGGGACGCTGGTGGCCGGGTTCACCGCGGTGATCCTCACCCAGGAGCGGCTGCTGCGCCGCGACATGGGCGTGGGCGAACTGCTCGGCATGGTCCAGGCCGGCCTGAGCCACACGCTCGGCCGCATCGAGTTCGAGGATCTCATCGGCAAGGCCGCCGCTGCGTTGGCCGGCCGCCTGCTCGACGACCTGGAGGAGATCGGCGAGCGGCTCTTCGTGCAGCGGATCGAGTCCCGGATCTACCCGGAAATGCGCGAGCTGGTGCGCGCGCATGTTGCGCGCGGGCACACCGTGGTACTCAGCTCGTCGGCGCTGACCATCCAGGTCAACCCGGTGGCGCGGTTCCTCGGCATCTCGAACATGCTCACCAACAAGTTCGAGACCACCGAAGACGGCATCCTCACCGGCGGGGTGCAGAAGCCGATCCTGTGGGGCCCGGGCAAAGCCGCTGCGGTGCAACGGTTTGCGGCCGAGAACGGCATCGACCTGAAGGACAGCTACTTCTACGCCGACGGGGACGAGGACGTCGCCCTGATGTATCTGGTCGGCAACCCGCGCCCGACCAACCCCGAGGGCAAGATGGCCGCGGTGGCCAAGCGCCGCGGCTGGCCGATCCTGCGGTTCAACAGCCGCGGCCCGGTGGGCCTACGGCGCCAGCTGCGCACCCTGGCCGGATTCGGTTCGATGTTTCCGGTCGCTGCCGGCGCCGTGGGCATCGGCGTGCTGACCCGTAATCGGCGTCGGGGCGTCAACTTCTTCACCTCGACCTTCTCGCAGCTGTCGCTGGCGATCGCCGGCGTGCAGCTCAACGTCATCGGCCAGGAGAACCTGACCGCGCAGCGGCCCGCGGTGTTCATCTTCAATCACCGCAACCAGGTTGACCCGGTCATCGCCGGCGCGCTGGTGCGCGACAACTGGATCGGCGTGGGCAAGAAGGAGCTGCAGAAAGACCCGATCATGGGCACGCTCGGCAAGCTGCTCGACGGCGTGTTCATCGACCGGGACGATCCCGCCGCGGCTGTGGAGACCATGCACGAGGTCGAAGACCGCGCCCGCAAGGGGCTTTCGATCGTGATCGCGCCGGAAGGCACTCGGGTCGACACCACCGAAGTCGGGCCGTTCAAGAAGGGGCCGTTCCGGCTCGCCATGGCGGCCGGGATCCCGATCGTCCCGATCGTGATCCGCAACGCCGAGCTCGTCGCCGCCAGGAACTCCACCGTCATCAATCCGGGCACGGTTGACGTCGCGGTCTTCCCGCCGATTTCGGTGCAGGACTGGACCGTCGAGAACCTGCCCGAGCGCATCGCCGAGGTCCGGCAGCTGTATTTGGACACGCTGGCCAATTGGCCGGTCGGCGAGCTTCCCGAGGTCGACCTGTACGCGGAGAAGAAGGCGGCGGTGAAGGCCAAAGCCCCTGCGAAAAAGACTGCGGCCAAAGCCGTTTCAAAACCTCCAGCGGCACGGAAAGCGCCGGCAAAGAAAGCGCCGGCGAAGAAGGCCGCCACGAAATCGAAGCCGGCCAAGGCGAATCCGCACGAGTCCCAGGCGGTTCTCAAAGACGGCGAGGCACAACGGCCCGCCCAGGCGGTCGCCGGTGCCGAGACACCGGAATCCCCGCCCGAAGGGCGGCGGTGACCGAACCGGCCGCGGATACCACCGCGGTCCTCACCGGCCAAGACTCGCTGGTATTGGCGTCCATGGCGTCGCCGGTGGAGACCGAACTGGTGACGGCCTGGATGGCGCAACAGCGCGCCGACCGGCCGGAGGCGAGGTTCGCCGTCCTGGAACTGCCGCCGCCGAACGCGCCGGCCGGCGCGCTCACCGCGCTGATCGAGCAGCTCGAGGCGGCCAGCGACGCCAACGACGACCGTGTGGTCGTGCCGGTGCGGGTGTTCTGGTTGCCGCCGCCGGATCGCGGCAGGATCGCGAAGCTGGCCGGCCTGCTGCCCGGTCGGGATCCCTACCAGCCCAACGAACGTCAGCAACTGCAGATCATGGGCAATGCGCCCCAGCGGGCACGGGTGGTGGCCGGGGAACCGGCCAAAGTCTCCGAACTGCGCCAGCAGTGGCGCGAGATCACCGTCGGGGAGAACTCGTGCGATTTCGCCCGGTTCGTCATCCGCCGCGCACTGCTGGCGCTCGAACGCGTCGAGTACCGAATCCTGGGGCCGCAGTACAAATCTCCGCGGTTGGTGAAACCCGAGATATTGGAGTCTAGCCGATTTCGTGCCGGGCTGAAGAAGATCCCCGGCGCCACCGTCGAAGAAGCGGGCGAGATGCTCGACGAACTCGCCACCGGCTGGAGTCGGGTGTCGGTGGACCTGGTCGGCGTCCTGGGGCGGGCGCTCAGCCGCGGATTCGACCCCGAGATCGATTACGACGGCTACCAGGTCGCGGCGATGCGCGCCGCCCTGGAAACCCACCCCGCGGTGCTGTTGTTCTCGCACCGGTCCTACATCGACGGCGCGGTGGTGCCCGTGGCGATGCAGGAGAACCGGCTCCCGCCCGTGCACGTGTTCGCCGGCATCAACCTGTCATTCGGCGCGCTGGGTCCGCTGTTGCGCCGGTCCGGCGTCATCTTCATCCGCCGCAACATCGGCGACAACCCGCTCTACAAATACGTGCTGCGCGAATACGTCGGCTACATCGTCGAAAAGCGGTTCAACCTGAGTTGGTCCATCGAGGGGACGCGCTCGCGCACCGGCAAGATGTTGCCCCCGAAACTCGGCCTGCTCGCCTACGTGGCCGACGCCTACCTGGACGGGCGCAGCGAAGACATTCTGCTGCAGCCGGTGTCGATCGGCTTCGACCAACTGCATGAGACCGCGGAGTACGCGGCCTACGCCCGCGGCGGTGAGAAGACGCCCGAAGGCGTGGGCTGGCTGTACAACTTCATCCGCGCGCAGGGCGAACGCAACTACGGCAAGATCTACGTCCGCTTCCCCGAAGCCGTTTCGATGCGCCAATATCTGGGGCCGACGCACGGCCCGCTGGCTCAGGATCAGGACGCCAAACGGCTTGCGCTGCAAAAGATGTCGTTCGAGGTTGCGTGGCGGATATTGCAGGCGACGCCGGTGACGGCCACCGGTCTGGTATGCGCGCTGCTGCTGACGACCCGCGGCGCCGCGTTGACGCTGGGTCAGCTGCACCACACCCTGCAGGATTCGCTCGACTACCTGGAACGCAAGCAGAACCCGATGTCGACGAGTGCGTTGCGGCTGCGCTCGCGCGACGGGGTGCGGGCGGCGGTCGACGCGTTGTCCAACGGGCACCCCATCACCCGGGTCGACGGTGGCCGGGAGCCGGTGTGGCGCATCGCCCCCGACGAGCAGCACGCGGCCGCGTTCTACCGCAACTCGCTGATCCACGCGTTTCTGGAAACCTCGATCGTCGAGCTCGCGCTCGCGCATGCGCGGCACGTCGAGGGTGACCGCATGCAGGCGTTCTGGGTCCGGGCGATGCGGCTGCGCGACCTGTTGAAATTCGACTTCTACTTCGCCGACTCGGCGTCGTTTCGGGAAAACATCGCCGAAGAGATGGCCTGGCACGACGATTGGGAAGCCCACGTCACCGCGGGCGGCGGCGAGATCGACGCGCTGTTGTTCGCCAAGCGGCCGTTCATGGCCGACGCGATGCTGCGAGTGTTCTTCGAGGCCTACGAGATCGTCGCCGACGTGCTGCGCGACGCACCGGCCGACGTCGGCCAGAAGGAGTTGACGGAGTCGGCGCTGGGCGTGGGTCGCCAATACGTGGCGCAGACCCGGGTCCGCAGTAGCGAGTCGGTGTCGACGCTGTTGTTCGCCACCGCGTATCAGGTCATCGCCGACCAGGACCTGGTCGCCCC
The DNA here is from genome assembly GCF_001667775.1 of Mycobacterium sp. E1747. Lineage (GTDB taxonomy): Bacteria > Actinomycetota > Actinomycetes > Mycobacteriales > Mycobacteriaceae > Mycobacterium. The sequence goes on from NZ_LZJI01000252.1 coordinate 6,553, forward strand.
CGGTCCGGACCTCGCCGAGCGCCGGAACGCGTTTCGGGAGGAACTGCGGGGCATCCTGCGGGACTCCGATTACATCGGGCGGATCGCGCGCGACCAGTTCTTCGCCCGCGAGGCCAAGGCCCGTGAGGAGCGCCTGGCTCGGTAGTCGCGGGTCCGCGCCCATACCCTGGCTGTATGACGGTCGACCGGTCCGTGACCACACCCCGCGCCCTGGTGTGGCCGCTGCTGATCGGAGTCGCTGCACTGGCCGGCTGCACGGCGGCCGGTATCGGCGCGCTGTCGCTGGCCGACGCGCTGACCGCCACCGGACTGCCGGACCCCGGCCCGACGACCACGTTGGGGTTGCCGTTCGTCCGGGCGGCGGGGGAGATCGCCGCGGTGCTGGCCGTCGGTTCGTTTCTGTTCGCCGCTTTTTTGGTGCCACCGCAACGCAACGGCGTCCTGGACGCCGACGGCTACCGGGCGCTGCGGCTGGGCACGGTGGCGTCCGGGGTCTGGGCGGTGTGCGCGGCGCTGCTGGTGCCGCTGACCATCTCCGACGTGTCGGGTCGACCGTTGGTCGCGCTGCTCAACCCGGTGCGGATCTGGTCGGTCGCGGGCCTCGTCGCCACGGCCTCCGCGTGGCGCTGGACCGCGGCGCTGGCCGCGCTGGTGATGCTTGCGAGCCTGTCGGTGCTGCGTTGGTCGTGGACGCCGCTGTTGTTCGCCGGCTCATTGCTGACCCTGCTGCCGCTGGGACTAACCGGCCACTCGTCGGCCGGCGGGTCACACGACCTGGCCACCAACAGCCTGCTGATCCACCTTGTGGCCGCCGGCGTCTGGGCCGGCGGCCTGCTCGCGTTGGCCGCCTACGGGCTGCGCGGCGGGGGCCACGTCGCCCTGGCGGCCCGGCGGTTCTCCGCGATCGCGCTGTGGTGCTGGGTCGCGATGGCGCTCAGCGGTGTGGTGAACGCCGCGGTGCGCGTGCCGCTCGGTGACCTGGTGACCACCGAATACGGGCGCCTGGTGCTCGCCAAGTTCCTCGCGCTGTGCGCGCTCGGAGTCATGGGCTGGCGCCAGCGGCGCATCGCCGTCGCGCGGCTGCAAGCCGACGCCACCGATTCCGGGGCGCGCCGCGCCCTGCTCCGGCTGGCGCTCGCCGAGGCCGCGGTCTTCGGCCTCACCTTCGGCGTCGCCGTCGGGCTGGGTCGCACCCCGCCGCCACCGCCGCCGAGCCGGCTGCCCTCGATTCCCGAAGCCGAGATCGGCTACGACTTCAACGGCCCGCCCACCGTGGTGCGCATCCTGTTCGACTGGCGGTTCGACCTGATCTTCGGCAGCGCCGCGATCGTTTTCGCCGCGCTCTACCTGGCCGCCGTGGTGCGCTTGCGCCGCCGCGGCGACGCCTGGCCACCGGGCCGGACGGCCTCCTGGCTGCTGGGCTGCCTGGCGTTGCTGTTCGTCACCTCGTCGGGCGTCGGCCGCTACATGCCGGCGATGTTCAGCGTCCACATGGTCGCCCACATGGGGCTTTCGATGCTGGTGCCGATCCTGCTGGTGCTCGGCGCGCCGGTGAGCCTGGCCCTGCGGGCGCTGCCCGCCGCCGGCCGCGAGGACCCGCCCGGAATGCGGGAATGGCTGCTGACCGCGCTACACAGCCGGCTGTCACGATTTCTCACCAACCCGGTGGTCGCCACTGTGCTCTTCGTCGCCGGTTTCTACGGGCTGTACCTGTCCAACCTGTTCGACACCGCCGTGAGCAGTCACGCGGGCCATCTCGCGATGAACGTCCACTTTCTGCTCAGCGGCTACCTCTTCTACTGGATCGTCATCGGCGTCGACCCCACCCCACGACCCATCCCGCCGCTAGCCAAGGTGGGCGTGGTGTTCGCGTCGCTGCCGCTGCACGCGTTCTTCGGGGTGGTGCTGATGGGCACCCGCAAGGTGCTCGGCGCCGACTATTACCGCTCGCTCGGCTTGACCTGGCACACCGACCTGCTCGGCGACCAGCGGCTGGGCGGCGGCATCGCGTGGGCCGCCGGCGAACTGCCCCTGGTGATCGTGATGCTGGCGCTGCTGGTGCAGTGGGCGCGCAGCGACGACCGCACCGCCCGTCGGCTGGATCGCGCCGCCGACCGCGACGACGACGCAGAGCTGGTCGCCTACAACGCGATGCTGGCCGAGCTGTCCCGGCGTGACACGCCGGGACATGCGAAGCCGCGCTGACAAGGTGCTTGAGTTGGGAGGCTCCAGCGGCTCATCGTCGGTGCGCGCTTCTTCGGCCTCGACAAGACCCATCATCGGACACTGAGGACGAATTCGTCTCTCCGCCAACCGGCTTCAGCATCGTCTAGTTGTTGGACGGTGGTGGTTGGGGTTGGAAGGGGTCGTACCACCACCAGTCGGCGCGTTCGCCGAGGGGCCCGGGCCATGGTGGGAC
>NZ_LZJI01000253.1 GCF_001667775.1 Mycobacterium sp. E1747
CTTCCGCGAACAGACCCTCATGGAGCTCAACGGAGAAAACCTGGTCGGCGTAGTCGGCCATATAGGCGGTGGTGGCCGGCGGATATCGATCCCCCGCTCGAGGAGCTTGCTGTACGCCTCCCGAATCCACGGCAACAGGTCGTCCTCAACGGTGGACCACAACTCGTCTAGGTCAGCGACGGCGTCCTGCCACTGCTGGAAGCGTTGATTACTTCGCTCGGTCAGATCGGCTAATTCGCGGCGCAGGACGGCGCTGCGGCGTTCATCGGCGTCGATGCGCCTGCGTTCCCGAAGATCCTCCTCGACGCGGCGCTTCTGCTCACGTTCCTGCTCTTCGCGTTCGCGTTCCCGCTGCATTTTATTGAGGGTCTCGTTGTCGATGCCCTTCTGGGTGCCTAACCGCAACAACGCGGTCGCAGCGACGAGCGCGGACAGGATGGTGCAGCCGGCGAGGACCCACTGCAAGATCACTGGAAGTCCTCGACCTCAGCGATGTCCACGCTCAGGCCGTATCGTTCCTTTCGCCGTCGGATCGCGCCGCGGTTCACGATCCGGTCCAATCGGTTAATGCGGTGGATCTCTTTGATACACACCACGGCGGTTTGGGTGCAGCCGCCGATGATGACGAACGCCAACGCACTACTCATGTTTCCGTACACGGTCTGATGCACAGCCAAGGTGAATTCGTAGAGGCACAGGGAGAAGATGACCGAGAGCTGCCCGCCGACTGCGAACAGGTACGGCAACCGGACGTCGGTGACGGCGGAGGGGAACCAGTATCGGGTGCCCATCAGGCTGCCGAGGATGCACACCGTGGAGCCGGCGATGATGCACAACGCCAGGGTTTCGTTCTGCTGCTTATCGAAATACGCCAAGGCGCCAACCCCGTAGGGGTGGAACATCAACGCCCACCCGGTGATCACCAACCCTAAATGGACCCACACGTACATGCGTGAGCGGTCCACGCGGGACTTGGCTGGGCTGCGGATCCATCCCAGCCACAGGTTATGCGCCCAGCGGAAAGGGGCCAGGATGTCGTCGCGGTAAGCCACCGAAAGCTACTTGGCCGGGGGCTTTTTAGCGGCGGGAGCCTTCTTGGCTGGCTTCAAATCCGCTGTCGTAGGGGCCTTCGGCGCAGGGGCCTTACGCGCCGGGCGCTTCCGGGCCGGGGTCGGTGCGGGCACGAACGACGTCGGCGGCGTGCCCGGCACAGCCTGACCGATCAATGCCAGGATGAATGCCAAGATCGCGCCCGATAGCGCGCCCGCCGCCACTCCCCAGCCGGGGATGCTCAAATGGGTGTCGGAGTCGACTGATCCCACGCCGCCGAGGATCCAGGCGTTGGATGCGCCGATCGCGGCGCCGTAGATGACGTGGTTGAGCGCGGCGCGCCAGAACGTGATCGAGAAGTAGTCGGGGGTTGTCACTGCGGTCTCCTTACGTGCGGACGGGTACACGCGAGCCATAGTCAGCCGCGTGCTGAATTCCGAGCTGTAGGAACGTTTGCGGCCCGTGGCCCCATGGCGTGTTGTGATACGAGAGGTGTGGGGCGGTTCCGGATCCGAAGAACTTCAACGCCAGGATCGCGGCCTGCACGTCGGCGGCCGCACCGGTGGGCAGGTTAGTGCCGTTACCGGAGATGCCGTCGACGAGTCCTTCGAAGCTGCCCAGCAGAAGCGGCAGCATGAGAGGCACCAAACCCGCTGTGAGGCCGATCGATCCACCCGCGACCCCGGTGATCAGGCTCGCGGGGTTCGTGCCTCCGCCGAGGATGCCGCCCAAGATGCCACCGAGCAGACCACCCGTCCCCGTGGTGGGGTTGGGCTGGTTGACGGTCTGGCCGCCGCCGAGCAAACCCCCGTCTTTGACGACCAGCTGCAGCAGCATCTGGACGGCGCGCATCATCATCCCCAGCGGGTCGGTGACCGACAGGCCGAGGATCATCTCCTCCACATCAGCCAACACCTGCCCAGTCCCACCCAGCGGAGAATTGGTGTACAGGTCAGCCGGATTCACCAGCCAGCAGCACCGCCACCCCAAAGCATCCTGCGCCGCTTTCGACATGGTGAAGTACGGTGCTCCGATCCCCTGCCCCGACTGAACCGGCCCGAGGTAGAACGACTTCCCGAACGGCCGCCACGGATCCGCCACCAACACCACACACACCAGCCGATCCCGATGGGCGTAGAGCGGGTGCTGGGGGTTGAACAGGTCGTTGAGGAACAGGATCACACCTTTGGTGCCGAGCGAGTATCCAGCAATGGCGAAGGTGACCGTGGATCCCAACACGGCATCGGTGAGCATCTGCCGCGCCTGCTCAGCACACTCATTGCCGCTCGGGGCATTGGGGTCGGTAGCCGCCCCGACAGGTAGTCCGCCCATGGAGGCGGCGTAGTCGATCGGGTGCTCGTGATAGATCCCCGGCAGGGCTTGGGCAATCTGGGAGGTGTAATCCTGGCCGATGATCCCCCCCGTGCCGCGCACGGTGAACATCGCATGAGTCGGCGGAGGAGGCGGGGGATAGGCGCCGATCTTCGTCCGCAGAGCCAGGTTTGCGACCGCTTTCCCTTGCTGGTCGTGCGGGATGGTCATTCCGTAGTTGTGGGCGATCATCTCCACGCACTCAGCGGTCAACTCATCGTAGGTGTCACGCGCGGTGAGGCCTTTGTCCCGGACCGACTGGAAGCGGTCGTGCAATTTCGCGGTGAGCAGCGTGACGGCGTGCCAGTTCGGGTCCGTGCGCTTCGCGTTGACCGGGTCGGTGTCCCCGATCCCGAAGCCGATCCATCCGCCATTGGCATTTGTGGCCATCAGCTTGACTTCCGCGCCGCGCGCTTAGCGGACGACTTGGCCGCTGTCTGCTGCTTAGCCTTCGACTGCAGGCTCCACAAGAAGTCCCGCAGCGTCGCTCCCTTTGAGTTCCAAGACGGGTCACCGGGCCCGAGCTGCTCGACGATGTACTCGAGCAGCTCCCGATCACTCGCGCCAGCCACCCACGCCTCAAACGGATCCGCTGGTGCGGGCGGCGGTGTAGGTGTCGGATCCGGTGCAGGTGTGTCGTGAGCGAGGTCCCAATACTTCTTCACCGCAGCGGCGAAGACATCCCACGGGAAGTTATCGCCGACATCGTTGTGGTTGTTCCCATCCTTGAGCCAGTTGCTGCAGTAGCGGTGATCAGAGATCCCCGGGGGGTTCTTGCCGTACTGCGGTCCCGGGATGACGGTGGGCTCGACGTTGTATTTGATGCAGTCCTGCACCGCCAGATAAGCCGCCACGTCAATGGCTTTGGACTGCTGTAGCCACTGCTCCCGCGTCCAGCTGGCGTACGAGCCTGCGAAGCACAGATTTATCGCCCGGTTGTTGGAGTTCCCGACCGACCATGAAGCCAGATCCGTGTCCACCACGTCATAGACGGTGACCCCGCCATCAGATGCCTGGCTGATCGTGTAGTGGTAGCTGACCGGATTCGCGCCGCCGGTCGTGGAGATCAAGAAGTCCTTCAGGTCACGGGCGGCATCGTCCCCGCCTCCGCCTTCCTGGGTATGGATGAGCCACAGATCAACCTTGGTTCCTGCCCGGTCCTGGTTGTTGTCGCACCAACCCTCAAGTTCGTTGAAGTCAGGGCGATTCGGGTCGACGGGGGGTGTGGACACGGTGCCTCCGCTGATTTGGTCGTAGAGGGATTGCGCATCGCCCATGCGTTGGTCGTAGCGATCCGGGAATGCGGACTGCTGGATGGCCTGCGCGTAGCTGCCCGGGGATTGGGCTTCGCTGTTGTAGTCCAGCCGCTTGAGCCGGGAGAAGAACAACTGAGCGGACTTATAGGGGTCCATGCAGGTGGCGGCATCTCCCCACCACCATCCGTTGCCATCGTCACGGACCTGTTGCTGGAACAGGCCGACCGACAGGCCATCTGATCCGACGGCATCGTGCGGAATGTTCATGGACTCGGGGACTTTGGCGTTGGCGTACATCGTCCAGTTCGATTCGACGTACACGGTGGCGAATCCGATAACGACCCCCTTCGGGGTGATCCCAAGATCACGTCCTGCCTGCAGTACCGCGGGGGCGTACTGGTCGGCTGTCACGACGACTGGCCTTTGAATACGCCACCGATGATCGGGATGCCCGCCAACTCCTGCTCGAGCTTCGTCACGAACCCTTCAACCAGGTTCGTGATGTCTTGTTCAGCGGTGGCGAGCCGGGCGTCGACCTTATCTGCGACCTTCTCGGCGATCTTCTCCGCGAGCGTGTCGAGGAATTTCTGCAGCATCACATGGCCTTTCGGATCATGGGAAGTAAGGGACCGCGTGCCCGGCGGCAACGATGTCGTCGTTGTAGCAGGCACCATCAGCCGCATACACCGTTGCTAACAAACGTCCGTACTTGTCTTCCGGGTCAAGTGCGGATTTCATGATGAACTGGCCAACAGGGCAATGCGTTTGGTACCACTGGATGGCCCATGTCTTCGCGTCCTGACCGGCTTGTGTGGATAACTCTGGGGCGTTGATTCCGTACAGCCGTAGAGGCTTATGCACGTAGATGTAGGCCCCGAAGTCGACGACGCTATTCACGGTGTCTCCGTCGACTACTCCGGTGGGGGAATGCGCTGATGGGTTTAGTTGTGCCGGGTACCAGTGCAGCCGTGGGTCTGATGTGATGTTCATCAGACGGCCTTGAGTGGAATGCCGTGTCCAGCACCCCACGCTGAGATGGCATGCGCTGCTGTGGCTTCGGCTCCGGTGTAGTTGTGCTTATGCTCAAGCCAAGGCTCCACAGCTGCGGTGGGGAAATCCTTCAGCGGATCGGTAGGAACGGGTGCCGGACCTGGTGGGACGGGTGCCGGGACGGGCCCCAGTAGGGCATCGGCGAGTTTTTGCCCATCCGGAACACCGAACCCTGTCGTTTCATCGCGTCCTGGCCCGGCCTTATAGCCGCCGTTGTTGCCGATCGTCACGTCGAACATGGCTTGGGGGTTGGTGACGATGAGGTTGAGGAAGTCGAATGGTTTGCCGCCATTGAGTTCCCATAGGAGGGCGTGTAGGCCGACCATGAGTGGCGCGACTGCGGAGGTACCGCCGATAACCGAAGTTTGGCCGTCGATCATGACTTCGTAGCCAGTGTCGGGGTCAGCGTTGCCGGCAATATCTGGTACTTGCCGGCCCGGGAAATGCTTACTGACACCGCCGCCGGTGGCGGATTGCGTGGGGTTGTCATCCCACACCGTCTCCGCGGCGCGTTCTGTTCCTTTGAGGATCAGTCGTGTTCCACCGCAACCGATCGACGATGGGGAAGAGGCGGGAAAGTCGCACTGATTACCAGCCCCGGAGGAGTCTTGGGATCCGGTATCCCCGGCCGCCACAAAGACGGGGACGCCTTGGGCGCGGGCCGCTTTGATCACTGCCTCAAAGGTGTCCATCGTGTTGGGGTCCCAGTTGTTCTCCGAACCACCCCACGAGATCGACACTCCGTCGCACTCCCCTACCGCCTGGCGGAGTGCGGCGAGGAATCCGGAGTCGGTGTTGGGGGCGAAGTACACGTTCCACGTCGCGGCTGGGGCGATAGCCCCAGCGATGATCATGTCCAACTGGACTTCGCCATCGGCGCCGTCTGGCCCGTCGGTTTTGTTCTTACCGCCGGCTACGGGCTTGGATACGAATTTCGGTGCGGGAAGACCGTTCTGGGTGAAATACTCCGCAACCTGGGCGGGTTTGAATCCACCGCCGAGCTCGATGATCCCGCCCACATATCCCTTACCGGTCGCTTGCGGGAAGTGGTACGCCTCCCCCACCTGGCGGGGAGTGAGCGACGCCGGGTTAGCGGTGCGGGGTAGGCGGATGCCAGCGCGTAATTGCGCCATGCGCGGTTCCTTTCGTGCACACAAAAAATCCGCCAACTAGGGCGGATCGTGAGCTTGCGGGGGGCGGTTAGGTGGCTGCGACAATTTCCAGGCAGGCAGCCATACAGCCCGAACTAGCCACGCCGGTCATGGTTTGGTTAGTGGCACCATCCGATGTGGTGTCGTTCTTGCTGTTGACGCAGACACCGGCGATATTGGCGGCAGCGGTCAGTCGGGTGAACCCAGTCGGGGCGGCATCCCATGAGGTCATGTTGCGGTGGGCGTACATGTACAGCAGCTTTGAGGAACCGTCTGTCTTCACCGGGGTGATCGCCGGGGTGATGATGGTGGAAATTGTTGCGGCGGAGACCGCAAGGGAATGTGCGCCGTACGGGGTTGCCGCAAGTCGATCCTCATATCGCAAGACGATGGCGGCCATCGCTGCAGTAGCGGGGGCCGTCCAAGTTCCCGATGTGTGGTTATTGGCCGTTGCGACGAACTGGTAAATCGATGCCGCGCAGGAGTTTCCGGCGGTGGCATCGACCTGAACCAAGGCGGGCACTGTCCCGGAAGCCGCCGGGGGTGTGGGTGGGGTGGTGGTGCCGTTGGTGAACGCGAAGATGATGATCACATCGCCGGCCTGATGGGTGGGCAGCGTGATCGAGTTCGCGGCAGCGACAGAGTTGGATCCGATGATCTGGATCGCCACGGCTTGCTTCCGCACGGTGAGGACATCCCATACGCTGTCGGCGCTGTTGTAATGCGCCTCCACGTAGATGACCCCGGCGGGGATGGTGTTGGCGGGCAGTGTAGTTCCCACCGCACGCCAGCTCGACCCCCATGTGATGGTCTGGGGGGTCCCGTTGTCCTTGATCCGCAGGATCAGTTTCTGCCCGTCCTGCGGGGTTCCGGACAGGCCGCTGGACATTGATGTGATCGCCGCGGCTTGGGCGGTGATCTCGAATTGGGTGCAGTTGTCGGTGTTGATCGCCGGGGTAGCCGATGAGGTGATGCTGCTGACCACCGGGCGGCCCTGTGTGTTCGCATTCACGGCCGTATCAAGGGCATTCAGGTAGGCCGCGTTGACGAACATTCCGATGTTGTCGACCCAGTTAGTGGCCAGAGTCATTTACGTGATCCCTTCTTGGGCTTGGCGGGCGGGTCGAACCTGATCCCCGCATACGATCCGTCGGCGAATTGCAGATCCCCGTAGTCGCCGTGATCGGTGAACACAGCGCCAGGCCAGATCTCTTCAACACGGCCGGTTTTCAAGGCTTCGTGGACTTCTTCCTTGGTCCACTGCTTGCCGTTAATTTCAGGCACTGAGGGCTCCTAGATTTGGAATGGGACGGTGTAGGGGACTTGGCCGGCGTTGGAGACGATCGGCGATCCAACCGTGGCCGGTGACGGTATCCCGGTCGGCGAGATCGTGACCGGCCCAGTGGTGATAGTCGGGGTTCCTACCGCCGCAGCTGATGCGATACCAGAAGGCGTGACGGACACCGTCCCCGGTGTGACTGTCGGGGTTCCGACCGCCGCATACGGTGGGACGCCGTCTGGTGAAACGATTTGCGGCGGGCCGATAACTGTTGGTATGCCTACCGCGGCGACAGGTGGGACGCTGGGGACCTGGATGACCACGATCCCCGTCGCCACCGTCGGTTCCCCGACTACAGCTGTCGACGGGGTGCCTCCGGGGGTGAGGAAAAGCTCAGCCCACCATCCGCTCATCAGCTGTTACAGGCTGAAGATCCGGCCGGAGTCATTCGGCCAGATGACTGTGATGTCACCACCGTTGGGGGTGACGGCGAGGCCGGTGGCGGTGTCGATGTAGGCGATCAACGGTGAGGTGGTGTCGGTGCCTGTGTCTTTGTAGATCACCAGGGCTTCGGACACGTCACCGGTGACAGCGGAGAACGTCACATCGGCTGCGTCGGCGACACCGCCGGTGGCGGTTTTACCGGTCAGGTTCGCCGAGGTGGCGACCCGGCCCGCGGAGGGAACGTCGGACAGGAACTCATGGGTGGCCGTGTTCACGGTGTAGTCCGCTGCGTCGACCAAAACGACTTTGATGTTGTCGGTGAGCCAGTTGATTTGCCCTTGGAGGGCTTTCTCGCGGTACTTGGTGTAGAGCGCGTTCGCCATGGTTTCTCCTTAGATGTAGAACGGGACTTTGAGCGGCACATGGGTGTTGGCGTCTGGGTCTCCCACCGCGTGAGAGAGGAAGACTTGCGGCTGACCAATCGACGCCGATGAGGGGATCCCCGACGGGCGGATCCGCGGACCCTGAATAGCCGTGGTCTCCGGGTAGAGCAGGTAGGCGATTTCGTAGAACAGGGACGTGGGGTCCCCGCTGGTCATGTGGTTGATGATCGCCGCGATGACCGCCCCGTTATTGGGGTTGGCGAACATCACGGAGTGGTAGCCGGCGAGGCTTCCGATCCAGCCCAGCCACTCGCCCCACTGGATAACTCCCAGGCCGAAGCCCATCCACCCGCCGCCTTCCCACGGGTGCGCTGGCACATAGGTGAGGTAGGTGGTGAACGTTTCCTCGCGGAGCTGCTTCATCTCCGGGGAGAGCAGGGTGCCGGCCGCTATCGCCCGACCGAAGGTGACTAGGTCGGCAATCGTGCCATCCAAAGCGCCGGCCGCACCGCCCCAGGTGGTGCTGCAGGCGGTGAACTCCACCTCTGGGGTGGTTTGGATGTTGCCGTACCCGGCTATCGTCAACACCGACTGAAGCAGCCCGATGGTTTGCAGGAGCCCGAAGAACGGCCCCAACGTGGCCTGCACCTGGGGAAGGGCGAGGTTGTCCGACCATCCCCGCGAATACGGGGGTGTCATGTAATTGCCGGTCGGCCACTCGGTTTCAGTAAGCCCCAAAGGGTCTAGGAGGTCTTCTTGGATGATGGTGCGGATGTCGCGTCCGGTGCCGTGGTTCGCATCAACCCACTCGAGGATCTTCCCCAACAGCACAGTGTTGCTGTTGGAGTACGACGATGAAGTCCCCGGCTCATACAGCGGCGCGTAGCTTCGGATGTAGGGCATCGGGTCGAAAACGTTTGTGGGGCTCAGGAAATACGCTTGCTTGACGGTGTCGTCCTGCTGCAGATAGTCCTTGATCCCCGATGTCATCATCATCAAGTTCTTGATGGTGATCTTGCTCCAATACGCGGGCCCGCTGACGTAGGTGGAGAGTTTGTCATCCAAGGTCAGATAGCCATCATCGATGGCCTTACACACCAGCAGGCAGGTGTACATTTTGGTGATCGACCCGTAACGCATCTTGTCGTCAATGGTCAACGGGGAGTTGGTTGTACGGTCACCGCCGTACGCGTTGTAGTAGCTTCCGTCTGGGGAGTAGATCCCCACCACAACACCGTCAACTTTGGTGTTTGGTTTGAGCTGCGCCAGCGCGAGGGCGTCGATCGCGTTCCTGGTATCCAACGGAAGAAGATCCGTCGGGGTGGGAGAGTTGGTGAATGCCGACTTCCCCAGCGAAGCCAACGACACCGGGGAGGTTTCGTTTCCCGCGTTGTCGACCGCGGTGACGGTCACCCGCGCGGAGTAGTCCGTACCAGAGTCCAACCCTTGCAGCGGGAACTGCTGACCGCCAGGGATGACGACGTCGTTGACCTTCTGGCCGTCCATTTGGACGTTGTAGCCTTTGAGACCGCTAGGCATCGACAGCCCCATCTATCGTCAGAGTGAGTGAGCTGGTGGTGGCCGTGATTTCAACGTCAAGGCCGGTGATGTTCGGCGGGGTGGTGTCGCCCTCACCGCTGCCCGGGGTTTCACCAGGCAGGGCATCCTTGCGGAACTGGATCCACGCCCTCGCGGGCCCACCCGCCCCGCCGGCGCTGTAGATGCCGAACCACGTGCCGCCGTTACCCGCACCACCCGGCACCGTGCCGGCCCCACCCACGGCGGTTTGATCGTCGCCGCCGATGGCTTTGAGGCCGTTGTAGGTTGTGGTTCCTGGGCCGCGCCCGACCGGGGCGCCCAAGATCGCCAGGCGGGTTCCGGATCCGTTGTCGCCGTTGTTCCCGGCGATGGAGAAACCAGGGATCGACAGGGTGTGCCCGTCCCAGGTGATGATGGTGGGCCCGGTGAAGTGGGTATCGCGAACCCAGGTGACAGTGGTGAACGACCCTGGTGTGCCGGCGTTTCCGTAGAATCCGGCGAACCCAGGTGCCCCGTCGCCGCCCTCACCGACCACTACCGCATCCACGTGGTCACACCAATCCGCGATCGGGATCGTGGTGGGTCCGGTGAGAACCTGCTGGAACGGGTCGTGGTGATCGGAACCACTGCCGGTGTCCACTGCGATACCGACCCACGGGATGTTCTGCGACGGGGTGATGGCGGTCTTCGCGATCGAAGACGGTGCGGTTCCGGGGGTTCCAGTGACCGGGTGGGTGGCTGCTGGTGCGGCGATCGGGGCGATAGTGCTGAGCGGAAGCCCTGATACACGTCCGCGGATGGTGTGATTCCCGCCGACGGTGACGAACCGGTAGCCGATCAGGTCACCCGCCACCACACCAGGGGGGCTAGCGAGCTCGTAGGTGTTGAACGCCCCCTGCGGGGAAGTGGCTGATGAGTTGAGGACACCCACGATGTTGGGTGACTGGTGGATCAACTCAGAAAGGTCACCGGTGGTGAGGTTCAGCCGGTAGACCTGAATGTAGAAGGCGGTGATTCCGGAGACGCCCCACCCGATCCAGGAGATCGTCCCCAAAGACATTGACTCTTCGATGTAGTCGAACGCGACCACAGATGTTCCCGGCACAATGTCGAACTGGGTGGTGATGCTTGAGAGGGGGAAGTTCGACCGCTCCGACGGTAACAACCCCGAGTCGGCTGGCCGGTTGTTGCGGACACCAGCCTGCTCCCACGCGAACCGGCCCTGAGTGGCCCACGAGCTGATCAAGCCGATGAAGGTTTCAACATCGGGAAGGCCGGCGCCGGTGCCGGTTTGGCCGACTGCGCCCGACACGATGGCGTCAGCGAGCCCAAGGATCGTCCCACCCAAAGTCCCTGGCCCCAACAAACCGCGGACGAAGTCGTTCGGGATGGCCTTCAACGCCTCGATCAACTCGGGCAGGCTGTGACCCAAATCCGTCGCACCAGTGAAGGTGTTGTGGATGGTGTCG